>NZ_JAEL01000026.1 GCF_000518885.1 Bacillus sp. J33 | reverse complement strand
AGGATGATAAGGAAAAGGTCAGACAAAACCGGCTTTCCAAATCTGGAAAGATACTATATAAATTCAGAAAAGAAAAAGTGGAGCGAAGCTTCGCAGACTCAAAAGAGCTGCATGGGCTTCGCTATTGCCGGTTACGGGGACTACACAATGCAAGCGAGCAGGTGCTTCTCACCGCAGCTTGCCAGAATATGAAAAAGATCGCCATGCACCTGGCAAAGCTAGGATAGGTGCATGGCGATCTTTTTTTAAACCAGAAAAGCTAATCTTCCTTTGGTATATTTCTTTTTAAGAAAAACTTTGTTGAGAAAAAATACCCCTTTCTCAACAAGCTGAGGGCGATAACAAAACTGTTATCGTCCTTTTTATTTTCTTTCATTAAGCCCAGAGTCTCTCCTTTGCGGGGCATTTTTCCTTTTACGCGCGGAGAATGGCCTTTTTGCGCGGAGTTCCCTCTTTTGCGCGGGATTTTTCTTACTTCCTGCAGAGAAACAAGGAATCTCCTGCAGTACGCACCGGATCCTCCCTCTTTTTTTGCGTCCTACTCTTCCAAGATTGCGTCCAAACCAGTTACTTTTGCTTTGATATTCCTTTTTGCTCCTTCTTAAAGCATAATTGTGCGTCTTTTCCTTTCTTTTTGCGTTTTTTCCTTCCTGCCTGTGTCCTCTTGAATAACTTCATTAAGGTCCTTTTTAACCGGAGAGCAGCAAAATTAGAAAAAGCCGGCAAGTCCCCTTGCCGGCTATTCCTATTTCTCTACCTTAATGGTGTGTGCTCCATCAAAGAAAAATAGGTATCTTTCATTGACTTCTCTTTTCAAAATTTGCTCAAGTGCTCTTGTATACATATTAATTTGCACTTTGTATCTGTTTTCAAGGAATGGTTTTGCTTCAGCAAAGCCGCCTTTGAATCGGCCTGTAATTCCGTCTGTTTTATAGTCCAGAAGCACCAATCCTTTTTCATCCTCAAACAAACAGTCCACGATACCCTGAATTAGCACAGGCTCTTCTTCGCCTTGCCAGTCAGGATAAATTTCTCGGGCTGGGAAAGATAAGCTGAATGGGAGTTCTCTTCGTACTGCCGAAGATTGAACGATTCTTTGTCCCAGCTCCGTTTCAAAAAACTGTACAACCAGCAGCGGATCAATGCTTTCACGCTGTTCTGCAGTCAGCAGTTCATTAAGAACCATTTCATCTAATTTGGCACATACAGACTCCACTGTTGCCGGTCTGCTGAAATCAATATGCTGCATTACTGCATGCATGGCCGTTCCCCGTTCAGCCGGCGATAGTGATTTTTCCTGCATAAAACGAGGACGGCTAAGCAGCGGCTTGTTAATCTTTTTCATTAATTCTGTTCCGCTGTCTTCATCAGAAAAAATTTCCCGCTGCCGCTTTACTTCAGATACAGACTGTTTGGAACAGTGCTGTGCAGCCTGCCTATAAGAATATTGCCATGAGAGCTGTTCCTCAATTTTCTCTTTATAGGCTGATTCTGCAGGAACCAGCTTGCCCTCATAAACCAATCGCAGCATGTCTTCTTCACTTTCATCTGTTTCTGACGATAGCTTGGCAGCTTCTTCGCTTTTCAATATGGTAATGTCCCAGCATGACGGATGCTCCAGTATGTCTGATGGAACCAGAGGATTCACTGCAAGGCCTTCCCCTCTCAATGTTTCACAATCCTTATGTCTGACCAGGGCCGGGCCAATCCAGTCCAGGTAACTGGCTGCTGATGCCCGGTCAAACTCATTCAGCAGCCAATCTTTATGCTCAGCTGTCTGCAGCCATTGAGTTAATTTCTTGTCTGCACTCTTCACCGAAGAAACAAGGAAAAGCTTCTCCTTTGCTCTAGTTAAGGCTACATAAAGAACTCGCATTTCCTCTGCCAGCATTTCCATCTTCTTTTTCCGTTTAAAAGCAATCTGCGGAAGAGACGGGTACGAAATCCTTTTCTCAGCATTCACATACTTTGCAGCAAATCCAAACTCCTTATCAAGCATGTAAGGCTTTTTCAAATCCATCGTATTAAAATTGCGGGCGAGTCCAGCTATGAATACAAATGGAAATTCCAGCCCTTTGCTGCTGTGAATGGTCATAAGGCGTACAACGTCTTCCTGCTCACCCAATGCACGGGCTGCGCCAAGATCATCGCCTCTATCACGCATTCGCTCAATAAATCGCAAGAAACGGAATAATCCTCTGAATGAAGTTGCTTCATATTGCCTGGCTCTGTCGTATAAAGCACGAAGGTTCGCTTGCCGCTGTTTTCCGCCTGGCATGCCCCCCACGAAATCATAGAAGCGAGTCTCTCTATACAAATGCCAGATAAGTTCGGAAAGCGAACCCTGCCGCGCCATTACACGCCATTCTTTTAGCTGGTCAAAAAATGGGCGGACCTTTTCATGTAATTCACCTGTTTCAAGAGCAGGCTCATTGCGGCAGAAGGAACTAAGAGCTTCGTAAAAGGAACCTCTTTTATTTTGAATCCTGATTTGGGCAAGCTCCTCTTCTGATAAACCTAATATAGGCGACCTTAATACTGAGGCAAGCGGAATATCCTGATAGGGATTATCAATCACTTTTAATAGGGACATCATAATGGCCACTTCCGTTGCCTCAAAATACCCGCTTGAAAGATTGGCATAGACAGGAATTCCCTGCTGCTTGAATTCTTCCATAATCTGCGGAGCCCATGTCATGGAGCGAAGCAGAATCACCATATCCCTGTACATAGCAGGACGGCCGGACTGGGTTTTCGGATTGAACACTTCTTTGCGATCCCGGATCATTTCTTTTATTTTTGCCGCCATATACCTCGCTTCAAGCTGTGATTGCGCCAGATCTTCACTGTCGAAAGCATCTTCCATTGCTTCAGGCTGCGGTTCGTTCTTTTCATTTCCCTCTAGATCAATAATAGCCAATTCTACTGGATGTTCTTGGTCCTCTGAATAGGGAGCGCCTTTTACCAGCTCGGCCGCTTCATCATATTCAATTTCTCCAACGGATACACCCATGATTTGCTTAAAAATATAGTTGGTGCCATGCAGCACTTCTTTCCGGCTTCTGAAATTGCGTGCAAGATCAATCCTAAGACCTGTTCCTTCGCCGTTCTGGTCAAATCGTGTGTATTTTCCCAAAAACAGATTAGGTTCTGCCAGACGGAAACGGTAAATAGACTGCTTGACATCTCCAACCATAAAAAGATTTCCGCTTTCTTCGGAATCTGCTGTTACTAATTGTAAAATGGCTTCCTGCACCATGTTGGTATCCTGATACTCATCCACCAGAACCTCTTTAAACTGGTTCCGGCAGGCAAGAGCGGCCTCTGATGGCAGAAGCTTTCCGGCAGCATCTGCAGAGGAAAGAATCTCCAGACAATAATGCTCAAGATCAGCGAAATCAACAAGGCCCCTTTCCGTCTTCACCTTTCCGTAACGAACGGAAAAATCCTTCACTAACAAAACCAAAGTTTCAATATGCGGCTTTATTTCCGCCATGTCCCGAATGAAGCTTTCAGGCCTGCGTCCGAACAGTTCCTCCTGCAGATCTGAAATAATCTTCTTTGCCTGATCCCTCAGCTTTTTAGCTTTTTCTATTAAAACCGGATCATAATCATCGCCTTTGCACGTCTTTGCTCTTCCGAATGACCAGGATTGCATAGCTTCATAAAGTGTTGACCATGAATCGTCTTTGGCTTCAATAAGTGTATGAACTACATGTAAATCTGCAATAAAGTTTTCAGCCCTCGGGGCAGGTCCTCCTGGCAGCTTAGTCAATTCGAGGCCATACTCCAGCAGCTGCTGAGCTCCTTTCAATTGAAGGTCAACGTCATTCAAAAGGGATCGGACAAATGGCAGCTGTTCAAGCCTTGTATTGCCGTCCACATTATACATCTCAACAATCGAGTCAAGATATTGATCTGGAAATGGATTAGAACGGGCAAAATCGTATAAGTCCCTGATTATATCCTGAAGGGCTGTATCGCTTCTGTCATTTGTAAAAGTATCCACTAGTGCAAAAAATGCACCATTGCCTTCTTTTCCGTATTCTTCTTCAAAAAGCTCCTCTAATACTTCATCCCTTAACAGCTGTGCTTCCGTTTCATCAGCAATCCGAAAGCCTGGATCAATATCGGTCATATAGTAATATTTCCGGATCATCTCCAAACAAAATGAGTGCAAGGTAGAGATGGATGCCTTATTTAGCAGGCTTATCTGCTTTCTGAGGTGGGCAGACTTTGGATTGGCATTTATCGCTTTTTCAAGTGCCTCTCCAATCCTGTGCCTCATTTCAGCCGCTGAGGCATTTGTAAAGGTTACCACAAGGAGTTCATCGACACTGATAGGATCTTCTTCCGCGATAATTTTATTAATGATTCTTTCAACAAGAACAGCCGTTTTTCCGGATCCTGCTGCTGCAGCAACCAGAATATCCTGGCCTTTGGACATAATCGCCTTCCATTGATCATCTGTCCAAGTTGCATCTGCCGGCTTAGGCGGTATGGTCATTTTCATCTTCCTCCACCTCCTTCTTGATGTTTTCCATAACATCGTCCTTAGTCTTAGGAATAAAAAGCCTGTAATCATTTGTTTCAAGCGATTCGTCGAATTGGCAGACAGATTTATACGCACAAAAAGTGCATGGTGTTTTTTCTTTCATTTTATATGGGGCAATATCGACATTCCCCTCTGTTATGCTGTTGCCGGTATTCCTATACATTTTCCTGACATAGCGCCGAAGATAGTCAAACTCTTGCTTGCTGGCCACTTTGGAACGTTTTGAAAGGGTGCCGTCTTTTTTGAAGCCAGCGGAAATGATGGATGAATCCCCCGATTCAAGAGTCTGATCCATTAACTTGATAACATTTTCATCCCCTAGCATAAGACCATTCATTTTGAATTTCTTATAGAGCTCCTGTTCAATATCCTCAAGTGTCAGCATTTTTGATGTACTTACAATCGGGTTATGGACATGGAAATACAAGACTCCTGCTGGATCTGCTTCCGTTCCAATTAATGCATTGGAATGGGCAATGATAATATCAAGATAAGTAAGCATTTGCAGAGCTATGCCATAATATACTTCACTAACGTTTAAGTCTTTGGAGCTGGATTTATAATCAATGACGCGCAAAAATGTTCCGCTGGTATCCTGTGCTTTATCCACCCTGTCGATTCTGCCCACAAGTTCCATTTTTGTCCCATTTTTAAGCGGGAATATGAGTGAAGGCAATTCTCCTTTCGGGCCAAAACCAAGTTCAAGCCCAACTGGCGAGAATCCGCTGGATTTGGCATGCTCACTAATGACAAAAGATGCACGGCTGATTATTTGTTCTAGCTTTCTCTTAATATAGTGATGCCTATTTGAACTTAAGAGAATTTCATTTTGCAGCTTAGGAGCAAGCATTTCAACGGCTTCTTTCGCAAGTATTTCACACTGCTCCCTCGTCATATCCGTCCATGAAAGCCTTTGGGTCATAACAGTTTCAGCGATATATTTCAATGCTGCATGGAACAGGTCGCCGATATCCGGCGCCTCCAGCCGGTATACCTGTCTTTCCCGCAGCTTCAGTCCGTGCTGTGCGAAATGGGAAAATGGACAGCTGTGGAATAATTCCATTCTGGAAACACTTGCCTGGATATGGTCGCCATATAGCTCTTTACTGATATCTTCTCCAAGCTTCTGTGTGCGATTTTCATAATTCAAGCTGGAAAGAACCCTTAATGCAGGCCTTCTCCATTTATCATTTTTTAAATAAAAATTATAAACATCCCACCACAAGTCATAGATTGGATAGTTTCGCTTTTTTAGCTGCAGCTGGGAAGTCAGATAAGAGAGTGCTGTATTCAGATTATCCGCATATTCTAGCTGTTCAGCTTCAGGCAATTCGGCCGGATCCGCCATAAAGGCATGATGCCTGCACGCCGGGAATAAATCTCCCATTCTTTTAATAAAAGGTGATGGCATTAGCGCTTTGCCTTCTTCATTTGCGAGCGGATAGCTGATAAAAAGCTTATGAGACGGAGTCACAAAAGCTTTATAGGCTAAAAATTCCTCATCTAGAAGCCGAGTGCGGCTTCCAGGGGCTAGCTTCATCCCATTAGCCTGGAGGATTTCCCTGTCTTCATCTGCCAGCACCCCATCTTCTGTAAATTTGGCAGGAAGCACTCCTTCATTAAGTCCAATGACAAAAGCAGCTTTAATGTCAGTTAATCGGGATCTCTCTAAATCCGCTGCCATTACCTGATCAATGGCAGGAGGAACAAGTGTAAACCGCAGTGATTCCATGCCGGCCTCAAGGATCGAAGCAAAACGCTTGAGTGTAACTTCTTCCTCACCCAGCATTTCTACGTATTGATCGAGAAGCTCCATAATGGCGTTCCAGGCTTGGCTGTGTTCCCTTGACTTAACGAGATTCCCTTTTTCCTCCTCAGCCGTTTTCCACTGCTCAAGCTTTAAAGGAACATCAAGTTCTTCCAGATATAAAAATAGCGCTTCACAAAATTTCCGGCCGCTATCTGCCTTTTTAAGGCGGCGGGTCAGCCTTAAAATAGGGCCTGTAATCATTTCACGAAGATCGTTTAATTCATCTTCCATTTTCCTCTCTGCATCTGTCTGGGCTACAGCTTCAAACTCAAGCCCTCTGATCCTTCTATAAACCCATCTTTTCTTATTCGTCCACTTATCCCCTTGGAGCCCATACGCTAAACAATAGTTTTCAAGTCTGTCCATCTGCTCGCGCAGCCTTTGGGGATTTAACTTGGACGGAAAAATCAGCTCAGTCTTAATCGCTCTAAAGATCGGTTCATACCGCCAATTCCCATTGATGATTTCCAATGTCGAGCGTATTAACTCCACAAGAGGGTGATTGAGCATGGTCCTTTTTTGGTCAATAAAATAAGGAATATCATAATCACGGAACACTGTTTCGATCAAGTCATGATAATCCTGTCCGTTTCTTGCAAGGACAGCAATATCTCTATAGCGATAGCCCTCATTTCGGATAAGCTGGTTTATCTTTCGGGCGATCCCTTCTATCTCAGCTCTCCTATTGACAGCCTGTCCAATATGAATATCTGCTTCTCCTGAAAAAGCTAAAGCTGGCCTGCTGTCAAAATGGGCTTCAAGATGCCTTAAGGAAGGAGCAGCCCATCTTTTTTGATCGGCAAGCATAATCTCTTTAACATCCACCCCGTTGCGGGAAGCCAATTCATAGATTGTCTGATAATTCTCTCCCGACATTCTGAATAAATGGAGATCATCTGGAGCACTTTGCTTAAATGGCTGATCGAGTGTTAGAGTAACCGTTACCTTTTTGCACAGCTTCAACAGCTGCTCAACAATCATATACTCCTGGGGTGTAAAACTGTAAAAGCCGTCTATATACACCTCTGCATTTTTTAAATACTGTGATTGAGAAGCTTTTTCCGTAAGCAAACGGAAATAATCCTCAGAATCTGTATATTTTCCGAAAAGGGATTCTTCAAAGTTTTTAAAGATTAATTCAAGGTCATGAAGCTTGTCCTGCAATGCTTTGCTGGATTTTCCGCCCGCTGCAAGCTGATTTTGCCTTTCTGCCAGTTCGTTGGGGTTGACACAATAACGTTTGAATTCTGTCATCATTTGTTCAATTTGCTGAATAAAACCATTTTTATCAGCAGCACGCTGGAAAAGCTTTAGCTCATCCTTTTTATCTTCAATAATTTTGCGGATAAGCATGCTGATGCCTACACTATTAAGATGGTATCTGCTCATGCCCCCGGTTTCCTGAAGAATTCTCCAGGCAAGGCGCGTAAAAGAATACACCTGGCTGCGGACCATTCCGCCCAATCCTGGTGTTGTTATTAATTTATATTCTGATAGAAACGTCATCTGTTCCGGAACTAAGTAGATAATCGGATCGCCATCCGGACTGAACCGCAGTTCATCGCGGATTTCATTTAGGCAATATTCCGTTTTGCCGCTTCCGGAACGGCCTATCAATAAACGTACGGTCATGTTTTTCCTCCTTAAAAGAAAAGCGGAAGCGCCTTGGTCATTCAAAATGCAGACGCTGTGGCAGACGCTGCATGACCCGCTTCCCCCAAAAGTTATCACTTTTGATTGTGCGGTGACTATGCTGGAAAAAGGCATTCTTGTCCTGCAGGACTTGAGAGCATAAGACGAGCCTCACGAAAAGTGTTTTACCTTTCTGAGAGGACTGGCTTATGACCTCGAAGGGAGCTAGACGGTTATCTAAATTAAGAATTTATATTTTTTCAAATTAATAGAAAAGCGCAGATGCTTATTGAAACCCGCCTGCCGGCAAACTTGATGACTAGCAGTAAATAAGTTTGTATCTATATTCTCTATAATTATTTTATCATATAAGCAGTTCAATTTTTCGTATGGGGTCTTTCGAAATTGTGGAAATAAACAACTTTCATACTCTGTCTTTCATGCATAGATTATGGTGGCAGGTGATATAGATGGTTTCAAAACCAGTTCTGCTGGCAACATCTGTCATTTTGACTGTAATAGGCATTTTTGTTGCCAGCAATATTTATACACTCATTCCCATTTATGGGGACATTGCAGACTCCTTTAACGTGAATGAAAATTATATTGCCGGGGGCGGCAGCCTATTTGCGTTTTTTTATGCGGCTGGCCTTCTGTTTTTTGGCCCTGCATCTGATATATTCGGCAGAAGGAAAATTATCATAATAGGACTGTTTGCATCGGCATTGTCTACACTTGCGGTCGGGTTTTCTGCAAGTATTGAGGCTCTTTACCTTACAAGGTCTATTCAGGGGCTTACACTGGGAAGCTTCGCACCGGTTGCTTTTGCTTATACCTTTGATCTGTTTTCTCCGAAGAGCCGCACACTGATCCTCGTTTTTATCAATACAGGATTTCTTGTGGCAGGTATTCTCGGACAGCTGATCAGCTCAACCATCTCCTTTTACTTTCAGTGGAGCTATGCATTTTATTTCTTTGCATTTTGTTACTTTGTACTCTCCCTTTTATCTTACAAAATTTTGCCCGGCACTACTCTTCCATCTAAATCAAAGGACTCCGTTATTTTCGTTATGAAAAAATTATTAAAAAACAGCAGCCTCCTTAGATGCTACGCTATTACATTTACATTACTGTTTTCTTTTGTTGCGTTGTATGATGCGATAGGAAGGGTTTTTCAGGGAAGCAGAGAAGAATTATTTATTTTAAGAGCGGTTGGATTAGTTGGGGCGGTTCTGTCACTATTTACGGGAAGGTTAATTGAGAGAATCGGCATTTATGCAACTATGAAAATCGGTTTGATATTAGGAATAATCAGCATTATTAATATGGCAGTTTTCAGCAGCACGTCTGCTTTGATGGTATTTTCCATCTTATTTGTAGCCTCCATCTCGCTTCTTGTTCCTACTGTCATTACACTTATTGGCATGATTGCCGGGGCAGATCGTGCCAAAGCACTTTCCCTCTATTCATTTATTCTCTTATCCGGTGCAAGTCTTGCCCCGCCTGTTGTGATTGTTCTCCAATATGATTATATATTGCAGTTGCTGCTCGCCTTTTTCCTGATGAATATGGTTCTGGGGCATTTTTTAACAAAAGGGATTTCTCTTTCCATACAGTCAGAATAATAAAAGCGCGGTTCTTAGCCGCGCTTTTTACATCTTCCATTCCCTTTTTAGCAGCCCGTATAAATACATGTCATGCCGTCTTCCATCACGTTCAAGAAACTCTCTAAAGCTGCCTTCCCTTTTAAATCCAAGACTTTCATAAATGGACACTGCTCTGGTATTATACGAAAAAACGGTAAGCTGCAGCTTATGCAGATTCAGCTCCATAAAAGCATAGCAAATAAGACACTGGATGGCTTCTTTTCCATATCCCCTTCCCCATTTCGACTCCTCTGCAATGGCAATGGTAATCCAGCTGGTTCGGTGAGGCCAGAGAATCCCGTTTAACTCGGCATACCCTATGAGTTCTTTTGTATCATTGAGCCGGACCGCGAACCTGAAAGTGTCTTGTGAAGATTCTTCAAGCCACTTTTTAATTTCCTTTTCCTGCTTCGGTTTTACGGGCAACGCATCCAGATTGCGCATGACTATCTCATCTGTATGCCACTGGATGATCGTTTTTATATCTTCTTCTCTAAAAGCACCCAATGCAATTTTTTTTTACCGGATAGCAAGCTTCCGCTGAGCATGTTCATCCCCCCTCCGAAACAATAAATTCTTCATCAGAGGGTGGAATCCTGCTTTCGCGTATTCATTGCTTCTGTTCCCTTTTTTAAACTATGCCCGCCTATAAATAGGCGGAAAGTCCCGCCAATAATGGAATTGGCAGGATTTGAAGCTTATTTGGCATTATATTTTTCTCTTATCCTCGCAAACCATTAACAGATTGCCTTCACTGTCACGGAAGTTAAAAAAGGAAATGTCTCCGTGCTCCTCTATCTTGCTGAAAATTTCTGCTTTTATTGACTTGACATGTTCATAGGACTTATAGATATCATTTGTATCAAAAAAGAATAGAGGCTTTGCATCCTGCTTGGATACTCCCCCCTTATTCGCATCCAGAATTATGCCTGAACCTCCTGATACAGTTAAATCATATATAGTCCCTTCATGGGCTGTCTCCTTCCTCGGAAGTCCCAACAACTTCGAATAGAAATCAATCGCTCTGTTCATATCTTTTACATGGATAAAAATAGCGCCCACCTTATTTTTTACTGGGTTTTGCATGTGTCCACTCCTACTTTTGAACCTTCATCTCTTCTTCTTTTCTTTACCTCATCCACATTTCTCATTGTTTTCTCATCCTCATTCAATTGCCTTATCCATATTCCGAGCAAACGCTCAAAACATAGACACTACATCATGATTCCTCCATCTACATGGAGAACGGTTCCGTTCACATAATCAGATTCTTTGGAAGCGAGGAATAAATATGCGTTGGCTATATCCTCAGGATTTCCAAGCCTGCCAAGCGGGACCATCCCTTTCATTTGTCCGATGACCTTTTCAGGAACCTTCGCTGTCATCCCAGTTGCAATAAAACCAGGAGCAACCGCATTCACGTTGATTCCCTTCCTGCCCAATTCCTTAGCCCATGTTTTGGTCATCCCTACTACCCCGGCTTTTGCAGCAGCATAGTTGGTTTGGCCAATATTCCCATAGACGCCAGAAACGGAGGATGTATTGATAATTTTTCCGCTTCCCTGTTCAAGCATAGCTGGCAGAACTGCTTGTGTGCAGTGAAATACTCCGGATAGATTCACATCCAAAACTGACTGAAAATCTACTGCGGAAAGTTTTGAAAGCATCCCATCTCTTGTAATTCCCGCGTTATTTACTAAAATATCAATTTTTCCAAAAACCGCTTTTACAGCGCCAGCCATTTTGTCAATGCTATTCCGGTCTGCTACATTTACTTGGAGAAACTCCACATTAAGTCCTTTTTCTTTAAGCTCTTTTGCCCTTGTTACTCCAAGGTCGGCATCGTAATCACCCATTGCCACTAAAGCTCCTTCACTGGCAAACTTTTCTGCGGCTGCAAGGCCAATTCCGTTGGCAGCACCGGTAATAATTGCGACTTTATCTTTAAGCCTCATCTGTTGCACCCCCATTACATTAATTTAAACATTCTGACATCACATGAAGCAGCTAAATCCAAATCAATTGGCGGTTAATGTCCACAATCCTTTAATTCGACAATGCTTGCATTTTCTCCTATGTCCCTGACAATTTCTTCTGCTATTTGCTTAGGGACATCCGACTCCTTAACAGGTCCCTGCTATTAAGCTTTGGCATCACCATTTTCGCTGATTACCTCGCTGCAAGCGGCTAAGATCATAAACAATTTTTTTCTTATCTTGATATTTTAGGATTGAATCATAAAAGGAGAAAAAACTAGAAGACTAACAATTTTTTGAAACGGTTTAATATCCGCTAAAAAAGGCTATGAAATATAAAACAAATGACGGCAATTTGAAAGGAGTAATCATGATGAAAATTGTTTATGGCTTAATGGCTCAGAATGGGGATGCAAAGGAGCTGTTATGGGACCTGGGATTTTGGGAAAGTGAAGAATCAGCGCGGGACTATTTAAATACAGAGATGGCTAACACGCGCGGGATTTCAGTAGAACCGATTAAAATAAATGATCCTATATCTGTCACACCGGAAGAAATGGAAGAAGATGAAATGGCCGTCTGCTCCCTTTGCGGAATCGAATACAATCGGGAAGATGTTAATACTACAGATTATGAAGAAAATGTATGTGTGAATTGTGAGCCTGAATACAAGGAGAATCCTAATGTACATGTAATTTAAATCTATTTGCATATTAAAAGGGAGCAGCTTAAATGAGCTGCTCCCTTTGTCATTTCATAGTTATTTTCCGTCAGGGGTCTATGTTCTTTCACCGCAGAAAAAAGTAACTCTTTTCCAATTGACATGGCCTCGGATATATTACAAGTATCTTAACTCATACCTTTCCCCAAGAATGTTTATTTTCAATTAAAAAGAAGCATCCATTTCATCCAGCGGCCAATAGCGCAAGTTTACTTTTCCGACAACCTGATCTGCCGAAATAAACCCAAAGTGGCGGCTGTCCCAGCTTCCCAGGCGGTTATCTCCCATCACAAACAGCTTTCCCTCCGGTACTTTATCCACACCTGTCATTTCCTGCAGCGTAAAATCCCCCGTAAGTCTTCCTGCAGGTGTATCTTTACGATATTTTTCCAAGTATGGCTCATCCACTTTTTTGCCGTTTATATACAATTCGTCATTGCGGTATTCAATTTTATCTCCTGGAAGCCCAATAATTCTTTTTACAAAGTCTTCTTTATCATTATGGTGGAAAACAATTACGTCAAAACGCTCCAAATCGCTGACCTGATAGCCAATTTTATTAACAATCAATTTATTGCCATCCTGAAGGGTTGGCATCATGGATTCACCTTCAACGACATAATTGGAGAAGAAAAAAGTCCTTATAAAAGCAAAGATTATAATGCCAATAGCAAAGGCCTTTAGCCATTCTGCTCCTTCTTTTTTCAATTCTTCCTTCACACTTCATCTCCCCCAGCGCTTTATGCAATTGTTATTGTTTTTTTGTGCGATCTTTTTCTACGCTCATATTCATCTTTATTTCAATGATTTTGCCGACATACCATAGAATGAAAATCACCAGTGCGACAATCGCTGTCCGTATAGGCTGCGTAATTAATGATCTTATGTCATAGCCAACAAAACTAATAGTGAAAATCATCACTATTTTGCCTGTCAGGACAGCCAGCATATATTGAGCTATGCTGATGTTTGAAAGCCCCGCCACAATGTTGACAACAGCCGATGGAGTAAAAGGAAAACACAGCAGAATGAACAAGGGGCCAAATCCATGCTTCTCCACCCATTTCATTAGCTTCTGAACCTGCTTATGCTTTTTCAAAAACCTCAGTATTCTTTTCTGTCCGTATCTCCTTACCAGCAAGAACACAATTAATGCCCCCGCGACCGCACCCAGCCAGGAATATAAAAATCCAAGCCAGAGTCCAAATGCACTAGCATTTGCCATAACAAATAAAAACAAGGGCAGAAAAGGTAGGAATGCTTCTAGCAAGGGAAGCAGGATACCAGGCAGCGGTCCAAAAGAACGATATTCCTGAATCAAATCCATTATATTTTCCAATGTAAACCAATCTTTGAACAGTTCAAAATCCATTTAGTATCTCCTTGTTCATATGCAGCAAACATTTCTTTATCGTTTAGAGCTCCATTAACTTTTCATAAAAGGGCAACTCTCCCAGTTTTACCACTTCCCCTTTTATTGTACACCTAATCAGTAAAAATGAGTGCTTCAAACCTTCTTATTAAAATTATTTTGATAGAAACTCATGTATTGCTTCTTTATTTGCCTCTTTATTAATTCCCAAAACAGCTGCCCCATTAATTCTCTGATTTTCAAATGTTCCATCAACAGGTACACGGAGAGTCTCAACATTCCTGCTATCTTCACTTATAAAGTCTTTCCCAATATACAAGATATCTCCCGTATCCATATTTGTATTAACAAAAGGTGTAACCACTCCAATTAATTTTGGGAGCTTTGTAATGGTCTGAAAGCTTGTCAACTGGCTTGCCACTTCTTTCATTACCTTTTGCTGGCGCTCTACCCTTCCAAAATCGCCGACTGCATCTTGCCTAAATCGAACATACCCAAGGAGATGCTCTCCATCGAGACGCTGCAGTCCCGGCTCTAGAGTAACACCAATATTGGCCGACATTCTTTTTTCTACATCAATTTCTACCCCTCTTGGGAAAGCTTCATCGATCAAATGGACAAATCCCTCAAAGTCAACAATTGAATAATATTTTATATCGATATCAAAGTTTTCCTTGATTGTCTGTCTTAATAGCTCAGGCCCCCCATAAGCAAGCGCTGCATTTATTCTATTTTGTCCGTGTCCAGGAATGTCTACATACATATCTCTCATAAAAGAAATAAGTTTATAAGTACCCTTATCAGGATGGTACTGGGCAACCATAATTGTATCTGCCCTTGATTGCTCTTCTCCCCTTGAGTCACTTCCAAGAATCAGGATATTCGTACCGCCATACTTGTCTTTCTCACCGTTAAATTCAAATTCTTCTGTTTCTATATTTGCTTCACCTTTTGTTTGGGACACCCCTTGCTTAAATTGGTAATAAGAATAACCAAGCGTACCAGCAAACAATAGAAACAGAATAAATAAAACTGATTTCCATCCTCTTTTCTTTTTTTGCTTTTTATATTCATGCCTATCTGATCTCATAATCATAAGTCCTTTCTTTGCAGCAAAATAATTTTCCTGCTGTTTAGGCAGGGTGTGATTTGAAGATACTTAACGGACCTTCAGATATATTTGACTGATGTTTCTATAAAAAAGTTTCGATATCGATGCTGGTATATCCTGTATACCTTTATATTTTGCAGGTGAATTAGTTTCTTTGCAATTTATTTTGCTATCGGAAGCTTTTGGGTTGAATTTTTTGCACCTGTACAGGGTAACTGATAAAGTTTGATTTCCATTAATATATCGGTATTTTTGTTGCAATATCAAGTGTTGATTGACAAATTTGAATTCCGTTTAACCGGTTCAAATCATTTCCGGAAAAAGTCTAAAAAAAACCGCAAACCCAAAGGCCTGCGGCAATTTTTATAGATATTGGCCGAACCAGCCTTCAATATAATTCAGGCGGCTGATTCTTAAATTCGGCTTTCCGCTCCTTGAAAGTTCATGATTTGATTCAGGGAAACGGACAAATTTGGCTGTTTTCTTGCAATGTTTTAAAGCAATAAACAACTGCTCAGCCTGTTCAATTGGACAGCGGTAATCCTTTTCGCTATGAAGAATAAGCAATGGAGTATTTATTTCATTCACGTAAGCAAGCGGAGAATGCTTCCACAGCTTTTCTATCTCATTCAAATCAGCTTGTATTTGCCAGTCAGTAAAGTAATAGCCGATATCACTTACACCATAGAAACTGATCCAATTGGAGATGGAGCGCTGTGTAACTGCAGCCTTGAAACGGTTTGTATGTCCGATAATCCAGTTTGTCATGAAGCCGCCATAGCTTCCGCCTGTCACACCAAGCCTGTCCTTGTCGATAAAGTCAAAGCTTGCCAGCGCATAATCGACTGCATCCATTATATCTTCATAATCCTTGCCGCCGTAATCTCCTCTGACAGCATCAACAAAATGCTGGCCGTATCCATGGCTTCCTCTCGGATTGATAAATAAAACGGCATAGCCTTTAGCTGCAAGACATTGGAATTCATGAAAATAAGAATTGGCATACATCGCATGAGGCCCACCGTGAATTTCCACAACAAGCGGAACTTTATCTCCCTCCTGCAGACCTGCTGGTTTTATAATCCAGCCATGCAGGTCCCAATCATCTGCGGATTTGAACTGGATTGGCTCAGCATCTGCAAGGGCTACTTTGCTCAAAAACTCTTCATTTACATTCGTCAGCTGCTTTAGTTCCCCTGCTGGAACGTCCAGCAAAAATAAATCTCCAGGGTATGACGTCTTGCTGATGGCTACAACTGCTTTATTTATGTTTCCGCCTGTAGTCAGCCCATATACATGCTGCTGATCCAGCAATGCAGGGTACAGCTCGCCATCCAAAGACCCATAATAAACAACTGTATTGCCATGATCTGTTGCAAGGAAATAAAAACTTTTGCTGTCCCGAGCCCAAAGGATTCCGGGTGTTACTACACCCTGCTGGAAATCTCCGATGGCATAATCGCCAGCTAAGATATCGGATTCCGCAGTCAGGCACTGCATGTTTTCAGCTTCAAAGCTATAGACCCAAACTTTTGTAAGCGTGGCATTTTCGTATTCTCTTTCATGTCCAAACATTCCTAAGTGCTTTCCATCTGGTGACCATGTTACACTGCCAAAATAGCCATTGCCGTTAGTCACCTTCTTCATTTCTCTTGTTTCCGGATTAATGAGATAAACATCGCTAAGGAAAGAGAAATCTCTATCTTCGCTTAAATCAGCTGTAACTGCGATCCATTTTCCATCCGGGGACCAGCTTTGCAGTTCATAGTCATGCTCACCTGAAGTAAGCTGCTCAATCTCGCCGGTATCAACATCCACTGCTGCCACCTGGCTGTATCTGCCGCTCCAGAATCCCTGGGCATCTGACTTATGTTTCATTTTATCAATCTCAAGCGGAACAGGTTTTTCATCTTTCTTTTCCTTAATTTCCGTCGTTCCTGCTCCTTCTTCAGGCTTCAAAGAACTATTGAAGGCAATTTTCTTTCCGTCCGGTGCCCAAACCGGATTCGAAGCCCCATTTGCACAATGTGTGAGCTGCCGTGCTTCACCGCCTGTTTTTCTTATAATGTAAATTTGCGGCTTGCCTCCTCTGTCAGAAACAAAAGCAAGGGCCTCCCCATCCGGAGACCACCGCGGGGAATGATTGCGATGTTCGCCATAGGTCCACTGTACAGCGTTATTTTCTTCACTGGTATTTATATAAAACAAATTCGAGCTGTATGTGTTCTTTTCTTCAAGCATTCTTGTTTCCACATATGCCAAATCGGTGCCATTTGAGGATAGCTGCGGATCAGCTACAGATTTTAATATATAAAGATCTTCTGGCATTACTGTTCTCTTTTGGGTCATTGCTTTCATCCTTCCTACCTAGGCTGTTCTACTTATTTCGACATCAGAAATAAAATCCCTTCTCAATCTGGATAAAACTGAAACTTTTTTTGGCAAAATGGAAAGGATGGGGATAAATAATGGTAAATATTCGACAATTAAAGGCTCTTGCAAGAAGAACTTTTCCTTTGTAAAATCAAATAAGAACATTTGTTCTATAAAAATATATTAAACCTGCTCAGCCGCGCATTGCAACATTTGATTAAGGGAGTAGAAAGAATATGACAAGAATTCCTGAGGAAGACCGAAATGTAATGGAACAGGCGATCTATTTGCCGATGGTATTAACCATTCTGAACCGTGATTTGATTGTTATTGATAAAAGCCCATTCAAACTAAAACAGCCTTATCTGGATTTAATTGAGGAAACAATGAAGGTCATACAGAGCGAACTTGCAGAAGTAAAGCGCTATATGAAGAAAAACCAGCTTAAAGTCCAGGAAATAAAACGGGATGAGGCATTCACCATGTTTATGTTTCTCTATAAAGGCTATGAGGAGCACCATAACTATTTCAACCCCCGCATCCGCAACAGAGTACAGGAGCTAATGGCCCATTATCTGTTTAAAAGGCATGTGTCCGGAACAGGCAAAAACTTAAAGGCAAATTAATCACTAAATTTGTAATGGGAAGAGCCTGCTTTTAATATTGTAAAAATACATGGAAAGATTAGAAGCATGAAAACACAGCATGCTTCTCGCCTATCCCTTCTAATCTCTTCTTGAACTATAAGCCCCGGCTCTCTCCGAAGCATTTAAAAAGTATAGTGCTTTTCTCTCAGACTCTTCTATCCTGCTAATTAAAGTTGTTTTCAGCAATGCTGTCCTTAGCAGCTGATTATTGAACGTATTATAAGAAACTGGAATTGTGAAACTTTGCTTATTTTTGAAAACGACATGTGTGCTGCCGTCATCTGTCCGCTTGTAATAGAGAATATGGTCCTGTGCAATCCATATGCATTCAGAATTGCTTGGAGACGTTGTCGGGAAAAAGTATATGAAGTTTGTGGGGTCAATTGTAATCGGAGCCTTGTGGGTAATTCCGGTCAATTGGCGGGTACCCTCTTTTCTGCCTTCATAGCTGGAACCGAAAAACCTGCAGCTTTTTTTTATAATGTCGATGGGTTTGAAAGGGGAAGTCAATTCTTCATTAAGCTCCCAAATTTGCGAATAAACTTTAAGTCCATATGGGAGAGGCTTGATAATCATCGTATTTGGATTGATTTCATATTCTTCGATTAGCTGAGTATTTGGGCTTCTCATTTTTTCATCTCCTTATCTTAAATACTGCCGCTTTTCCATCATAGCACCAATTAATCTAAAAATTACTAATTTTCGATAATAGTTGCTAAATTGTTCACAATTTCGACCCCCATAAAAATATTTTCTAAAAATTTAAAAAATTCGGTTGAATATTTAAGTCGAATTCCATATAATATTAAAAAGCATCAGGGGTGATTTCCATGAAGGAAAAATCATACACCGAATTAATGAAAACGAGCGCTATGAAGCGCAAGCAGCAGAAAGAATCCTATATTCTTGACCTTTACATTGACATGCTGATTACCGAGATCCTGCTGAACAAAGAAAAGGAAAAACTAATGAAAAAAGTGGACGCTGCCTTAGCCGAAGGAAACAAACCGGCCTTTATCCATTTATCGAACCAGTATAAAGAACTTTCCAAACGTTTCGGCACATAGAAAGTGATGTTGACCCCCGCCAACAAAGCGGGGGATTTTATTTTAAAGTGAGGGGAAACACCTTTGATTGACAGGCATTTATTTTTAATGGGCGGCAGCCCGCCCTTTGGAGAAACTCTAGGAAAAAAATTTGCAGCCCTTTCCTCTCATAAAGCAGGAAACAAAATAGCAGTGCTTTTTTTAGAGAGAGAAGGCTGGTTAAGCTATATGGACAAATATACGGGACCTTTAAGGCAATACGGTGCTGAGAATTTCTGCTATCTTCCACTCTCCCAGTCGCCATCCATCAGCCTTCTTAAGGAGTTGGAATCATGCTCAGGAATCATTATTGGAGGCGGAGAAACAGAAAAGTACAGGAGTTATATAGCGGACACTGCAGCTGGCAGCAGCATACGGAAAATGTATGAGGACGGCATTCCGGTAGCCGGCTTTTCGGCAGGTGCTTTGATTTCTCCAGAGCATTGCATAATTCCTCCAATTGATACTCCTAAAAAACAGCATCTTTTCCTTAAAGGAATCGCCTTAATAAGGGATTGTGCCATCAGTGTCCATTTTACACAGTGGAATGAAGAAGAAAATCTAAAATCCGGAATAAAGAAAATTAATGCTTCAATTGGTTATGGGATCGATGATGCTGCTGGCATTTATTTTATTAATGAGATACCGGCTATTACGGAAGGAAGCATACATACATATAAAAATGCATAAAAGCAGACCCGATGGGCCTGCTTTTAAATGTAGATCGGGAACCCCTATCGGGACTGTTCCCTATCCTTCTTTCTCTGTTCAATTTCAAATTCCTCAAGCATGGTAATCCGCTCAAGCATAGTTGGATGGCCGTACCGGAATATTTTTACCAGCAGCGGAGGGTTCACCTGGCTTAAGCCAGCACGCGTCAGCTCCTGAAATGTTTCAATTGCTGCGTCCGAATCCTCAGTCATTTCAATTGCATACCGATCAGCCCTTGTTTCCTGGTAGCGCGAAACCAAATTGGACAGCGGGTTTGAAATGAATAAAAGCATCGAGAGGATCATTAAGAATAACGGCAGTGACCTAATGTCATTTATGGCTGGAATTTTAAGAGCCCTTCCCCATTTATCAATTGCTTTTTCCATTAGCTTGGCGGTTAAATATAATCCAAGCAAAGAAAGCAGCAAATAGCCCGCAATGCCGATGTAGATATGCTTTTCTACGTAATGGGCCATCTCGTGTGCCATAATAAACAGAATTTGGTCTTCACTTAATTTGTTCAGGGTTGTATCCCAAAGCACAATCCTTGAATTAGAGCCAATTCCAGTTACATAGGCGTTCAATGCATTCGTTTTTTCCGCCATATCGACTTCAAAGACATGTTCAGCAGGGATATTGGCCTGGTTAGCCAATTCAAGGATCTTAGTTTCCAGCTCTTTATTTTTCAAAGGATAAAATTCATTATAAAGCGGGTCAATGACAACAGGCTGCAAGAACATCATAAATAAAGTAAAAGGGATGGATAAGAGCCATGCGTAAAGCCACCATCTCTTCCTGCTCTTATTAATCAGCCAGTATAATACAGTCACAATAAGCAGCATGGTTCCATAATTAACCCAAAAATCAATGAGCTCATCCTTCATCCACCCGCTGAAGCTTTGTGTCGAGATGTTATAGCTTTTCGATAAAGAATAGCTGATGTAGCTTAACGGCATTGTGGCCAGAAACGCAAACAGCGAAAGCCAGATCAGATAGATTGCTGTTTGCAGAAACTTATATGGAGTTGATTGCTCCGCCCATTTTTTAAAAGCTTTTGACAAGCCAAATAAAAGTATGAATAAATAGAAAATCCATTCAAAGGGTGTAGAAATGAAAAACAGCAGGTTTCTTATTTTGGAGTACTCCTCGCTCAGCATCAATTCCCTGCCATTCAGGAATGTAGCAGGATCAGCCCGTGAACCTTCATATTCAAATGGCAGGCTGCTATCCGCAAAATAAAATAAATACCAATAAAAAAACAATCCATATAAACAAAAGGCTAACGCCCCATAAAATCCTAATTTTCTTGCCATCCGATTCCCCCCTTTTGGTACAACCTTTCTATATTAAGTTTAGTATAAAAATCTGTAATTAGAACTATTTTAGCTGGACATTCATTCGATGCTTCGGAAGGTTCTCCGCCACTGTTACAGACATTTCAGCAAGCACCAGCTGTGATATCGGGCTTACATAAATAGTTAACAGCAAAAGGCTGGATTTATTGACTGAATTCAACGATTGAATCGCCAGTCAGCTGGGGTTTCGGACGAATTCAACGATTCCATCGCCTATCTGCTGGTTTATCGGCCAATTTCAACGTTTTATCGGCCAAACAGCCAAGTTTATCGGCCAAATGTTTATTCTGCGGCTTCCGATTCCAGATCAACGTGCAATAAAATCATTTACCGGCCTAACTTATTTCGCAGGCTGCCAAAAACAACTCGCAATTTTCTATTGAAAAAACCGGCTCTAGCCTGAACCGGTTAAAACACAATCTATCATTAGCATTTCTAAAACAGGAACGAATATACTGATAAAACGGCGATTGAGCCTAAAACGACAACAATGACATTAGCTCCTAAAAAGGCGGCAATAAAAGCGGCAGCTGCACCAAGCAAACCAAACCATATATCCTCATTAATAAACAGGATTCCCGGAAAGATTAGTGCTCCCAAAGTCGCATATGGGACATTTTTTAATATGCCCTGAACAAATTCGGGGAGTTCCTTCCCTTTAAAAAGCACGAAAGGCAGCAGCCTGGGAATATAAGTAACCAAAGCCATGCCTGCAATCATCCACACAATTTGGCTACTCATGTCCACTCCTCCTTTTCCTGTTTTTTGCATTTTCAATCAATTCAACGATGACAGCAGATAAAAAAGTTGCCAGTACGATTGCCCAGCCTGTCGATAAGGCATTTGTCAAAGTAAAGATCGTATTAAAACAAGCAGCGAGAACAGCCAGAAAAACCACTTTCGCACTTTTTTTCATGGATGGAACGAGCAAGCCCACAAACATTGCATAAAGAGCTACAGACATACTTTCCTGCAGGGTTTGCGGCAGGCTTGCACCAATCAGATGGCCAAGGCCTGAGCAAACCACCCAGCTGGAATAGGAAATAGAGATAAGACCAAGCATATAGCCGCTTGTTACCTTCTCATCACGGACAGCTGCAACCGAAAAGGTTTCATCCGTAATTCCAAAAGAAAGGATGGCTTTATTGGCTGTCTGGCTGTCTTCCCATTTTTCATTGAGTGAAGTGGACATCAAAAAATGCCTAATATTCACGATAAAGGTTGTCAGGATAATTTCAAAAATCCCCGTTCCTAATGAAAGAAGGCTTAATGATATATATTGTGCCGCACCAGCAAATACAAGCAAACTCATTAAGGCTGTTTCACCGATTGATAGTCCGGTTGTTTTGGCCAGCAGCCCGAAGGTTAAAGCAATCGGCGCATAGCCAATCGCAATGCTGATTCCGGACTGAAATCCTTTCCTGTACTCTGCAGCAGGCTTGTTGACTGCAATTTCTGCCATTTCGTTCACCGCCTAAAAAAATATAATAATAGGTTTTGAAAAATATACTATAATAGACATAATATAAGTTATCGATGTTTTAATATATCATATTATACATATGTGCGTTATATTACACAATAATTTTGGAGGATATAATGGAGAATATTCAAAAAAGCATTGGGGAAAACCTGAGGAATATTCGGAAAACAAGAGGATACAGCCTGGATGCTACAGCAGAAATTACTGGCGTCAGCAAAGCCATGCTCGGGCAGATTGAACGGGGAGAATCAAATCCCACTGTCACTACCCTTTGGAAAATCGCAAGCGGTCTTCAGGTCTCTTTTTCCTCACTTATAAATGAGGAGTCCTCTGATGTCCATTTTATTGAATTAAAAACTATAGCCCCAATAATGGAAATCAAGGGCAATTACAGGGTTTATCCTGTGTTCCCGTTTGACCCTCGCAAGAAATTTGAAATTTTCACTGTCGAAATTGAACCAGGCTGCCAGCATACATCCGATAAACATAATGAAGGTGTTGAAGAATATATCACTGTCATGTCTGGTACTTTGGAAATGGAGATTGGCGACCAGCGAATTACAGTCAGCGCCGGCAACTCCATAAAGTTTCTTGCAAACAAAGCCCACACTTATAAAAATATCGGCAAGGAATTGATCCGGTATCAAGCTGTTATGTATTATCCTTAAAAAAAACATTGCTCTGTTATATTTGCCGATTGATATCACTTCACGGCTGTCAGTGAAGCGCGGGCGGACCGACGCCCCTCGGCGCGAGTACCTGTGAGATTCCTTTGACACGCACCTCCCGCAGGCCAGCAAGGAAATGTGGTAGCATTTTTCCAGGATTTCGTGCCTGCCGTTCCTATCAACGGGGTGCAAAAATTAGCAATGGGCTTTTACACACCTAAAATAAAAATCAAGGGCATATCGCTGACATGCGATATGCTTTTTGTTAGAAAATCAGCTATATCAAGGTCGTTGATTTAAAAATTTAGTCCTTGAGTGATTAATGAAAAACACTCCCTTTGCGGGATTGAAATGGACTTTATCAAGAGCGTAATGGACCTTTTTCTGCTCCAGAGTCATCAATATGGCCTTCTTCAAGGGCGTCATGGACATAACTCTTCAATGCGCCAGTGAAAAATTCCTCGTAGAGACTGATTCCTAATTATTTTTCCAGTCTGCCCCGCCCCCTCAATAACAAATAAACCGAACAAAGCATAATGCCTTGTCCGGTCCGCTGTTTAAATCAATACAGCTTTGTCGCTGCTCATTTTCTCGCCACGGATTTTCTGGAATTCTTCCAGCAGTTTTTCCACAGTCAGATTTTTCTTTTGCTCTTCATTTGTTTCAAAAATGATTTGTCCTTTATCCATCATGATCAGCCTGTTTCCCAGGTCAAGTGCCTGCTGCATATTGTGGGTAACCATCAAGGTTGTGAGCTTATATGTTTCCACAATTTCCTTTGTCAGACTTGTAATCAGTTCTGCACGTGCTGGATCCAATGCAGCTGTATGTTCATCCAGAAGCAATATTTTCGGTTCGGTAAAAGTAGCCATCAATAAGGATAGGGCCTGCCGCTCACCGCCCGATAGTAGTCCAACCTTAGCTGAGAGCCTATTCTCCAGTCCAAGATGCAGCATCTCTAGTTTCTCTCGGAAAAAATCACGTCTTTTTTTTGAAACGCCTTTCCGAAAACCGCGTGCCATGGTTCTGGAGTATGCGATTGCCAGGTTCTCCTCTATCGTCATCGATGGTGCTGTACCTGCCATTGGATCCTGGAAAACTCGGCCGATAAGTTTAGATCTTTTATGCTCTTTCACAAGCGTAACATCCGAACCATCTATCAGAACTTCCCCCATATCCGGCATTAATTTTCCGGATATCATGTTCATAAGAGTCGACTTTCCCGCACCGTTGCTGCCGATTACTGTCATGAAGTCGCCCGGCTTTAATTGAAGGTCGATTCGATGCAGTGCTATTTTTTCATCTGGAGTTCCCTCGTTAAAAACTTTATGAATCTGATTTAATTGCAGCAAGCTGTTCACCACTTTTCCCGTAAGCATTAGATGCCTGATTTTTTCTTGCTTCCAGCAGTCTCCGGCGCTTTCTTTGCTTTTCTTTTTGCTGCTGAATCAGCTTTGGAAGGATAAGTGCACTAATGACGATTACCGCTGTAATCAGCTTCATATCCCCTGTTTCAAGGAATTCAACCCTTAATGCCAGCGTAACGATAATCCGATATAAAATGGCCCCTCCGATGACGGCAAAAGTGGCCCTTACAATTGTTTTTGCTCCAAATATCGCTTCACCGATAATGACGGAGGCAAGGCCGATAATGATCATCCCTATTCCCATGCCGACATCACTGAACCCGTTATACTGGGCCACTAATGCTCCCGAGAAAGCAACCAGCGCATTTGAAATGCCCAATCCTAAGATCTTGAGAAGGTCTGTATCTGCAGAAAAGCTGCGGATCATCGTCTCATTGTCGCCAGTCGCGCGAATAGCCAATCCCACATCCGTTTTTAGGAAGAGGTCAATCAGCACCTTTACAGCAAGTGCCAATATTAACATTAAGATTAGAATCCCCCAAGTTTTGGGGGCAAAATCCATTCCCAGAGCACTCATAACCCCCTGAATGGCTTGATCAATGCCAAGCCCCTGCCAAAAATCTGTAAGCTTTGACATGGCGGTTTCCTCTGATAAAAGAGGAACATTCGATTTCCCCATTATCCGCAGATTAATAGAGTACAAGGCAATCATCATTAATATTCCGGATAAAAGCGCATTTATTTTCCCCTTTGTATGAAGCAGCCCTGTAAGGCAGCCAGCTGCAAATCCTGCCAGCAAGGCAGTGATTGTAGCCAGAAATGGATGATACCCCCCTACAATCATTACTGCGGCTACAGATGCACCAGTGACAAAACTTCCATCAACCGTCAGGTCAGGAAAATCCAATATTCTGAATGATAGGTACACGCCCAGTGCCATCAAGGCATATATCGCTCCTGCCTCAATGGAACCAAAGATGGCTGTTGGCATAATAAACTTCCTTTCTGACTTTTTATTTAAAAGACTGTTTCGAGGTTGCTTTCATTACTCAACAAACTCAGCGAGATCGTTCCATTCTTCTTTTAATTCAATGCCCATTTCTTCAGCTGCCTTTTTATTAATAACAAGTTTTAAATTTTGCGGATATTGGACAGGAAGTTCAGATGGCTGTTTGCCTTCTTTTAAAATTTGTACAGCCATAGCACCTGCTTCATAGCCGATATCTTCGTAGTCAAATCCGTAAGCTGCAAATCCGCCGCGTTCTACGGAGTCAATCTCCCCTACAAACAGCGGGATGTCATTGTCATTTGAAACCTGGATAACGGATTCCAAAGCAGAAACAACTGTATTATCTGTAATGATATAGATGACATCTGCTTTACCCACAAGTGATTCCGCAGCCTGTTTCACCTCCGAGGAATTGGACACCGTTGCTTCGGCAAGCTTCATATCAGTACCTGAAAGAGCTTCCTTAACTTTTTCAATCTGCACCTCTGAGTTTTGTTCGCCAGAATTATAGATAACACCAACAGTACTGGCATCAAACTGTTCATCAATAAACTTAACCATGTTAGGTATTGCATCAGGATGAGTATCTGTAGTCCCTGTTATATTTCCATCCGGAGATTCCATTGATTTTACTAATTGTGCACCTACCGGATCCGTTACGGATGTAAAGACGATAGGTATATCCTTCGTTGCATTCAGGGCACTTAATGCACTTGGTGTCGAGTTGGCAAAAATCAGATCCACACCATCACCTGCAAAATTATTGGCAATGGACTGGTTGTTATTTTGATCACCTTGGGCGATCTGTACATCATAACTGACATCGAGCCCTTCCTCTTCCAATGCTTTTTTAAAGCCTTCAAGTGCGGCATCTAACGAAGGATGTTCAACAATCTGTGTAACTCCTACTTTATATGAATCTTCTTTTTCACTCTCTGAAGAGCCAGTACCTCCATTACTGCTTTCACTGCCGCATCCGCTAAGCAGCACCGCTCCCATTACACCGGCTGCTGCAATCGATTTGATTGATTTTAATTTCTCCAGCATTTTAGATGATCCCCCTCTTATCTCTATCTTTCTGCTTCATCACTTTTATGCTTTTATGCTTTTATTCACTAAATTATATAGGTAACATACATTATATTCAATACTTTTTTTATTATTTTCTAAAAATTTAATAATCTAATAGAAAAACACGGCATTATTCTGCCGTGTTTCTGGGGTATTAGAGTTTATACTTTGAATCTTCGAATCCAGAGCGCTGGGGACCTTCAAAGAGCGAGTGTCCTCCTAAAACTGCCGCATTCTTCCGTCGACGTAAAATAAAGGGGGACAAAACCTTCCCTGTTCTGCTGGCCTTAGTCCACCATGTTCCATCAATCCGCACCAAGAAAGCTCCAAGAATAAACTTTGCAGGAATAAGCGTTTTGGCTTCGTACAAAAGGTCCCTCTTTCTTTTATTTCCCTTTAAAATCCGGCTTTCGCTTTTCAGCGAAAGCCGCGAGTGCTTCTACCCGGTCTTCAGTAGGAATGATGACTTCGTAAGCTTTGCGCTCAATCTGCAGGCCGGTTTGCAAATCTACTCCCATTCCCTGCTTAACGGCAAACTTTGCCTGCTGCAGTGCCAGTGGTCCGTTTGCAAGCATTTGCGAGGCGAATTCCAAGCATTCGTTTAACAGATTATCACGATCTGTTACTTTTGTAAGGATTCCATACTCAAGTGCTTCCTCGGAAGTAAGCCTTTTAGCGGTTAAGATTAATTCAAGGGCTTTTGCCTGGCCAATCAGCCTTGGCAGTCTCTGTGTGCCCCCTGCACCAGGTATAATCGCCAGGCTTGTTTCTGTAAGGCCCATGGAAGTCCCTGCAACTGCAATCCGGAAGTCGCAGGAAAGCGCCAATTCCATACCTCCCCCAAACGCAAAGCCATTTATAGCTGCAATGGTTGGCTGTGGAAGCTGGTCGATTAAAGAAAATACCTCACCGATCTTATAGATATTTCTGCGGACCTCTTCATCCGATAACGTTCGGCGCTCTTTTAAATCAGCTCCCACACTAAACGCTTTCTCACCAGCACCTGTAAATATAACCACACGTACATCCGGATTTGTACGCAATTTTTCAATCGAAGCCTGGAGCTCGGATAATGTTTCATAATTAAAAGCATTCAGCGCATCAGGACGATTAATTGTCACAAGCGCAATATGTTCTTTTATTTCAACCGCAATAGAACTCATATGTACATCTCTCCTTCGTTTGTTTTTGCTCCATATTTCAATTCGATAAACATCCTGAAAACCCTTTCAATACTTGAAAGAAAGCCTCTGTTAAATTTGCCTGTTGATTTCAGCACGAGGGACTCAAGCGTTCAGCGGGCGGCCCGACGCTCCTCACTGCATTCGCACCTTAGGGTCTTCCGCTGACACACTTCTCCCGCAGGACATTGAATAAGCTTCCTCGAATGAACTCCTCGCCGTAAGAAAATGCGTTAGCATTTTCGCGGAATTAGGACCTTCCGCTCCAATCAGCAGGGTGCTACAATCAACATTAATCTTTAACACAGCTAAAAGAAAAAAGGCAGACACCATTGATGCCTGCCTCTGCCTTGTTATTTCGCTTGAAGCACTTGATTCTTCAATGCTCTCCGCAATATCTTCCCTGTTGTATTTTTCGGAAGCTCCTCCAGGAATTCAATTGAGGCAGGAACTTTATACTTTGCTAAATGCTCAGCACAGTATGCAAGAAGCTGTTCTGCTGTAAGCTGAGGATTTTTCGATACGACATAGCATCGGACTGCTTCACCAAGATTTGGATCCGGCACTCCCAGGACTGCCACTTCAACAACATCCTCATGGTTATATAGAACCTCTTCCACTTCTCTTGGATAAACGTTGTATCCTCCAACCAAGATTAAATCTTTTTTGCGGTCAACAATATAAAAATATCCTTCCTCATCCTTTTTAGCCAAATCCCCTGTGTAAAGCCAGCCATCACGGATTGCTGCTGCTGTTTCTTCAGGAAGCTTATAATAGCCCTTCATCACATTTGGTCCACGGACGATCAGCTCTCCTACTTCTCCTACAGGAACCTCCTCTCCAAGTTCGTTTACTACCTTGTTTTCTACATTTAAGATAGACTGGCCAATCGAGCCAGGTTTCCTTGGCTTGTCCAGCGGGTTAAAACAAGTAACCGGGGAAGCCTCAGACAGCCCGTAGCCCTCAGAAACCTTCACATTGAATTTTTTCTCAAATCCATGCAGAAGCGCAACAGGCATGGCTGCGCCTCCGGATATGCAAAGCCTCAAAGACTTTAAATCTTCCGGATTTCCAGCTTCATATTGAAGGAGGAAATTATACATGGTCGGCACTCCTGCAAAAACAGTAGGTTCATATTTTTTGGCAAGCCTAAAAATCTCTTTTGGGCTGAATTTTGGATCTATGAGAATAGTAGCCCCATTCATAAGAGGTGCATTTAAAGCAACCGTTAAACAAAACACATGGAACATAGGCAGTGTGGTGATAACTCTATCATCTTCATTCATACGAAGATAATCGCTGACATCCTTTGCATTGCTGTATAAGTTTTTATGAGTTAGCATCGCCCCTTTAGGCTTTCCGGTTGTACCTGATGTATATAGAATGATCGCTGTTTCCTCATCACCCAGGTCGGGCCCCTGAAATCCTATATCCCCTGAAGCTACCAGCTGTGTAAACGATTTCATTTTTGAGCAAACAGATAACGCCGACATATCCAGATCCGAAGCTTGGCCTTGTGGTGTTTCACAAATAATATAATGATCTACTTTAGGAAGCACGTGATGCATCTTTTCAATCAGAGGCACCATTAAATCAAGCGCAACAACAGCTTTGACATCACCGTTATTGACAATATAGCCAATTTCATCCGGCGTATAAATCGGATTAATCGGAATGACGGTAGCTCCAAGCCGAAGTGCACCATGGAGACCGATAACAAAATGCGGGGAGTTTCCCAGCAATAAGGCAACATGGTCCCCCTTTTTTACACCCAACCTCGAGAGTCCATCTGCAAACTTTGTAACAGCACCATCAAGCTCTGCATATGTACTGGACTTGTCCATAAAGTAATAGGCAGGTTTATTGCCCATTTTTTCCGCAGTTTCATGCAGCTGCTGTGTTAGATTCATCTTCAATCCCCCTTCAGTGAATGAATAGTCATTCATTTTTATTTAAAAAATTTTCTAAATATATTATATTGAAAGAAATTTTTGTATTCAAGTAGGAAAGCAAATTATTCACAAATTCTTATCATGTCATTTCTCCAATCATTCTGATTTTACATAAGTATAAAAACCGGCATTGTGTGCCGGTTTTCTCAGTTAGCTCTGTTAAACAATTTAATAAACAAGGTTAATAAACTCTTCCTTAGTCACATTTCCAAAGTAATGCTTAATATCGACTTCAGCAAGGGCCTTTTCAATTTCTGATTTTTCATAGCGGATTCCACTGAGCTTGTTTTCAATTTCGCTTACATCGCCAACCCCAAAGAAATCACCATAAATTTTGCAATTTTCGATTTTCCCTTTTGTGACATTTAACCTGATATCTATTTGTCCAACTGGAAAGCGATGGGAATGCTGCAAATCAAATTTAGGTGATTTTCCATAATTCCAGTCCCAATTTTGATAGCGCTCTTTGGAAAGCTGGTGAATTTTTTCCCAATCCTCGTCCGTCAGTTTATATTCTGGAACCTCATCTAAATCACCAAAAATATTTTTGAGCAGCAGCAAGCGGAATTCATCAATTGTGATTTTTTCTTCCAAAAATTCCGAGATGTTGGCAACCCTGCTCCGAATGGATTTAATGCCTTTTGATTCAATTTTATCTTTTCTCACCTTTAATGCCGAAACTACATTCTCTATTTCTGAATCAAACAGGAGTGTCCCATGGCTGAACATTCTGCCTTTAGTTGAGAACTGGGCATTCCCTGAAATTTTTCTCCCCTCTGCTGTCAGATCATTTCGCCCGCTCAGCTCGGCATTTACACCAAGCTTCTTTAAAGCATTAATGACTGGTTCAGTAAACTTAAGGAAGTTGTGGAAGCTCTCTCCATCATCCTTTGTAATAAAGCTGAAATTTAAGTTCCCCAGATCATGATAAACCGCGCCCCCGCCGGATAGCCGCCTAACCACATGGATTCCGTTGCTTTCTACATACCCGGTATTAATCTCTTCTATTGTATTTTGATTTTTCCCAATGATTATGGAAGGTGCATTAATATAAAAAAGCAAATAAGTTTCATCAATATCCAGGTTTTTTAGCGCATATTCTTCAATAGCAAGATTGATTCTTGGATCAGTTATTCCTTGGTTGTCGATAAATAACATTCTTTCACTCCTTAAAAAGTGTGGGACCACTGGTAGTCCGCAATTGATATAGGGCCTGTGTATTTACTTGACGCTTCTTCCTTCAGCTTTTGTATCTCTCCATAGTGAGGCAAATGAGTCAGTAAAAGATTCTTAGCCTTTGATTTGCTGGCCAATGTTCCTGCATCAAGGCTCGTCATATGACCTGCATTTTTCCCGTTTTGATGACCATAAAAATTGCATTCGCAAACGAGTAAATCGGCACCTTTACTAAATGCCTCCAATTCTTCCTTATAAGAAGTGTCTGCAGTATATATAAGCGTTTTTCCGCCTGCTTCAATCCTCATTGCAAAGCATGGAACAGGATGGTTTGTCTTTAAAAACCGAATTTGAAATGGCCCCGCTGCCAAAACACCTTCAGGATTATAAGCAATCCCTTTTGTAATGTCCTTGTATGTAAGTTTCTTAAATTCATTCTGATCGAAGGAATGCCCATAAATTGGAAGAGTCTCTGTTTTTTTACCCAAGAAGCCCTGAATCAGCCTGGCATGCTGCAGTACCCCAATATCTGCAATATGATCTGGGTGATAATGAGAAATGATCATTGCATCGAGATCCTCAGGCTGAAAAAAGTTCTGCATTTTTGCCAGAACTCCGCTGCCGCAGTCAATCAGCAGATGGAACCCTTCATGCTCCAGCAAATAGCCTGAGCTTGCCCCATCAGCTTTAGGATAACCGCCCCAGCTGCCGATTACTGTTAATTTCATCACAATTCCTCCCTATGTAAAAAGCGCAAGGCGCAGTATTCGAAATACTAAGAGGTACTTCATTTCCTAAGTCCAATATACCCGATTATGCCTATTTTTTCACTTTTTTAAAATTGTTCTGAAACAGATGTTGACAGATAAAAACTGTTATAATACAATAAATACAAATAATCAAACTATTTAGAAGAAAACAATAAATAATTAGGAGGCTTCAACATGATCCAAAACATTATGGAGTTTTTCAGAAATTTGCCGGCGAAACAATGTTCAGAATGTGGGAAGTCAATTGAAGAGCAGCACGAGTGCTATGGAAACAAATGTGACAAGTGCATGGGAATGACAGATTTATAGAATCCTATACTAAAAGCCAGCCCTTGAAAGGGCTGGCTTTGTTATTGTATCAATTTGCCTGTTCTGTAACAGCTGCAAATTTTTTTCTATGCATAGCCGTAAAATATACAAAAGTTCCTGCAATGAAAATGGCTGAAAAAATACATAAAATGATCGCATTCTCCCACATGAATTCTAAGTTTCCGCTTGATATGACAGCCTTAAATCCTGAAACAGAATAAGTCATCGGCAAGTATGCACTAATTGGCTGAAGAGCTTCAGGGATCAATTCAAGCGGAAATGTTCCAGCACTTGTCGTCAGCTGCAGAATTAAAATAATGATCGCCACAAAACGACCCGGGTCACCCATGATGGTAACCAGAAATTGAATAAGAGCAATAAAAACAACGCTTGTTAACACAGTAAATAATAAAAACAATGGTACACTTTGGACTTCAAGTCCAAGTCCTGATAACAGGATAAAATCTGCTATAAGAGCTTGTATAATACCTATGCCCGCAAGTATACCAAGTTTGCTGGCAAACCAGCTAAAACCTGATCTAGGGATGCCAGCGGGTTCACGGAGCGGGAATACAATTGAAAGCAGCAATGCTCCAACAAATAATCCAAGAGATAGAAAATATGGAGCAAAACCTGTTCCATAGTTTGGAACTTCAGTGATTTTTTCGTTTGCCACTTTCACTGGATCAGCCATCATATTATAGGTTTTATCGCTGGCATTGACTGAAGAAGCTTTTTCAGCCCCATCAGCCAGTTTATCAGCCAAATCAGAGGATCCTTCATAAATCTTAGTGTTTCCTTCTGCAACTTTGTCTGCACCATTTTCAAGCTGCTTAGTACCGTCCGCAAAAGCTGCTGAACCTTGCGTTAGCTGTCCGAGCCCGCCTGATATATCTGCTGCTCCGCCAGCAAGCCGGTCTGCTCCCGTTTTTGCTTCAGCTAACTTTTGGCCGAACGTTGTCATTCCAGCCTGGAATTCTTTATGGCCCTGTACAAGCTGCTGAGAACCGCTTTCCAGCTCTGAAGTTCCCTGTGTAAGCTGATTTATGCCTTGCTGCAGCTGCAGCTGGCCATCCTTAAGCTCACCCATTTTTTGGGACAATTCTGCTCCACCTGCAGACAGCATACCTGCCGACTCTGCAAGCTGCGCTGAGCCTGCCTTCAGCTGGCTGAGGACTGCCTGAAGCTCAGCTTTTTCCGGCGACTCTTCAGGGAGCTGTGAAATTAATCCCTGCAGTTTCTGTACCAGCATGGCAGTGCCACCGCTAATTTTCTGTGCTTCCGTTTGCCATTGTTTTAAAGATGTAGATAGTGAATTTGCTCCAGCCTGAAGCTGGTCTGTTCCATTAATGATCAATGGAAGTTTTTCATTCACTGTCCCAATACCCTCTTTTGTTCGGGTAACTCCTGCCGATAATTGTTCACTTCCTGACTCCAGCTTACCTGAAGCCTCTTGCAGTTTCGCTTGTCCATCCGCCAGCTGCCCCAAACCTTCTGAAAGAGATTTTGCACCTTTGACCATTTCCAGCGAACCTTTATTGGCACTGCTTATTCCATTGTTAAACTCAATGGACTTATCTGCCAGAATGGCAAGCTTTTCATGTAAAGTTGCTGAACCATCCTTTAGTTCTGCAGCCCCTTCACTTATTTTTTCAGCACCTTCACTCGCCTGGCCGATGCCATCAGCCAGCTCACCAATCTTTTCAAACATGGTTTCTGCATATGTTTCAGTAACCTTTTCGGATAAAGATGCTTTGATTTTATCTACAGCTGTACCACCGATTTGTGCTGATAAAAAGTTATAACTTTCGTTTGGAACATAAATCAGTTTCATCTTCTGAGGATTTTCCTCAAGAAGGGTAGTTGCATTTTCCGAGAAATCCTTAGGTATTTCTACAAGCATATAATATTTTTGTTCTTTAAGATTTTTATATCCTTCTTCTTTATCAACGAATTTGAAATCAAAATCATTACTTTCCTTTATTTTTTCAACAAGTTCATTGCCAAGCTGCAGTTCAGTATCTTCAAAAATGGCACCATTATCTTCATTAACAATTGCAACTGGCAAATCATCCAAGTGGTCATACGGATCCCAGAATGCCCAAAGAAACATTCCGCTATATAAAATCGGAATAAACAAAACTGCAATGATAGGTATTAACAGCTTTTTGTTCTGAATCACCGCTGATAATTCCTTTTTAAATAGACTGTTCTTCATGATTACCCCTCCAAATCAACTAATTGACCAAAATGTTCATTTAGTCAATCCACTTAAAAAATAGAGGACTATCTAATTAGATAATCCCTTTATAATATATTGTTCAAATAGCATAGCTATCTCTTCCTTCTCTAAAGGTTTATGCCGCTGTTCCCAATCAAAAATCAAGGCGATATAAACCTTGAGCATAACAAACGCAGTCAGCTCCGGATCGCATTCCCGAATTTCTCCCTTTTCGATAGCAAGGGTTACCTTTTCCTTCAAATAATTTAAAATGGCATCCTCCAGCTGTCCGATTACTTCCAAAACAGCAGGCGTTCCCATTTCTTTTTCCTCCTGGAACAGTTTAATAGTAAGCTGATGCTTCAATCGAAACTCCAATATTTTATATAGTCCACGATGAACATTTTCATGAAAGGAGAGGGACGGGTCAATCGCTTCATCTGCTGCAGCCCTCATCTCCGTAATAAGAGAACGGATAATTTCATCGAAAAGCTCTTCTTTATTTTTGAAAAAAGTATAAATGGTACCTTTTCCTACATTAGCAAGCTTAGCAACCTGATCCATTGTTGTTGCCTTATAGCCGAATAAAGAAAAAGATTTTGTGGCTGCTTCTAAAATTTGCTGCTTTCGATCGACTGACATTTCTTCACCTCATATAAGTATGACTAAATGAGAATTTTGGTCATTTCGTACAAAAAGTAATTTATCATACATTAATTGAAAAAGCAACTTAAATTATTTAATTGCGCAAGAAAAAAGCTGTCACAATTGGACAGCTTCTTTCTTAATACTACATAAATAGTCTAGAACGCTTCTGACCACCTTTTCTCCCTGGTCAATACAATCAGGGACCCCTAAACCATCATAGGAGCTTCCCGCCAAAAAGACACCCGGCAGGTTTTCCTCAGCCTGTTTTTTTGCATTCTCGATCCGCTCTTTATGCCCCACAGTATATTGAGGCATAGAATTCTTCCACCTTGTTACGTAAGCAAATTCGGGGTTCATCGTGATATTCATCGTTTTATTTAAATCATCCAGGACAATTTTAATGATTTGGTCATCTGACAAATCGACAATGGCCTCATCCCCTGCTCTTCCAACGTAACATCGGAGCAGCATTTTTCCTTTAGGGGCAGAATGGGGCCATTTCTTATGTGTCCATGTACATGCGGTAATAGTATAGTCGCTGTTCCTGGAAACGACAAAACCTGTCCCGTTCATGTCCTTCTCAACTGCCTTTTCTGGAAAAGCAAGCGCTACAGTCGCCACAGAGGTAGATAACATTTCTTTAAATTCTCCAAATAGCCCCCAATCAGAAAAGATCGAGTGTACTGCAAAATGTGGTGCAGCCATTACGATGCTATCTGCCTGCAGCTTTTCTCCACCATTCATGTCGATGATATAGCCGCTGCCTTTTTTCCGGACAGATTCCACTCGGTATCCTTTAAAAACCGATCCAGGTTCAAGCTGCTTTTCAACAGCGTCGACAAGCGATTGAAGCCCAGACTTAAACGTTAGGAACATTCCTTCTTTTTTCTTTTTGCCACCAGTATTTTTAGGCTGTGAGCCTGCAGTTTTCTTCATTCCTAAAATTAAGCTTCTATACTTCTGCTCCACCTGATAAAACTGCGGGAATGTTGACATTAAACTTAGCTGATCGATATCACCCGCATAAATCCCAGAGAGAAGCGGTTCGATTAAATTTTCAACCACTTCATCGCCAAGCCTTCTGCGGAAAAATTCACCTAGTGACTGATCCTGTCCTGGATTTGAGCGCGGAAGCACAAAGTCTGCCGCTGCCCTTGCCTTTGCAGCAGGCGAGAATAATCCGGTTGTAATAAAAGGAGCAATTTGAGTAGGAATCCCCATAATCGATCCGCCTGGCATCGGGTAAAGCCTTTGCCTTGCCAGTACGTAGGATTTCCCTGATGTATTGCTGATAAGCTCTTTATCCATACCTACTTCTTTGGCAAGCTTGGACGCACTTTGTTTGCGCGCCAGAAATGAATCAGGGCCCCTTTCAATAATAAAGCCATCTCTTCTTATCGTCTGGATCTTCCCGCCCAGACGATGGGAAGCTTCAACAAGCTTTACATCCAAATGCAGCCCTTTCATTTTGGACTCCTTCTGCAAATAATACGCTGCCGTAAGACCTGTAATTCCCCCTCCGATAATTACAACCTTCTGTTTCTCTACCAGCACAGCAAATCGCCTTCTTTACTTAATTTTTACTTGCTCTCATTCAGCAATTTAAAAATGGCATCAGACATCGCATCAATAAATTCTGGCTTGGAATTTGGCATCTCTGGGCGGTAATAGCTAGCACCCAGTTCATCTGTTACAACTTTGCATTCATAATCATTGTCATAAAGCACTTCAAGATGGTCAGATACAAAACCAACAGGAGTATAAACAAACGCCTTATAACCTTTCTTTTCAAATAGTTCTCTTGTCAAATCCTGGACATCAGGGCCGAGCCATGGTTCAGGCGTATTTCCGGCGCTTTGCCAGCCAACAGCATAATCGCGGACTCCAGCCTGCTCAGCAATCATATCAGCCGTTTCCTGCAGCTGATGCGGATATGGATCTCCAGATTGCAGAATTTTTTCCGGCAAGCTGTGGGCAGAAACAATTAAAACTGCAGAATCTTTTTCTTCAGATGACATATGATCAAACGTTTCTTTCACCCTATCCGCCCAGTATTTAATGAACTTTGGCTCTTTATACCAGCTCTCAACTGACTTTATAACAGGGCCGCCTAGCTTTTCAGCTTCTTCTTTGGCCCTTCCATTGTAGGACTTCACACTAAATGTAGAGAAATGCGGAGCAAGCACAATGCTGACTGCCTCCTCAATCCCATCCTCATGCATTTGCTTGACGGCATCTTCTACAAACGGTTCGATATGCTTCAAGCCAAGATACAGTTTGAATTCATATTCATCCTGCATTTCATTCAAATGCTGCTCAAGCTTCTTGGCCTGATCTTTTGTAATTTCTGCAAGCGGCGAGATTCCGCCTATTGCTTTATATCTGCTTCTTAAATCCTCAAGCATTTCCTCAGAAGGCCTTCTTCCTCTGCGGATATGTGTATAGTAACGTTCAATGTCTTCCTCATTATAAGGAGTGCCATAGGCCATCACAAGCAATCCCAGTGTCTTTTTACCCATGTTATCCACCTCAATTTTCTTCAGTCTCTATCCCTTATTGTGTCAAAAATAAGCCGGATTACCAAAACTAATGCTCATGGAAATCGCTAATCCTGCATGGAATATCCGTCCTTTTAGAATGGCATTCCTGGTAAAAAAGGGCTACTTACTAAGTTTTGAAGCAGAGTATTCATGAATAAACGCTGTTAATCTTCTTAGCGTATCAGGGTTTACTTCAGGAAAGACACCGTGCCCCAAATTGAAAATATAACCTGGCTGTGCCATGCCCTGATCCAGGATGGCTTTTGCTTTTTCTTCGATAACTTCCCAAGGAGCTAGAAGAATAGCAGGATCCAGATTTCCTTGTACAGTTTTTGTTATTCCTTTGGCTCTTGCTTCCTGAATTGGAAGCCTCCAGTCAAGGCCCACTACATCAAGAGGGAGGTCATGCCATTCCATTGCCAGGTGGCTTGCACCGACTCCAAACATGATCAGCGGCACATTCTCTTCTTTTAATGAAGAAAATATTCGATTCATAACGGGTTTTATAAAATAACGATAGTCTTCTACATTCAATGCACCAACCCAGGAATCGAAAATTTGGATGGCTTTTGCGCCTGCCTTGATTTGTGATTTTACATACGTAATGGTGATTTCACCCAGTTTATCCATTAATGCAAACCAAGCTTTAGGTTCTGCATACATAAATGCTTTTGTTTTGTTGTAATTTTTCGAAGGGCCGCCCTCAATCATATAGCTGGCAAGAGTGAATGGGGCTCCTGCAAAACCGATTAAAGGAACAGTTAACTGCTCTTGTGTAAGAAGCTTAATAGTATCAAGCACATATGGAACATCCTCTTCGGGGTGGATTTCCCCCAGCTTTTCTACATCGGCAAGCGAACGGATCGGATTTGATATTACAGGGCCAATGCCTGACTTAATTTCAACATCCACTCCAATAGCAGGTAGAGGTGACATAATATCTTTGTAAAGAATCGCCGCATCATTGTTATATTGCTCAACAGGCAATCTAGTCACATAAGCGCAAAGTTCAGGCTGATGGGTAATTTCAAACAGCGAATATTTTTCTTTAATTGCTCTGTACTCAGGCTGTGACCGGCCAGCCTGGCGCATATACCATACAGGGACATGATCTGTTTTCTCACCTCTAGCCGCCCTTAGAAATGTATCATTAAATGAATTAGTCATTAAATTTTTTCCACCTTTCAAGACTTGTCTGCATATTATTGTAATATATATATACACCAATTAGAAACACGCTATCATTAATGAATATATCCTTTTTTCAATGCTCTTGTATAGTTTTGCAGGCCAAATGTCAAAAAATTGACGTTTTTACTATTCCTAAAGGGGAAATAATTGAATGGTTGGATAACATGTTAAAATAATAATTGGCATGCCCAGATGCCTATATAGGATAAAAAAATAGCTTATTGAGGTGAAGAGATGAAATTTTATATGACGAGCGGAACCTATGAATATTTAAAGAAGATTGAAGAAAAGCACCCCAATGAAACGATGCTCACCATGCAGAACCCTGACACAGCATTGCTAATCCATGAAACATCGGGAGCTACCCTTTTTAAAGAGCCGCGGAAATATGAAGTAATTGATTCATCCGGAACCTTTGACAACGCGGGTTTTGCTGTTTTGAACAATATTCCTGTTACCGATGAAGGAAGGCCGCTTTTTGAGCACCGTTTTAAAAACAGGGCAGGCCTAATAGAAAACGAACCTGGTTTCGCTGCCATCCGGGTCCTCCGGCCGCTCGAATCGAATACCTACATTATCCTTACTCTATGGAATGATGAGAAGTCCTATAGAGATTGGCAAGGTTCAAAGGCTTTCGAAAAAGCACACGTAAAACAGGAAGCCGAAAGCGGCATCGATAAACAGCCGCATATATTCTCGAGCCCTTCATATGCAGCAAAATATTATATTCCCGAGGATGAATAAGCAAAACCTGCGGCACCAGAGCCTGACAGTTATAATTATTAATATAGATACTCTCTTAATCTTTAATTAAAAGGCTCTTTTCTCATAGATTGTTGTTTTAGTTTATAAATTTTGCCTGTTGATTTCCGCTCTGGACACTTGCTTTCCGCGGGGAGCGGTGCGAGCCTCCTCGGTTTCGCCTATGGGTCTCACATTTCCCTCTTTTCTGAGCTGGAGTCAAGTGCCCTCGCTACAATCAACTCAGTTTGTTAAACTAAGTTCGCCTTCAAAAAGCATCAAACCTTACGAAAAGAGCCATTAAAAAAAGGATGAGCCCTAAAAGCTCATCCTTTTTATGCTTGCTTCTTAATGATTCCGTTTCTATTGGCATAGACTGCCGCCTGAGTCCGGTCAGATACGCCCAGTTTGCTCAGTATATTGCTTACATGCGTTTTCACGGTTTTAATGCCAATAAATAATTCCTCGCTGATCTCCTGATTTGTCATTCCTTCACCAATGCACAAGAGAACATCAAACTCTCTTTCTGTTAAATCATCATGAGGCTTTTTTTCCTGTGTGCGGAAGCGATTCAGCATCTTATTGGCTACCCTGGATTCTATTTCAGGCTCTCCCATTGCTGCTTTCTTAATGGCAGCTACAACTTCGCCAGCACTTGCTGTTTTAAGCATGTAGCTGAATGCGCCTGCTTCAATGGCAGGAAACACTTGTTCATCATCATAATAGCTAGTAATAATAATGATTTTACAATCAGGGAAGCTTTTCAGTATCTCCCTCGTTGCTTCAATTCCATTTCCGTTCTCCATAAGCAGATCCATCAGGACAATGTCTGGTCTCTCTTTTAAGGCAAGCTGAACAGCGTCTTTGCCGCTGCATGCTTCCCCAATGACCTTTATCCCCTCCTCAGTTGCCAGGTAAGAGATAATCCCCTTTCTTACCATTTCATGATCATCGACAACAGCAACCCGAATCACCTTAACCCCTCCCCTTTGCCGGAATTCTGATATCTAAATAAGTACCTTCATTCTCTTTGGAACGGATTTTAAAAATCCCGCCAACTTCCTCACAGCGTTCTCTCATCGTTTTCAGCCCATATGAGGCCATTCTCTCTTTATGAGGATTAAATCCCTTTCCGTTATCTGCAATAAAAAGGTAAACATAATCATCTTCCTCTGTTAATGATATTTTTATTTTCCCTGCATCCGCATGGCGGAGAACATTCGATAATGCCTCCTGGACAATCCTGAACACATGCTCTTCTGCTGCTTTTGAAAGCTTTTCTATTTCATCAATGCTTGCCTGAAAATCGATGTTTGTTTTAGCCTTTAGTTCCTGTATTAACTTAATAATTCCATCGCAAAGCCTGTCATCACTCAACTGAATAGGCCTTAAGTGAAGAAGGAGAGCCCTCATTTCACCTTGCGCCTTGGCGGCGATCTCTGAGATTTCAATTAACTGCTCCCTGGCCTTTTCGCTGTCAAGGTCAAAAACCCTCAGTGCAGCAGAGGTCATCATACTTAGGGCAAACAGCTGCTGGCTAACCACGTCATGAAGATCCCTTGCCAAACGCTGTCTTTCTTCCATTACAGCTGCGGAGTGGGCAGTTTGTGCGAGCGAAGATTTTTCATCAGCAAGCCTTTGCATGGAAAAAACCTGCTCCTGGATATTTTGAGCCAGCTGATTTAATTCATCTGATATTAACCCTATCTCATCTTTTTCAAATGCTTCCAATCTATCTGAATATTTGCCGCTCCTTAAAGTAGAAACAAACAATAAAATATCTCCTAGCCGCCCTTTAATTAAGTAACTGCCTTTTAGCCCAAAGTAAGCACCTGTCAGCAGCAAAACAGATAATAAGTACAAAAAAAGCCAGAATGAGCTTTGAATCGTATATGGCGCATCCGGATTATAAAATAAATAAACTTGAAGCCCCACAAAGAAAATCAATGAACTGATAATCGCCAGCATGATAAAGCTTTGTACAAACCAATACCTGATTCCCGTTTTTTTCATGATATCCCTCTATACTTTATCGATCCTGATGGATCCTATTTTTACCTGGACAGCTATTTTCAGCTTTCTTGATGCTTCATCATAATCTGGAGATTTATAATGGAGGCTTCTATTTAAATCCCCGGTCTTCTGGTCAAAAATCCGTATATCGCCAATGTTGATCTTTGAGTGTATCATTACAGGAATATTTTCAGGAATAATCATTTTTACATCCCCAATCCATCCCCTCACAATGACCGGCGTTTCTTTTTCAGGGATAAACGCCTTGCTGAAATCAATAAAATAGTCACCAATCATAGTATATAAATCCATTGGTTCCAAGGACCAATTAGGCTGTTTAAAATCCACATCCCCAATTGAAAATCCTCTTATATTCTTTAGCGGCTGAGGACTTTCATATTTTGAAATATTAATGATTTTCCTATCTGCCGCATCTTCGTCCTTTTCATATATGGAAGCCGGGAAATCCTGTTCAAAATGGACTTTAAAACGATCCTTTTTCAATAAAATCGTTATGCCTATAAAGACAAGAAACAGCGGCCAAAGTTTCCATATGTCCACAAATCCAAATTCAATTATATCCAGGCGATCCAAGATCAAAAGAAAAGAAAAAACAGTCAGAAATATACCTGGAAACAATCCGCTGCGGCTTTTCTTAAATACAGCTGACAGAAAAGAATGAGCCCCCAGTAAAAAAATAATGAACGGAAAAATTACGACAAATACCTCTTTTATTTCCAAGGAAATGACACCGATATTCATGAGGAGAAGCAAAACTCCTATTGCCGATAAGCTTACCGCGAAGAGTATTTGATTGACTGACCTGTATCTCACTGGCGTTCCCTTCCTTCTATTCTCCTAATTCTAATATTCGCTAAAATCTATACTTTCTCCTGTTAACCTTCTTTGACTTTATTCTATCAATCCGCCATTTCTTTGAAACATTCCCCAGAGTGTTTCTCTCTCCGCCTCGAGACTGATTCAGCCCCTATCACAACTTTCTTTTTCCATCATATTCTGTAATACATTCCAAACCGGGTGATTCGCCCAGAACGGCGCTTCTCTCAAGGAATTATGAAGGGAGGATTTTAGGATGGGAGTAGAATTAACTGCGCTCCACTGGATATATGTTCTTTTTATTCTTTTTATTATCTGTTTCATGGTCATGAGAAGGGATACAACACTGGTATGCATTGCGGGGATATTTTTAATTGCCATCACGGCGACAGGCTCCTTAAGCGGATCGGTAAGCAGCATTTTTACAAGTTTCATATTTGCTATCACAGAACTTCTTTCTACTATACTGGTCATTTCCATTATTGTGGCAATGAGCCGCACCCTGACAGCAACCGGCATAAATGATGTAATGATCTCACCTTTTGCCAGGTTTATCCGTACACCCGCCCTGGCCTATTGGACAATCGGAATATTAATGATGGTCATTTCCTGGTTCTTTTGGCCATCTCCTGCTGTAGCTCTGATGGGAGCAGTTCTCCTCCCTGTAGCGATTCGAGTGGGGCTGCCTGCGCTTGGAGTTGCCATGGCTATGAACTTATTTGGGCATGGCATTGCATTATCGGGTGACTTCATAATCCAGGCTGCACCAAAGCTAACTGCAGATGCAGCCGGGCTGCCAGTCGGGGATGTAATCTCAGCAAGTGTTCCGCTTGTTATTGTAATGGGAGCAGTTACGACAATTACAGCTTTCTTTTTGATCAAGAGAGATATGAAGAATGGAAAACTGACAGCAGCTACGGGCATTGCTAATAATTCACCAAGTGCCCTTCAGGCTGATAGCAGCAATGCACAAATGCTTTCACTAAATCAGAAACGTTTTTTTGCGCTATTGATTCCTCTTTTATTTGCAGCAGATGTGGCAGCCATGTTTGTACTGGATTTGCAAGGTGGAGATGCAACGGCTTTAGTAGGCGGGACATCAATCTTTATCCTGCTGATCATTACACTGGCAGCCCATCGAAATAAAGGCCTTGAAAAAACAACGAGCTATTTAATTGAAGGGTTTCAGTTTGGGTTCAGGGTATTTGGACCGGTTATTCCAATTGCAGCTTTTTTCTACTTGGGGGATTCCGGATTCACGCAAATGATTGGAGATTATCTGCCAAAGGGCTCTCACGGAATCGTTAACGACCTGGGTATTGGGCTTGCATCTGTCGTACCTTTAAGCAAGGAGGTCGGTGCCATCACTTTAACAGCTGTAGGGGTAATTACTGGCCTGGATGGATCTGGATTCTCTGGCATCTCACTTGCGGGGTCGATTGCCAATTTATTTGCTGCAGCCATTGGCACAGGTGCAGCCACATTAACAGCTCTTGGTCAGGTAGCTGCAATTTGGATTGGAGGAGGCACACTGGTTCCATGGGCGCTAATCCCTGCCGCTGCCATTTGCAATGTAGATGCCTTTGAGCTTGCACGAAGAAACCTTCTTCCGGTAACGATTGGATTGGTTGTTACTACCATCGTAGCCATGTTCCTTATTTAATCCATTGCTGAAATTCAGACTATCCCCCGAAGGATAGTCTTTTTCTTAGTCAATGATATGCCCTTACCTGCCGATAGAAGGGAAGTGTTTTTTATAAGCCCCTATAGAGAACATTGCACTTAAATTTTCTCATCTCCACTTTCGTTAGCCTCTTCCATAAAATACCTAACCTATATGATTAATATTTTTCAACTTTATTTTTGCAAAATTCACAGAAACAGATAATTCCTCCTTTACTTTATTAAAGAATGTTATAATAATAGAAAAATTAAATCAGTTGGGAGAGAGAGGCATGTCCGAGAATTTATTCAAGAAACTTGAAGGCTATTACGATGAAATGGTTTCAATTCGACGCTACCTTCATCAGCATCCTGAGGTATCTTTCAAGGAAGAAAAGACAGCCCATTATATCAAAACCTATTATGAGGAGCTGGGTATTGAAGTCCGAGGACATGTAGGAGGGAACGGAGTAATCGCTAAGATTTATGGCAGCAAACCTGGAAAAACAATCGCATTAAGAGCTGACTTTGACGCTCTTCCAATTCAAGATGAAAAGGATGTACCATATAAATCTTCAGTTCCAGGAGTCATGCATGCTTGCGGACACGACGGGCACACTGCCACTTTGCTTGTTCTGGCGAAATCTCTTCATGAAATGCGTGAAGAATTAGAGGGTACATATGTAATGATTCACCAGCATGCAGAGGAATATGCACCAGGCGGCGCCATATCGATGATTAAAGATGGATGCCTGGATGGTGTGGATGCTATTTTTGGCACTCACTTATGGGCAACCGTGCCAACTGGAAAGATTCAATACCGTGTCGGGCCATTTATGGCAGCAGCAGATCGATTTGAAATTATCGTTCAAGGAAAAGGCGGGCATGGAGCACAGCCTCATAAAACAAAAGATGCAATTGTAACGGCTTCACAGCTTGTTGTGAACCTGCAGCAAATCGTAAGCCGAAAAGTAAATCCGATTGATTCAGCTGTTGTAACAATCGGTTCATTTATGGCGGATAATGCATTTAATGTTATTGCCGATAGAGCTAAATTGATCGGCACTGTAAGAACATTTAATGAAGAAGTGCGCACTAACATCGAAGAAGAAATTGAGCGTATTGTTAAAGGAACATGCTATACCGCAGACAGTTCCTATGTATACAATTATCATAGAGGCTATCCTGCAGTGGTCAACCATAAAGCAGAAACAGAATATCTAGTCGGCTGCGCAGAAAAAATCGATGACATCAATACCATTGAAGAGACAGACCCAGACATGGGAGGAGAGGATTTCGCTTATTACCTCCAGCATGTGAAAGGAACTTTCTTTTTTACTGGAGCAAGACCGGTAAACACAAATGAGAATTACCCCCATCACCATCCAAAGTTCGATATTGATGAAAAAGCCATGCTGATTGCAGCTAAAACACTTGGTGCTGCAGCTTTAAATTATCACAGCTTCCAGGGAAGCAAGGATTCGGTTGAGATAGGCCAGTAGGGTGAAAGAATGAATTGGGTCAGCGGGCTGGCCCGATTTTTTTGAAGGTCTTTATGTGTACCCTTTCTTCTGACGCATACGCCTCCTTTTTGGCGCATAAAGGTCCCCTTTAAGCCGATAGTTGTGCACCTCGATTAAAAACACACCTCAATCCACCTCAGGTTTCTAAAAAATAAACAGCACCAAGCCTAATCAGGCCTTGGAGCTGTTTTTAATATTCTTAGGCGGTATGCATTTTTTGCTGTTTCACCAAGGTGGTCAAGCAAATTGTAATTTGCATAAGCACCAACAGCTGCACCTATGCCAGGGACGAGCTGAAGCATTTTAACAAAGTCAATATAGTCTCGGTATTCCTGCTGAAACACCTTCCAATCCAACTCTGTCAAACCTTCCTTCCGGTCCTCCCATTCTTCAATCAGCTTCAATGTTTCCTTCCTTTTATCATCACTTGAAAACGCGAGCTGAAAGATATGAAGAATAAAGAGGCGTTCTTCATACTCATCTGTGTCATAGCCATATATGGAGGCCGCTTCAAAAAGAAATTTCATTTTAATGCTTAACAGCAGAGGGAAATCCGCAAGGCCGAGGAGAATGCCTCCAGCCCCTGTACCGGCTCCCTCAACCGCAGCCGTTTTGCGGTAGGCCGCAACCTTTCCTTCCAGCTTTTGATCCATTTCAGCCAATGTGCTGCTTGCTGATTGTTTTTTTCTGGTTATTGCGTTGGATCCGATTAAGGTTGCCTTTACCATATTTTTAATGCTATCCGTGATGATTTTGTGTGCTTTTTCAGGAATAAGGCTGTTCACCTTTGTTTGCGCTTTTTTTGAAATCCGATTTAAAAGACTGGAGCGTTTATAAATTTGCCTCTTCCATTCCTCGATTTCCTGATATGCTTTTAGTTCATATTGTTTCATAGGCATACCTTCCTTTTGTCAGGTTTGCTATTAGTACGCATATCGTCATGGAATAGTTTCACTTTATTTTTGGCTCTTTTCTCATAGATTGTTGTTTTAGTTTATAAATTATGCCCGCTGATTTCCGCTCCGGACACTTGCTTTCCGAGGGGAGCGGGCGAGCCTCCACGGCTTCGCCTGTGGGGTCTGACACTTCCCTCTTTTCTGAGCTGGAGTCAAGTGCTTTCCACTACAATCAACTCAGTTTGTTAAAAGTTTTCCTTCAAAAAGCAACCAACTTTACGAAAAGAGCCTTATTTTTTGTCAGCTGAACGCAATCGCGTTTGGATATACATATGCGTATATACGTAGGCAAACACAATGCCTGCGGCTAACGATACCAGGAATGCCATCCAATCTCCTTTTGCTAAAACAGCTAGGGACAGCAAAAAAGCCTGAAAATATAAAATGGCTGACAGCAATTGTTTAAATGATTTTTCTTTAAATCTTTCTTGAACAGGATATAGAGACACCCACAATTTATGCTGGTAATGGTTCCAAAGAGGCAAAAGCTGAAAACCTGTTAAGTACATAAACAGCAGCACCATCAAAACTTGACCCAACCCAAAGGATATAAGGTATATTGCTGCCCCGCCGATAATAGTCAAGCGAATGAACAGGCCAAAATAGTCACCTGACCGGAGAAATGTCCTTGCAAAAAGATTTTTGAAAGTCTCATCCTGCTTAAAAGGGATGCTTGCAAGCAGCCAATCAAGCCATTTTCTTCTCTTTACCTGGTCTCTTAGCTTTGGAACATCTGTGAACATATTGGCCAGCCGGTAAAAAGACGTCATTCTTCTTTCTTCCTGGTCAATTAAGAACTCCCATTTAAGGCCTTTATCTTTTGATTTGGTGCTGAAATAGATAAACAGTATGATTAGCAGCACTCCGACCGCAAGAATGAATATCAGGGATGCGCCCGAGAACAGCATATAAAGCAACACACCATTGATGGCATAACGAACAAGGGTATCGAACAAATGAACAGTCGTCTCGACATAATACTGGATTTTCCAGCGGATTAGCAAATTGATTGCCTTTACCGCAAGAAGAATCACCAAATACGGAAGAAAAGCTTTATAGTCACCTTCATTTACACGTGCATACATAGGCATAAAGATCCCGAGCCCCATGATAAGCAGGTATGCATGCACTAAAAAACTGACAAATATGGAACGTCCAAAATATCCAGAAAGCCTGTCCTCAAGCGGCAGAAGGAATACTCTGTCCGCCTCTGAAAGAAACGTGTAGATCGGGCTGTATGTAAGCAGAATGGCCAGAATAACCGCCATCACTGCTGCTGCAGGAAACTGTTCCGGCAGGGTCTTTAGCCACTCCTGATAATAGTATGCGGCAGTACCAAGCAAGAAGACCATGACAATTACAATATGGCCATTAAAAATATAGCGGAGGTAGCGGGAAAGCTCTTTACTTGTTCTCCCGAACCGCTCTTTCCACAAACGTTTTTCATCAAACATAGTCTTCTTCCTTTGTGAGCTGAATATATAAATCGTCAAGAGTTGCTCCCGGCATGGCAAATTGCTGCTGCAGCTCTGCCAAAGTGCCTTTTGCCCTTACTTTTCCATCATGCAAAATAACAAAGCGGTCACAATACCTTTCTGCTGTAGCCAGGATATGAGTAGACATTAAAATCCCTGACCCGCTTTCTTTCATTTTTTTCATTAGGTCAAGAAGCGACTGGATGCCAAGCGGATCAAGGCCAACAAAAGGCTCATCCACTATATATAAAGAAGGCTGAACCAGAAAAGCGCACATAATCATTACCTTCTGCTTCATCCCTTTTGAAAAATGTGCAGGAAACCATTTTAATCTCTTTTCCATGCGAAATTCCTTTAGAAGCTTTTCCTGTCTTTTTTTATACTCCTTTTCCGGGACACCGTATGCCATTGCAGTAATTCTTAAATGCTCTTCGAGTGTAAGCTCATCATAAAGGATAGGCGTTTCCGGTACAAAGGTAAATTGTTTTCGGTAGCCTTCCTTATCTTTAAGAAATTCTTTGCCATTTATGGTTATCGAGCCTTCATGCGGTTCCATTAAGCCAATAACATGCTTTATGGTCGTGCTCTTTCCTGCTCCGTTCAGACCAATCAGGCCCACTATTTCATTTTCCCCGACTTCAAAGGAAACGTCCTTCAAGACGGGGTTTCTTGTATAGCCGCCTGTCACATTTTTAATCTCCAATAGAGCCATTCTCCAACGTCCTTCCCGTATCCTATGTAAGACCATTGTAAAAAAAGCCAAAGTGAGTTGTCCAGTTTGAAAATATCTTCAATTTTCTTCACATATAAAAATGGAAAAAGGGCATTCTAATTTTTGAAGGGGAAACAAGTCATTTGATTCCATCGAATGATTAAAACTTGAAATGAGGTGTCTGTCGCAGACAGTGTCCTTTCAGTATAAACTTCAAACGTTCCTAACAAGGGGATGGTTGCATTGCACAACAATGTGAAAACCTGCTGATCTTTAACACTTGATCGCTTTACCCGTAAGTGGTCACTAAGTCATTTTAAAATGAGGTGTTTGTTAAAGACTATCATCTATGCTTTATACGCCGAGAAAGCATATAAAGAAATAAGGGGATGGTCCGATTGAACAAAGATCGAGTTTCTCTATAACTAAACACATTTCATTAAAAAATGAGGTGTTTATCAAAGAGAATTTCCTGAAGTAGAAACGTCCTGAAGTAGCTTCCCCTTCACCGAAGGCAGGATTCCATGCGGATCCTGCCTTTATTTGCTATCCTGCTGCCCTTGCATAGAGCCGGATTCAACCACCCTTAAAAACCCAGGAACTAATCCTTAACATCTGATGTCTCCGCCTGTTTCACTCTTTCACTCTTTCACCTATACAATTTAAATTGTGACAGAAAAAGCTAACGCAAACCTCTTTTCATTCGGGAGCTGAACCGACTATCATTGTCAATACCTCATAGATGAAAGTTTCACTTTATCGTTTTTTTGCTGAATATGGTAAAATCGTATTAAAGATAAATTGGCGATAGGAGTTGTAAAAATGAGCGATTGTATTTTCTGTAAGATTATTAAAGGCGATATCCCCGCAGCAAAAGTATACGAAGACGAACATGTAATGGCATTTCTTGATATTAGCCAGGTTACTAAGGGACATACACTTGTCATTCCGAAAGTACATAAAGAAAACTTGTTTGAAATGGACCCGGAAACAGCAAGAAACTATTTCGAAGCCGTTCCCAAGATTGCAAATGCCATTAAGGCCGAGTTTAATCCGGCTGGATTAAACCTGCTTAATAATAACGGCGAGCTTGCAGGGCAAACAGTTTTCCATTTTCATTCTCACCTAATTCCAAGGTATGGGCATGGTGATGGTTTAGGTGTAGTGTGGAAGTCCCATCAATCAGAATATACCGCATCAGACCTCCAAGAAATTTCAGATGCCATCCAAAAGCACCTTTAAAAAACAGGCTTTCCTGCACTGGCAGGAAAAGCCTGCTTTTTTTAAGCCACTCACTTTCCCCCAATTATAATATGCTTACCCCCTAAATAATTTTCTAAATGTTCATTATTTTCCCTGTACAAAACAATAAATTTTGATAACATATAAAATATCTTTATTTCTTTACAGCGTTATAGTAAAGTGATTTTTATTTTTCACTTGATTTGGAGGGGAAAAAAATGAACCGGGCACTTAATTTCAACGCAGGCCCCGCGGCTTTGCCTGAAGCGGTTTTAAAGAAAGCAGAAAAAAATTGGCTGAATTTTAATGGCAGCGGCATGGCTGTTATGGAGCTCAGCCACAGAAGCAAGGAATATCAAACGGTCCATGATCAGGCAATTTCACTTCTTAGGAACCTGCTATCCATTCCCAAGGAATATGAAGTCCTTTTTATTCAGGGGGGAGCAAGCCTTCAATTTTCAATGGTTCCTATGAATTTACTTGGAGAAGGCCAAATAGCCCAATATGTACTAAGTGGCTCCTGGTCGGAAAAGGCATTAAAGGAAGCTAGTAAAATTGGAAACACCAATATTGCAGCTTCAAGTAAAGATCAGAAATATCGGTTTATTCCGGATTATATTGAAGATGCCAGCGAAAGCAATGCGGCTTATCTTCACATAACGAGCAACAATACCATTTATGGAACGCAATGGCATTCCTTTCCTTCAAATGAGAAAACACCTTTGATTGCAGATATGTCCAGCGATATCCTGTGCAGGCCTTTGGATATTAATAATTTTGATTTAATCTATGCAGGAGCCCAGAAAAATCTTGGTCCATCCGGGGTTACAGTGGTAATCATACGCAAAGAGCTTTTGAAAAAATCACCTGAAGGTTTGCCGTCCATGCTGAATTATCATACTTATGCTGAAAATAATTCCTTATATAATACACCGCCTACTCTGGCTATCTATTTGCTTTCCCTTGTTCTTGAATGGGCTGAAGAGGAAGGCGGCCTTCAGCAAATCCAAAAAATGAATGAAGAGAAAGCAAAGATTCTTTACGATGTTATAGATAAAAGTAAAGGGTTTTACATTGGACATGCTCATGACGACAGCAGATCCCTGATGAATGTTACTTTTAACTTGCACAGCGAAGAAGCCTCCATGGCCTTTTTACAGCAGGCAAAAGAGGCTGGCTTTGTCGGCCTCGGTGGACACCGTTCAATTGGAGGCTGCCGCGCTTCCATTTATAACGCAGTGCCGATAGAACATGTCCAAAAACTTGCAGAATTCATGAGAGCCTTCAAAAGCAAATATTAAGGCTCTGTTAAATTTGCCTGTTGATTTCAGCACGAGGCACTCGAGCGCAACAATAAGCTTTAACACAGCCAATATTAAAAATATTTGCACCTTTTCTTTCGGAAAATATATGTTATAATGAGTTAAAGTTTTTCGCTGCAGGCAAAGAGTGCACTGCAGGAGAAACCAGGTTAAAAGAGTTTGAGATTAGCAGAGGAGAGATGAGAAATGAATACAAAAAATTTAGTCGCCCTTTCCCTATTAGTTGGGATGGGAGCAGTACTGCATGCGGTAGTTCCGGGATTTTTCCTTGGAATGAAACCCGATATGATGCTTACCATGATGTTTTTGGGAATTATCCTTTTCCCTGACAAAAAAAGCGTTTTGCTTTTAGGGTTGGTAACCGGCTTAATTTCCGGCCTAACTACAACCTTCCCTGGAGGTCTAATTCCAAATATCATTGATAAACCAGTTACAGCATTTGCATTTTTCGCTTTATTTTTAGCTTTAAAGAAGTTTCGAAAATCCATTGTCAGTGCTGCTGTATTAACAGCGGCTGGAACAATTATTTCTGGGATTGTATTTTTAACATCTGCATTCCTGATCGCCGGGCTCCCCGGGCCATTTGCAGCTTTGTTTGCAGCAGTAGTATTGCCTGCTGCAGCCGTTAATACTGTCGCTATGGTCATCCTTTATCCGGTGGCACAGTCTATCGCAAACAGAACAAAGCTGACACATCAAACGGTTAGCCAGTAATAGAAGAACGAATTTCAAAAGCCCGCAGCCTGCGGGCTTTTTTATCTAAGTATTATTGAAAACTCCCAACAATCAGGGCAAGCAAAAATAAAACTGCTCCACCCGCTGCTAAAGCAGCAGCCCTTTTTTTAAGAACATATTTCGGAGGATAAACTCCGGGTTTTTTTATTAATAACAAAAAATTTATTCCTCCCAAAAACAACACCACACTTAATGCAAATAAGCCAACGGCCGCTCCCGACAACCGATCGCCTCCCTTCAAGCCCCAAGCTGTAATAACCTTTAGTGTATTGTATGCCTGTATCCTCCCGGCTATGAGAGGATATGGTTTACCTTGCCTTGTTTTGTGATATAGATAAAGAAAAGCTTTTAATTCTTAGCTATGTTTAATCATTTTTGGGCACTATGCAGATTAAAGCTGAAGGCGCAATAAAGCGTGAGCATTTTCTTCGTGCGCTGCTTTAAGACAGACTGAAGGAAACTCAAAAGGCTCGTCCTGTACGGAGAGGAGCGCCTGACTGTCCAGTGAAATCACAGAGAAGCTCATAAGAACATTATTTTCAGCTTTAGAAAAAGGAATATTGTAGTAAAATAGATATATAACAAGATTTTGAGGTGAAGGTCATGAAAGCCAAATCGTTATTGCTTGGATTCCTTGTTGGCGGTGCAGTGGCCGGTATTTCGGCACTTTTGACAGCCCCTTCTTCAGGAAGAGAAACACGGCAATATTTAAAGGAGAGCAAAGATTCTTTAAAAAGCCAATTTACTGAGCTGAAAGCTGAATTAATGGATATAAAAAACTCAGCTTCTTTTGCAACTAAAGAAGGCAAAACTGCTCTTAAAGAGTTTTCAAAAGACATCAAGGCTTCCATTAATAATTGGAAGGATGAGATTCGTCCTCATCAGCACGAGCTTCAGAGGGAATTGCAGGAAATTGAAACTGCCATCCGTGAATTAGAAGCAAACTTAAGTTCCAAATAATAACTTTTCAAAAAAAGTCCTTCTTTTTAAGTTAAAAAGAAGGATTTTTTCATTTTTAGCAGAAAACCAATATATTATAAAAATGCTTTATTTTTTTATTTATCCGAAATATGGCTATAATCCTTGTAATAGAGCCTTTTATGGAAATACAAAAAGATATTTCTAAAAATTTCGTAAATTAATATCTTTATTAATTTTTGTTTTATTGGCATAATGATAATAAGAAAAGCAAATAGAAAAGCTGGATCGTCTCCAGAAAAAAAGCTTTCTTATCAATCTTACAAAGAAGGTGAATAATGGAATGGCGGATAAACCAATCTCTATGAAGGAAGCAATGATTTTCAGCCAAAGGATTGCACAATTAAGCAAGGCTCTATGGAAGTCTATTGAGAAAGATTGGCAGCAGTGGATTAAACCTTACGATTTAAATATTAACGAACACCATATTTTATGGATTGCTTACCACTTAAACGGAGCATCTATTTCTGATGTAGCAAAGTTTGGTGTTATGCATGTTTCAACTGCATTCAATTTTTCCAAGAAACTCGAAGAACGCGGTTTTCTTCAATTCTCAAAAAGAGAGAGCGATAAAAGAAATACCTATATCAAATTGACTGAAGAGGGAGAAAAGGTTCTATTAAGCCTAATGGAGACTTATTCACCCGATAAAAATGCTGTTTTCTCAGGTGCTATGCCACTAAGGGATCTCTATGGCAAGTTTCCTGATATCATCGAGATCATGGCAATTGTCCGTAATATTTACGGTGATGACTTTATGGAAATCTTCGAAAAATCCTTTTCTAACCTTGAGAATCAATTTGAGGAAGAAGAAGGAAAATTAAAGAAAAAAGAAACAGCCCAAAAGGAACTTGTATAGAAAAAGAACAGTTCCTTTCCTTTTTAAATTTATGTAAACCCTTACAAAGCGAATGCATCACATTCGCTTTTCGTCTCGATCATCTTTGTTCACCTATTCACATTATTCTCTCTCGCTTCCTGATTTTTTCCATTTAAAGAAAGATTTTTTTCGACAAAATGCTTTGTTTTTCCCTATTGATTTTTTCCTGTTTTCATCGTAAAGTATCTTAGTAAGTTTGGAAGATTACTATTTTCTCCTTGTGGAGGTACTGATATGATGAACTGCTGGAAGACGATTAACTTTACAAAGCAATATGGATCACAAAGACTTTTTATATTGTCTTCCTTAACCATGCTGGCTACGTTTATTCTTGCATATGTTCCTGCTACTTATTTATTTGTGCCAGAATCCTTTTACGATAATTATTTCATTTTTTTTGCAGCAGGCCTCTGGTTTATATATCCGCTGCATAAGCTGCTTCACTATTTGCCCATAGCACACCTGGGTAAAATTATAAAAAAACACATTACGTTTCGATATGGCTTAATGCCTGTTATTAATATTAGGATTACCGAGCCGATTTCAAAATGGCTTTTCCTGACTGCCACTTTGGCGCCGACACTGGTTATAAACAGCTTGCTGCTGGCGGCGTGCTTTATTTATCCGCATTATGTCCATTATTTAATTATATTGTTTGCCTACCATGCAGGTATTTCATTTTCCGACATGGTCTGTGTAAAAAATGTGCTTACTGCACCAAATCATTCATATATTGAAGAGAATGAAGATGGCTTTGAAATTTTATTGCATACACATCAATAACTTTATAGATTGATAAAAGGTATCCTAAAAAAGGATACCTTTTACATACCGCCGCTTTTTTACAGGCAATCTTTTATACTATCTTTTTTGTGTGAATTTTGTTATTGTAAATAACAGACAAATCATGCAATGAATCAAAATGACTGCCCAAGGAGGGAATCTTGGATGATCTCCATTTTTATTATTTTTGCCGTTTTTATATTATTTTATATCAACAAGATGACAAACTCGCTTTGTCTTCAAAAAGAGATTCCTGAGGAACGGCAGCCTAAAGTGTTTAGAACCATCAACATACTTATTACCATCCTGCTTATATCTTCCTTTGTAGAAATCTTGTATGCATAATAAAAGAGGCGGAAAATTTTCCGCCTCTTTTTATATACAATTGACTTCAAACATCAAAAATTAGTAAGCCCAAGACGCTCCAATGATGATTAACAAAATGAACAGAACGACAATTAAGGCGAAGCCTCCGCCGTATCCTCCTGACATAAAACATCCTCCTTTCAATTTGTGGCAAAGGGCCCTTTTATATCGGCCCTATGCCCATCATAAAATTACAGCCACGCAGCTCCTACAATGATTAATAAAATGAACAATACAACGATTAAAGCGAAACCTCCGCCATATCCAGCACCCATGATAACACCTCCCCTTCAGGTTGCTACCATATCCTATTCATTTGCCTCTTTGACGGGCTAGGCTTTTATCCCTGCCCCGCCATTTTTTTTAGGCTGTTTGAAACCTTCCAATAGGGGGTTTCAATGTATCATATGTACAAAAAGACGGAATGGGATGGGCAAATACCCAGATTTTTTTAAAATAGACAGGATCTGCATTCCTAAATAGGGTAATTCCAGCTATCTTCTGCTTTTGTTATTTTTTACATTTATGGTATAGTAGGGATTGTGATTAATTTAAAAAAAACTCTGTTAAAGCTTATTGTGATTTTGGACACCCTGTTGATTTAAGCAGATGGCCCGAAACCCTAGAAAAAGGTATTCTTATTGTTTTGGTTCTGCCTAGAGCGAAACCAACAGGCAAGTTTTACAGGGAACTTGAAAAAAAATTTAGGAGTGTTCAACATGAAGAAATGGATGCTATCCCTCTCCATAGCGGCCGGCGTTATTGGATTGAGTGCATGCAACAATGCTGACGGCGGGTCAGGTGATGTTGTTGTTGAAACAAAAAGTGGAAACATTACAAAGGACGAGCTTTATGAAGCAATGAAGGACAAATACGGTGAGCAGGCTCTCCAAGAGCTTATTTATGAAAAGGTTCTTTCTGATAAATATAAAGTAACTGATGAAGAATTAAACCAGAAAATAGATGAATTGAAGCAGCAGCTTGGCGCTAACTTTGAGATGGCGCTTATGCAATATGGCTATAAAGATGAAGATGACCTGAGAGAAACTTTCAGAACAGGTCTGCTTCAAGAAAAAGCGGCTATTAAGGATATTGAAGCAACAGAGGAAGAAGTAAAAGAATACTATGATAATTATAAACCGGAAATAAAGGCCCGCCATATCCTTGTTGATGATGAGAAGACTGCCAAGGAAGTTAAGAAAAAGATTGATGAAGGCGGAAAGTTTGAAGATCTGGCAAAAGAATATTCAAAAGATCCAGGTTCTGCAGCTAACGGCGGGGATCTGGGTTGGTTCGGCCCTGGCCAGATGGTTCCTGAATTCGAGGATGCAGCTTATGCTCTTGATGTCAATGAAATCAGCAACCCGGTACAGTCCGAACACGGTTTCCACATCATCCAAGTAACAGAGAAAAAAGAGAAAAAATCATTTGAAGAAATGAAAGAAGAAATGGAATATCAAGTTAAAGTGTCAAAGCTCGATGGCGAAAAAATCCAGAAGGCAATGGAACGTGAATTAAAAGCGGCAGACGTTGACATTAAAGACAAAGATCTTAAAGGAATTTTGAAAGAACCGGAAGCTGAAGAAGGAACGAAAGAAGGAACGAAAGAAGAAGCAGAAGAAAAGTAAATACACAAAAAGGGGTCTCCATACCGGAGACCCTTTCAGACTGTCGACAAACTCGATGAAAATCGTGCTTGTCTGCAGTCTTTTTTATTTTAAAATAGAAGTAATACAATGCTTGAGGTGATTTAAATGCTTTCAAAACATAATCCAATTCAACGGGATCAAATTGAAATGGTTGCTTTAGACGAACTTGTACCGGCGGACCATTTGGTCCGCAAAATTGAAGCGGCGATTAATTTCTCATTCATCTATGACTTGGTAAAAGATAAGTATTCAGAAAAAGGCCGCCCAAGTATTGACCCTGTAATATTAATTAAACTCACATTTATTCAATATACCTTCGGTATTCGCTCCATGCGTCAAACAATT
>NZ_JAEL01000025.1 GCF_000518885.1 Bacillus sp. J33 | reverse complement strand
TGGAGCGAATACCGAAGGTATATTGAATAAATGTGAGTTTAATTAATATTACAGGGTCAATACTTGGGCGGCCTTTTTCTGAATACTTATCTTTTACCAAGTCATAGATGAATGAGAAATTAATCGCCGCTTCAATTTTGCGGACCAAATGGTCCGCCGGTACAAGTTCGTCTAAAGCAACCATTTCAATTTGATCCCGTTGAATTGGATTATGTTTTGAAAGCATTTAAATCACCTCAAGCATTGTATTACTTCTATTTTAAAATAAAAAAGACTGCAGACAAGCACGATTTTCATCGAGTTTGTCGACAGTCTGGCCTCTTTCCGAATGGAAAGAGGTTTTTTAATTTCAAAAAGAATATTGAACGGGGGGATATGAATGATAAAGATAAAAGATCTGGTAAAAGTATATGAAACGAAAAAAGGCAGTGTAATAGGTGTAGATCATGTAAATCTAACAGTGGAAAAAGGAGAGATATTCGGAATCGTAGGATACAGTGGTGCAGGCAAAAGCTCCCTGCTTAGATGTTTAAACTTATTAGAAACGCCTACCTCAGGTGAAATAATAATTGATGGCCTGTCATTAACCGCACTTGGAAAAAAAGAACTGCGCAAGGCACGCTTGAAAATCGGAATGATTTTTCAGCATTTCCATCTGGTTAGTTCAAAAACAGTCTATGAAAATATTGCCTTTGCTTTAAAAGCAGCACATAAAACAAAGGCAGAAATAGATGCACGTGTAAAAGAGCTGCTTGAAATGGTGGGGCTGACAGAAAAAAGGGATGTGTATCCTTCACAGCTGAGCGGCGGACAAAAGCAGCGAGTTGGCATTGCCAGAGCTTTAGCAAACAATCCATCCGTTCTCCTCTGTGATGAAGCAACTTCTGCATTAGATCCGAGCACAACGAAATCCATTCTTGGGCTTCTGAAAAAAATTAATAAAGAACTCGGCTTAACCATTGTCTTAATCACACACGAGATGGAAGTTGTTAAAGATATTTGTGACCGGATGGCTGTTATGCAGGATGGCAGAGTCATTGAAGAAGGAAAGGTGTATGATCTCTTCTCAAATCCGCAGAAGCCGCTGACAAAGGATTTCATAAACAGCATCCTGCAGTTTGATTTGCCGGATAAGCTTTTAAGTGAGCGGACCGGAAAAATTATCAAGATTTATTTTCAGGGCAGCATCGCCGAGGAATCTGTCATTTCGGATGTATTTCAGCAATTTAAAGTGAAGGGCAATATCCTTCATGGGAAAATTGAGTATATTCAGGATACGCCGCTTGGGATTTTTGTCATGGAATTGACGGGAGCGTCTATTGAAATTGAACGTGCTATCCATTACATTACTGAGCGGACAAAGAATTTGGAGGTGATCCGGAATGCAGCTTGATAGTTTAATAAGCATACTGCCGGAACTCAATAAAGCTTTTTTTGAAACGATTTATATGGTGGGGATATCGATTGCAGTAGCGATAATTGCTGGCCTTCCTACAGGCATTCTGCTATTTGCAACAGATAAAGGTTTATTTTTGGAAAATACAGCTTTTAAAAACATTGTTGGGTTCATCGTTAATATGATCCGTTCCATACCGTTTATCATTTTGCTTATTGCGCTATTGCCTTTGGCCAACTTGATAACTGGCACTACCATTGGTCCAACTGCCGCATCGGTTTCGCTCTCGGTTGCAGCTATTCCGTTTTTTGCAAGAATAGTTGAACAGTCTTTGCGCGAAATTGATAAAGGTGTGATTGAAGCCGCTGTGGCAGTTGGTGCATCGCCATGGATGATTATAAAGGACGTTCTTATCCCAGAGGCAAAACCGGGAATCGTCCAGGGGATTACGATTACAGTCATTAGCCTAGTTGCATACTCAGCAATGGCCGGCATTGTCGGCGGCGGGGGAGTCGGTGACCTGGCCATCCGATTTGGTTATTATCGTTATGATAATACAGTTATGTTTACAACTGTTATCATTCTAATTTGCCTGGTCCAGCTATTCCAATTAGCTGGAGACAGGATTGCAAGATTAGTTGATAAAAGATAATAAATTATACATCAGGGGGAAAAGAAAATGAAAAAATTGGGATTGGCATTATTACTTGTTCTTACATTAGGGATATTGGCAGCTTGCGGAAGCGAAAAGTCTTCGTCTGAAGCAGGAAGCGATAAGAAGGAAATCAGCATCGGAGCTACGTCAGGCCCATACAGTGATATGGTAAGCAAGGCCATTAAGCCAGTGCTTGAAGAGAAAGGATATACGGTTAAGGTTGTTGAATTCAGCGATTATATTCAGCCAAACCTTGCACTTTCTAAAGGAGATCTGGATGCAAACCTTTTTCAGCATAAAATTTATATGGAAACCTTCGCAAAAGAACACAAAATTGAGCTATCAGAAGTAATATCTGTACCAACAGCTCCGATGGGCATTTATTCAAAAAAATTCGCTTCCCTGGAGGAAATTGAAGACGGAGCAGCTATAGCGATTCCTAATGACCCAACTAACGCAGCCCGTGCTTTTTTAATTCTTGAGGATACAGGGCTAATTACATTAAACCCAGATGCAGATCCACTTACTATTTCTGAGAAAGATGTAGAAAACAATGTAAAAAACCTGCAGTTTAAGCCAATTGAAGCGGCTCAGCTTCCGCGTGCAGTTGACAGCGTTGATTTATCAGCAGTCCCTGGGAACTTTGCTCTTGCAGCAAAAATGAATCTGCTTGATGCATTGCAGCTTGAAAATATGCCTGACCAGTACCGCAACAGAGTAGTAATTGATACTAAGAATGAAGAAACCCAATTAGCCAAGGACCTAAAAGAGGCTGTTGAATCAGCTGAATTTGAAAAAGTAATCGATGAACAGTTTAAAGGCTTTGGAAAGCCGGAGTGGATGGAAAATCGTTAATAATTAATAGCAGAAAAATACGCCGGCAATGCTGGCGTATTTTATTATTTTTGCTTATGAGTATGCAAAATATGAATCCCTAAAAGTGAAGTTTCCGATAAATCTTGCTAAAATAAGATAGGTATCTTCCAAAGAACCAGCAAAGAAAGGACATAAAACGTTGTTTTTTAAACAATTAGGCAGGTTTATTCTCTTTTTGCTAGTGGTAACAACTATCGGGCTTATACTCTATCAATATATTCAGCAAATAATAGAACCAGAGCTTAAAGATCGTGCACTTCCTGATAGCCTCCATCCTATCGTAGCTGAGAAAAAAGATGAATTAATCACTAAAGCAGCTGACAAAGGTATAAATGTGGTCATTACACAAGGCTTCAGAAGCATTGAAGAGCAGGACGCCCTTTATGAAAAAGGCCGTTCTAAAGAAGGGAACATTGTAACTCATGCCAAGGGAGGAGAATCTTACCACAATTTTGGACTTGCAATTGATTTTGCGCTGCTGTCTGTTAACGGTCAGATCATTTGGGACATGAAATACGATGGAAATGGCAATGGCCAGGCTGATTGGATGGAGGTTGTCGAGATTGCCAAGGTTCTTGGCTTTGAATGGGGAGGGGATTGGAAGCATTTTAAAGATAATCCTCACCTGCAAATGGACTTTGGCCTTTCGATCCGGGAACTCCAAAGAGGGAAAAGGCCGCCAGAAAAAGTTGAATAGCATACAAAAACTGCACATCCATTGCCGGAGTGCAGTTTTTGTATTTTTAGAGTACCATCCTTGATTGAACATAGTGATACAGCAATTTAGCCGTATTTTCAATCGATTCTTCATGTGTGCGTTCAAAAGCATGAGAAGAGTCGATTCCTGGCCCGATTAAGCCGTGGACGATGTCGTGGCCTGCACGGATGGCTGCAGAGGCATCTGAACCGTAAAAAGGATAAATATCAAGCTTGTATTCAATCTGATGGTCTTCTGCCAGCTGAACAAGCCGTTTTCGCAGTTCATAATGATAGGGACCGCTCGCATCTTTCACACAGATGGAAACGGTGTATTCATCAGTAGATTGGCCATCTCCCATTGCTCCCATATCAACAGCCAGATATTCAACCGTTTCTGGTGTAATATTCGAATTGCCGCCGTAGCCAATCTCCTCATTATTGGAGATCAGGAAGTGGGTAGTATATGGCAGCTCAATGTTATCAGTCATCAACTGTTTAATAAGCTGAAGAAGAATGGCTACACTCGCCTTGTCATCCAGATGGCGGGACTTAATATATCCTGAAGCTGTCGTTTGTACGCGTGGATCAAAAGAAATAAAATCTCCGACTTCGATTCCTAGAGCGCGGACATCTTCTGCATTATGGACTTTTTCATCAATGCGGACTTCCATATTCTCCTGATTTCTTTCAGCCTTTCCAGCATCTTTGTATACATGGACTGATGTTTGATGCATAAGAATCGTTCCCGTGTATTTTTTGCCGGCAGACGTTTCAATTTCACAATATTCGCCTTCAATAGAGTTGTATTTAAAACCGCCGATCAGGTCGATCTTAAGGCGGCCGCTCGGCTTAATTTCTTTAACGATCGCACCAAGTGTATCAACATGTGCTGTCAGCATCCTGTGATTTGCATCATCCTTTCCAGGAAGTGTAGCGATCAAGCCGCCTTTGCGGTTCCGTCTTGTTTCAACATTAAGCTCATTCAGAAACTTTTCTACATATGTAATCACTTCTTTTGTATTTCCGGAAGGACTCGGAATGGAAACAATTTCTTTTAACAAACTAATTGTTTCTTTTGTGTTGGGGTAAGTCATGATAATACTCCTCTCAAAATATTTCCGCACAATTCTTATTATACTGTTTGATTTACGAAGAATCATATTATTCTTATTTCTCACAAAAAATGCTGTCGGGCAGGAAGCCTTTTACTCTTCGGATCAGATGCTCTTTGTCGTTCTGAGCCTGTAAAATTTTCTGAAATCCTTCACAAGGACCTTAATTACAGAGTAAAGCGGGATAGCAATTAGTATCCCTATAAATCCATAGAGGGAGCCGGCTGCCATCAAAATGATAATGACGGTTAAAGGATGCAGGTTAAGCCTTTTCCCCATTACACGGGGTGAAACAAGGTTGCTTTCAAGCAGCTGGACAGCAATCAGTACCAGGATAATTTTTATTACCATATCTGGTCCCTGCATTAAGCCAATAAAGACTGCCGGAATGATTCCCAGTATGGGTCCGAGAAAAGGGACAACGGTCAGGAACATTGCAAAAATAGCTAGTATTAAAGAATAGTCAAGCCCAATAATTAAATATCCGATATACATTAAGACACCATCCGCCACTGCGACGATAAACTGACCAGTAACATACGAAAACAGTGTATTATCAATATCTCCCAAAATTCTGTTGCCTTCTTCTGCATGTTTGTCAGGTAGGTGTTTTAAAAGAAATGGCCTGAGTTTGTGGTCATCTTTGAGAAAATAGAAAAGGATGAAAGGCACAACTGCTAAAACCGTTACAACACTGGTAATAGCGGAGAAAACCTTCATAATATTTTCTCCGGCACCTGATAGAAGAGATTTCAAAAAGGATAAAATGTTATTTTTTACATTATCATAGGAGAACATTCCCATATTGTTTTCTTCAACAACTTTTTCCGTTTCATCTGATAGCTCCTTCATTTTATTTGGCAAATTTCCTGTAAGTTCCGTTAATTGGCTTCCAGCAGTATTTCCTATTAATTGAAAGCCAGCGCAGCCCAAACCAAGAACTGCAGTGAATATTACGAATATGCTTATAGTCTTGGGCAAAGCCTTGGAAACCAGTCTTACCATGGGCCTTAAAATATAATACAGTACGCCCGAAAGCAAGATCGGAAAAAAAATCGAAGCAATTAAAGCCCTGATTGGCCAAAGAAAGCAATCAATTTTTCCTAATAAATAAATGATGATCAATAGTAAAATAATGCCTGTTGCATATTTGAAGAACGGCTTGTTCATCCACATTTACATACCCCAACCTTGCATTTTGTATTTTATATTCACCTTTCCTTTTTTTATCTTTGTTAAACACCAGGATGGTTTATGTTTTTTCTGTTTAGCAATCCTGAAAACAAGGAATAGATAAAAAACAGAAGTTAAACAGGTGAGTGTTAAATGGAAGAATTGAATGTGACTATACTATTAGTTAAAAATGTAACCCTAAAAGAAGCTGCACTTTTTCTCTTTTTTGCTGGGATTATTTTGACTGCAAAATGGGCTATAAATATGGCCTTTAATAAGACGGGGAAAAGGAATTCAATTCAAAACGAGCGTATTCTGAAAGGCGTTGCTTCATTGGTAAATTGGGCTGTTTTTTATGGAATTATCATCCTCTTTTTACTGTTTTTTTCAAGGGAGAATTGGCTGTCCTACGTTTTGTTCACAGCTGGAGAAGTTGATGTGACTCTCAAATTACTCATTGTCGCTTTTTTAATTATTTCGCTTGCACATCGGCTGGTACAGGTAGTAACCAAATACGTGCTAACATCTGTATATGAATTCTACGGGGTCGATCGGGGGCTGGGTTATTCCTTTAATCGAATGGTTTATTATTCGGTCATGATTGCAGCGCTTGCCATAAGCTTAACAACTGTCGGGGTGGATTTAAGCGCTGCGGCTGCCATTTTGGGAGTGCTTGGAATAGGGATTGGTTTTGGCATGAGAAACATTGCCGGCAACTTTATTTCAGGCATTATCATTCTTTTTGAACGGCCGGTTGAAATTGGAGAAATGATTGAGATCAATAATAAGATAGGGAAAATTGAGAGTATTCGTTTAAGGTCGACCATTGTCCGGACAGCCAAAGAGGGGACATTAATCGTTCCAAATCAATATTTTATTGAACAAATCATTAAAAACCGGACTGGTTCGGAAATGCTTGCACAAGTGCTAATTAGTGTTGCTTATGGTACAGATACAGAAAAGGTGGAAGAGCTTCTAATAGAAGTTGTAGAAGGGGAAATTTCAAAAACAGAGGGGATATTGCTTAATCCTGAACCCGATATCCGCTTTGTCGATTTCCGCAATAAGGCAATGGACTTTCTTGTTGAAGTGCCTGTTGCCCATTTTGCAGCGAAGCAGAAATTTGAGAGCCGTCTCCGGCATCGGATAGCAGACACTTTTTATAAAAATGGGATAGAACTTGCTGTCCCGCAGATGTTTCCTGCCGAAAAAGAGGTTTAATTTATTTGGAGCCAGGCAGCACTACCATGAATATGCTGCCTGGCTTTCTTTAAATGCTGTTTTCTTTGGACATTTGTGAAATTACGGATTGAAGATTGCTCATTATCTGGATATTTGAGAAGCTAACCCCCAGCTGAACTACAGATTGCGCAATTTCTGGCCTTAAGCCTGTAAGGATGGTTTTGACACCAATCAGATTTAATGCCCTAACAACCTGGAAAATTTCATGACCCACCATTGTATCAATGATCGCTACTCCAGACATATCAATAATCAGCGTATTCACCTTGAGCTCTGAGCATTTTTGAAGTGATTTTTCAATCAGAACCTTTGAACGATATGTATCGAGCTCGCCGATCAATGGCAAAATAGCTACATCTTTAGTTAACGCAATAACAGGTACGGATAGTTCCTGAATTGCTTCTTTGGCTAAATCCAGTGAACGTTTATGGTCCTTTACGTAGGATGAGCTGAATACGGATGCTGCGTTATCTAAAATAGGGTCGATAATATCAGATACCTCAATTAGTTCCATTGGATCAACAGAGTGAGTTTTTACATATTCTTTAATCACTTTCCATGTCAGGGAACGATATGCACTGATTGTTTTTAGCGCTTTATCCAACGGAAGCTGGCTTTCAACTGCTCCTTCGCCGGTTATCCTTGCCCATTCAGACACTTTTTCTCCTACAGACTCTGAATCTCCGGCTATGATCGCTTCTCCCAAAAAACCGATCAGCTGGGATCTCCATTCATTTATTTCATCCAGATTTCGCTGTGAAGCACTTAAGCGCTTCACATAGCCTTCTTCCAAAAGTTCATTGAATTCCTTGGTTATTTCAAGCTTTTTACTAATAAGTTCCTGCCCGATGTCTTTTAAAGATTGCAAATTATAATCCTCCATGGCTTCATTTTTCAATTATTATATCATTGTGCTGAACTGTGAAAAAGAGATGTGCCTTTAGAGTCAGGTGAACTGCTGTCAAGGCAGAAAAAGACTCGCGTCGGCTTTGGCCGATGCGAGTCAAATGTAATCCTATTTGCCGAGTAATGCTTTTATTCCGAGATAAAGAATAGCTAGACCGAAAACAAGCATGGCCAGGCCGCCGACAATCGTAAAGAAGCTGGTAATACCTGAAGTAATGACTGCGGTTGCGGGCACCATTGTCAGTCCATAGCCAGCCAGCATGCATGCTAAATATAATAAAGCCAATTGATACATGATTGATCCCTCCTTCACTAATTAAAATATGAGGAGGAACCCAGTTTGCCTTAGTCTAATGTCACGAATTTTCTGAATTGGCGATAAACAGTTCTTTAGTAGGATGATAGGCTTGTAATTTTTGGATAACTTATTTTTCTAATTCCTGGATGGCGATCATTTTTAAAGCGGTAAGTTCTTCTTCTGTTAATCGGTCAGTCAAGAGGGAATAAATTTCTTTTTGCTCATCTGGAGTAAAGCCGCCTTTTGCTTTAGATGCTACCTCACGGATTTCTTTAACAGTGAAATCTTTTGAGATTTTTTTTACAGCTTCTTCCTTTGTCGTGATAGGCAAAGAGGACTTTTTTAAATCGACCCCAGATAAGTCGCCTGAATGCCGTTCAATTAAATCTTTAACAGCAGGGTCATTTTCGAGTGCTTCAATATCTTTTTCGTTAAAGCTTCCGGCAACTTCAGACATCACTTTTTCAGAAATCATATCCATTGATGCCAAATATACCAGGAACCCAAGGAAAGACAAAGCGCATGCAGACATGGTCCATAGTATTATTTTTTTCATCATTTTATGCTTTGTCCGAAAAGGAACAAAACCATCCACACCCCTTTTGACTTTTTCTATATTAATTGTAAAACGGGCTTTCCGGATTTTGCAAATATTTCTTAATAGCAGAACATATGTGCTATAATAAAGAAATCAACATTAAAAGGAGCCGTTTCAATGCAAAATAAGGTAAAAATATCTGTAAGAGCTTTAGTTGAATATATATACAGAAGCGGCAGCATTGAAACAGGATTTCGCTCTTCGGTTAGTCTTTCGGAGGGAACGAGACTGCATCAGAACATTCAAAAACAATATGGGGAAAAAGACCAAAAGGAAGTGCCATTGCTTGCAAATATCTCTTGCGGGGGGCTGGAATTTATTTTGGAAGGCCGGTGTGACGGATTGCTTCAGCGGAATAACAGCTTCATTATAGATGAGATTAAATCCGTTAGCCGTCCTCTTGCAGAAATAGGAGAGGAAACATTTCCTGTGCACTGGGCCCAGGCTAAATGCTATGCCTATATTTTTATGATGAATCATGATTTGAAGCAAATGATTGTGCAATTAACTTATGTGCAAAGCGATACGTTAGAGGAAAAAAGGTTTGAGCAAACTTTTTCATATGAACATCTTGAAAGGTTTATGAGAGAACTGCTTAAATCTTACGTTCCTTATGCGGAAATGAGGGTTTCGCACAGAATAGAAATGATGAAGAGCATAAATGAATTAAGCTTTCCTTTTCCAAATTATCGACTCGGCCAGAGAAAACTTGCCGGTGCAGTCTATAAAACCATTTCAGAGGGAAAAAGCTTGTATGCTAATGCTCCTACTGGAATCGGAAAAACCATTTCGACTCTTTTTCCGGCTGTAAAAGCCATCGGTGAAGGGGAAATACAGCGTATTTTTTATTTGACGGCAAAAACAATTACGCGCCAAGCTGCTGAAGAGGCATTAGCCATGATGCAGAAAAGCGGTCTGGAGCTAAAAGCCGTGACGGTTACTGCCAAGGACAAAATCTGCTTTAAGGATGAGACCAGATGCCAAAAAGAGTACTGTGAATTTGCCAATGGCTATTATGACAGGGTGAACGGGGCTATACTTGACCTCCTGAAACATGAGAATATGATAAACAGAACCGCCATTGAAAAATATGCACATAAACATAGAGTATGCCCCTTTGAGTTTTCTTTGGATGCAGCATATGCAGCGGATGCCATAATTGCCGATTATAATTATGTTTTCGATCCCCGTATCTCTTTAAAGCGTTTTATTGAAGAGGAGAAAAAGAAAACGGTTCTTCTGACTGATGAAGCCCATAATCTGGTAGACCGCGGGAGGGAGATGTATTCAGCTGCATTGAACAAGTCATCTTTTCTCCAGTTAAGCAGAATTTTTAAGGGAAAGGACGAGGGTATCCAGAAAAGCGCTAAACGTGTAAACGAAATGTTTGTAGCTCTGAAAAAGAAGTACGGATAACAACCCGCATTTGTGGAGAAGGATGATCCGGAAGAACTTGTTCAAGAGTTCAGAGATTTCATGGCCTATGCAGAAAAATATTTAGTCCTGAACAAGGATAAAACAGGGGCGGAAGAATTGCTGGAAACATACTTTGCCGTTCAAAGCTTTATTCGAATCAGCCAGCTTTATGATGAAAGATTTATTACTTATTTTCAAAAGCAGAGAAATGATTTCCATATCAAAATGTTCTGCCTGGATCCTTCAAACCTGCTGCAGAAAGCAGGAAAAGGCTTTAAATCAAGGATATTTTTCTCTGCAACACTGCAGCCCCTAAACTATTTTAAAGACATGCTCGGCTTTAAGCCAGATGATTATACCATTTCTATTCCATCACCCTTTTCAAAAGGACAGGCCGAAGTATATATAAAGCCTCTGTCAACAAGGTTTCGTGATCGCGGTGAATCTCTCCAGCCCATTGTTGATATAATCAAGGAAATGCTCACAGGACATACAGGCAATTATCTTATTTTCTTTCCATCCTATCAGTACATGGAGGACGTCTACAAGCAGTTTAAGGGTAGAGATCTGCCTATTAAAACAATTATCCAGAGAACCGGTATGAAAGAAGAAGAAAGGGAAGCTTTCCTCGAAGCTTTTAGGCCAGATGCCGGTGATACACTTCTTGGCTTCGCAGTTATGGGCGGAATTTTTTCGGAAGGCATTGACCTGCAAGGTGACAGGCTAAATGGAGTATTTGTGGTTGGTGTTGGGCTTCCTCAAATCGGATTAGAGCGTGATATAATAAAAAATTATTTCCGCCATCAAAATAAGAATGGATATGATTATGCGTACACCTATCCAGGGATGAACAAAGTTCTGCAGGCTGGAGGCAGGCTGATTCGTTCTGAAAAAGATCACGGAACAATTGTCTTAATAGATGACCGCTATTTGAATAAAAAATATCAAGCTCTCCTTCCTGAAGAATGGAAGGACTATAAAGTATTGCAGAATTAAAAAACAGCCAGATTTGGAATCCGGCTGTTTTTATTCGGTGAAAATCGGCTTTTTTGGAGTTTGGATTTTTTCAAGCATTTTTTCAAATCTTGGATAAAAAAATTGGACTACTAAACCTAAAGTTAATGTTACGACTATCGTCCCAACACCAATTGCACCTCTAAATAAAAAGGCAAGCAAAAGGGCAAAGCTTTCGCTAATAATACGGGAATTTCTAAGATTTAATCCAAAACGGGTATGAATGGCTACCATTAAGGTATCCATTGGACTTGCCGGAAATTTGGCCTGAAGGTAGATGGCTACTCCAATCCCCATCGCCAGAATGCCTGTCAATAAAGCAATTGATTGTCCTGCCAATGATTGCGGTGAAAGATCATTAAAAATAATCAAAAGCCAAAAGTCAATTAGAGCCCCAATAACAAGTATTGAAATGGCTGCAAGCACCTCAGGTTTTTTTTTCATTAAAAAAGCATTAAGAAAGATAAGAACCACTCCATTTATAAACACAAAGGTGCCAACCGTTAAGTTAAACATTTGGGATTCACCAACAGCTAACGCATCCCATGCGGAAGCACCAAGATTGGACTTAATGATAAGGGCGACACCCATTGTTAGAATAAGAAGCCCCGCAGTAAAAAATAAAAAACGTTCCTTCATGATGATTCTCCAATCATTTGTAGTTAATTTTAGCTTGTACCCTTTTACAATCATTACTCACCCAGGAGTAAGATTATGAAGGGAAAATTTATTTTACCATTATCATCATTAGCTTTAAAGAGAATTTTTTATGGAGAGTATTATAAATTTGTAGGTTTTTGAAGGAAAAAGGCGAAAATTATAGCAGGGATATTAGTTTTCATTAGATTAAAACTGTGCTATAGTATTTTACATTCATTCACCAATCATTAACATAAGCTTTACATATTTACTAAAAAATAATAAAAACTTAGCTGATGCTAAGTTTTTCGCTTGTTTACAATTTAAGAGGTGAAACATTATGGGAAAGCTTTTGAAATCTTCTAAAAAGCTTGCTAAAAACAGGCTGGCTATTTTCTTTCTGGCAGTTATTCTTTTTTGGCTTAAAACGTATTCTGCCTACCGAATTGAATTTAATTTAGGAATTAATAATGATGTCCAAAGATTTCTGCTTTTTTTAAATCCCTTAAGCTCTACTCTCGTATTATTGGGATTTGCCCTGTTTTTTAAAGGAAAGGTTCAATCTGGAATGCTGATCGGATTAAACTTTTTCTTATCCTTTTTGCTGTATGCCAATGTTGTTTATTACCGCTTCTTTAATGACTTTATTACAGTGCCAGTTTTGATGCAGGCAAAGGTTAATGGGGGACAGCTTGGCGACAGTGCTCTTTCACTAATGTCACCACTCGATATTTTCTATTTTACTGATACCATTTTGCTGATTTTACTTACAGTGAAGAAATGGTACAAACCTGGAAAGAAAATAAGCAGAAAGCCTGCTCTTGCTGTAATTGCAGCTGGAGTCATTGTATTTTTCGTTAACCTGCACATTGCTGAAAATGATCGGCCCGAACTGCTGACTCGCTCGTTTGACCGCAATTATTTAGTTAAGTATCTTGGTGCTTACAACTTTACAATTTACGATATTGTTCAAAACGCCAAATCTGCAAGCCAAAGAGCGCTGGCCGATAACAATGATGTAACGGAAGTGGAAAACTACGTGAAAGCGAAGTATGCCCCGCCAAACCCTGAATTCTTTGGAAAAGCGGAAGGCATGAATGTAATTTTCGTTTCCATGGAGTCTCTGCAAACGTTTATTATTGATTACAAACTTAATGGGAAGGAAGTAACGCCATTTTTAAACTCTCTTGCACATGATGGAAAGACATTTTATTTTGATAACATTATTAATCAGACTGGCCAGGGCAAGACTTCTGACGCGGAGTTCATCATGGATACCTCTTTATATCCGATGTCTCAAGGTGCAGTTTATGTGACAAAAGCTCAGAATACCTTTCATGGCACACCGGCCATTTTAAAATCCCGCGGATATACGTCGGCTTCCTTCCATGGCAACTACAAGACCTTCTGGAACCGGAATGAAATGTATAAAACGATGGGCTATGACAAGTTTTTTGATGCAGAGTACTATAATATGAGTGATGAAAATACTAAGAACTATGGATTGAAAGACAAGCCGTTTTTTAAAGAATCCATGCCGCTGCTGACTAGCCTTCCGCAGCCATTTTATGCAAAATTCATCACGTTATCCAATCATTTTCCGTTTAAAATGGATGAATGGGATACTGACTTCCCGGCAGCAGAAACAGATAACAGTGTGGTTAACCACTATTTCCAGTCTGCCAACTATATGGATCAGGCGCTTGAGCAATTCTTTAACGACTTAAAAGAATCAGGGTTATACGATAATACTGTTGTTGTCCTTTATGGTGACCACTATGGGATTTCTGAAAATCATAATGAGGCGATGGCAGAGGTAATCGGAAAAGAAATTACACCTTTTGAATATGCTCAGCTTCAAAGGGTGCCGGTATTTATTCATGTACCCGGGGTGGATGGCGGCGTAAAACACAATTTTGGCGGACAGGTAGACATAAGGCCGACATTATTGCATTTGCTTGGAATTGATAGTAAGGATTATTTGGAAATGGGCTCAGACCTGTTATCTAAAAAGCACCGTGAAGTTGTTCCATTCCGAAACGGAGACTTCATTTCACCCGAATTTACACAAGTTGAAGAAACATGCTACTATACTGAAACAGGTGAAATAGCTGAAGCAAGTGCGTGTGCACCATTATCGGAGCAGGCAAAGAAAGAGCTTGAAATGTCGGATAACATTGTTTACAAAGACCTCCTCCGCTTCTATCAGCCGGAAGGGTTTGTGCCAATTAACCGAAATGACTATTCATATGTGAAAAAAGAAGTGCCTTTTAAAGAGGAAAGAAATGGTCCTGGCATTCAAAAGTAATAGAAAGAGAGCGGAGAGATGATTCTCCGCTCTTGTTTTTTTAATGGCTCTTTTCGTAATGTTTGTTGCTTTTTGAAGGGGTTAGCTTAATCACCGGGCAAACTTTTTAAACTAAAACAACAATTTATGAGAAAAGAGCCTTAAAAATTTTTAGGAAAGGTTTTTCTTTTCGGTGATTTATGAAGAGGATTTTTGCACACTTTTTGCATAAGTTTTTGGTATTGTCTATTATGGGATCAGCTTTTAAGGCTTAAAGGTGCATTTTCGCCTTGTTTTTGAGTAGCCAGCTGTTATTTTAAACACTTAAAAAGAATGTTGGAGTGAGAAAGTTGAAAAAGTTATGGATTGTAGCAGCGGCAGGGCTCACATTGGGTTTAACCGCTTGTGGACAAAATGAGGAGCCAAAAGTAACGGAAGAGGAAAACGCAGTTGAGGAGCAGAATGAACAGGCAGATAAAGAGAATAAAGAAGATAACAAAGAGCTCATAGCAAAACATGAGTTTTTTGAATCGTTTGATGGGAAAATCGATCATATTCATGGAGCGGGCTTTGCGGGGGATCAAGGCGTTCCATTCTATGCCACACACGATGGCTTAAAAGTATATGAAAACGGCAAATGGTATAAAACCAAAGAGCAAAACAACGATTATATGGGATTCAATGCTACAAATGATGGCTTTTATACAAGCGGACATCCAGGCGAGGATTCCAATCTTCCAAACCCAATAGGAATTCAAAAGAGCGACGATAACGGAAGAACACTGGAAAGCCTGGTGCTTGAAGGGGAAACCGACTTTCATATTATGGGCGTTGGATATGAGAATAAGGCGATTTTTGTTCTGAATCCGCATAAAAATTCCATCATGGAAACAGAGAAATATTATCTGAGTGAGGACAATGCAAATACTTGGCAGGAAGTCCAAGCCACCGGCCTTGAGGATACCTTAATCAGTGTTGCTGTTCACCCGCAAAAATCGGATTTCCTCGCAGCTGCCGGACAGCAAGGTATTTATCTTTCAGAAGATAAAGGAGAAAACTTTGTAAAGATATCAGATAAGGGACAGGGCACGTCGGTATTTTTTACAAATGACAGCCTGGTATATGGAACTTATGATGGAAGTGCGAAGCTAATAAAGCATTCCCTCTCTGATCAAGCGGAAACGGAAATCACTTTGCCTGAGATGAAGGAGGATGCAGTGATGTATTTTGCGCAAAATCCGCAGGACGAACAGGATATGACTATTGTTTCGTTTAATGGCAATATTTATTATTCAAAAGATGGGGGGAGCATTTGGGATCTTATTGTTGAGGCAGGAAATCTTAAGTAAGCAGGAAAACGGAATGCGAGGCTAACCCGCATTCCGTTATTTTTGTCCGATTTAGTAAATATACATATAGCTTGCCGATATTAAAAATCTATAACAGGATTTTCAAAAGATTTGAATTGGCAGTAATGGTTACTGCAGAGCAGGCAGAAAATATTCCGTTTACTCCATCAGCGGCAGGGTAAGATTAGTAATATGAAAAATCAAAAGGAAGGTGAGAAATATGTACAGCCAATCCTATGAACAATGTATACAGGTTTGCCTGGAATGTATGGAAGCTTGTAATGTATGCTTTGATGCCTGCTTAAATGAAGAAAATGTTAAGATGATGGCTGACTGCATTCGCATGGACAGAGAATGCGCAGACATCTGTGCATTTGCTGCTATGTCTATGCAATCGAATAGCCCATTTGCCAGGCAGATTTGCAGCCTATGTGCAGAAATTTGTGAGGCATGCGGAAATGAATGCAAGAAGCATGACTATGAACATTGTCAAAAATGTGCTGAGGGATGCTTTAACTGTGCTGAAGAGTGCCGTAAGATGGCGTCTTAATAACAAGTAAAAAATACCGGCAGGCACCAGTCCGGGTGTCTGTTTTTTTCTGCGGCTTTTGAAAATCTCCTTAATTTCTTCACATTTTCATGTTACAAATGAAATATGCAGATTGAATATAGGAGAAATATGTATGTACGATTTTTTCAGCCAAATCAGCAATTTTGTTAGCCAGCCACTCATAAATATAGGTCTTAATACAAAAGGAATCCCAATCCTTTCTGCCTTTTTCCTGGGGCTTGTAGGAGCATTGGCTCCCTGCCAATTCACCGGAAATCTTGGCGCCATTACCATTTATGGAAATCAGTCTCTTCAAAAAAAGGCAGCCTGGAATGAGGTTCTGTTTTTTATTCTGGGCAAAGTCTTTGTTTTTACTGGTTTAGGCTTGCTCGTATGGATGCTTGGTATGGAAATAAAATCAACTTTAACGGCTTATTTTCCATGGTTTAGAAAAATTGTTGGTCCATTTTTTATTTTAATCGGGTTATTTTTGCTGGGAGTTATCAAATTTCGAAAGGGTTTTACATTGGGAAGCATTCCGGAGAGTTTGCAAAGGAAAGGACCTCTAGGTGCTTTTTTTATGGGGGTTAGCTTTACGCTGGGTTTCTGCCCAACAATGTTTGTCTTATTTTTCATTACTCTCATGCCAATGGCATTGGCTGTGGGGTATGGACCGGTTTTGCCAGCGGTTTTCGCCATTGGAACTTCAAGCCCTCTTATCCTTGCTATTTTCTTGATATGGTATTTTGGTCTCGCAGGAAAGTTAATGAAGAAGAATGGAAGAAAACTTGGTACTTTTGTTCAAAAACTTACCGGAGCTTTCATGATTTTGCTGGGACTGCTTGACACAATTACCTATTGGAGTCTTTAGCAATAATATGCATTGCAGTTGGAAACAGGAGCTTAGTTATGCTGCTCCTGTTTTTTAATATAGTATTTTACTCCTCCTATTCTATCTATTTTTCATCTCAGTAAGCCAATCTTTTAGGGATTTTCTTTTTCAGCTGCTCCATATTTTCTGCACATTTACTTGCCATAATATCTATAAAACTACAAGGAGGATTTAAAAATGCTGAAAAGAAACAAATTTGCAATCTGTGTTTTCTCTTTAGTAACAGTTCTAACAATATCTGCTTGCGGCAGAAATGATGAGGAGGCCAGCCCGAAAGAGCACACAAATACAGAAGAAAGGACGACAAACAATGAAGTCAGCAATGGACACTCTGGAGATCACTCTGGCATGGACCATTCCGGTTCAGGAGAGGTTCCTGAAGGGTTAAAAGAAGCTGAAAATCCAAAGTATAAAGTTGGCAGCAAAGCTATTATTACACATGGACACATGGAAGGAATGAAGGGTGCTGAAGCAACCATCGCGGGAGCTTATGATACAACCGTTTATAGTATTTCCTATACACCAACCACTGGCGGGGAAAGAGTTGAAAATCATAAATGGGTTGTACACGAGGAAATTGCCGATGCCGGAGAGGCACCATTTAAGGAAGGTGACGAAGTTAAAGTAAATGCAAGCCATATGGAGGGCATGGAAGGAGCAGCTGCTGAAATTGATTCTGTTCAGGAAATGACTGTTTATATGGTAGATTTTACTACGGCAGATGGACAGAAAGTTAAAAATCATTTATGGGTTACAGAAACCGAGCTGTCCCATGCTGAATAATGATGTATCAGGTGGATAAGAGCTTACATCAACAGGGAGTAGGCTCTTTTTGCTTGATTGGAAAAATTTCGCTTAAGGTATTCCTGGGGGAATGTATAATGGATTTGCAGAAGGAAAAGGATTCACTGAGCAAAGGGGAGGTTTTATGCGAGAAACCAATGGAAAAGTAATGATTGCCATAAACGGGGAAATAAGCTTTGGAGCCAAGTTATCCTCCCAGGCAGCTGATGGTTATAGCGAAATATATGGACAAAAACGATCAGCTGGAGGTAACGACCTTTCAGCAGCTTTACATCGAAATCGATGCTGAAAGGAAAGAAGAAATCATTAAAGAATTTGAACAAACAGGCTTGCATTGTTATCCAGTCGGAAGCTTCGTAAAGAGTCTGCGGACCTGCAATTTTTGCAAGGGAGAAGAAGAAGGAATGCCAGCTGCAAAGGAAATAAATAAGCGAATTGCCGGCAAGCCAGTTCCATTCACATTAAAACCAGCCTATACTGGCTGTCCGGTTGGATGTGGGGAGCCGTTAATGAATGGATATTGGCATCATGAAGATAAAAGCTGTTTATGATTTATATATAGGGGGAAAATCAAAAGGAAAGGACTCTGAAGCAGGAATGCTTTTTTGGGGAGAGCCTTTCCCAGATCAATTATACACAGCAATTTGTAAACTTATAGACATTTATCAGCAAAACGGCAAGAAAAGAGAAGCATTCCATGAGTTCGTGAATAGGTATGGGATTGAAAATTTACGCTCTAAAACTATATGAAAATAGCAGGAAATAGCGCTCAGCTCACAATCTTTTATAAGTTTTCCGCTGTCCTTTAAGATACTCTTTTTTTCCAGATAAAATAGAGTAAAAATAATCCTGCAGCCAACAATATAATGGCGATTTGCATTCCTGTTTTTAATTGAAGTGCGTGAGAAATCGTAAAAGCTTCAATAAATAAAGCAGGAATTTTTCCAAGTGTGCTGGCGATGCTAAAAGACAGCAATCCCATTTTGCTCAAGGCAGCCGTCAGTGTTACAGCGCCAGATGGCACGAAGGGCAGGATTCTTAGAAAGATGACAAGAAAGAATGCATCAGCCCCTTTAGTTGTTATTAGTTTATGCAAAAATTTATTTTCTTTATTTTTAACCTTCGGAAACGTGGAGTGGATTTTAGAGAGTCCCTTGCGGTAAAGAATAAAACTTATGACCGCTCCAGCAGCTTCTCCAGCAATTAATATCAATAATCCCAAATTCATTCCTAGCACAGCCACCGTGCCGGCAGTTATAAAGGCACTAGGAAGGACGCCTGTGATGGCTACCGCTATATTCATTAAAATACTGAAAAGTGCTGCATATAAAGGCTGTCCCGATAGCCATTCTAGAATATCAGCAAACATATGTTAATCCTTTCCGGTCCACTTGTAGCCAACACCCCAGACAGTCATCAGATAGTCATCTGCCGGGAAACCGGCTTTCCTTAATTTTTCACGCAAATTGCGGACATGTGAGTCGATCGTCCGATCCTCAATTGACACTCCATAGCCCCAAACAGAGCCTATCAAATGATCGCGGGAAAATACTCTGTTCGGATTAGCGAGAAATAACTTTAGCATTGAAAATTCTTTAGGAGTTAAAAGAATTTCTTTATTCTTAAATAGGAGTTCAAAAGAATCTTCTTTTAATACTAGTCCTTTAAACGTTAATGTTCTTCCGTCAGCTTTGCTTCTTCTAAGAACCGCTTCGATTCTGGCAACCAGCTCATCTTCATCAAAGGGCTTCAAGATGTAATCATCTGCTCCGATATTAAGTCCTTTGACGATATCCGGTTTCTCGCTTTTGGCCGTAAGCATAATGATTGGAACGTCCCAAAATTTCTTTATTTCTCTGCATGCTGTCCAGCCATCCATATCAGGCATCATGACATCCAGAAGTATGAGGTCTGGAGTGTTAGATTCCAAGTATTGCAAAGCATCAGCACCTGAAGTTAATTTCACGCAATTGTAGCCGCGGGGCGTTAAATATAAAGAAATTAAATCAAGCATTCTTGTCTCATCATCAACAAGCAGTATCGTTTTCATCATTCTAAATCTCCCTTAAAAACCATTTCAAACTCAGTTCCTTCATTTTCTAAGCTCTTAACACTAATAGTTCCTCCATGGGCATGGATAAGCTCCTTTACAATGGCAAGCCCAAGGCCTGTCCCGCCAAGTGCCCTTGTACGCGATTTATCCACTCTATAAAAGCGGTTAAAAATATATGGCAATTCATGTGTGGGAATTCCTTTCCCTGTATCTTTTATTCTTATAAATATATGTTTATTAAACTGTTCTACAGCAACAGCTGTTTGATCACCAGGAGAGGAGTACTTAATGCTGTTGTCCAATAGATTAAAAATGATCTGTTCAAGGCGGGCCGCATCAGCATTTAAGAATATGCCCTCAGGACAATTCACCTCAAGCTGCATCCCATTTTCGATAAAGGCAGGGGCAAATTTCGCTTTTATTTTAATAGTGAAATCATGCAGATCAATAGGTGTTTTTTTTATATCAAAAGTATTTTTATCGATTTTCGCCAAATCAAAAAGGTTTTTAACCATTTCTGATAACCGGTTTGTTTCCTCGAGGATAATGGTTAAATACTGATTTCTTTCATCTGAAGTCAGGTTTCGCTTTTGAACAATATCGGCATACCCTTTTATATAGGTTAGGGGAGTGCGAAGTTCATGAGAAATGCTGGACAAAAAATCGCTGCGTTCTTCCTTTAGGTAGCTCAGGTCATTGGCCAATAACTGAATCGATTGGGCCAAATCCCCAAGTTCATCGTCTCCTGTTTTAGGAAGGGTAACGGAGAAATCGCCTTTGCTGATTTGCGAGGTGACTTCCTTCATTTTAATTAATGGCTTTGCCAGTGCCTTGGATAAGAAGATAATGATTGTAATGGTAAAAATGACAGCAATGATTCCAGCAAAAAGAAATTGTTCATTTAAGCGGGCAATGAGGGACTGAATCCATGCGGTATCCTGAAACATATAAACATAACCAATTATCTGGCCATCTTGTTCAATAGGACTCACAGTAGAAATATAATTCTCTTCCTGCCATTTGTCCCCGATTGTTTGCCCTTCTCTTGGAACAGATGGAATAGGTCTCTCTATATATTCCTGGATTTGATTGCTTTTGACAGAAGAACCAAGAATATCTTTATTCAAATTTGTTATGACAACATCTGTATTTGCTTCGGACTCCATCAAGGCTACATGGGAAATGGTATTATTATCAAAGTGCCTTTCAAGGATAGCACGATGCGAATTTCCCCTGGTCTGCAGGGAAATAAGCTCTTCTTCCACTCGTGATTCTACGAGAGTACTATGCAAAAAGAAAAACATAAACGTTTCAAGCCCGAACAGAATCAGGAAAAACAGCATACCCAATTTTAAGGAAAGCTTCTTCAAAGTTCTCACTCATTTCAATTCAATTACCTCTATTATATTCGAAAAGTTTGAAGAATCTATGCAGAAGCAAATGGATGTTTTAATCTTCCTTAGGGAAGGTAAAATAGAATCGGGTGCCGAATGCTATTATAAAGGCTGTTATTCAGGAGGGATATTAATGAGCAAATGCAAACTGGACCATTCACTGGAAGACGTACAAAAGAAATATGAACAGCAGGAACAATTCCTGCCAGATGATATGAAACGGTTATTTCAAACTTTTTTTCAGAAAGAGCATGCACAGGATTTATTAAATGAGGTCTTTCATCTTTTAAAAAAGTTTGACCTTGCATCCGACAAAGAAAAGAGCGAACGTTTAAACAGGCTATCTCTTGTATTAAAAAATGTATAATTTCTAAAATGCCAGGTCCCCCTGGCATTTTTCGTGTTTTAAGGATGTGGGCGGGATACGAAATTGAAATAGAGAAATAAAAAACACTTGCACTGTTTCTTGGCTGGGGGGCAATTGCGATATTCTGCTCCGGAAAAAAGAAAACGTAATGGGCAGTCTGCTTTCTAATAGCAGCCTGCCAATTTTTTTGTATCTATTAAAATTTTATTTTAATTCTTTTCATTTTATGTTATGATTCAATTATTGAGAAATATAGAGTAGTATAATAATGTAAGCGATTACAGAGGGGTGTGAAAGGAATTGAAGGGAAGCCATAGGCCGGTTTTTGATTTGGCGATCCGGACTGCCGATATGCTCGTAAGAATGTTTGGCTCACGCTGTGAAGTGGCTGTACACGATTTCAGCGACTTAAAAAAATCGCTTATCCATATTGCCGGGGATATAACCGACAGGAAAATAGGTTCACCGATTACCGATCTCGTGTTAAATGAATTAGCCAAGCATGAAAACGATGTTAACGATATAGCAAATTATAAAACACAATCAAAAAAGGGAAATGTCATGAAATCATCCACGATTTTTCTTCGTGATGATGAAAATAAGGTAATAGGGGCTCTTTGCCTAAATTATGATATCAGTCTGCTTATGCAATTTGGCGGGGAAATTGAAGAGTTTATAAGCTTTGATGATAACCATGCCAAATCTGAAAACTTTTTTAACACTGTCCAGGACGTCATCCACGAAATGGTTGAGCAAGTCCTTCAGGGGTTCAAAAAAGCGCCTTCGCTTATGACGCTCGATGAAAAAGTTGAGTGTGTAAGACAGCTTGAGGATAAAGGCACTTTCCTTATTAAGGGAGCAACAGACTATGTAGCTTCTGTTTTGGGCGTGTCGAAATTTACAATTTATAATTATCTGCAAAAAATCAGGACCATCAATGATCTGCATCCCGAAGCAGTTTCGGAGCATAAATAAGGAAAGTTTTTTCTGAATGAATATAATCAATATAGGCACTGTGAAAAATATTTTAATCTTAATATAAAACTGTTACAATTTACTTTTGCCGCTAAAAAATAGAGTATGAACAATAGAGTAAAGGGGCATACAAAATGAAATACAGATCTGCGTTTGATATTATCGGTCCGGTTATGATCGGACCATCAAGTTCACATACAGCTGGTGCTGCGCGAATTGGCCGTGTTGCCCGCACCCTATTTGGCAAGCAGCCAGCTAAAGCTGAGATTTCCTTATATGGTTCTTTCGCAAAGACATATAAAGGCCATGGCACAGATGTGGCGATAGTTGGGGGAATTCTTGACTTTGATACTTTTGATGAGCGTATCCCATCTGCCTTGCAGTTAGCAGAAGAGGCAGGGATTGAAGTTATTTTTACAGTCGAAGAGACAGTGACAGACCATCCTAATACAGTAAGAATCAAGCTTACTGAAGGAGATCGCGATCTCGAGCTAGTCGGAATTTCCATCGGCGGAGGTACAATTGAAATTACGGAGCTGAATTCATTTGAGCTGAAATTGTCAGGTGAACACCCTGCCATTTTAGTTGTCCATAACGATCAGTTTGGTGTTATTTCGGCTGTAACGAATATCCTATCTAAACACCAAATCAACATTGGACATATGGAAGTGTCCCGTAAGGAAAAAGGAAAAATGGCGATCATGGTTATTGAAGTCGATCAGAAGATAGACCAGGAAGTGATGGCCGAGCTGGAAGGGCTTCCGAATATTACGCAAATTATCAGGATGGTTGACTAATTGTCGCTGGGCATCAGGAGGGAAAACGTATGCTATTTAGAAACGTTGCCGAGCTTGTTGAGCTCGCTGAAAATAAAGGGGTTAAAATCGCTGAAATTATGATTCAGCAGGAAATAGAGGTTACTGGCCGGACACGTGAAGAAATTATTGAAAAGATGGACCGTAATCTGACAGTTATGGAGCAGGCAGTTGAGCGCGGCCTGAATGGAGTCACATCAGTTACAGGCTTAACAGGAGGAGATGCAGTCCTTCTGCAAAAATATATTAAAAGCGGTAAGGCATTATCAGGCAATATTTTATTAGATGCCGTCAGCAAAGCGGTCGCGACTAATGAAGTAAATGCAGCAATGGGAACGATTTGTGCAACACCGACAGCAGGTTCTGCCGGAGTGGTGCCAGGAACGTTGTTTGCTGTAAAAGAAGTGTTGAATCCAACACGTCAGGAAATGATTGAATTCCTGTTTACTTCTGCTGCGTTTGGTTTTGTGGTAGCAAATAATGCTTCTATCTCAGGGGCAGCAGGCGGATGCCAGGCTGAGGTTGGCTCTGCAAGCGGTATGGCCGCTGCTTCCATCGTTGAAATGGCTGGCGGCACACCAAGCCAGGCAGCGGAAGCTATGGCCATTACACTGAAAAACATGCTGGGGCTGGTTTGTGATCCAGTTGCTGGCTTAGTGGAAGTTCCATGTGTGAAGAGAAATGCAATGGGTGCTTCCAACGCCATGACAGCAGCTGACATGGCACTTGCCGGAATCACGAGCAGAATCCCATGCGACGAAGTGATCCATGCCATGTTCCAGATTGGCCAAACAATGCCATCTGCCCTAAGAGAAACGGCTGAAGGCGGATTGGCTGCTACTCCGACTGGAAGAAGACTGCAGGAACAAATTTTCGGTAAAAAGAAATAACTATCTTAAGTAATATCGTTGATGACACCAATTCTGATAGAGGATTGGTGTTATTTGATTTATTCCATAAATCGGATGTAGTTGATGGGACGTTTTTCGATATACTTAACAAGGATTTTAAAGGGGAGAGAATAAGAGATTGAAGGTTTTAAGCGGGATTTTTATTACTACTGCCATATTATTTATGTTGGTTTTAAGTCTGGCAGCGCCGGCAGCTTTAATCGGGTTAGCGGTTTTTTTTATTGGGTTATTTCTAAACAAGCAGTACCGCCGTTATAAAACCAATTTTAATAAATCCGGCTGGATTATGGCAGCTGGGCTATTTTTGTCCATTGTATTGGCTGTTGCATTGACAGATACGACCGATACAGCAACTGATCCGGAAATAGAAGACACTTCTAAACACGAAGAATTAATGGAAGAGCAGAAAGCCGGAGAAAAAGCACAAGAAGACAAGCTAGCTGAGGAAAAGACCAAGCAAGAGGAAGCGAAAAAGCAGGCTGAGGAAAAAGAAAGACTAGAAGCTGAAAAGGCAGAAAAAGAAAAGCAAGAAGAAGAGAGACAGCAAAAGGCAGAGGTAAAGAAAGCTGCCAGTTTGGGGCTTGAGCTCGTAACAGTTGGCAGAGCAGTTGATGGGGACACGATTGAAACATCAGATCGGAAAAAAGTCCGTCTGATTGGGGTAAATACCCCGGAGGCGACAACAAGGGTTGAAGAATACGGGAAGGAGGCAAGCCAATATACTTCGTCCCAATTAACAGGGAAAAAAGTATGGATGCAAAAAGATGTTTCCGATACAGACCGCTATGGGCGTTTGCTAAGAATCATTTGGCTGGATATCCCTTCAGATGATATGGACGAAAACGAGATTCGCACCAAAATGTTCAACGCCCATTTAGTTTTGAATGGCTATGCTGAACCCTCCACCTATAACCCGGATGTAAAATACAGCGAATTCTTCAGAAAATTTGGCCGGGAAGCAAGAGATGCCAATAAAGGTCTCTGGGTGTATGGTAAAGAAGGTACAACCAGAGGTGATCTGGATTCATCCGCTGGCAGCAGCAGCGATGCCAGCGGATCATCATCTAGTTCAGGGGATCCAAGCACTGCCGGCGGGTCAAGCTCCAGCAGTAATTCATCCTCCAGTGAACCAGCTTCTTCAGGAACTGGTTCTGAATCTTATAAAAACTGTACGGAGTTAAGAAAGGTATACCCAAACGGTGTTCCATCGACACATCCTGCTTATGAAGCAAAACATGATCGGGATAAGGACAATTATGCCTGTGAACGATAGAGAAAAGCAGTCCGGCTCTTTTTTAAAAGCCGGATTATTTGATTAAGCTATTCATTTCTTGTCTAATTTTAGATTGAAATCTCAGGCAGCGTATTATTGTTAGCTGAAATTCAGCGTTTCTTCGCTAGATTTCTTAATTCTTCGCTAATTTAAGATGTTTGTTCGCTAATTTAAACAATTTGTTCTCTAAAATAGCAGTTTATTAGCTAAGTTCACAATATAGTTAATCTCTTCCAAGCTAAGCAGCCTTTTATTTCACTTTTATCCAATTCAAAACAGCCTGCATTCTAATTGCAGGCTCGTTTCTGTATTATTTCCATCTAATATTCTCCATTACAAAGCCGTTTTCCGGTAATGTAGGCATACGAACCAGGCTATAGATTAAATTTTGGATGGGAACTTCGAACTTAATTTTATTAACAAGAAAATGAAAACTTTTATCATGAGGGATTTGTTCGTTTGGTGGCATAAGTGTATATAGCTCCTTTAAAACATTCTATTTTGAATAATTAACAGGAATTTACGTGTTTAAACCTTAGCAGGCAAAAATTAAATAGGCTATATTAATGCCCAATGTTGATTATGCCGGAGCAGAAGGAGCGCGCCTCCCTTGAAAGCCCGGATTCAAAGGGCGCCGAGGAGTGTCGGAGCGCCAGCCTGAAGCGAAAATAACAGGCAAGGTTAGCAGAGCCATTAAATAAAGAACACTGGCTATAAACCAGTGTTTTAGGATGTCCTTCTATGGTAATCATTCAGTTTGATGAGGGAGCCTCTTTTTATCCAGTAATGAAAGTTCTCTGCAGGAAAAACACCCCGGCCGCTGGATCGGTCCATTTGAATGACAACACTGTTAGGTGTTACCTCCAATATCTTAAGGGTCTGGGAACGGCTAAGGTTGGGAGCAAAACAGCTCTTAATTTCAAACTGCATATCTTTATCCAGGTTCAATGATTACACCTCCTCATAAAGGTATTGTTACTTTATAGGATTGCCACTTCATGATTTTCTATCCATATTTTGGCCTGTATAATTCAAATTAAAGCTCAATTTTACCTTCAAAATGCAGATGGAGGTGGATGAATAGAAACTAAAAAATTCCCTTCAACAGCTGCTGGAGATTTTCTAACGCCTATTTATTAAGCTGTGATTTCTTCATGTTTACAGCCTGGAGTGCGAGCTTCGCGCATTTGCTTTCGGCCATTCCTGAGTTTTGTATATTCAAATAGTTTTCATATTTCTTAGCCCAAACCTTAAGTGCAAACCAGTATAGGACAGCAGTAATTAACACAATTCCTCCTATAATGGCCCAAAAGGCAGGAGATACAATCCCATTGTCATATGCAAGGCCGATCGGAGAGAAAGTTACAAAAGTGATGGCTACAAGTGAAAGGAGAACAATTGATAGAGGAAGAGCATATTTCCAAGGGACCATCACTACTTTGGGGTCCGCCTTAAACCGATAGGCGATTTCTCTTGGTTTTATTTTTCCGATGACCAGCATGATAGCAGCCTCAATGGCAAACATGATGGCATAGATATGGATAAAATGAATTGGCACAGTATGGCCAAATAAATGCCCAGTTCCCCATACAAGCATATAATAGGTGATCACATGAAAGATTATAACGACCTTGGCAGCAACAGCAGGAACGTATTTGGTGAAAATGCCAACAAGGACAATCACGATAATTGGGATATTAAAGAATCCTGTGAATCTCCTGATTAAATCCCATAAGCCATCTGAAGCGTTCATTAGCATAGGGGAAATGAATAAGGAGACAATGGCAAGCAAGGTTCCAAACCATTTGCTGACAGTAATCAGTTTCTGGTCATCCGCATCCGGATTTATACGAGGTTTATAAATATCAAGCGCAAACAAGGTTGCTGCACTATTTAATAAGGAATTAAAAGAACTGAAAACAGCTCCGAGCAGGACTGCCAAGAAGAACCCTGATAAATATGAAGGTAATACATCTGAAATTAACGCAGGATAGGCCAGGTCCACTGATTGGAGAGAATCACCATATAGATGAAAAGCTATTACCCCTGGAATCATCATAAACATAGGAACAAGAAGCTTATACACTCCTGAGATCAGAACGCCTTTTTGGCCTTCAGCAAGATTCTTTGCCCCTAATGTCCGCTGAATGACATATTGGTTGGAAGACCAATAAAATAGGTTTGCAAAGATCATACCCGTAAAAATAGTTCCAAACGGTACAGAGTCATCTTTTGAGCCTATCGAATTCAATTTTTCAGGATGGCTCACGGCAATTTCCTTCATTCCTGAAAACATATTACCTTCACCGAGAGCGATGAAACCTAATACAGGCACAAGAACGCCGATCATCAATAACCCTATCCCAGTGATTGTATCGGAAACAGCTACGGCTTTTAAACCGCCAAAAATGGCATAAATAGCGCCAATAATTCCGATAACCCAGATGACCAGCCAGACTGACGACACATAAGAAAGCCCAAACAGTTCAGGTACATCGAATAATTTTAGTACTGCCAAGGCACCTGAATATAGCATAGAAGGAATTGTAACAAGTATGTATCCAAGCATAAATAGTATGACTGTATATCTTCTGACTCCTTCATCAAACCGCTTGCTTAAAAATTCCGGAAGTGTCGTAAAGCTTCCGCCCAGATATTTTGGAAGAAGGTAAAGAGCCATAATAATGATGGCAAAAGCTGCAGTTACCTCCCATGCCATATTGGATAAATTTGTTCGATATGCCTGTCCATTCAACCCGATTAGCTGTTCAGCAGATAGGTTTGTTAATAAAAGAGAACCTGCAATAAATCCTCCCGTCAACCCACGGCCTGCTAAAAAGTATCCAGCAGAATTACTGGCTTCCCCTTTTGTTTTCAAATACGCGATCCAAGCAGCAAAGCCCATAAAAAAAGCACAAGAAATGAAAGTAAACCAGATAGATTCAAGCAAATACTATTCCCCCTAAAGTTTTTAAAAAGTAAGATTTATTTATCCGTTTTTTGCAATCTAAAACATGTTATAGATACAGAAGGCTGGTCTGCGAGCCATAAATTAATTTGTGGCTCGAATTTGTTATTTTCAAATGCAGTCATTTGTAACGAAATATCCACAGCTTTGAGAAAACTGGAAATGATAAAATGAGTCTAACAAAATGACGGGGAGAGATTATAATGGAGGAGCTTTTAAAGCAGGTGCTGGAAATCAACAATGATATTAAGAATCAGCTGATCCAAATTGACAAAAACGTCAAAATGCTTGAACATAGACTGAATCGCCTAGAAAAGGTTGACAGCATAGAACATCGTGTTATGGTAAACCAAATAGATTTGACAGATATTAAGGAAATTGTTGAAAAAATGGATTCTTTCCAGAGAGAAGAAATGAAGGATTTTTTGGAGATCATAAAAGAGACTGCACTAAAGCAAATGATATGTGAAGAAATTCATCAAATCCATCTAAGGCTAGATGCACAATTGACGAAGATTGCTAAAAATGAAGAAGCGATTCTTATGATGGAAGGCAAAATATCATCCAAAGCTGTCTAAATATAATCCATTTTGGCCTCTTTTGTTAAGAGGTTTTTTATTTTGAAATTTTTAGGATTGCTATTGCTAAAAAGACGATGATCACTCAGGAGACATTTTCATATGGCGATATAAAAAAGAAGGCGGGTATATGGCCATAATGGCAGAATCCCAGCTAATTTCATTTTAAGAATCCCCTTGATTCCTTAATTATTGCAATTGAAAACATATACTCGAAATATCCCCGGCACTTAATGTATAATAATGGGGTATGAGATTCTTCAAAGTGAAGAAGAATTCCAATACATATAATTGATTTTTATAGATCCAAAGTTGAAAGAGAGTGGGACATATGGGCCGTAAATGGAACAATATTAAAGAAAAGAAAGCTTCAAAAGATGCAAATACGAGCCGTATATATTCCAAGTTTGCACTTGAAATATATGTGGTTGCCAAACAGGGCGAGCCTGATCCTGAAGCAAACCAAGCTTTAAAATTTGTGCTTGAACGAGCAAAGACATATAATGTGCCAAAGAATATCATCGACCGTGCGATTGAGAAAGCAAAAGGCGGAGCAGAGGAAAATTATGATGAGCTTCGATATGAAGGATTCGGGCCGAGCGGCTCCATGCTAATTGTTGATGCATTGACCAATAATGTAAACAGAACTGCTTCAAATGTTCGGGCTGCTTTTGGAAAAAATGGCGGTAATATGGGAGTAAGCGGATCTGTATCATATATGTTTGATTCGACAGCGGTAATAGGTGTAGAAGGCAAATCTGAAGAAGAGGTGCTGGAACTCTTAATGGAAGCAGACGTGGACGCCCGGGATATTATAGAGGAAGATGAAACGGTCATTGTTTACGCAGAGCCAGATCAGTTTCATGCGGTTCAGGAAGCTTTTAAGGGAGCGGGCATCACTGAATTTACAGTTGCCGAATTAACAATGCTTCCTCAAAATGAAGTAACGCTGGATCCAGACGCTAAGGAACAATTTGAAAAGCTGATTGATGCACTTGAGGATTTAGAAGACGTTCAGCGAGTTTACCATAATGTTGATTTAGGGGAATAAAAAAGAAAAAGGAGTCTACATTAATTTAATGATAGACTCCTTTTTTAAATGTTAATGTATCATATAATAATATTATGTAAACAAGTATTTTAAATAATTATGCGTCCTGATTTAAAGACACATGAATAATCAATTATCTACATAAAAATGTTGTGAAGGCATACATGTCATGATAAAATGGTAAACGCGGTTCATTATTTTATCTATAATAAATTAATGAATTTATCCCTATTATAATATTAACACACCAAAATAGGGATGTCAATGTAAAGACCGCAATTTTTTTCGGGGAGTGGTTTTATGAGTGAGTTGCAAAACAAAGCTGCAGAACAGAATAGAGTAGATTCAATTATTGACTTAATCAAGGTGAAGAAAAGCTCCTACATGGAAAAGACTCAGAATGTTGGTTCTCAGGCACTGGAAATACGCCAAACGTTTTGGGATGATGTAACAGTCAACCTTGATGAACCTGATGATGTTATTGAGACTTTTACCAGCATCAAGCAACAGGCAGAATTGCTCTCCGAACGTGAAAGAAGCAAGGGGCATTTGGATAAACAGCTAAGAGTGCTTGGCCGGCTTGAAAAATCGCCATATTTTGGGCGCATCGACTTTAAAGAGGAAGGTGAAAGGGTAACGGAGCCGATTTATCTGGGCATAGCTTCTTTTATGGATGAGAGAGATGAAAATTTTCTCATATACGATTGGCGTGCTCCCATTTCAAGCCTTTATTATGATTACTCGCCAGGTATGGCTGAATATCGGACACCAACCGGAACGATTCACGGTGAAATGACTTTAAAACGTCAATTTATCATAAGAAATGGTGTAATACAAGGAATGTTTGATACAGGTGTAACGATTGGGGACCAGATGCTTCAGGAGGTGCTTGGAAATCAGGCAAATTCTCAGATGAAGAGTATCGTTGCGACCATCCAAAAAGAGCAGAATGAGATCATTCGGAATGAACGCAGCAAAATTCTTGTTGTGCAAGGTGTTGCAGGCAGCGGTAAAACGTCCGCTGCACTTCAGCGTGCGGCATTCCTTCTATATAGATACCGAGATACTTTAAATTCCGAAAATATCATGCTTTTTTCACCCAATCCGCTTTTCAATAGTTACGTAGCGACAGTCCTTCCAGAGCTCGGGGAAGAAAGCATGAGACAAACAACATTCCAGGAATATTTAACACATCGGCTTGGAGATGATTTTCAGGTAGAGGATCCGTTTACACAGCTTGAGGAAATCCTTACATCCAGTGATGATTCAATAACACAAATAAGGATGAAAGGAATCAAAGTAAAATCCGATTTAAATTTTAAAGAGAAGATTGATCAATATTTGCTCCATTTATCTGAAGGGGGTCTTGTTTTTAGGGATATCGTTTTAAAAGGGAAGGTCCTCGTAACAAGCCGGCAAATATCTGAACAATTTTATTCGCTCGACTCTTCCAATCCGATTCCGAATAGGATTCAACTTCTTCAGGATTGGCTTCTGAGTCAGATTAGACTACAGGAAAAGAGGGAACGCAAAAAGGAATGGGTAGAAGAAGCGATCGGCTACCTGGATAAGGAAGTTTATTTGGAAGCTTTTAAACAGCGCCAAAGAAAACAAGGGGAAGAGGATTATACTTTTGACGACCATGAGATGGAAGAAAAATATTTGGCAAAAATGATTGTCAGCAAAACATTCAAACCCGTTAAGAAGAAAATAAAACAGTATAAATTCATAGATATGCCTGCTATTTATGAGAGTTTCTATAAGCATTTTTTAGGAAGAACTTCTGATAGCTGGGATGAAATAAGCAAACAAACCATCAATAAAGTAAAAAATGCTCAAATGCCTTATGAAGATGCAACCCCTTTTTTGTATTTAAAGGATAAAATTGAAGGCAAAAAATCCAACACTTCAATCCGACATGTATTTATTGATGAAGCGCAGGATTATTCTGCATTTCAGTTTGCATATATTCGCGAACTTTTCCCGTATAGCAAAATGACGCTCCTAGGAGATATAAACCAGGCTATTTATTTGCAGCAGGACGGCAATTCAACCATTTATCAGACTGTCGAGGAATATGAAAAAGAAACACTCCTGCTCATGAAAAGCTATCGTTCAACTAAACAAATCGTAGAATTTACACGAGGCATAATTCCAGGCGGAGAAAATATAGAAGTATTTAATCGCAGCGGAGACCAGCCCGTTGTAGTTAAAACTGGCAGCAGAGAAGTCCGTAATTTGCAGCTTCAGAAGGAAATTGAAACACTTAGAAATAAGGGTCATAAAACCATAGCAGTTATATGCAAAACAGCCAAGGAAAGCCAAGAAGCTTTTGCAATCTTAAAGGAAAAAGTAAATGCAAGGCTAATTGAAAAAGGTACGGTTTCCTATGAGGGCGGTATTGTCGTAATACCATCCTATCTGGCTAAAGGGATTGAATTTGATGCGGTCATCATCTTCAATGCTTCTGAATACAGAAAAGAAAGGGAAAGGAAGCTCTTTTATACAGCCTGCACCAGAGCCATGCATAGCTTAAGGTTACTCTCACTTGGCGAAGATTGTCCATTTATAGAAGAATTGGAAGAAAGCACTTATAACTGTGCTGATATTAGTTGATATTTGTCGAATAGCATTTTGCTAGCAATTGCTATAAATATGCTGCTCATCTCCCTATCCCTTTTTTATCAGGGTTTTGAATCTGCCCGTTTTAAAAAATTATTAGTTTAGATCCTCCAAATACGGGAAGATAAATAGCGAAAGGAGAGTTTGACAGCATGAAGTCGTATAAAATTATTTATACTTTTGAAAAAGATGTAGCAGTTACTGAAGCAGTAAAAGCAGAAAACAAATCCGAGGTAATTGGAAAAGTTAAGGATCTGGAAGGATTCGTTGAAATTACAGATTCTGATGATAAATACCATCGATTTGATTTTGCAGACGTAAAACTGGTGACAATTACTGAATAAAAGGAAGGCCTCGAGGATAGGCCTTCCTTTTTGTTTTTCGCTTAAAAAAGCGGAGGAATTCTATTTTCTTACTAAATCGCCAACTAAAATATAACGCTGTGGTGCATCCCCAATATAATCAAAAGGGTAACAGGTAGTAACAGTCAGTGTAGCTCTCGGTTTTGGCACAATAACGGTTCGATCATCTGCATCAACAATCCGTACTTTTCGTACTTTGTACGTAAACTCTCCTGCAGAAGTGTTTACAACCAGCAAGTCGCCTACTGTAACATCGCCCAGTTTACGGAATACCGTATCACGATGGCCTGAAAGAACCGAATTATCATTTTCACCTGGAAGGACACTTCCTGCAAAATGGCCAACTCCTTTTTCCAGTTCATCTTCGTCAGTTCCGTGAAAAATGGGAAGGCTGGCAGATATTTTTGGTATGGTAAGTTCCCCAATCTCTTCCCCAATAGAAGGTCGTTTAGGGTACAAGGCAGATTCCTGCGGATTTTGACTTTTCACGTCATGTAGCAGGCTTTGTTGCTCAATTGGTTTTTGGTCACTTTGGGCAGTGGTTTTATTAGCAGGGAAAAAGGGCTTTATATTCGATATAACCAGCCAAATGCCAATAATAATCACGGCCAGTCCAAGAATTTTTTTAATTTTGATCACGCAGACTTCACTTTCCGTTTACGAATAATGACTGCCCCTAATAAAATCATAGCGACTCCTCCAAGTGCACCTTCTGTATAGTTTCCGGCAGTATTTGGCAGCTTTCCGCCTTTTATAGTTTTTATGCTCTTTGGAGCTGGCTTTGCTTTAACAGGTCCCTGTTTTTTTATAACAGTTTCTGCGTGGTCTAGATCACCAGCTGTGTCTTTAATTAATTCTGAACTGAACATATCAGCAGTAATAATGATGTCAGCCAGAAATACGCTTTCAGTATTGTATAGTTCAATTAGAAGGTCATAGCCATTGGTTTCTTCCAAAGCAATCATTTCTTCTGTTTTTAAATGACTCTTTTCCCCTTGATCATTCACCAGATAAAATTCTGCATTTAGCTGAAAGAGATCCATCATTTCCTGCATAATGCTAATAAGCTCTGCTATTTCTTCTTCAGTTAGGTCTTCAGCGCTTTCGAAATCGCCAAAAGCCATTAAGCGGTTTTCAAGGTCCAGCATTTTGTCAATAAAGGCTTGGTCTTCTAAATCCAAACTTAAAAAATGTGTCATTAATGCTTCAAGCTCTTCCTCAGTAAGGCCAATATCGGCTAACATTTGAGTCAGCTCATCTTCGCCTGGCATTTCATCAACACCAAGATAAATGGATACCATGATGTCAAGATCTTCAATATAATCGTAGTTTTCCAGGGAATCTTCATTTTCTTCAAGCAGTGCATTTAGTTCTTCCAGGGTAAGATCGTAGTCTTCAAGGAGCTGCTTAAGTGTTTCATCATTAATTTCCGTGCCTGTATATGTTAGAAAAGAAGCAGTAACATCCAATGCATCTATGTATCTGAATACCTTACGAACATCCTCAGTTTCTTCCATTTCACCATTTTCCACAAGCAGTGCAATTAATTCTTCCTCGTTCACAAAACCATAATCAGTCAATAGCTGCTGCAGGTTTTCTTCCGTAATTGGCTCACCAAGGAACTCTATTAATTCTTTGATCGTATCAAAATCTTCAATGCTATAATCCCAAAAATACTCTAGATGATCATTCAAACCTTCAGCATCCCAATTTGTTTCTTCCAAAAATGCATCCAGGTCCTTCTCGTTTGGAGCTGCGTAGCCTGCAAGAGGGAACGAACCGAATAATAAAATAGCCATTAAGAATATTTGCAGTTTTTTCAAGGGTGATTCCTCCGTCGTAGATAATAATTTCTAGAATAATATAAGGTAAAAAATATTTTTCGGATAGAATTGTTATTCAGAAATTTATCGGATATAATATTAGGATTTTTTATTAGGAAGATTGGACTACAAAATGCTGATTTTAAAGGGGATTACGCAAGGGGCATAAAACAATTTACTCTGAGAAAAATGATAATTTCCTTCTTTAACCATATTTGCCTGCATTTTTATAAAAATAATTTAATCGCATTTCTGCAAATTTAACAATTCTTTCTTATACCATTCGTAGTTCTAAAATAATTTCCTGCATGTAAAGTCCACTTAATGCCACACATTACTAAAAAAGCCTTTAAAGAATTTTAAAATTTTGCCAATGAGGTATTGAATAAAAGGGTTAAAATGTGTAAAATTACACTAATTGTAGAATTTGGATGAAATTTCATTTGATGCCAAGAGGTGATGACATGGACTCAAAAACTGAAGCATATCATAAAAGTATTTTCCAATTTGAACTGGCAAAACTTAAAGAAAAAGAGTATCTATCAGAAGAACACTTTGAAATCACTATGAATGCTCATAAAAAGTATTACTCAGACTTGGAGGAGAAAAGAATGGCAGCAGCTCATTCTGCTGCGCAAACTGAAAAGGATAATCAGCCGACTAAGCAGGCTATAAAACCTGTAAAAAAGAAATTATCCACTGAAGAAATACGTGAAAGAAATATTTCGTGGCTGCTGAATGTTGGAGTAATCCTGCTTCTGATCAGCGGTCTATTTGTCGCAACAAGCAACTGGGAAACGATGGCCAACTGGATGAAGAGCGGTTCGATTGCTTTTGTTTCGCTTCTTTTCTATGGAATGGCTTATTTATCTAATAAAATCTTAAAAATTGAGAGAACCTCTTTTGCTTTCATTGTTCTCGGCAGTTTATTCCTACCAATCTTTATCTTATCGGTTGGATGGTTTGAACTTCTTGGCCCGTACTTTTCTTTCAATGGAGATGGACGGTTTATTCTTGGAGCGGCAGGGAGTTTTCTAATTGTACCGATATACAGTTTCCTTGCCCAAAAATTTCGTTCGCGTTTTTTTGTTTGGTTTTCATTTATCGCATTGACCACTGGTGCCGGTTATACCTTGGCAGCATTCAAACTTGAAAGGGACGGCTTTTATTTAGGGATCATGCTTTTTAATGCTATGCTTGGAGCAGCTTATCACCGGATTAAAAAACGTGAAAACTTTAAATTATTTTCAAAGGAACTGGTCTATTTTGCACAAATTAATTTAGTGCTTTCAACGATTTTGATGCTTGCTTTCTTTAATAGCCATGTTTTTTACAGCGTAAATATTCTGGTGACTGCAGCCGTTTATTTATCGATGGTCTTTGTTACCGGCAAAGAGGAATATCATTTTGTTTTCAGTTTGCTGATTGTATATGGTGCTTACCAGAGCATTCTATTTTAGATGCAGCGGGTCCGGTAATCTATGCGCTGGTTGGAGCAGGCTTTCTGCTGGTCCCTAATTTATTGGATAACCAATATCCTTGGAAGCATGTATTCAGGATTACGAGTGCGGCTGTCTCTATCTTGGTGTTTCTCTATATTTCGGCAGAAGGAATACTTCTTAAGATAAATGAACCATCGGCTGCACTGCTATTAGCCTATATCATAATAGCGACCCAGTTTATCCATCTGGCAAAAACAATGGCTAATGGGCTTTTTGCTTATTTGGCTCCCATCTTTATAGCTTCTGCGCTTTATGAAGTTTTCCTGATGATTAACCAGATACTTAACTTCAATCATTTTACTCTGCCAATATTCTTTATCGGCTTCTTGCTATTTATAAGTTTTGGCTATTTTGTGAAGCATCCGCTATTAAATGTTATAACACTGAGCTCCCGCGATGTAGGGAATGCTATTATGTTATTTTCTGCACTGATATCTATTGGCCTCCTTGATTGGCTGGAAGCTGGTTTAATGCTGTTAATTTTCAGCATTGCAATGTTACTGATGAATAAAGAGGAAAAAAGGGCCTTCTATACGGAATCGATCCCATGGGCCATACCTTTATCGTTCGGGTTTGCTTTTATGTTCTTCGGAGAAGAAATGAGGAGGAATTTTTCCTTTTATCATGACGCATTGGGAATGACTATGAACACAGTTCTGGCAAGTGCTGTACTCCTGTTTATAACTTTCGTTTTAAAAGCAAAAAAAGGGGAAGCGCGAAATTCTTTTTTCATTGCCCAGGGCTTTTACACAATTTCTATATTTTCTGCAATCGTTTTGCCTATCAATGAAGTCTGGATGAGGCCGGCAGTGCTTATGGGCGGAGCAGCTATGTATCTGTTTCTATATCATGCTATAAAACAAAAATGGGTCCCGTTTACCTCAGCAGCAGTTTCTTTGCTCACATACCTTTCTATTTTAAATGGAGTGGCACAATTAGGATTTGACCTTCAATTCTTCCTGTGGATTCAGCTTCCGTTTGGCACGTGGGTTCTCCTCATAGCTTCTTTCTTTATATTAAAAAGGGACGCAATTTTGGCAGGAGGCTTTTCATGGGTTGGCCATATTTTCATGCCTATTTCATTGTTCCTCACCCTTATTCTGCATGGTGAAGACAGCCAATGGGCATTTGCAGTAGCAGTTATTATTTATTGGATCAGCTCAAGAGTCCCGAAAAGCGAATGGAAAGTGAAATTCTTCCTTTACAGCTCATTCCTTGCACTCTTCATGGCTGTCCTGATGGGGATGGATCAAGTATGGGATAGCGGTTTCAGTAAGTATGCCTTTCTTCTTGTAAGCTGCTGCATATTTGTTTTTTGGCTATTTGCTGAGCAGGCTGATAGGGAAAGAAGCGTATACTTTCTTATTCCATGGTCTGTGCTTGGCATTTTGGCATTTTTTTCAGCTTATCCATTTGGATATTCGACCTTTTTTATCTTAATAGTATATGCGGTTGGATTTCTAATCTTTTTGCATAAGTTGAAGCTGGATTTATTGGCAGGAATTCCGCTGGTATTCATTTATGCTGGTACGATGAAGTTTCTGTTTATAAATCAGCTCTCAGCCGATTATAAAGTTTTAGTTGCGGCTGGCATAGGGTTAGTACTGAGCTTTATCGGCAAATCCATATACAGCGGGATATTCCTAATTGAAGGAAAGAAAAGAGAGGCAGACAGCTATACCTTTACAGCCTTGTTGTTCTGTCTTTCAATGTATCTTATCCCTGTAGCGTCTTTATGGGCAAAGGCACTCCCTGGCTTATTAGTTAGCATGCTCGTCTTCTTGCAGCGTCAGAGAATTGCCTCCCACTATTTCTGGCTGCCAGGTTTGCTTTCTGGAGTTATTTTACTGGATCCTTATTATACGGTATTACGCAATGTCGAGATACCATTACTGATAGCGAGGGAACTATATGTGCTGCCATGGGTTGCCCTGATTATTTTTGCAAAGAAAACACTTAAAGGGAGATACGGAATGCTGACTAATAGGCTACAGTGGATTGTCCTCATCATGGTTTCCTTGCTGCTTGTACAGGATGGTCTTACAAGCAACACAGTATATGATGCGCTGATTGTCGGTACACTTTCGCTCCTATCTATGCTGGCAGGTACTTTCTGCAGAATAAAATCATATTTCTTTGTCGGGTCAGGTGTACTTCTGCTAAACGTTCTTCTGCAGACAAGGCCATATTGGGGCAATCTCCCTTGGTGGGCTTACCTTTTAATAGCGGGCTCGCTTCTCATCACCATTGCCAGCTATAACGAATGGCAGAAACAAAAGACAGCCAAAGGAGAAGAAACTTTTCTATCGAAATGGAAAAATAGCATTGTGAAGAAATTAAAGGAATGGCAATAATAAAAGCCCGCGATCCCGCGGGCTTTTTGGGGTTTTTTGAATGAAGGAATTGCTTTTATATAACCTCTTTGGAAATCGGTGCAGTAAATAGTGTTAAAGCTGTATTGATTTAGCACCGTGTTAATTGGAGCTGGAGGCACGAGATCCTTACTCATGCGTTCGTATTTCCTCCGCAGGTTATTTACTCGGGTAAGCTTAATTAAAGTCCAGCCAGAAGAGCGAATACGGGGGAGACCCCGCGGTTCGCCTGAGCGTCCGCAGCGGAAGCCAACAATGAAGTGTAGACAAACCCATACACTAAAAGGTGCTAATGTTATTTAATTTTTTCATTAAAATAAATTAGTAAATTTTCAGAAAATAAGTTGACTTTTTCCTATTAACACGGTATCTTTGTGTTAAATATATGACACATATTAAATATAACGATATATAAACGTTATATAAAATATTATTCTAAAATGATAATGAACCTGGGAGGTCTTGCCTTGATTCTGCATGATGTTGAAACGGAAAGCCGCGATTATATAGAAAAGCTGCAGTTGAATCGGCTCAAGCAGACAGTGAACAGAGTATTTAACAAAGTGCCTTTTTACCGGAAAACGTTTTTGGAAAGTAATATTACACCTGAAGATATAAACAGCCTGGATGATATTGAAAAGCTGCCATTTACCGTTAAAGCAGATCTGCGTGAACATTACCCATTCGGGCTTTTTGCTGTGGGTAAAAAGGATATTGTCCGGCTTCACGCTTCCTCAGGTACAAGCGGAAAGCCGACTGTTGTCGGGTATACCCGCAATGACATTGAAATGTGGGGCAATCTCATAGCCAGGGCCATCACGATTGGAGGAGGACTTCCGGGTCAGACCTTGCATAATGCCTATGGATATGGTCTTTTTACCGGGGGTCTGGGGCTCCATTATGGAAGTGAAAAGCTTGGTATGGCAACCGTCCCTATATCTGGAGGGAATACAGATAGGCAAATTATGCTTATACAAGACTTTCAGCCTGAAGTCATTTGCGGAACTCCTTCCTATATCTTGAATCTGGCTGAAAAGATGGAATACCAGGGGATCGATCCAGCAAAGACTTCATTAAAGTATGGCATTTTCGGCGCTGAACCTTGGTCGGAAGAGATGAGGAATACTTTGGAAGAAAAACTAGGAATTAAAGCATGCGATATTTATGGGCTTAGTGAAGTGCTGGGGCCGGGAGTAGCCATGGAGTGCCATGAAGCCCAAAATGGGCTTCACATTGCCGAAGACCATTTTTATGTAGAGGTTATTGATCCTGCAGAAATGAAACCGCTTCCAAGTGGTGAAGAAGGAGAATTGGTTTTCACAAGTTTAACCAAGGAGGCTTTTCCAGTGATTCGATATCGTACCGGCGACATAGCCTCCATTTCGAAAGAAAAATGCCGGTGCGGCCGGACTACTATTCGCATGAGCCGTGTAAAAGGCCGGATAGATGATATGCTGAATGTAAATGGAGTTAACGTTTTCCCTTCCGAAATTGAGCGATGCATTTTGCAGATACCGGAACTCGCTCCGCACTATCAAATTCATGTGCTTCAAGGAGGAAGCTTAAAATCGCTGGAACTTCACGCTGAATGGAGCGAAGGGTTTTATCGGAATATGAAAGAAACCGAATTGGTAAAAAAGAAAATTCATCAAGCGTTGAAACAGCATTGCTTTATCAGTATCGGGCTTGAAATTCATCCGCTGAATGCCTTGCCAAGATCGGAAGGCAAAGCTGTACGTATTGTGAATCGCATAAAGGAAAATACGGTTACCTGAAGGCGAACTTAGTTTACCTGGCTGAGTTGATTGGAGCGGAGGGTACTTGACTCCGCGAAAATGGATTCGTATTTTCTTCGTGCGGGAATAGAGGGAGGTAAGGGACCCCACTGGCGAAGCCGGGGAGGCTGCCATCTCTCCCCGCAGCGGACATCAACGGGCAAGATATATAAGCAAACCAACAATTATGATAAAAGAGTTTTATTTCACTGGGGGTGAAACTTATGTCTGGAGTAATTTCATATCAGGAATGGACAGAAGAGCAAAAATATGAGCATTTTATGAAACGCATTGATGCAGGTGAAAAAATCGAGGCGGATGATTGGATGCCGGAAGATTACCGAATGACATTGATTAAATTGATTTCGATGCATGGCATTAGTGAAATCATGGGGGCGCTGCCTGAAAAAGAGTGGGTGCCTAAAGCTCCTTCATTAAAACGAAAGCTTGGGATCATGGCAAAGGTACAGGATGAGATGGGTCACGGGCAGCTGCTGCTCCGTGTTGCTGAGGATTTAATGAAGCCACTCGGCAAAACGCGTGAAGATATTATGCAGGATCTATTCAGCGGCAGGCTTAAGTTCCACAACGTCTTCCATATGGAGGCGCCAACTTGGGGGGATGCAGGCTTGATTGGCTGGCTGGTTGACGGTGCGGCTATTATTACACAGACCAATATGCTTAATGCCTCTTACGGTCCATATGCCCGGGCACTAAAACGAATTTGTGCCGAAGAGGTTTTCCATGCTCAGCATGGTGAAGCAATTATCATGGCCTTGGCTGAAGGAACTGATGAGCAAAAAGCGATGGTTCAGGATGCTGTTAACCGCTGGTGGGAAGCTTTACTAATGTTTTTCGGACCTGGGGATGCAACTGCTACAGGAACTTCCAAACAGGATACAACCATAAAGTATAAGATCAGGAGTAAGACGAACGAAGAGCTGAGGCAGGACTTCTTTACAAAATATATACCGCGGGTTCTTTCCCTTGGCCTAACAATTCCGGATGAAACAATGCATTTTGATCAGGAAAAGAATCTATGGGTGTATAAAGAGCCCGATTGGAACAAGTTTAAGGATATTATTAAAAATAACGGGCCGAAATCCAAAGAGCGACTAGGACTGCGCCGCACAGCTTACGATACGAACAAATGGGTGCGAGATGCCCTTAATACAACAAATTAAAATGACGAGATGGGAGGGAACAATTTGGGAAGCAAAGGGTTTTATCAGGAGTTTGAAGTCTTTAGCAAACGAACCGACGCCTCTCCTCTCCAATATCAATTTTCTCTGCTGGCACCAAATCGGGAGCTTGCCCTCGTGATGGCTCAGGAGAATTTTATGAGGAGAGAGCCGGTAGCTGATATTTGGGTGGTTAAACGATCAGATATCCGAAAGATGACATTAGAAGAAAAACAATCATTGCAGCGCTTGGATAACAAAGAGTATCGAACCACTAAAGGGTATGGATATTTGAAGAAAAAATGGCGTCACTATGAGCAGGAAATGCTTGATGAAAAGGAAATCTTGTCATGGGGAGGGATGAAGAAAAGTGAGTAACCCTGAAAGAAAGCCAAGCGATTCAATGAACTCAGCACTTACCTCTTTATTATACCAGCTGGCTGACGATGACTTCATCCTTGCCTATCGCGGCTCGGAATGGCTTGGCCTTGCACCGCATATTGAGGAGGATGTAGCCTTCTCATCAATCAGTCAGGATACAATGGGCCATGCGGCAATGCTATATCAGCTGCTGGAGGATCTCGGCGAAGGAAATGTTGATCATCTTGCCCATGGAAGGGAAGCTGCGGAGCGAAAAAATGCCGTTCTCTTAGAAATGGTAAACGGTCCTGGGCATTATTTATCTACAGCGCAATACGACTGGGCCTTCGCCATAGTGAGAAACTATTTTTACGTTCAATCGAAGAAAGTTCGAATGGATTCACTAAAAAATTCAACTTATCAGCCGTTAGCCAATGTGGCATTAAAGGTAAATATGGAGCTATATTACCATCTCCTTCATTGGAGAACATGGTTTGTCCAGCTAATGCAGGCAGGCGGCGAAGCAAGGTCAAGGATGGAGGCTGCCGTTAAAGAGGTTCTATCCGATTTTGAAGGGGTCCTTACATTGGGTCCGGCTGCAAAGGAAATGGCAGATAACGGGCTCATCGAAACGGAAGAAATATTAAAGCAGCGCTGGCTTTTGGTGATGAAACCTGTCTTTGAATCTGTCAATCTAACAGTCTCAGAGGCAGACTTCGCAATGAAAAATGGAGATGGCCGCAAAGGGGAGCATACAGCCGACCTTGATGCAGCGTTAACCACTTTAAGCGAAGTGTATAACGCAATTCCAGCTGCAAGCTGGTAAGTTTTTCAGAAGGGTGATAGTTATGGCGCAGGATCAAATATTGGAAAAAACAGCGTTGGAAGCGCTTCAAAATGTGAAGGACCCCGAAATAGATTCCATTTCAATTGTTGATCTGGGTATGGTTGAGCATCTCGAAGTTGAGGGCAAGTCCGTTCATGTTAAACTTTTGCCAACTTTTATGGGCTGTCCGGCGCTCGATATTATTCGAAAAAATGCTGAGGCAGAATTAGGGAAATCAGGCGTTTTTGAAAAAATAGAAATCCAGTTTATCTATCATCCTCCATGGACCTCTGATAGGGTTACAGAAAAGGGACGAAAACAGTTAAAAAAATTTGGGATTGCCCCTCCCCCTGAACGGATTAATGAGACGGGTGAATGGCATGTTGAATGCCCGTTTTGCGGATCGGCATATACGACAATGGATAACCTTTTTGGGCCAACCGCCTGCCGCAGTATTTTATACTGCAAATCATGCAGAAACCCATTTGAAGCAATGAAGCCGGTATCGACAATGATGTAGCTGATAGATTGCCAAAGTTGCCAATACTCAGAAAAACATAGCCGTTTTCTTGATTAGCGGTCAAATTGTTTACAATGCCAGATAAAATTTAAATGATGCAAGATAAATCAGAGAATATGCCAGATAAATTCATGAGATTGCTAGATAAATCTAATAGGTTGTTGAAAAACGAATAAATATGCCAGATAAATCCTTGTGAATCAAAATCATTTCCGATTGACCAATTAACATATGATTTCTTCTCCAGGAATACTATTAAATGTACTCATTTACTATAAACCCGAAAGGAAGTTGACCAAATGGTAAAATTAATCGCGCTTTATAAGCATCCTGAAAATAAGGAGGCATTTGATGACCATTATTTTAATACGCACGCGCCGCTTACAGCCAAAATTCCGGGTCTCCGCAAGATGGAGGTTACAAAAATTGTTGGCAGTCCTATGGGGGGCGAAGGGAAGTACTACTTAATGTGTGAAATGTATTATGACAGCCATGAAGCTTTGCAAACTGCCATGAAAACAGATGAAGGAAAAGCTTCCGGGAAAGACGCAATGAAGTTTGCCGGTGATTTAATCACGCTTATGATCGGTGAGGAAGTAGATGAGTAAATATGAATATATTGATGTTACAAAGCAAGAGAAGCTAGGTTTAATTGCTTTAAATCGGCCTAGTGTGCTGAACGCCATTAATAGGCCAATGGTTTCAGAGATTTTGGAAGCTATGGAAGGCTTTGAGGCAGACAGCAGCATTCGGGCAATTGTTATTAGCGGCAGGGGCAGGGCTTTCGCTGCCGGAGCAGATATCGATGAAATGGCGGACGATAACACAATTGATTTTGAGCTTCGCAACCAATTCAAGGATTGGGACCGCCTTGCCATGATCAAGAAACCGATTATAGGAGCCGTTCAGGGCTTCGCACTTGGGGGAGGCTTCGAGCTTGCTTTATGCTGTGATCTGCTCTATGCAGCGGATGATGCCGAATTCGGGTTCCCGGAGGTGAATTTGGGTGTTATGCCTGGGGCTGGCGGCACGCAGCGCCTTACCAAGCTCGTTGGAAAAACGAAGGCAATGGAATGGCTTTTTACGGGTAAAAGGATAACTGCCCGCGAAGCACTCCAACATGGGATTGTCAACAGCCTGATTTCAAAGGAACTTCTAATGGAAGAAACGATAAAAGCAGCTGAGCTGATAGCCAATCAAGCACCTATTTCAATCAGACTTATTAAAGAAGCCGTTCTCAAAGCGGTGGACAGCCCTTTAAATGAAGGAATGGAATTTGAACGCAAGAATTTTTATCTATTATTCTCTACAGAAGATCAAAAAGAGGGTATGCAGGCATTTATTGAAAAGCGAAAACCTCAATTTAAAGGGAAATAGAGGAGGTGTACATAGCAAATGTTCGAAACGGTGAAATATGAAGCAGCAAAGGGTATTGCCTGGATTACATTAAACCGCCCGGATAAACTGAACGCGTTCACTGAGCAATTAAATAAAGAGGTCCAGCAGTCAATTAAACAGGCTAGCAGGGACAAAGAGGTCCGCTGCCTCGTTATTACTGGTGAAGGGCGCGCCTTTTGTTCCGGCCAGGATCTCCAGGGTGTAAATGAAGACATGGACCATGGCCAAGTGCTCCGTAAGTTCTATAATCCGATGGTGATGGAGCTGCATAAATGTGAGAAGCCGGTCATTGCAGCTGTTAATGGTGTGGCAGCAGGAGCAGGCATGAGCCTTGCATTGGCATGCGACTTCAGGCTTCTCTCTGAAAAAGCCAGCTTTTTAGAGGCTTTTATCCACGTGGGGTTAGTGCCTGATGCAGGAAACCTTTATTTTCTGCCAAAGCTCATAGGTCATGCGAAAGCAATGGAGCTGGCAGTGCTGGGGGAAAAGATATCTGCCCAGGAAGCGAAGGGCCTGGGATTGGCTACTAAAGTAATTCCAGCAGAACAGTGGCATGATGAGGTAATGGCTTTTGCTGAAAGGCTAGCGAGTATGCCGACAGCTGCTATTGGCCTTATAAAGAAGAACCTGAAGGCGAGCTGGGAATCCACATTGGAGGAGAGTCTGGAAAGGGATGCACAGGGACAGCGCATTGCGGGCCTTACTTTTGACCATAAAGAAGGCGTCAAAGCTTTTATCGAGAAGCGGAAGCCTGTATTTCAGGGAAAGTAGATACACATAGCCCAGAACCATAGTAAGGTCCGGAGCGCAAGTAAAAATATTTCCCCTATAAATGTTTTTCTTGCGAGCATCTCGTGCCGAGTGCTCGTCTTTTTATAAGGGAAACTAACTATCATCGAGGTTTTTTCATTGATGGTTAGTTGAACAAATCGGTCATTTACGGGGAATTGCTCCTCCGCTTAGAACTCGACGTTAACTCTAAAAAAATTTGCATTAGGGGGCTTTAAATTGAAAAATCTTGTTGTGGTCGGATCCGGTGTAATGGGGCGAGGAATCGCGTATGTCAGTGCAGTTGGAGGCTTTCATACTACTTTGGTTGACATTAGCCAGGAACAATTAGCCCTTGCAGAAAAAGAGATTAATAGCATTTTCGAAAAAGGAATTGCCAGAAATAAACTGACGATTGCAGATATGGAAGAAAGCAAAAGCCGTCTTCATTATTCAATAAGTCTTGCGCAGCATGTGAAAGAAGCAGACCTTGTTATTGAGGCAGTCCCAGAAGTGATGGACATTAAGAAAAATATCTTTGAAGTGATTGACCAGCACGCTCCAGAAACCTGTTATTTTGCATCGAATACTTCTACGATGAGTCCGACAGAGATTGGATCTTATACAAAACGGCCTGATAAAGTAATCGCCATGCATTTTTTTAATCCTGTCCATAAGATGCCCCTTGTGGAAATCATAAAAGGGCTTGAAACGAGTGAAGAAACAGCAGTTGCAATTAAAAGAGCTGCCGAGCAAATGGGTAAGGAAACGGTCATCATTAATGAGTTTCCGGGGTTCGTAACAAGCAGAATCAGCGCGCTTGTCGGAAATGAGGCATTTTATATGCTGCAGGAGGGGGTTGGCACTCCTGAAGAAATTGATAAAGCTATAAGGCTTGGATTAAATTATCCTATGGGTCCATTTGAGCTGGGGGACCTCGTCGGACTTGATACACGCCTTAACAATTTAAAATATCTTCACAGCAAGCTGGGGGAAAAGTACCGTCCTGCACCGCTGCTTGAACAATATGTGAAAGCAGGCAGGCTTGGCCGCAAATCAGGCAGAGGTGTATATGATTATTCTTCCAAAGAGGAAGCTGCACAATGAGGAAAGTTGTTATAGTTGATGCGGTCAGGACTCCAATTGGAAAATATAAAGGTGCTTTAAAGGACATACGTCCTGATGATTTAGGGGCCATTGTTATCAAAGGGCTGCTTAACAGAAATCCCAATGTTAACCCTCATGAAATAGAAGAAGTTATAATGGGGAATGCCAACCAGGCAGGCGAAGATAATCGTAATGTTGCCAGGATGTCAGCTCTTCTTGCCGGTTTGCCAGTCGGGGTGGCAGCATCAACCGTTAACCGGCTCTGCGGTTCTGGATTAGACGCCGTTAACTATGCTGCGCGGGCTATATTGGCAGGGGAAGGGGAAATTTTTATTGCAGGCGGCACTGAAAGCATGACCCGGGCACCTTTTGTCATGGCTAAGCCAAGTAATGAGTTCCCAAGAGGGAATATGGAAATGTATGATACAACAATCGGCTGGCGTTTTACAAATAGCAGGCTGGAAGAAATGTATGGTGCTGAAAGTATGCCGCAGACTGCAGAGAATGTTGCTGAAAAGTTTGGAATCACTCGTGAGGAGCAGGACGAGTTTGCTTTGAAGAGCCAGATGAAAGCTAAAGCGGCTTTGGAAAAAGGGCTTTTCGAAGATGAAATCATTCCTGTGGTTTACAAGGATAAAAAAGGAAATGAACTCATAGTTGCCTGTGATGAACATCCCCGACCGGAAACTACCTATGAAAAGCTTTCAGTATTAAGGCCGATTTTCAAGGGGGGATCCGTAACAGCCGGAAATGCTTCAGGGGTAAATGACGGGGCAGCTGCCTTGCTTCTGATGTCAGCTCAAAAAGCCAAGGAGCTTGGACTAAAGCCTCTTGGGAACTATGTTGTTTCTGCAACAGCAGGACTTGAACCTTCGATAATGGGAGTAGGTCCTGTTTATTCAACAAGAAAAGCATTAAATAGGGCAGGGCTTACTATGAAGGATATTGATTTGACAGAGCTGAATGAAGCATTTGCTTCTCAGTCTCTTGCGTGCATTAGAGAGCTTGAAGCTGCGCCAGAACAAGTAAATGTTAATGGCGGGGCGATAGCATTTGGGCATCCGCTTGGTGCAAGCGGTGCACGGATCCTCACTACTCTTCTTCATGAAATGAAACGGAGAAATTCAAAATATGGCCTCGCTGCTATGTGTGTAGGTGTGGGCCAGGGGATTTCCACAATCGTTGAGCGAGATGACTGCTGAATGCCAAAACCATAGAGACCTATTCTCTATGGTTTTTTACCAGCTGCACACCAAAGTATTTAGCTTTTCTAAAAAGTATTTTTCAAATTCGCCTAATTTTAGTACAATCATTATATAACGTATTTTTTCCGTATAACCCACTTAATGAAATGAGGATGGAAGCAAGTTGAATACAAGGTCAATGATTTTTACACTTTATGGAGATTATATTTCACATTACGGAAGCAAAATCTGGATTGGCAGCCTAATTAAGCTATTAAGCGAATTTGGCCATAACGATCAATCTGTAAGAGCGGCTATTTCAAGAATGAATAAGCAGGGATGGGTCCAGGCTGAAAAGATTGGCAATAAAAGCTACTATTCTTTAACTTCAAGAGGGCAGAAAAGAATTGAGGAAGCTGCTAAGCGCATTTTTAAATTAAAGCCTGAAGGATGGGATGGTCAATGGCGCATTTTAATGTATACCATTCCTGAAGAGATTCGCAATATACGGGATGAATTGCGGAAGGAGCTTGTTTGGAGCGGCTTTGGATCCATGTCCAGCAGCTGCTGGATTTCTGCAAATAATCTGGAAAAACAAGTATTTGACCTTATAGAAAAATATGATATCGCTAACTATGTCGATTTCTTTATTGCGAAATATGCAGGTCCGCATAAAAATATTGAGATTGTCGAAAAAAGCTGGAACCTTCAAGAAATAAATGACAGATACCAGGAATTTATTTCTGAGTACAGCCAAAAATATATAATTGATAAAAATAAAATTCAAAAGGGGAATATGAGTGATGCAGAATGCTTCGTGGAAAGAACAAAGCTTGTGCATGAATACAGAAAATTCCTTTTTGTCGATCCGGGGCTTCCCGAAGAACTTCTCCCTGATAAGTGGCTTGGCAGTCATGCTGCTGCTTTATTCAGTGATTATTATAAAGAACTGGCAGAACCGGCTTCCAGATTTTTTGAAAGTGTATTTAGGGAGGGGAATGAACTGAAGAATCGGGATGCCGATTATGACGTTCTTAATCATCCATATATGGTAGAGTAATGAAGAGCCATCATTGTGCCAATGGGTACTGATGGCTATTATTTTTTGGATTGTAGTATATTCTCCCATCCATGATGAAGAAGGCAAGCTGCAAGGCTAAATGGTCATGCTGATGGATGTGAAACCAATTGATACAGGCACTTTCCATTCCCTTGATTACAGTTTGGAAAAAGACTAAAGCACTTCTCTAATCGGAAAGTTCGATAAAGAGCGTGCAGACTGGGTAATTGAATCTGTTTTGACGGAATGACGACCAATGGAATTCATAATACCTCCTTAAACCTGGAAAAAAGCCGCTGTTAAACGGCTTCTTTCAATATTTTTTAATATTCCTTGCATTAACTACTTCTGTAAGATTGCTCTTATATTCCTTGCCTTTCTGAATATAAGTATCGATTGACAGCTGAATGAGGTCCAAATCTTTCTCAGCCAGCTCTCTGGCAACCTTACCAGGGGAGCCTATAACAAGTGAACGAGGGGGGATTTTTTTGCCTGCTGGAATAAGTATATTTGCCCCTATAATACATTCTTCCCCGATCTCTGCACCATCCAATATGGTTGAACCCATTCCAACAATAGTTCTCTTTCTGATCGTGCAGCCATGCAAAATAGCGTTATGACCTACGGTTACCTCGTCTTCGATAACAAGTGGAGAGCCTTCGTATAGGTGGCAAGTCACATTATCTTGAATGCTGCAGCGCTTCCCAATTTTTATGGCATCTTCATCACCCCTCAGTACGGCATTAAACCATATACTTGACTCTTCCCCAACTTCCACATCGCCTATTACATAGCATCCTGGTGCCAAAAAGACAGACTGATGTACCCTAGGTTTATGTTCAGTGTAAGATAATAGCATTGAGATTCCCCCTGATTTTAAAAGTGAACAAACTCTTAATTGTCAAACTATTAAAATTAGTATAACATTATTTTAACGAAGGGGGAATTTAATTGAATATGTTAACGAGCATTTTGGATATAAAATATCCGATTATCCAGGGGGGGATGGGGAATATAAGCAATGCCATTTTAACATCAGCAGTATCAGAAGCAGGCGGACTTGGCACAATTGGGGCAGGGACAATGCCGCCAGATGAGGTCGATAAGATCATTCTGGAAACAAAAAGCCGCACTGACAAGCCATTTGCCGTCAATGTGGCACTGAGTGTCTCTCCCTATGTAAAAGAAATATTGTCTCATGTCATTAAACATAAGGTACCTGTCGTATCCCTATCTGCTGGAAACCCTGCTCCTTTTATACCGAAACTGCATGAAAATGGAATAAAGGTAATAACTGTTGCAGCATCCGTCAGGCAGGCAGTGAAGGCAGAGTCCGCAGGTGCGGATATCATTGCAGCTGAGGGCTATGAAGCCGCTGGAATAAATTCTTCACTGGAAACAACAACACTCGCATTAATCCCTCAAATCATCAATAAGGTTTCTGTTCCTGTGGTTGCTGCCGGTGGAATTGGGGATGGAAAAGGACTTGCGGCTATGCTGGCTCTAGGGGCAAGCGGCATACAAATGGGTACAAGGTTTATAGCTACAAAAGAAGCTCCATTTCATCCTGAATATAAAAAGAAAATTATTGAAGCATCTGACCATGAAACAGTAATTATCGGCCGGTCAGTTGGCAGGATCAGGAGAGTTCTGTCCACCGGCTTTGCCCATAAGCTTCTTGATCTTGAGAAAGAGGGAATCAGTCTTGATGATTTTAATTCTTTGACAACAGAGGATTATCATAAAATTGGTGCTATAGAGGGCAATGGGGATAAAGGGTTTATGAATAGCGGCCAAATATCAGGGCTGATTGCTGATCTCCCGAGTGTAAAGGAACTTTTAGATAAAATGGTAGTTGAAGCAAATCATCAGCTTCAAAAAGCAAAAGAGCTATTAGACTAGCATGCAGGTTGTGATCAGCCTGCATGTTTTTTATTTAGGCTATGTTTTCGGGTGGCAAACCCCACACAGACGAAGGCGAGGAGGTTTTCATTCCTCCCCGCGGAAAGCTTGTGTGCCTGTAAAAAAATGGGCAGATACAGAGCTTTTATAAACGTTAAACAGCCCTACTTGTCTAAAAATATTAAATTTTTGGAATATTATTGACACTCAGATGAGTCTGGTGATAATATAACGTTGTATTTACGATATTCAAAGTAAATATCATATAAATGTTTAAAACACCTTTGAGAAAACTTATCGCCGTTTTATTACAACATGATGTAAGCGCATACATAAAGGTTATTACTATCAGGGGTTCTGGCAGTCAATATTTAGAATTGGGGGAAACGGTATGAAAAAATCGTTAAAGGCTTTATCTTTGCTAATAGCTGCTGGCATGCTCGTTTTAAGCGGCTGTGGACAGGAGGCATCCAATGGTTCCTCTGCAGATGGAAATGAAAAAAAGCAGTACACAATTGGGATTACCCAATTTGTTGAGCATCCATCTTTAGATGCAGCAACTGAGGGGTTTAAAAAAGCTTTAGAGGATGAAGGATTCAAAGAAGGTGAAAATGTTAAATTTGACTTTCAAAATGCACAGGCAGATATGAATAATACACAGACAATTGCCAATAATTTTGTCGGTGACAAAGTCGATATGATCTTTGCCAATGCTACACCCAGTGCTGTCAGCGCCTTAAATGCAACGAAGGATATTCCTATATTGTTTACATCAGTGACAGACCCTGTTGGGGCTGGACTGGTTGAATCCTTTGACAAGCCAGGAGACAATATCACTGGTACAACAGATAACCACCCGGAAGGAACTTCAAAGACTATTGATTTTATGATTAATGAAGCGGATGTCCAGAATATTGGCATTATTTATAACTCCGGAGAGCAAAACTCGGAAGTCCAGGTAAAGCAGGTAAAGGAACTGGCTGAGCCAAAAGGAGCAAAGATAATAGAAGCATCTGTTTCAACTTCTGCAGAAGTCAAACAGGCTGCAGATTCTCTGGTAGGCAGAGTGGATGCCATCTATATTCCTACAGATAATACTGTGGTTTCGGCGCTGGAATCAGTTATTTCGGTTGCTAACAGTAAAAAGATTCCGCTGTTTGTCGGCGAGTTAGACTCAATGAAACGCGGGGCCATTGCAGCTAGCGGATTCAGCTACTACGACCTTGGATACCAAACCGGCAAAATGGCAGCTGAAGTATTAAAAGGGAATAAAAAACCATCTGAAATTCCTGTTGAGCTTCCCAGCAGCCTTAAGCTGGTCATTAATAAAAAAGCAGCCGAACAGCAGGGGCTGGAAGTAAAAGAAGAATGGTCAGATATTGCAGAGTTCCATGAAGAATAGAAAGAGCTAATGTTTTACCGGCAGGGCAAGCCGTTTATTGGTAGGTCTCCTGCCGGATGCTCTTCACTTTGAAAAACTGCTAAGAAAGATTTCATTAAAAAAAGGGTGTGATTCTTAGTGTTTACAGCCATATTCGGTGCGTTCGAATCTGGAATTATTTACGCAATTATGGCACTTGGAGTGTATTTATCGTTTAGGGTACTCGATTTTCCCGATTTAACTGTTGATGGAAGCTTTGTAACTGGAGCTGCTGTAGCAGCAACAATGATTTTCAATGGGGTTAATCCTTTCATGGCTACGGTTATTGCTTTGTTCGCAGGGTTTATTGCAGGCTGTCTCACAGGAATTATCCATACTTTCGGAAAAATTAATGCCCTCCTATCCGGGATCTTAATGATGATTGCTCTATATTCGATAAATCTTCGGATAATGGGGAAATCGAACGTCCCTTTGCTGAATACGGAAACGGCTATGACACATGTGAGGGATTTTTGGGATCAAACAGGAATTGATTCTTTTTTCAACAGCATTTTATCCATGGTTGGATTAGGCGAAAGCCTCCCAAGGACATGGGGCATCCTTCTCTTTATGGTACTGGTTACATTTACGATTAAATTCTTAACTGATCGTTTTCTCCAAACTGAAATTGGATTGGCCTTGCGGGCTACAGGTGACAACAAAAGAATGATCCGGAGCCTTTCTGCAAATACCAACCTAATGGTTATTCTTGGATTGGGCCTGTCAAATGCCATGGTTGCTTTTTCGGGAGCTCTTATTGCCCAGCAGGGCGGTTTTGCCGATGTTGGGATGGGGATCGGAATGATTATTATCGGTCTTGCCTCAGTCATCATTGGGGAAGCGTTATTTGGCACAAAAACAATTGCAAGAACTACTTTAGCCGTAATTGGAGGGGCAATCATTTACAGGATCGTGGTAACAATGGCATTGCGGGTAGAGTTTCTTGAACCTGGAGATATGAAGCTGATTACAGCCACGATCGTCATTCTTGCATTAATTATGCCGAAAGTGATTGACCGTACAAAAGAGAAAAAGCGTAAAGCAAAAAGGCTGGCAGAAAGTGTGTCTTTAAGCGAATTGCCGTCAGGCAGAAAGGGTGAAGCCGGTGCTGCAATTAAATCAGATTCATAAAGTTTTTAACGAAGGGACACCGGATGAAAAAATTGCACTTGATACCATTAACCTAACATTAAATGAAGGTGACTTTGTCACGGTAATTGGAAGTAATGGAGCTGGAAAATCGACTCTAATGAATATCATCTCCGGGGTAATGATTCCAGATGTAGGAGCTGTTTATATTGACAGTCAGAATGTAACAGGCATGTCAGAATACAAACGCGCAAAACTCATTGGACGGGTTTTCCAGGATCCGATGGCTGGGACCGCTCCTTCCATGACCATTGAGGAAAATCTCGCAATGGCATTTTCAAGGAATAAAACAAGGACATTAAGAAAAGGGGTTACGAAAAAGCGTAAAGACTATTTCCGTGAAGTGCTTGAAACGCTTCACCTTGGCCTTGAAAATCGTCTGAATGCGAAGGTTGGATTATTATCTGGAGGTGAAAGGCAGGCGTTGTCATTGTTGATGGCGACTTTTACTGAGCCTTCCATTCTGCTGCTTGATGAGCACACCGCTGCACTTGATCCGGCCCGAGCCGAGCTTATCACCAGCCTGACAAAGGAGATTGTAGAAAAATATAATTTAACAACTTTAATGGTTACCCATAATATGCAGCAGGCATTGGACTTGGGCAATAGGCTGATCATGATGGACAAAGGCCAGATTATTCTTGAAGTAGATGAGGAACATAAAAAGCAATTAACAATAGAACAGCTGCTAAATGAATTTCAGCGAATTCGCGGAACAAAAATGGCAAGTGATCGTGCACTTCTTTCATAGAATAATAAAAAAGGATTAGCCAGCTGGTTAATCCTTTTTTATATAAGGCTGTATGAGTAAAGTTTGCTGCTTTTCGGGCGGGCTATCCTCACCTAAGCTCGGACGACGCACAGAGTGTGCAAGCTCCGACGATGGATGCGGACCGCTCCAGCTATTACTTTGCTCCCGCACCCCAAAAGAATATTTAAACTTTTTACAATTTATTGACTATTTATTTAACGTAATGGTATTATATCGTTAAATAAACGTCATACATATTATTGTTGAGCACAGGAGGGATATTATGAAACCTGGGCTGAGTATTGGAAATCAAGCGGTTGTTCATGCTGTTGTCACCCCAGAAATGTTTGCGCAGTTTGAGGGGGAAATCGTCCACAGGGCATACTCAACAGTAACCATGATTTATCATATGGAGTGGGCTTCCCGTTTGCTGATTCTTCCCTATCTCGATGAAGAAGAAGAGGGGATGGGAGGGGCTGTGTCCGCCAGTCATTTATCCCCTTCACCGGAAGGATCTTTCCTAACGATTACAGCTACAGTTGATAAGCTTGAAGGAAATTCAGTATATACAATTGTAACCGTCCATAATGGAGATAAGCTAGTTGGCAAAGGTGATGTCAAACAGGTAATTCTGCCCAAGAGCAAGATTGCCGAGATATTAAAACAAGAGTAGAAGATTGTAAGTTTGAGAGCCGGCCTAAAAAATAGGCATTTTTATTAAAATATATTGTAAGCGCTATCATTAGTAAAGGGGAGAATGAAATGACGGATATGTTCCAAAAAATAAAAGATCATGAACAAGTCGTTTTCTGCAATGATGAATCAACTGGTTTAAAGGCGATTATAGCCATTCACAGTACCAGATTGGGGCCTGCATTGGGAGGGTGCCGCATGTTTCCTTACAGCAGTGTAGATGATGCGCTTAAAGATGTCCTCCGGTTATCGAAAGGCATGACATATAAATGTGCGGCCGCAGATGTGGATTTTGGAGGAGGAAAGGCAGTTATTATCGGCGACCCTTCAAAGGATAAGACCCCTGAATTGTTCCGTGCTTTCGGCCAATTTGTTGAATCATTGAATGGGCGCTTTTATACAGGAACAGACATGGGAACTTCAACTGAAGATTTTGTCCATGCATTAAAAGAAACCAATTGCATTGTTGGTGTTGATGAGGTATACGGCGGCAGCGGCGATTCTTCTGTTCCAACCGCACAAGGTGTCATTTACGGATTACAGGCAACAAATAAAGCTCTTACTGGTTCTGATGACCTTTCGGGCAAAAGCTACTCTATTCAAGGGCTAGGAAAAGTTGGCTTTAAAGTGGCTGAAAGGCTGCTGGAAGAAGGGGCTGATTTATATGTGACGGATATCAACCAGCATGCAATCGACCAGCTGCTCACCAAAGCGAGAGATATAGGTGCGGGGGTTAAGGTTTTATCGAGCAATGAAATTTACAGCGCTCAAGCAGATGTTTTTGTTCCATGTGCGATGGGTGGAATCATAAATGATGAAACGATCGGCCAATTGAAAGTCAAAGCGATAGTAGGTTCAGCCAATAATCAGCTGCTGGAAATACGACATGGACAAATTTTGAGAGAGAAGGGCATTTTATATGCTCCGGATTATATTGTTAATGCAGGCGGATTAATTCAGGTTGCTGATGAGCTTTATACGCCTAATAAAGAAAGGGTACTACGCAAAACAAAGGCTATCTACAATTCTCTTCTAAACATCTACGAACATGCAGAAGCAAATGGAATTACAACTGTGGAAGCATCCAACCAGTTCTGCGAGAATCGCATAGAGGCTCGTACACGCCGAAACAGCTTCTTTTCCCATATGAAACGCCCGAAGTGGGCAGTTAGAACATAAATTTTTTTGTATAGATAACAACATTAATACAGTAAATAAGTTTTTTGTTGTGTAAAGGTTAATGGTATTTAGCTCGTTTTGATTACAGACGAAGGTGCTAGATGCTCAAAAAACATTTTCTTCGAGAGGTGAAGCTTATTCAAAGTCCTGCGGGAAAGCATACCTAAGGGTGACCCCTCAGATTAAAAGCACCGAGAGTTTCAGAGGCCCTCGGAAAGCTTGAGTGCCTGCAACGCAAATTCACAATCTAGTCACATTAAATACTAAAATATAGGTAGTGTCAAAAGATTTATGAAAACTACCTAAAGGGTTAGTTTCTCTCCTATTTACTGGATGGAGATGCGCCGCAATCGCTCTTGACAAACACGCCAATGGTTTGAGGATTGTTTAACAAGGGCGAAGGGAACAAAAGAAGGCATACCAAATAAGCCCTTGGTTGTTTCCATTTTAAACCATTGGCAAGTTCGGTTTGTCAAGAGTTCGCTCCGCCGATTGCTGAATTAGCTTAAGGGCTCAGCTAAACAAAAAGTTAGGCTTGTCTTTGTTCTACTATCCATTGTTGTGCTAATCCAATGAGCTTTGTC
>NZ_JAEL01000024.1 GCF_000518885.1 Bacillus sp. J33 | reverse complement strand
GTACAAATAGCCAATAAACATCATTTTGAATAGAAGTAGAGGATCCGTTGGTCGACCGTTGTCCTCACTATAATATGGGCGAACCTTATCTAAAATGGTTGAAAAATCTATGTACTGATCTATTTTTCGCAGAAGGTGGTCCGAAGGAACAAGTTCATCAATAGACACAAATTCAATTTCATTTTGCGAAGATTCTTTGGGTTTAAACATGTAAATTCACCACAATCTATAGGATTTAATGGGTTAATTATAACATATTAACGCGGTGAATAATTAAAGTTAACTATTAAAATAAAGGCTGTCGATAGTTTCTCGACAGCCTGAGCCTCTTTGAAGAAGAGACTCCTTGATTTTTTATATAATATTCTTCTCACGCAAGTAGTCCAAAATTTGCTGTACTGCTTCCTCAACTGAATATTGGTCAGATCGGACTGTAATTTCAGGTTTTTCAGGAGATTCGTAAGGTGAATCAATTCCAGTAAAATCCTTTATTTCTCCTCGGCGCGCTTTCACATATAACTGCTTTGGATCACGCCTTTCGCATTCTTCCAGCGGGCAGTCAATGAATACCTCAACAAACTCCCCTTCTTCAAAAAGTGCACGTACGCTGTCCCGATCGGATCGGAATGGAGAGATGAAAGCTGTTGTGACAATTTTGCCGCTATCCACAAACAGCTTAGCAACTTCCCCTATACGGCGGATATTTTCATTCCGGTCCGCTTCTGAAAAGCCAAGGTCTTTATTTAAACCATGGCGGACATTATCGCCATCCAGGACATATTCATTAATGCCCTGGCGAAAGAGCTCGTGGGAAACAGCATTTGCAATGGTGGATTTTCCTGAACCGGACAGGCCCGTAAACCATAGTACAACACTGCCATGCCCGTTCTGTGCCCGTCTTTCTTCTTTTGTTATTGTTGCATCATGCCAAGTTATGTTTGTTGCCTTTGTCATTTTACTGCCCCCTCAAACAGTTTCTTTTTCTCTCATGCCTTCAATTAATACTTCAACAACCTCTTTTCGGCTAAAAGTAGATGGCGGAAGCTCCCCGTTTCGGAGCATTTCCCTTACTTTTGTGCCTGAAAGAATCACGCGGTCCTCTTTGCTGTGAGGGCAAGTTTTATCAGACGCCATGCCTTCGCACTTGATGCAATAGAAGCTATGTTCAAAGAATAATGGCTTAATGCCAAGCTCTTCTTCTGTAAAATGACTGAAAATATGCTGTGCATCATAAGTACCATAATAATTGCCCACACCTGCATGGTCTCTTCCGACAATAAAGTGTGTGCAGCCGAAGTTTTTGCGTGCTATCGCATGAAATATTGCTTCACGCGGTCCCGCGTATCTCATTGCGGCTGGATAAACAGCGAGCTGTGTACGGTCTTTTGGATAGTAATTTTCCAAGAGGACCCGGTAGCTCTTAAGACGGACATCAGCAGGGATATCATCAGATTTTGTTTCACCGACAAGCGGGTTAAGGAAAAGTCCATCTACGGTTTCAAGAGCAGCTTTTTGGATGTATTCGTGTGCACGGTGGACAGGGTTTCTTGTTTGGAAGCCGACAACTGTTTTCCACCCTTTTTCTTCAAACAGTGCTCTTGTCTGTTTTGGCTCAAACCATACATCTTCCGCTACGCCTTTTCCTGGTTTTTTGATTAGCGTTACATCCCCAGCAACATAAACCGGCCCGCGTTCAAAAAGTCTCTTTACGCCAGGGTGTGCCAGCTCTTCCGTCTTGTAGACTTCACGTGCTTCTTTGCTTAAATCTGGTTCATACCATTCGGATACAGTGATTACACCGTATACAATACCTTCGTTTACAAGCTTAAATTTCTCTCCAGATGTTAACTCATCTGCTTTTTCCTGCGAAACAGGAAGTGTAACTGGAATAGACCAAACTGTTCCGTCTGCCAATCTCATATTTTCAACAACAGATTCATAGTCTGCTTTGCCCAGGAAACCTGTAAGAGGGCTGAATAACCCTACGCCAATCAGCTCAAGATCACTTAGCGCAATGGCATCAATTAAAATTTCTTTTTCAATTCCAGTTAAATCGTAATTTGGGTCAAATGCTTCAATTAGTTTTCCTCCATGAGGTTTCGGTAAAGCCATTTTTCATCAACCTTTCTTTTCGTAATTTACTTTTTTTCAGTCAGGGGCCTTGCACTTGATGATGTCTGGTTCATTAAGAATTTCACCCCGAAAACGGATACCAGCACACCGAGCATCGCAATGACCGGATACACATTTTGTTCAATGACCAGCTGGATGAAGGTATAGGATAGGACCATTGATAAAACTGGCGAAACCACCCATACGACTAAAAGCTGGACGACGATGTCCTTTTTAAGGACTGAGCGGCCTTGTTTCGCAAACCCGATGCCGATAATAGATGAGGTGGTGATTTGTGTAAGCGGGACCGGAATGCCAAAGATGGATGCCGCCATAACTATTCCGGCACCTGTTCCGGAAATGACACAGCCCTCTTCGAGCCGGATGCTGGTAATCTTTTTACCATTCGTTTCGAGAACCTTCTTTCCGAGAATAATGGCTCCCAGTGCAACAAATAAACCACCCCAGAATATTCCGCTGCCTGTGGCCATAATTCCTGCACCGACCAATGGTCCGACTGCATTTGCTACATTATTCATGCCGGCAGAAAATGCTTCAAACATCCCCATAAAAATGACAAGTGAAGATAAAAGGGGGATTGCCTTTTTCTTCTTAATCAGGTTCTGAATGAAGGTTTTCTTCAGTAATGCCGCTGCCAAAATGGCAATGATAAAAGCGACAACAGGAGTTAAGAGCCAAAACATGACAATCCAGGCCAGCTTTCCCGCAAAGACTGATTGATAGACAATCCCCGCACCGACGACAGAACCAACTGTCACTTCACTTGTTGACAGCGGAATGCCGAACACATTAGCCAAAAACAGTGAAAGGGCTGCAGACGCAATCACAATCAGGGCTATTGCCACTGTAAATGTTTCCTGCGGGACGATGCCGCTTCCCATCGTCTTAACGACTTCCCCTCCACCCAGCCACGCCCCGAAGAAAACGGCCAATCCACATAGGATGAGAGCAATCAAGCGATTTTTAATGACACCTGACCCATAAGCAATACCCATGGAAGCTGCTGCTCCGCTTGCTCCGATATTCATGGCGAAAAATAATCCAGCTGTGACCGCTATGACCGAAAGCATGGTATCACCCTTTTCTTAGCTTGTATGAAGGCCGCATTCTGTTTTCCCTGTACCTGACCATCGTCCTGCACGGGAATCACCATTTACATCAACAGCCTGCGTACATGGAAAGCAGCCGATGCTGGGGTATCCATGGTCATGAAGCGTGTTATAAGGAAGGTCTTTCTCCCTGATATAGGCCCAAACTTCATCCCATGTCCAGTGAATCAGCGGACAGATTTTGATATTTCTGAACTTTTCATCCCGATTGATGAATTCAGTATTTGCCCTAGTTGGCGATTGTTCCCGGCGCAGCCCTGAAATCCAAGCCTGTTTTGGCGTCAGAGCTTCTCTCAATGGGATAACCTTGCGGATCTGACAGCATTGGTTCGGCTCCCTCTTCCAAAGAGCTGAACCATATTCAGCAGCCTGCTGGTCAAGAGTTAGTGCCGGTTCTTTTCGTTCTATTTTCAGCTTGGGAAATCGAGCTTCAATTTTGTCAATGACTTCGTAGGTTTCAGGGAAATGAAGTCCAGTGTCCAAAAAGACAATATGGGCATCGGGCTTGATTTCCTGAATTAAGTCGATTAAAACAATGGCTTCTGCTCCAAAGCTGGATGCATAGACAATTTTGTCTTCGGAATAATTTTTATAGGCCCATTCCAAAACGTCTCGGGCACCTTTTAATTTATCATCGAATGGGAATGCATCGGAAATCTGTTTCCAATTCTCAAATGTTACCGCAGTATTCATCTTGCAGTACTCCTTTCACCTATTAAAAATCCTGCCGTCTCTTTAACCAAAAAAGGCCGCCTTTTCACCTGAAAGCACTGCAGGTCAAAAGGCCGCCTCTAGTTTGTCTAGTCAGCGCGCTTATTCGGTTGAAGACGAACCTTTTCGTTCTTCTCAAGTTGTATCACTTTGCCATCCTGGACGACCAATGTGATCGATCCGTATTTAATGCTTTCTAGCATCTGTTTCAAGTGAGCAGATAGCTCTTCCCAGTCAGCCTGTTTCAGTGAGGCTCGCCTCCTTTTCATGGTCTAGGAAAATACTTAATTTTTATTGCTAATTTTATGATGTTGAGATTAATCCTACCATACCTATAGGAATTGTCAACAAGTTATTGGAAGAAAATTTAAAAAATCTGATAAATGGGCTTTTCCTCACTAAAAAGGGGGAAAAATTTAAGGAAATATGGCTGGTTTTCTTAGGGAATTATGAAAGCCATTTAAGAAGAAGTTAATTTGGAAGGTGTTTAGTTTAGATGATTGTCAATCTATCATGTCTGGAAAAGTTATTTGCAGATTTTCCGTTTTATTTGCAAATTGCATTAAATATAAAAAATCCCCGATCGAAATCGGGGATTCAATGTTCTTATTCGTCAGCCTCTTCACCTGTTCTATTTTTTTGTTCAGGCAATGTATCCCAGAAGCTTGTGTCAGCCGTTTCAATAGAACCATCCGCAATGGCTCTAACTGCGGCATCAAGAGTAGTGATTGTTTGCTTGATTAAGTAGCCGTTGCTCTTTTGTCCCAAAGCATATGGCTCATAGTAGTGGTCAGACATACCGCGCATCTCGAATAAAAGAGTGGAAATGTCATAGCGGACTGCAGCACCGTTACGGCCGATGTTTTCACCAGTACCGCCGACATATTTTCCAATATGGCCCCAGCCTGTATGATGCAAAGCATTAAAAACGACAGAACCTAGCTTCTTGGATCCTTCCAAAACCTCTGGATCAACATTCGGATTTGTTGGGTAAAGAATCGACCCAGAAACAAGCTTACCTTCTGTTTCACTTAACGTTCCCTGGTGATGAAGGTCGATCATGTAATCGATATTATATTTCGCAAACACGTTTTCATGAAGTGCACGTGCTTCAGGCTCCATTTCGCTTGTCTCTTTATCGTGTTCACGATTCAAATCAACATAGTTTGCATTATAACGTGTTAAATGGCGGTCACCATCTGCAAGATAATCATCAAGCGAGAAGTTCACATCTCCCATTGCTCCGTCTGCATTAAGCATTGGAATGACAAGAATATTGACGTTATCAAGCACTCCGCTTGTTTTGCCAGTGCCCAAATGCTTGATAAACTCCAAAGCACCCTCTGTTGTCAGCTGCTCGTTTCCGTGCTGCTGAGTCAGAAAAAGAATGGTAGGGTTCTCAGGGTTTGATATGTATTTTGCCATGTAAATATCACGGCCTTTTACCGTTTGGCCGATCACTTCAAGCTCCATCGCTTCCTGCTTGGCATCTTGAGTTTTTAAATAGTCTACTAAACTATCATATGTATGCAGAATTGAAGTCTGGATTGAGCCATTTCCTGTGCTTGGCCCATTTCCAACTGCACCAGCAGGCATTCCTACAGCGGTAACGGCACCTAAAGCCATTAAACCAGACAAAGAAACAGATAAAACCTTTTTCTTTAATGTCATAAATTTATTCTCCTCCATATCTATTCTTTTTCGTACACTATTAATTTTAGAAAACAAATTTGCTAGTGTTAATAGAGTAAGGTGCCTATTATTTTGACAAATTTCGTAAGGCGAAATAAGTAAAATCGGAGGAGTTTAAATATTCAAAATTTGGTCATTCTTGTGTAAAATTAATCCAATATCCCTAATTTGGTTAATTTTTTTACAAATAATCCCATTTGACAGAGGGTAAAAAGAACTAAAAAGACCGAACAAATGAATGTTCGGTCTTTTCTTTAGGCTGTTTTCGTAAAGTTGGTTGCTTTTAACTGCAAACTTAATTTAACCTACCGAGTTGATTGTAGCGGAGGGTACTTGATCCTTGAAAATGCTACCGCATTTCCTTCGTGCGGTGCCAGGTCAGGGAAGTTTATTCAATGTCCTGCGGGAAGTGAGGTAAGTGGGAGACCCCGCAGGCGAAGCCGAGGAGGCTCTCATTCCTCCCCGCGGGAAAGCTTGAGTGCCCGTAGCGGAAATCAAAGGGCAGAATTTATAAGTAAAAACAACAATTTATGAGAAAAGAGCCTTTCTTTATTTTTGGTCTGCTGGATAGATTACCCCAATCTGTTTGCGGGCCTCCTCTATAATTTCCATCGTAATCATGGAGTTGGAAAATGAGTTTATGTCTGATTCCGTTTTGCCTGCCTTAATCAGTTCAATAAATTCTTTTGCCTCATAATACATGCTGTCGCTTAATTGCTTTTGAGTGAGATCTTCCTGTTCGCCGCTTCGGTAATGCAATTCAACCTTTTCAGGCGTATGTATTTTATCAATAACAATGTTTCCGTCTTCTCCCTGTATTTCAGCAGGCAGACTTGAATTGGCTATTTTACTGTATATAACCACCGCGTCCATATCAGGATATGTTAGCACAATGCTGCCTTCCCCATCTACACCGGACTCCAGTCTGTACCCAGTTGCCTTTATCTCTGCAGGCTTTCCAAATAGAGTGACAAGCGGATAGACACAGTAGATTCCAATATCCATTAGGGAACCATTTGAAAGCTCAGGTTTAAACGCGTTTAACACTGTGCCCTGCCGATAAGCGTCATAGCGGGAAGAGTATTGGCAATAGCTTGCAAAGTACCTGCGCACCTGGCCAATTTTATGCAGATTCTCCTTAACCGCTTTAAAGTTTGGCAGGAAAGTCGACTTCAGAGCCTCCATCAGCAGGACATGGTTTTCCTTTGCTGCATCAATCATTTTTCGAAGTTCCTTTGTATTAGAGGCAATCGGCTTCTCACATAAAACATGAACCTTGTTATTCATAAAAATGATTGCCTGCTCTGCATGGAGGGAATTCGGACTTGCGATATAGACAGCGTCAATTTCTCCGCTTTTTGCCATGGTCTCTAAATCCGTAAAAATTTTATCAGCTCCATATTTGCCCGCAAATTCTTTTGCCCTTTCTTCTGTACGCGAATACACAGCCGTTAGCCGGAAGTCCTCAAGCTGGGCTGCCGCTTTTAAAAATGCTTCTGTAATCCAATTTGTGCCTACTACGCCGAAACGAACCAATTTTATTTCCTCCAATTTTTTTTGAGATTATGTATTTTATCATTTTTAAGCAAATTAAATCAAAAAGCAAGAAATAAAAATGGAAGACTGATACTTTCCAGACTTCCATTAAAAAGTTTTTATTTCGTTTGTCCAATATTTGCCGATTAAACGCTGGATGCGATGGGAATATGTTATCTCTGCTGTGAATCCAATACTTTCAGACGTAATGGATGATATCCTTCCAAATTTTTAAAAATAACAGTAATAGAGCTTCGATTGGGGTAGTTTACATTATATAGTATAATGAATGGACGACAAGAGAAGGAACTGGATTTGCATTGCCCACGCGTCCTCTGGTGCCCTGGCCAAAAGTAACGCGCTGTGTACCGTCTGTAAATGCAATCAAATCTCTACCCATATCTGATAATATTCCCCAGGTGTTTTTTTGTTATATTTCCTGCATCTTTCCTGTTTGTTCCCCAAATCTATGTTCTATAGCCAGTATGTAAACAAGCCTTCTGTAAATCCCAGGTTATACATATAATAGACACCAAAACAAAAGCTTATTAAACCTGTTATTTTGATGATTTTCTCGTTGATTCCATTTCTTTTCTTTGACATTATAACCGGAATGCTCAATAACACAGAAAAAAATAACATGCCGAAAACCGTTCCTAAACCGAAAGCAAGGATATATATTGCACCTTGCCAGATATTCTTTGAAATTGACATGGTAAGGATCACCAATCCAGCACTGCCCGCCAGTCCATGGACAAAGCCGATGAAAACTGACTTTTTATTGCTGCTTCCTGCGTTTTGTCCCCTCTCCTTTTCACCATGTCTTCTTAATATAGTAGCTAAACCTAAATAAACCAGCATAATCCCAACAAAAAATTCAAGGGTTAAGGCAACTGATTCTGAAAGATTTTGTTTCATTACGATAAGAAAAATTCCAAATAAAAATAAAGTTGCCGTGTGGCCAATTCCCCAGTATATCCCCGCAAGAGTCGATTTCCATATGTTTTTAGACCTTACCGCAATGGTAGAAACCGCAACAATGTGATCAGGCTCAAAGGCATGTTTGATACCAAGTAAAAAACCTGCAAAAAGTACGAATAAAAAGCTATCCATCATTTAATGTCCTCGATTCATATTTTTCATAAATTTTTTGTTATCCAAATGTGGGAATTTCAAAAGAAAGAACTTCTGGCTTTTGTAGTCAATATCCCCTATTTTAAACATGGAAATTAAGATCAATTTGTCTCCTGGCCATCGGAAGTGATCATTTACATTCAGATTTTATCTATATCTCTTATATATGGGATGATTAATGGCCCTAGGGGCATAACAGCAATTCTTAAATCACTCCCGTGTTTTCGCTGCAGTTCTTCCACTGTCTTTTCTATGGAGCTGGCGGGTATGAACATGGCATTTTTAACTTCTTCATTTGTTAGACTTGAGTAAACATATACGTCAGCCCATACCTGAATGATTGCCTGTTTTTGTACTTGCCATTGATCAAAAATAGAAAAAGCGGGATCTTCAATCATATCTAAAATTTCTTGAGGTGTTGCTTTCATTTTTAGTATTTCTGCATAATTACCATGATTCGGCAGACCGTCACTGCATTCAGATGCGCAGATAATGGCTCCGCCTTTTTTTACAATTTTTTGAGCAGCACTCATCCCTTTTACTGCCTGATATAAATTCTGGTCCAATGGATAACCGCTGTTGCTGGTAATAACAATGTCGAATGGCTCATCACAAGCAACCATCGAATGTTCCCTGACATATTCGCAGCCAGCCCTGTGCGCCAAAATGACATCGCCTGCAAAATAGTTTGTAATCACCTTCTCACCGTTTAGTGTTACATTTAGCATAAAATCCGGCTTTGCCATACGAGCGGCCTCTGTTGCTTCGCCCTGTACCGGGTTGCCTTCAATTTTTCCCCATGTACTGTCTTTATCTCCAATCATTCTGGCATTGTGAAAATGCATAATCGTTTCAATTCCAGCTATCCCGGGCATAATTCCCTTTGGTCCGCCGCTGAATCCTGCAAAAAAATGAGGTTCAATAAAACCTGTAACGATTTTAATGTCACTTTCACAATACTCTTTATTAAGGAAAACCTCACCGCCATATGATGTTTTTCCCAAGTAGGACTGTGTTGATTGGTCAAATGCATTATTATTAATGACCCGGACATGATTCACAATATCTTCTCCAAGCATTTGAATTAGCTCTTCCCTCGTATTATCACGGTGGCTGCCTGTCCCATTAATAATTACAAATTGTTCTGCCGGAACATGATTTAATTCCTCCATGATCCAAGGCACTAGTTTGTGGTTGGGAGTGGGCCTTGTCATATCGCTGATTACTATAGAAACTGTATCCGTTTCTTTCACCATTTCTTTCAAAGGCTTTGTTCCAATTGGATTCCTCATTGCTTCAAATGCTTTTTTCTTTTCGTTCTCCAGCCCATGTATATGGACAGGTTCAATAACTGCTGCATGATCGGGAAGATTGACAAGAAGTCCTTCTTTCCCATATGACAATTTTATTTCCAAGATATTTGTCCCTCCGTTTTTTGTTTACTTGCCTGCGCTAATTGATAATTGTGACAATCTGACACGTATCCAGGGGCGGCCATCTTCCCAAACCAAAGATAGGGGGACACGGAATGTTTCTTCCAGTCTTTGTTCTGTAAGAATTGCTTTTTTCTCTCCTTGGGCAACTACTTTGCCGGAATTCAGGAGCATTACATGAGATATGGATGGGACAATCTCCTCAATATGATGGGTCACATATAAGATGGTAGGACCTCCTGGCTGGGCCATCAGCTTTTCAATTGAGGACAGCAATTCTTCCTTCGAAAAAATGTCGAGCCCATTACAAGGTTCGTCCAATATCAGGAGCCGCGGTGAAGACATTAGTGCTCTCGCAATCATCGCCTTTCTTTTCTCACCCTGAGAAAGGGATGTAAGTGTTTGGTTTTCCACATGGCTGATGCCCAATTGCTTCATTAATGCTTTTGCTTGATCCAAATCATTTTGGGTAATATCTTCGTACAGACCAATAGATGCAAATTTACCGCTTAAAACAATCTCCAGTGTCGTATCAGCAGGCCGAAATTGAAATTTATCATCAAGTGAAGTGCTTACCCATCCTATTGACCTTCTAAGTTCAGGTATATTGGTTTTACCGAATAAATTGCCTAATACAGTAACTTGACCTTCATTAGGCCACTGATATCCAGTAATCAAATTAAGAATGGTCGTTTTTCCCGATCCATTTAATCCCAGAAGTGCCCAATGCTCTCCTTTTTGCACCTCCCAGGAAACTTTATCCAGAATTTTCTTTCCATTCCTTTTCCAGCTGATATTATTCAGGGAGATGACACAGCTGCTTTCTGTATGACACATCGTGACCCTCCTTCTTATCCATCTTCGTTGTGTACTATATTTTTTAAACTTTTAACCTAAGAGAGCTAAAACACTATTAGTTGATTTCCATAATGCATTAAGGAAATCCTGTGTCTCAGCTCATTATTTTTTAGATTTTATGTAATTTTCTGACTTGAATTATTGATAAGACTTAAGAACCTATGACATTACAGCGAAAACTTTTTCGGTTATTCTGATAGATTCTCTTCCTTTGCTGATACGTCTTCAGGCTCCTCATATCTGGAATTAATGGCTTCGCAGTGATGTTGCAATAACCCTATTTTTTCTCCAACCACAACTAATAAAGATGACTGCTCGATGACTCCTGAAATCCGTTTTATTAAATTCCATCTTATCAGCACAGATTTTACTTTTTGATTGGTATTAACCTAGCGCAATTGCTGTTACTTGTACTACACCTCTAAAACATAAGGACAAAATCTTTTGTTGAGGTAAAATCACAGGATAATTCTCCTGACCGCAAACATCAAAAGGCAGCCCCTCTTCAGAACAGGCTGCCTTTCTTACACTTTAATTTGTCGGGAAACTACGAAATCTTTTTAAGTTCATTTGTCAGACGGATAAATTCATCCTTGTTTCGGTTCGTAAGAGCTTCATCAATTTTCTCGCGAAGCTTCTCTTTGCGATATTCCTTAAGAGCTTGATTTAGGACTTGTTCTGCTAACTGTGACACATTTTCCTCAGACTGTTGCGGCGAGTTTAGTAGACGTTTTTCCATTTGAAATCAACCCCTTGACCTTTTTTCTATTTTAACACAAATATTCAGATAATTCAAATTGATATTTACTTGAATTTTGTTAGCAGCTGCTAAGCTTGTTAATTACAATGTACCCGGGGAGCTTACTGTTTAAACAAAATGGGCTTATTTTACAAAAAAGCTGACTCATGAAGAAAAAATTTTTTCCTCACAAGTCAGCTTTTTCGATTAGTTATTCATTTTGGCTGTTTCCAATATGCCCATTACATTTTTGACTGATTTGACTGATTGATCAAGTGCTGCTTTTTCCTCGGCTGTCAATGGAATTTCAATGACACTTTCAATCCCGTTCCCGCCAAGGATTGTGGGAACACCAAGATAAATATGGCTATACCCGTACTCTCCCTCCAGGTAGGCAATCGAAGGCAAAATTCGTTTTTTATCTTTAATAATAGCTTCTGCCATTTCCACCATTGATGCAGCTGGTGCATAATAAGCGCTTCCCTGGCCAAGCAGATTAACGATCTCTCCTCCGCCCTTTCTTGTTCTTTCCACAATCGCTTCAATTCGGTCGGCGGGAAGAATTTTTTCAAGCGGAATTCCGCCTGCATAAGAGTAACGTACCAGCGGCACCATGTCATCACCATGGCCGCCAAGGACAAATCCTGAGATGTCTTCAATGGAAACGCCCAATTCCTGAGCAACAAAGGTATTAAAACGGGCCGTGTCCAGTACACCAGATTGGCCAATAACTCTGTTTTTCGGAAAGTCTGTGGTTTTGTAGCAAACATAGGTCATTGCATCAACAGGGTTACTTAAAACAATGATATAGCTATCAGGTGCATATTTTTTTATATTCTCCGAAACTTCTATTATAATCTTTTCATTCACAGCAACCAGATCATCGCGGCTCATTCCCGGTTTTCTCGGCATTCCTGCTGTTATTAAAACCAAGTCGGCATCCCGGATGTCTTCGTAGTTTGAGGTACCTGTAATATTAGCATTAAAGCGCTGGACAGGACTTGCTTCAAGCATATCAAGAGCTTTTCCTTTTGTCGGGTTTGTTTGTGAGGGAATATCCACAAGGATAACGTCTCCCAATTCTTTTTGTGCCAGCATCAGTGCGGCTGTAGCACCCGTAAAGCCTGATCCGATTACGGCTATCTTTCTTCTTTTAAAGCTCATCATTGCTCCTCCGTTTCACAAATCATAATGGAGTAGTAAAATTATTTATTCTCTGTATTTTCCTGCTCTGCAGCTGGCTCCTGCGGCTTATTTTTACTTGTTTTTTTTGCTGCAGGTACGGCTGGAGCAGCTGCCTGTTTTGTTTCCTTTGCTCTGCGGTCATCTAATAGAGCCTTCTTAATATCTTCATCAGGGTGGGGAATGACATGTGCAGAAACAAGTTCCCCTACTCTGGCAGCTGCTTCCTTTCCAGCATCAACAGCTGCCTGGACAGCACTTACATCTCCCTGGACCAACACTGTTACCAGTGCTGCATCCACTTTTTCCTGCTTCACCAGCGTAACATCTGCTGCTTTAAGCATGGCATCAGCTGCTTCAATGGACCCAATCAGCCCTCTTGTTTCAATCATGCCTAGTGCTCTTGCCAAACTATTTCACCTCTCTGTTTTCGACATCAATAGAATCGATAATTCCAATTATCAATGCATCAATCGGTAATCTTGCATCTCCGGACATATTTGCTGCCGCACTTCCGCGCGTTACGAGAACTTGGTCTCCGACTCCTGCTCCAATACGGTCAACCGCAATAAAGGGTGCTTCTGGAGATGCTCCGTTCGGTGATTCAGGCTGGACAATTAAAAATTTCAGGCCTGTTAAATCATCCTCTTTTCTGGTTGCCCACACATTGCCGATTACTGTTCCCATTTGCATGATTTTTCAGCCCCTTTTGTCTCCAATACCGTGATGCTTTTCCCCAGCTCCCGTGCGGCATCACGAGCCAAAGGGGTAATGATCGTCTGTTTACCGACGATGATTTCATTCATTGCGCTATCTTGGACATCTCTTTGTGTAATCAACTTTTTTGTTTCAGTCGCATTAGAATTCTTACACTCCAGCTTTGCAAAGGTTTCCAAACGATCAATCTGAACCCCGAATTTCAGCAATTTCTCTTGATATTCAAGTAATTGAGAACGATATTCCTGATTGGTTTTCTTTTCTCCAATAAGGATTTTGTAAAGATTGTTTTTGGGAATTAATGTTACGGGCACATATTCCAGGATACACGAAGCGAGCAGCTCACTTTCGGGTGTATCGCAAATGCCGAGCGCTCCCTTTACAAATAAGTCCTGGGAAGCATCAAGAAAAATCACTTTCATTGCCTTATGCAATTCTGCATCCTCGGTAAAGCTGTAAGATATAAGGTTCCATTCAGCCTCTAACAGACTTAAAAGCTCTGGTTCCATCTTTTCTAAATCTCCAACAACCAGAAGATTATGTTTAGTTTTTGGATTTGAAGCCGGATGGGCCGCCATAAGATTTTTCACAACTTCTTCTACAATTTTTTCGATCATATTTCGGTTAATCATAGGTTTCCCTCTTGCTTAACCAGTCTGCCAGCTGTTTTTTCGGTAATAAAACCGGCATTGGCTTCATCGGTATCCACATGCATTTCAAGTTTATAGCGGGGGGAGATTCTAATTAACACATTTCCCAGTGTTACTGGACGCTCGCCCTCTACCTCTACCTTGACATATTCTCCATTTTTAACCCCAAAGATTTCGCCATCTTCGGGCGACATATGAATATGCGCCTGCGCGATAATTAGACCTTCTTTTTTATAAAGGCTGCCCATAGGCCCAATAAGGGTAATAGGGGCAGAACCCTCTATATTTCCAGACTCGCGTAAAGGCGGTTTCACGCCCAGCTTGACTGAATCGGTTTGGCTGACCTCTACCTGGGTCATATTGCGTGCAGGACCAAGAATGCGCACTTTTTCAATGCTTCCTCTTGGTCCTGCAATGATTATGGTTTCGTTAGCAGCAAATTGGCCAGGCTGGGATAAATCAGCTTTTTTGGTAAGTTCATAGCCTGGCCCAAATAGGACTTCCAAATCTCCTTGACTTAAATGACAATGCCGGGCAGAGACAGCCATTGGGATTGCATGCTTTTTGTTCGAGGAATCCTTTAAACGGGAAACCACTTCCTCTACAATCGTTTGAATGGCTTGCTCATTCATGATTCATGCTCCTAACCTAGTAATCTGTTATTATAGTTCAACATCAATTTTTGGAAGAATGCTTTCCAATTCGTTGTGCGGGCGCGGAATAACGTGTACAGATTTAAGCTCTCCAACACGCTGTGCAGCAGCAGCACCAGCGTCAGTTGCTGCTTTAACAGCTCCCACGTCACCGCGGACAAGAACTGTTACAATTCCTCCACCTACATGCACCTTTCCAACTAAATGAACATTTGCAGCCTTTACCATTGCGTCTGCAGCCTCCACGGAAGCAACCAATCCTTTTGTTTCAATCATTCCTAATGCAGTTAATTCTCTAGCCATTTTTATTTCCTCCTAATTAGTTAGTTTGATATTTTTTGATCACTTGATTGACCAATTCGGCAATCATTTTTGTGTCAACTTCGCCCTTTGGCGATACTTGCTGCAGAACCTGATTCACAATATGATCAACATCCTTGTTTTCGGCATTTTCTTTTCCTGCTGCAAAAGAAGATGCCGACGGCCTCGGTATGGATACTTCTTTGATTCCATAAGCCATTCTTTTAATGTTGATTAAGTGGCGGACGGTCACATTGTCCGAAGTGATATTGCCGCCAAAAGAGCCGCATCCCAGAGTCAGTGAAGGCAGCAAGGCTGTTGTCGCTCCAACAGCCCCAATCGAAGAAAGAGTGTTAACCATCATTCTCGAAACAGGCATTTCCAGGGCAAATTCCTTGGCAACTGAGTCATCATTCGTATGAAGAGACAAGCTATGGCCTCTTCCTCCCAAGTTAAGGAGCTTTAGGCAAATCTCTTTTGCCTCCTGATAGCTTTCCGCTGTATAAAGGGCAAAGATTGGCGATAATTTTTCAATGGAAAAGGGTACATCTTTTCCAACCTTTGTTTCTTCAGCAATTAAAACCCTTGTCTCTTCCGGGGCTCGAATACCAGCCATGTATGCTATCTTACGTGCACTTTGGCCTACAATTTCAGGATTCAATTTCCCCGGTGAGGGAGAAATTACTTTTTCTAATCGGTCCTTTTCTTCATTATTTAAAATATAGGCTCCATTATTCCGCAGTTCCCTCATTGTCATTTCCTTGATATTGCGATCGACAATAATAGATTGCTCTGTAGCACAAATCGTTCCATTGTCAAACGATTTACTGTCGATAATCATACTCACTGCCTTGGACACCTTCGCGGTTTTTTCAATATAGCAAGGGACATTTCCAGGCCCTACTCCATAAGCAGGCTTGCCGGAGCTGTAGGCAGCACGTACCAGCCCGCCTCCTCCTGTTGCTAGAATGAGATTGATATCCCTATGCTTCATTAATTCATTTGTTGCCCCCATTGATGGTTTCGAAATCCAGCCAATCAATCCATCAGGTGCACCTGCTTGAACAGCAGCTTCACTGCAAATTCTCAGGGCTTCAATCGTACATTTCACCGCACGCGGGTGTGGGCTCACAACAATGGCATTTCTCGTTTTTAATGCAATCAGTGCTTTGAAAATGGCCGTTGAAGTAGGATTTGTCGTTGGTATAATGCCTGCAATTACGCCGTATGGATAAGCGATTTCTGTTATTTTATTTACATGGTCTTCACGGATAATGCCTACAGTCTTTTCATCTTTAATGGATTCATAAACAGCCATGGAGCCGACTTCATTTTTTACTTTTTTGTGTTCTGCTATACCCATGCCTGTTTCCTCAACCGCCATTTGAGCAAGCTCAAGTGACTTGGCATATGCGGCAGCTGCAGCCTTTTGCACAATTTTATCAACTTGTTCCTGTGTAAAGTCCATATATTTCAACTGTGCTTCCTTAGCCCGCTTGACCGCATCGCGCATTTCCTGCATGGATTGGAGATCATGATCAAATTGCACGAGTCCACGCTCCTTTCAGATTATTTCTTTTTACAAAAGCTCTGATCATCTTTGAATTTCGCTGCAGGCATTCACTCTTCCCGGGCGGTCCCTCGCTTATCAAGTATCAAGTCTGCCATGGCATCCTTTTGATCCGCACTCCTGCAGGACTTTGAAAAAGCTCCCCCGAGTAACACCGCGCGAAGGAAATGCGAATGCATTTTCGAGATCTCGCCCCTTCCGTCCGAATATGCAAAGGGACCCAATATCAACAAAGTCTCTCAAAGTGCTTTTCCTCTAAATTTAATACTTAATGGGATTCTGCGTAATTTCCAATATGGCATCCCTGAATGCATCAGCTGCTGCCTGGCATGCTGACTGGGATCCTGTCAGCAGCCCTCCGCCAAAGTTGGTTTCCGATGGCGGTCCGAAAAACTTAACCAGTTCCACATCCGCTGCCTTTAAAGCTGCATCAAGCCCATAAACTGCTTCAAGCGGCGGTGCAATGAGATAGGCGATAGGTTCACCTATTTGAATGCCTGCCTCTTTTGAAAGGTAGGAGCCTGTCCGGGACACTACGTGTGCGTAAATGGCATGTGTTTTTTCTTGATCAAGCGCTTCAAAGTAGGCGTCTGATTCAGCTGTTTGAATCACAGCTTCCATTCCGCTTTTTACTTCATCAGGCGAAGGTCCGGCAATAATCCCAATCATTTCACCTGATAACGGGCCAGAAGCGTGTGCAGCTCCAGCATAAAAGGATCTTGCATAAACAACTTCTACATCCGCTCTTTTAGTAGCCTCATCAAGGGCGGTATAGCCAACGTCATCGACCGAGGAGGTGAATATGGCCAGACTTCGATGATAATGCTTTAGCTGAAACTGCTTTGCAAGGTCCTGGTCCACATTTGGAATGACCCGAACCGCCAGTATTTCAGCGTGAATACGTTCTAATCCCATACCTTATCCCTCCTAGCCTTCTTTTTTAACCAGCGAGACGCCACTCGCTTCATACTTTAGGATTTTTTGAATGACCGTTCCAAGATAGGCGCCTGCTTCTGCAGGAGGGATGCCGCCTTTATGGATGTTGGAAATCACCATCCGGTCTGCTTCAATGGTCCCTTTCCTAGGTTCATAGCATAGATAGGCACTTAAAGATTCTGCACTGACCAGTCCAGGGCGTTCGCCAATTAATAAAACCACTACCTTTGGCTTCAGCAGTTCACCCACTTCATCCATAACGGCCACTCTGCCTTTTTCGATATAAAAAGGAGTGCCCGTGTCAAGGCCCAGACTTTTAAGGGATTGCTGCAATGATAAGTAAACGTCCTCTGCATTTTCTTCAATAGCGCTTGAGCTTAGGCCATCAGATAAAATAACCTGAACGGTCGGTTCCTCGGAGCATTTATTACGTATCAGTTCTTTTGCTTCTTCCGATAGCTTTCTTCCATAATCGGGACGGCGGATATAGACCTCCTTGTCATTTACCATTGTGGTAACTTTAAAGAGACCGAGACGGTTCAGAAGTTCCTCGTTTACATCCCCATAAACAGCATCAACCGCAGCTGCATGATCAAAGCGGAATTTTAGCCAGGTGTCTGTCTTGGGCCGCAATCCGGCTCTGCCAACCCCAATTCGGGCAGGCGTTTTACTAATAAGATCCTGCAATTCAACAGGATTAGCTGGTTCAGCAATGCCGAATGATTTCTTGAATTCAGAAGTGAATTCAGTTCTTTCCTTGCCTCGTCGCGGCTCACTGGAATCTTTAATATCCTGGTATTTTGTAAGGGTTATCAGACCGCCTTCCTGCTGCTCTTCCTTTTCGATAACAGCAGGTGATGGCCTATATGTATGGTCCGTACTGGTGTTTGAGGTATGATCCCAAAATTTCACTGGTGATGATGTGTTATTCTGCCGGTTTTCTGCTGAAGTATCGCTTTGGGATTGCAGTTTCTCTACGACCAGGCGTGTTACTTTTTCAATCAGTTCAGGATTCATTTTTATCAACTCCTATCGTGAAAAAATGGTTGGATCCCCTGCGATTTTGCTTAGCTTTCCATTTTCGAAGATCCCCATTTTCTCAAGCCAATCACTGAATATTGGAGATGGCTGCTTATTCATGATCTGTCTTAGGGTTGCGACGTCATGATAGCTCATAGACTGATAATTTAGCATGCAATCATCACCCATTGGGGTGGCGATAATAAAATTCACGCCTGCTGCTGTCAGCAATACACCCAAATCTTCAATATCGTTTTGGTCTGCTTTAATATGATTGGTGTAGCAAATATCTACGCCCATCGGAATCCCATGCATTTTTCCCATAAAGTGATCTTCAAGCCCGGCCCTGATGACTTGTTTATTGTTGTACAAATATTCAGGCCCGATAAACCCGACCACAGTATTCACAATGTAAGGATCATAATAGCGGGCAAAACCATAATTTCGCGATTCCAGCGTCATTTGGTCGATGCCGTAATGGGCTTCAGCCGATAGCTCTGAACCCTGACCTGTTTCAAAGTATAAGCGCTGCGGGCCTGTTCCTGTGCCAAGGCTTCTTGCCATGTCGTTTGCTTCTTCAAGAAGTGAAGCTGTGATTCCGAAAGACCGGTTGGCAGCCTCAGTTCCGGCTATACTCTGGAAAATCATATCGGCAGGTGCACCCTGCTCAATCGCCTTCATTTGAGCTGTTACATGTGCCAGCACACAGTTTTGCGTAGGGATTTCCCAATCTTTAATAAAGGAATGTGTAGCATGGAGCAATCTTTTCACACTTTCGACTGAGTCATCCACAGGATTAATGCCAATTACTGCATCACCAATACCGTAAGAAAGGCCTTCCTTCAGGGATGCGATCATTCCTTCGACATTATCTGTCGGATGATTAGGCTGAAGCCGGGAAGCCAATGTTCCTTCATAGCCAATCGTAATATTGCATTTTGTTAAAACTTCAATTTTGCCGGCAGCGTGAACAAGGTCCAAATTGGACATGACTTTTGCAGCCGCGGCAATCATTTCACTGTTCAGGCCCCTGCTAATTCTCTTTAAGTCCTCACCTGTAGTGGATTCGTTTAGGATGTATTCACGAAGTTCAGCAACAGACCAATTTTTAATGCTTTGATAGACTGGTTCATTAAGCTGGCTTTCAATAATTCTTGAAACTTCATCTTCCTCCGGAGAAAGCATCGGATTTTCGCGGATATCAGAAAGCGTTAAATGACTTAAAACCAGTTTGGCGGCAATTCGTTCCTGGACTGTTTCAGCGGCTATCCCTGCAAGACGATCCCCCGATTTCTCTTCATTTGCTTTTGCAAATAAATCTTTTAAATTATCAAATTGATAAACATTGCCTAAATAGCTGGTTTGCAGCTTCATAAATAATCCCTCCTTTCTTACTGATGGAATGTCAATGTTTTGACGACAACTGGCACTACATTGGTCTGCAGCAAATGGCCAATATCAATATAATCGCCATGTTCAACCTTGATCTGGTCAATACATACAATGCTCTTCCCAGGATCCTGGACTTTTATTGTCTGGCCAAGAACCTTTGCATGGTCGCTTTCCAAAACGACCACTAGCGGCTGATTGGGCACCGGCTTCGTTTGTATGGATTTCAGCAAAGCAGCCGATAATTCCTGAATATCGCGGAACCCCATATAGGGAAGGTCTGTAAAGTACAAGGCAAAATTTTGCCCTTCCTTCTGAGGATCATAAATTTCAATCGCTTGTTTTACAGCTTGCGGCAGCTGCCTAAGACCATTTAATAACTCTTTTCCAAAGCGAACCTGATAGACCGGAAGATTCCGAATAGGCAATTCATGGCTTTCAGCATGGATGGTTGCCCCGCTGATTTCAGTAGTTTGTGTTCCGGCACCGAGGACGGTTGCACGGACAGTTTCATCTGGTTCCACCCAGCTCCAGGCGGCCAGCTCTCTGTTTTTTTTAAGTGACTGGGCCAGCAACTGGCCAATATCGTCATACATAGCAGGAGATGTTCCAGGCTCTTCGTAATGGTACAGGCATTCACTGATTCCGCCAGAAAACATGATTGCATCAATACTTTCATTCCAATTCGGCTCATGTCCGAGCAGGAGGGGAAAATCTGTTTGCCCAAGCTCTCCCCTAAGCATTCTTGCAATGACTCCCGCCATATAGTCAGTCAGTTTATGAATGATTGGCTGGCTTCTGCTGTCTCCTGCTCTTAGACTAGCACCCCATTGTTTAAATATTTTTTTAACAGGGGATGAAATGCTCTTAATCGTGCTTCCCTCAAACTCTACCAGCCTGCCGCCGATATGTAGCGCACAGGTCCCGCAAAGCTTACCGGAACGAAAGACAGCGACATTGGCGGTGCCTCCGCCAATGTCAATATTCGCAATGGTTTTCCCAGTCATTTTGGAATGCCCGTATGCGCCCGATCCCTTGGCTGCTATGATTCCTTCCAAATCTGGACCTGCTGTTGCAACTAGAAAATCGCCTGCGTGATCTGATAAATAATGAACCATCTCTTCCGCGTTCTGCTTGGTAGCCGTTTCTCCGGTAATAATGACAGCCCCTGTTTTAATATCATTTGGCTCAATCCCTGCTGACTTGTATTCCTTCCTGACAAGCCTCTCGACTGACTGAATATCAATTTCGGCTGCCGAGATTAGCGGAGTCCGATAAATAGGACTGCGGTAAAGCACTTCCTTATCTATAATTTCAATTCGCGGCATATGTGTTCCGCCAGCCATATTCATGAGTGAAAATCTGCTGATCACGATTTTTGTCGTACTCGTTCCGATGTCGATCCCTGCGCTAAGAATATTTTCTTTCTGTGCATCGTAACGTTTCAACATGATCCCCACCTTACCAAAATGAATAATTTGTTATGCTGGCAAAATAAAAAAGGCACCCCATATGAGCCATCAATAGATTGATAGATCATACAAGGCGCCTTTGCCTGTTAAATTCTTTTGTATAATTAGAATATATTCTATTATCTTATTTTTGTAAAGGGTTTCAAACGAAAAAAACGGCATCGCCCCGCAATGAATCTGTATATTTCTTCATTTCCTGTAAAGAATTGCATTTCACGAGGCTGCGGATATCTTCCAAACCTTTCCCTGTCACAGAAGAAGAAACAACAATCGGCCCTTTAGGCATTGCGTTTTTCAGCTGTTTGATTGCCAGATCAACATCTGCTTCCTTTAAGTCGCTTTTGGTGATCACACCTATTGGCAGCTTATTGAAACCGGTGCTGAAGCCTGGAGGGAAAATCGTCTTTTGTTTAGTGGCATCTTGCAAATACAATATATGCGTCACTTCGAGTGCTGTCGCCATAATATTTTTGTAGAAAAACGGATTTTCTGTGTATTCTCCTGGCGTATCCACAATCCAATCATAATAGTTTAGTGCCTGTGTCTTCACCGCTTCCACTTCCCGTCCGAGGAGAGCATTTGTTAAGGTAGACTTTCCGGCTCCAATCGAACCGATCAGCATAGCTCTGTTCATTTTTTTCATCGTATACAGCTCCTTATGATTTTGTAATTTCCGAAGGAGTGTACCTCAGTGTCTCGGATAAGAACCGGTTGATTTCTTCCATTGCCATTTGCACCGCAGATACGGTGCCTACGATAACAAGGCTGCCTGTGAAGCGATCGAGAAAGCCGATTTGGACATCGGCTGCCTTCGTAGCAAGGTCACCTGCAATAATGACGGTTTCGCTTGGTGTCAATGTTAAAATCCCAAGGGCACCTGCCTGCTGTATTCCCAGTTTATCAAACATATCCGGATCGGGATTAGCTATTAAATGACTAAGTGTTACTTGTTTTCCAGGTACAAACTCTTGAATAAATCGTTTTTTTTCTTCATTCATTGCTTCGGCCCTCCCAGGTGACTATTGCTAAATTGCTTTTTTTACTTTCTCATTCTTCGCCAAATATTCATCCTTGCCAATAATGCCTGCTTCACGGTCTTTTTTCTCTAATTCCAAAGCTTTTGGCACTGATAGCCAATAAGCTAACCCGATACCAATAATGCCAGCAGAGATTTTACCGGCAATAATCGGCAGAATTAAGGTTGGCTGAAAGTTTGCTGTAAATGACAGATGGTCACCAAGCAGGAATGCTGCACAAACGGCAAAGGAGATATTAATGACCTTATCTTTCGGCGGCATCGTTCTTACAAGTTTGAACATAGCAAGAATATTTGCGATCGTAGCAACAATACCCGCGCTGCCTTCTTTGCTTAATCCTACTTTGCGTCCAAGTGCTTCCAGCGGGCCGCCTGCATATTTTTGAAGAAGGTAAACCATTGGAAACGCACCTGCAAGCATGATGCCGATATACCCGGCTGTTTCAAGTGCACGGAACTGATCCTCTGAATCAGCCATAATTGGATCAAAGCCCCAGCCCCCAAATACTGTAGTGAATAAGCCTGTAAAAATCTCCACGATTGAAAACACCAGAACGAGTTTAATTCCTGCATCTAAAATCCGCCCAAACCACATGAATGCATTGATCATTAAATCAGGCATAAAATAGAGGCCTAATGCAATCACAATAACGAAAATCAGCAAGGGGCTTAAATTTAATAATATATGTCCCAAACCTAGTGCAAATTGATATTTTGCCTCACCAGATGTGGAAATGAAATCACGGAAATTAGAGCTGGAAACAGATATTATCACACTGGAAATAAACGCACCTATTGGAATTGTCAATACTCCTGACATAACCCCCAGTGCCATGTATTTATGATCACGTTTATCAAGCATTGCCAATCCCATTGGGATAGAAAATACAATGGTTGCCCCAGCCATAAAACCAACAATCATCGCCATGATCCAGCCCTCTTGTGTTTGTTTCAAAACTTCAGCTAATTGATAGCCCCCCATATCAGTTGCCAAAATGGCTGTTGCTGCTATAGCTGGATCAGCTCCAATGGCTGCAAAAAAAGGACCGCACACCTTGTCAATAAACCATGAAAGATAAGGTATTGATGCCATAATTCCTGCGGCTGGCACAAAAATATGGCCTACAGCATGAAGCCCTTCCATAAATTGCTTTCCCAGACCTTCATCACTGTTTTTTATTGCCGCGAAAGCTCCTGCAACCGCACAGGCCATGATGATGTAAATAACGATATTACCTATCATCTCCATAAGAAATCCCTCCTGGGTTTTTTTATATGTTAACGGATCCTGTGTAAAAATTTATTAAGCAAATAGACTGGTTGTTTTTGGGTTTTCCAAAAAAGACAAAAAGGTGCCGTACGGTTATAGGTGTAACCGCATGGCACCTTTGCCTGGTCTATTCACTTGTTCAAAATCTTTAAGCGTTATATTTTAATATAATCCGCTTTGCCACATTCTCCAGAGTAACCTGTTTGTTCATGCTAATTTTTCGCATTTTTTTAAAGGCATCATCTTCTGGCAGGTTAAACTTTTGCATTAAAATGCCTTTCGCCTTCTCCACCATTTTTCTTTCATTTAACCTCTGGTTCATAGATTCTACTTGTTCGCGAATAGCATTTGCATTCTCGGCTTGTCTAAGTGCAATTTCCACAGCAGGTATCAAACTGGCTTCATTGACAGGTTTAACCAAATAGCCAAGGATATTGGCTTGCTTCGCCTTGTCAATATATTCCCGCTGGCTGTATGCTGTCAGCAGCAGTATAGGTGTATTCGTTTTGTTTGAAATGATTTCACTTGCTTTAAGCCCGTTCAGCTTAGGCATTTTTATATCCATCAGGATTAAGTCCGGCTTTAATGAAAAAGCAAGTTCAACTGCTTTTTCACCATCCCCCGCCTGGGCAATGACTTCATAGCCTGCATCCTCCAGCATCAAGCTTAAGTCCATACGGACAATTGATTCATCCTCTACTACCATGATTTTCTTTTTCAAGACTAATCCCCCTTCCTTTCCAATGGAAATTGCACGGCTGCAATTGTCCCTGTTTCAGCTCGTTCAATTAAAAAATGACCGGATAAATCATGCTCAATCATCATTTTCACAATATCTAAGCCTAAAGAAGGTTTTGCTTTTGGTGAATACCCTGCACCATTATCAATCACCTGAACTTTTATTGCATTGTTTTTATGCTGGTAACAAACATCTATTCGCCCTTCCTGTTTCGTCTTAAATGCATGCTTTACACAATTCTGTATGAGTTCATTGATTACCAGTGAAAGGGAAACTGCTTTGTCTGAATCGATCAAAAGCATCGGTCCTTGGTAATTGATATGTATATTTTTCTGGTCATGTTTTGCTTCTTGAACCAGCGTGTTGCCGATTTTCTCTATTAAGCTATAAATATCCACTTCATCAGCACTCGAACTTGAAAGGATAATTTCATATACCGAAGCAATACTGGTGATTCGATTCAAGCTTTCTACGAAGTGTACCTTGCTTTCTTCAGGCACTCCTCTTCGCATCTGCAGCCTCAAAAGACTAGCAACTGTTTGCAGATTATTTTTAACACGATGATGAATTTCCCGAATGGCTACCGATTTAACAACAATCTCTCTTTCTTTTTCCCTGAGCTCGGTAAGGTCTTTAAGAATGACAAATGTCCCATTCGACTTTCCGGCCACATCAAGTTTTATTTTCTTAACGCTGAATATTTTATTCATCATTTTAATTTCTTTTACCAGGAGTTCTTCAGGCTCGTTAAGAATGTCTTTTATAAAAGGAAAGCAATCAGTTATTGGAATGCCTACCCTAGACTCTTCTATCCCTATTTCATGAATAAGATTAGTAGCCGATGGATTGTTATAAACAATTTTGTTTTCATCGTCGATAAAAAATAGTGATTCCTCTATTACTTCCGGAATAATCGGCCTATCCTTCGCCATCCCTATGAGAATTTCACTCATTGTTTCTGTAGCCTCTGATAACGCTTCCAATTTAAGCTGATGCTGGAGCTTTTCACTGATATCCTTCTCCATAATCAATGCGCCTATTACGCTTCCCTGTGACCCTTTAATCGGCACAACACTTTGCTCCACAGTTTTGCCTTCCTGGGTCAAAGCCCGATTGAGAAACATATTTTTCCCGGTTTTTAACGTATAAAAAACGGCGGGCTCGAAAGCTTCATAAGCAAACTTTCCTGCAACTGGTTTCTGGTAAACAGATTTAGCGGTTGCAGGAGCCGCTTCTGCAACAACAATCGCATGTTTCCGCTCTTTAGTGGGGCAATCAACAAAAACGTTTGCCTGGTTTAGGTCAGCAATTAAAGGAAGATTAGCAGAGACCTCTTTAATTTTTTCAACATCTTTATTTGAAAGATTGGTATGAAGAGTGCATAACTCTTCTACAGAGGTGTTTGCCATATGCTGTGATCTCCCAATAAATTTTTAAAAGTGTCAGAATATATAAAAATTTTATAGTTAATGAAGAAGATTGTCAACACAGATTTAAAGGGTTTAAAAGGAAATTGGTGCGGTTCTGGCATAGAGCTGGAGAAACAAGAAATAGACAGCATGGCGTTCAACCATATCTTGCTGCCTTCTTCCAATCTATTTATGCTGTGCCAATTTTACACCGCTTGCCTTACGCTTTAAGATTTCCTCTATTAAATCTGCCAGATGGGCCCCCGCTTCAACCGGCGGTACACCTCCATCATGGATATTGCTGATAACCGTACGATCTGCTTCAACCGTTTCCAGATCAGGACGATAAATCAGGTACGCGCTTATACTCTTAGAGGTTGCCAATCCAGGCCTTTCCCCTATCAATGATATGATCACATCACAATTAACAATGGAAGCAAGGTCATCCTGAATCCAAACACGGCTGCGTTTAATGAAAACAGGGTCACCTAAGGTAATATTTTTGGATTTTAAGCCCTGGACCAAGGCTGGAAGCAAATCTCTCATATTGGCTTCCACTCCAGTTGAACTAAGGCCATCGGATACAATAATCTGCACTTGTTTATTTTTAGGAAGATGTTTATCAGCCCATTGTCTTGATGATTCATGAAGTTTTCTGCCACTGTCCAGGTCCATTAAGTATTCATCCATAGACTTTGATTTTGATTCAAGGATGGGGAGGTTTAATTCTCTTAAAAACTCTTGGGATACATCCTTGAAAACCGCATCCTGGGCTGCTGCATGATCAATTCTGAAATCAAGGTAATCCCTTGTTTTCATACGGGTGCCAGTCCGGCCGATCCCAATCCGTGCAGGTGTAATCGATTGAACCCTTTTGATTTCCTCACGATCGGCGGGGTCTTCTACGCCTACCCGTTTTTCCTTTTGATAAATGATTTCCCTCACTATGCTTTCATAGTCTTCTGTATTTTCATAAAAGGATTGCTTATTGTTTTGCAGTGGCTCCCCTTTTTGCAGCTCTTCTATTACCTGTTTGACAATTGTTTGAATATCCATAACAGTTCCCCCTTCCTTACTTAAAAATAGATAAATCTCCTGCCCGTTCTGTTAGCTTACCGTTCTCCATAATGCCCATTTTCTCCAGCCACTTTTCAAATTCCCGGAGCGGACGAAGTCCAAGCATTTCTCTTAAACTTGCATCATCATGATAGCTGGTGTCCTGATAGCTCAGCATCACATCATCCCCGCCCGGTACACCCATATAGAAATTTGCTCCGGCAAGGGCGGTGAGCATCCCGGCGATTTCCTGATCATTTTGATCAGCTTGCATATGGTTTGTATAAGTAGGAGCAATTCCCATAGGAAGTCCATGTATTTTTCCCATAAACAAATCCTCCAGATCTGCGCGAATCACTTGTTTCCCGTCATAAATTGTTTCAGGCCCTATAAAACCAGAAACATTGTTAACCATAAATGGCTTCCAGTGCCGGGCATATCCGTATGTACGTGCCTCAAGCGTCTGCATATCAATGCCAAGGTGTGCATCGAGAGATACTTCAGATCCCTGGCCTGTTTCAAAATAAAGTTGATTTGGACCTGTAGAAGATCCATACTTAGACATGAGTTCCAGTGCTTCATCTAAAATTTCCCTAGATACACCAAATTCATTATTCCCTGCTTGTGTGCCGGAAAGACTTTGGAACATAAGCGCTATAGGCGCACCTTTTTTCAGGGCCTGCATTTGGGTGGTAATATGTGCAAGAACACAATTTTGGGTAGGAATTTCCCATTTTTGAATGAAATCATGTGTCATATGTAAAATTTTCGAAACGGACTCAACTGAATCATTGTTCGGATTTACCCCAATCACGGCATCACCCGATCCGTATGACAGCCCTTCCTTTATAGACGCAAGAATTCCTTCCGGATTATCAATCGGATGATTGGGCTGGCATCTGAATGCCAAACGGCCATGTTCGCCGATTGTTGTATTGCAATGGGCGGTTGGCCTGATTTTTTGCGAAGCCAGCACTAAGTCTATACTTGACATAAGCTTGGCTGCAGCAGATATCATTTCACTAGTCAACCCTTTGCTGATTCGAATTAAGTCAGAGGCATCCGTCTTATGGGATAAAATATAATCCCTCAATTCACCTATAGACCAGCTTGAAATTTCTTTATAAATAAAAAGATTTAGATCATCATAAATGATTCGGGTTACCTCATCCTTTTCATAAGGTATAACGGGGTTTTCATAAATGTCTTTTAATGTCAGTTCACTTAAAACAACCTTTGCTGCCATTCGTTCCAAAGATGACTGTGCAGCAATGCCAGCCATTTTATCTCCTGATTTCTCTTCACTTGACTTTGCTAAAACTTCAGCAATTGAACGAAATTGATAGGTTTCATTCTTCAATGTACATGTAAACATAATAGCCCCCTTCCAGAATGAGAAGCGACATCCAATCATAACCTTAAATACAAAGGAGTAAGCGGTAACAGGAAAGGCCGCTCCAAACAAAAAGGCACCAAAATAGCATAAGCCATAAAACGGCTTAACTATTAAGGCGCCTTCACCTAGTTTTTTCACTTGTACATTATTATAGCAAGGAGATAACAGAAAGGATAGATATTTTTGAATTTTCAATAATTTATTTTTTTGGGAGCGTCCCTTCCATTAGGAAAACATTCCTTCCACCACCCTGCCTTTCCGCCCCTTCGTTGTAACAGCCTGGGACAATGAATTTAGGATTGCCTCTTCGGCTGCCTCGGCTGCAGCTTGAAATAACTGATTCATCATGGGATGGTCGTCCCTTATAAAATGTGCTGATTCGATCAATTCAGGGCTTTGGTGAGGTATTTTATTGGCAGTTGAAAAGGCAATGACAATGTCGCCGCTTCCATTGCTGTAATGGCTTCCTGTCCGGGCGAGGCCGATGCCGCATCTTTTTGCCAGTCTTTTTAGCTGTCTATCACTGACTGGTGCATTCGTAGCCAGGACAATCATAATCGATCCATCAGGCGTGTCTTTCGGTTCCTGGGCGATTTCGGGAAATAAGCCATATTTTTTGAATGGGAAATCGTCTTTATTGCCAAAATTGGTGACGACCAGGCAGCCGATCATGTATTCTGCAGGATTTTTTTCTTCATTTATGATCCTTGAAGCAGTTCCGACGCCGCCTTTATATCCAAAACATACCATGCCTTTGCCTGCGCCTATAGCTCCTTCTGCCGTTTGTTCAGACTTGGCATTTTCTATAGCTTCAATAGCATGTTCGGGCTTAACTGGCAATTCACGAATTGAGTTAAGATACCCATCATTGCATTCGCCAACGACAATATTGATGGTCCCCGTTGTATCGCCTATTTCTGGTGTGTTCTTAAGCATATATTGCAAAGTGCCATGTGTGACAGCAGGAACACCGAACGTGTTGGTCAGCATAATCGGAGACTCAATCAGGCCTAATTCCTCTACCTGTACGAGCCCCGTTGTTTTGCCAAACCCATTGATGACGCAGCTTGCTGCAGTCACTTTTTCTTGGAATAGATTTCCTTCGTGCGGCAAAATAGCTGTTACACCCGTGCAGGCATACTGGTCTTTTTCGTCGAGCGGAAAATCCAGTGTAACATGACCAACAAGTACTCCTGTAACATCTGTAATGCAATTCTTTATGCCTGGCTGCAGCCTGCCAATTTTGACGCCTCTTTCTCTAATCTTCATAACAGTCCTCCAAATATAATGATGATTTTATTTTATAAGAATAAATGCATTCAATAGAATTTCCATATGTTTTCCTTTATAATAGATAAATATTTAGGTTTCCTAATTATTTTACGATCATTTACATAGTTTTTGGGAGGATTTTTTCATGGATCATTCTTTAGCAAAGGGAGCAGGCAAACAAAGTGCGAGCTCTGAAAAGATATGGACACGGGATTTTGTGCTGATTTTGATGTCCAATTTTTTTATCTTTCTTGGATTTCAAATGACGCTTCCAACCATCCCCCTTTTTGTTGAAAAATTGGGCGGCAATGACCAGCTGATTGGGATAGTGGTTGGGATCTTTACTTTTTCTGCGCTTTTATTGCGCCCCTATGCGGGCCACACCCTGGAGACAAAGGGAAGGCGTTTTGTCTACTTAACAGGATTGGGCATTTTTGTGATATCAGTTGGTTCTTTTGGATTCGTGAGTAGTTTAATTTTCTTATTTATATTAAGGGTTGTCCAAGGATTTGGCTGGGGCTTTTCCACAACTGCTTCAGGCACGATCGCCACTGATTTGATTCCTGCTAAACGGCGCGGTGAAGGAATGGGCTACTTTGGGCTTTCCGGCAATATCGCTCTTGCTTTCGGACCGACATTAGGATTAGCATTAACCGGGATTATCTCTTTCAGGCTTTTATTTTTAATTTGTGCACTATTAGGTTTAACAGCACTCCTGCTTTCATCGAGAATTCAATATAAGGAAGTCGAGAAGCAGAGTGTTCCGGTGAAAAGATGGGATATTTACGAAAAAAGCGCGTTAAAACCTTCCCTTCTCTTATTTTTTATCACCGTCACATTTGGCGGGATCGCTTCATTCCTGCCGATTTACTCCGCGCAAAAAGGAATTGGCGGAATACACTGGTACTTCCTGCTCTTTGCCATCGCTTTAATGATATCCCGGACGTTCGCTGGCAGATTGTATGACCAAAGGGGGCACCAGGCGGTTTTCATCCCGGGTGCTGTACTAGTATTAATAGCCATGATCCTGCTTGCCTGGCTTCCGAGCAGCATAATCATGTATACAGCTGCCATCCTGTACGGGCTTGGGTTTGGGTCTGTCCAGCCTGCACTTCAAGCCTGGTCTGTAAAAGAAGCCCCTCCCAATCGCAGGGGAATGGCCAATGCCACCTTTTTCTCCTTTTTTGATCTGGGTGTTGGCATCGGAGCGATAGCGTTCGGGCAAATTGCCCATCTGTATGGCTACAGCAGCATTTACATGACAGCCGCCGGATCTGTAGTAATTTCAATCTTTCTGTATTTATGGATTCTAATGACCAAGCGAGGTTAAATAGAAAGACGATTTTCCAATATCATTTGGAAAATCGTCTTTTTTTATCCGTATTAACGGGCTGTAAGACCCCCACTTCAAGACTTTGATGGAACCATAAAGGATAAGTGGGGGATCAACTGCCCATAAAAGCCCGATTGACCGAAAAGCGGAAGCACCTTGACCAGGGGGCGACAAGCATAAGACGAGCTCCGGAGGAAGGCGTTCTTTGCCTTCTGCAGGGCGGCTTATGACTCGAGCCCTTAGGCGCTGTAGCTAGACAGGTGAGATACAGCGAAACTTGCCTCCTGGGGTTTTCAGGAGGTAAAGTTGAACCAATCGGGTTTGTACTGCCGATTGATCGAAGCGTTAGCTAAAGATTTAGCGACAGTAGAACGCGACTAACCATCAGTGGGGGATGAAAGAAAACCCCCGCTGATGAAAGTTTCACTTTATGTAAAATCTATAAAGCCTTTACCATGCCGCCATCTACCAAAATGGAGCTTCCGGTTACATAGCTGCTCGCAGCAGAAGCCAGGAAGGTCACTACATTCGCAAACTCTTCCGGGGTTCCATATCTGCGAAGCGGTATCATGCTTTTAGCTTTTTCAGCAACTTCTTCCTTGGAGATGTTCTGCAGGTCCGCATGATGCTGATCCAAATAATCCACTCTGTCTGTCGCAATACGCCCCGGGGCTACCGTATTGATTAATATATTATATGGCGCAAGCTCCTGTGACAGGGTCTTTGTCATGCCGACAATTCCTAATCGGAATGTATTTGATAACAGAAGCCCCGGTATTGGCTGCTTAATGCTGGAGGAAGCAATATTAATAATTCTTCCGCCATTTTTCTTCAGTTCAGGAAGCGCCTCCCGGATAAGCCTTACATAACTTAATAGATTTAATTGAAAAGCTTTTTCCCAGTCTTCATCTGTAAAGGATTCGAACGTTCCGCCTGGAGGGCCACCGGCATTATTGACCAGAATATCAATTCCGCCGAGCGTTTCACTCGTATGCTTCATTAATTGTTTGATATCTTCAGGTCTTGTAATGTCCGCCCGATAGTAATTAACTTCTACACCATATTGCTTACGAAATTCCTCTTGAACAGCCTGCAGCTTCAATTCATCCCGGCTTGTAATCATTACATGGGCACCTTCTTTAGCAAGCTGAGCTGCAACCGCTTTTCCAAGCCCTTGGCTCGATGCCGCTACAAGGGCTTTTTTTCCTTGAAGTTTAAGATCCATTTTGCTTTCCTCCTATTGTTTTATGCAAAGTGCCATCCATTCATCCACTTTTAAAGATTGAACACTGCCATCTTTCAATTTGACTTCAAAATAATCCCGGACAGGCTGGTCTGCTTGTAAAATGAAATTTTTAACTGATTTTATTTGTTCCTCATTTTCCGTTGTGCGCCTTACCCAGGTTGGAAATTCATAAGCTTTCTTTCTGCTTTTTGCGTTCGTTTCCTGTAACCCTGAACGGGCAAATAAAGATCTCCATTCTTTTATGGATAGACATTTGTTATGGCTGTCATCACGGAGTTTTTCAAATGTATTCATGAATTCAGCCAGTTCCTCTCCTTCGGGTGCAATATTATCAATGAGCAGAAAATGGCCGCCCGATTTTAAAACTCTCCCCGCTTCCTGGATGAATTTTTCAGGGTGCGGAAAATGATGAGGGGCAATCCGGCACGCGACAGCATGAAAGGACCCATCAAGAAACGGCAAAGCTTCAGCATCGGCAACCACATACCAAATGTTTTTAAAGCTTTCTAAGTGGCGTGCGGTATTGGCTAGCATATCTTTAGTCAAATCGGCAGCAAAAACATGTGAGACATAAGGGGATAGGCTTTTCGCCACATGTCCGCCGCCAGTAGCTATATCCAAAACCACCCAATCCTCCTGTGGATTAAGCCATTGCACCAGCTGATTCAGTTCAGCAGCATCTGCGTGAATCTTGCTCTGTACATATTTTTCAGCATTTTTTCCAAATGTATCTCTAACCTTTTTCTTTATGTCTTCCTGTCCCATTAGAATCACCTTCAATCAAACATTAATTAATATGACATTCTATAATTTCTATAGGAAAGGGCGGTTCTCCTGTTGGTTTTACATGAAAAAAAGAGCCTGCCATAATGACAGGCTTCCAAATTATTTTGAAGGTTCGAGAATCAGTTTCCCCTTCGTTTTTCGCGACTGCAAAAGTGTATGGACTTTTGCAGCATCTTCCAATGGATGGACTTCGCCAATTGTTAGCTTTAATTTTCCTTCGGCTACATAGGTCATTAATTCTTTCATGCTAGGCTGCAGCAGTTCAGGTTTTCTCATTATCTGCGGCAGGAAGAAGCCAATTACCGACTGGTTGCGGGCCATTAAGGATGATGGATATAACCGGCTCTGCTCCCCGCTTGCGACACCATAAATTACTAGGCGGCCAAAAGCTGCAAGGCAATTTAACGTTTTATTAAAAATCTCCCCTCCAGCCATTTCCAGCGCAACATCTACACCCTTTCCACCTGTAGCCTCCACGACTTCATTTTCCCAGCCTTCTTTTGTATAGTTCACAAGTACATCAGCTCCCATTTCTTTAGCAAGCTGAAGCTTCTCATCTGAGCTGGCAGTAGCGATCACCTTCCCGGCACCGAATAATTTCGCTAGCTGTACAGCAAGGGTTCCTACGCCGCCTGCTGCTGCATGAACAAGAACACTTTCTCCCTTTTCAAGCCGGCCCATTGTTTTTAAAATATGGTAAGCACTTAAACCTTGAAGCGGAAGCGCTGCGGCTAGTTTAAAGTCCAGCCCTTCCGGCAGAGGAATGAGTCCCCTTTCATCTGCTGCCACATACTCAGAGTAGCCGCCCGATTCTATCAGCGTAACAACTCTTGTTCCAACCGGAATGCTTGCTTCTTTGCCTGTCGCAACGACAACACCTGCCACCTCGGCACCTGGGATGAAGGGCAGAGGTGTTGGTACCACATATTGTCCTTCCCTTCTGGCTGTATCCGCATAGTTCACACCAACGGCATGTACTTCGATTAACACTTTACGCCCTGTTGGCTGCGGTTTTTCTAAATCTATTACGTTCAGAACTTCCGGTCCTCCATATTCCTTAAATTGAATGGCTTTCATTTTGGACACTCCTTATTTAGAAATATATTCTGAATGCTGCAGCAAAGCCCGCCTCGTTCATATTGAAGCTCCCTGATCCTTCTGTTTCTGGAATTCTTTTTCCAAAAGCTCTTTTCTCATAGTATGATGTTTTAGTTTTATAAATTTTCCCCGCATATTTCAGCATGGGACACTTGCTTTCCGCAGGGAGATATGCCTATGATTCTATTAAATTCTGTGCAAGCCCTTCTCTAAGCAAATCAGGAATGTCAGCACTTTCCTGTTTCTGAAAATCGAAATAGACTATAATGGCGTTGCCCCTGGCAATCAAGTTGTTTGTCTGTGAACAGACGATTTCATGATCGAGCTGAAAGCTTTTCCTGCCAATGCGAGAAACCCAGGTTTTTACGGTAAGAATTTGGTTAAAGTATCCCTGGCTCAAAAAATCGCACTTGGTCGAAGCCAAAATGAAATGCCATTTTTTCACGTCCATGCTGTAGCCAAGCGTTTCAAAATATTTAACGCGGGCTTCCTCCAGGTAAATAAAATAACTGGTATTGTTTACATGGCCGAGTGCATCTGTTTCGCAAAAGCGGACGGTTATAGTCATTTCATTCATGCTGGCACCCCATTCATTTATTTTTCTTCTTTCTTATACTGAACAGTTGGTATGCTGACAAATCCAATGGCGGATAAAATTTTGTTTACTTGGATAAAATCAGGAATTAGCGGATATATTTAAATTTTCGCGGATATCGTCTCCATGCGTGCAAACTATTTTTGGTTTTTACCTTTCAATCCCTTTTAAAATCATTTCCGTGAAAATCTCAGCCACTTCCCTGTCAGAAATGCTTCCATCCGGGTTGAACCATTGATAGCTCCAGTTGGCAATACCAAGAATGCCAAACGTGACAATGGATGTTTTTAAATCAGGCCTAAACTCGCCGTTCTGTTTGCCTGTTTCTAAAAGTTTTTCAACATTAAGCCTGAATTGCTCCCTTTTAGGGAGGATTTCAGAAAGTCTTTCTTCACTGAGATTTCGCATCTCCCTGAAAAACACTTTGGCACTGGCTCCCTCTGTTTTAATATTGCTGATCAGCATATGGAAAATTTCAAACAATTTGTCTTTGCATGGTTTCGATTCATCCTTTAGGATCTCCTCCTGGTTCGACAGCATCTCATCAATGTACCGAAGATGGATATCCATCAGGAGCTCTTCTTTGCTTGAAAAATAGTAGTAAAATGTGCCCTTCGTCACACCGATACTGTCGACAATGTCCTGTATCGATGTCTCGCTAAAGCCTTTTTGATCAAATAGCTGGATGCTCTTTTCTGTTATTTTTTCTTTCAATGTTAGTCCCCGCTTCTGTAAGAAAATATCGACAGAATTATATCATATTTCCTAGTTTTTCCGGAGTTCTTCCCTCAATGCCCTCCGAAGGATTTTACCAACATTGGTCTTTGGGAGCTCATCACGGAATTCTACTATGGAAGGCACCTTATAGGCCGCCATGTTTTGCTTGCAATAAGAAATAATTTCTTCCTCAGAAGCTGTTTTGCCTGCTTTTAAAACGAGGACTGCCTTAACCGTTTCTCCACGGTAAGCATCTGGCGCGCCAATCACAACTGCCTCCTGAACAGCGGGATGCTCATAAAGCACTTCTTCAATATCACGGGGATAAATATTATAACCGCTCGCGATGATAAGATCTTTTTTGCGATCGACTATATACAGAAAGCCATCTTCATCCATGCGTGCAATATCACCAGTAAATAGCCATCCATTTCTTAAAGTGCTGGCTGTTTCTTCAGGCATATTCCAATAGCCTTTCATAATCTGCGGCCCTCTAATAATCACCTCGCCAAGCTCGCCCACTGGAACTTCTTCTGTTCCAGTCGCCAAATCGACCACCTTATATTCTGTTGAAGGGTAGCCAATGCCAACACTACCAGGCTTTCTTTCTGAAAAAGGAGGGTTGCAATGGGTAACAGGCGAAGCCTCGGATAAACCGTAGCCTTCAAGAATCTGAGCACCTGTTTTCCGCTCGAAATCATGCAGCAGCTCAACAGGCATTGGTGCGCTGCCGCTATTGCAGGTTTCAATGCTGCTAATGCCATATTCCTCTGCACGCGGGTGATTAGTAATTGCTACATACATGGTCGGAACCCCCGGGAACACCGTTGGCTGTTCATTTTTAATCGTATTCAGCACTTCTTCCAACTCAAAGCGCGGCAAAAGGATCGATACGTTCGCAGTAAAAATAGCAAAGTTCATGCAGGCAGTCATCCCGAAAACATGGAATAAAGGAATGACTGTTAAATATTTTTCCCGGCCAATTTTCGTTCTTTCTTTAAAAAATTCATACGTTTGGATACAATTGGCCAGCACATTACGGTGAGTTAGCATGGCGCCTTTGGATCGGCCTGTTGTTCCGCCTGTGTATTGGAGGACTGCTATATCATGTTCAGGCTCGATATTTACAGGTGTGTACTGCCCTTTTCCTTCAAGCAAAAATGCATCAAATTTCTTGTCTGGCACAAATGTGGCTTCAGATGGCTGAAGGCTGACAACTACAATATTTTTCAGCTTCGTATTGTTTTGAACGCTTTTCACACGCGGATATAGGGCATCTAAGACGACAAGGGTTTCAGCACCAGAATCATTCATGATATGTTCCACTTCACGCTCAACCAGCATTGGATTCACCTGGGTTACGATGGCACCAGCAGCAAGGGTGCCATAATAGGAAATTACATATTGAGGGCAGTTAGGCAGCATGATGGCAACACGGTCACCCTTCTGAATCCCATTTTTCTGCAAAGATGCGGCAAATCCATAAACTGCTTTCTGCAGCTCTCCGTATGTAATTTTCCTTCCATAAAAAGATAAGGCATTATTTTGCGGATACATGGCTGTAATTTCCTGCAGCATCTCAGGCATTGATTTACTTGGAATGTTCACTTCAGCTGCTATAGATTCAGGATAGTGGGCAAGCCAGGCTTTTTTCTCACTCATAAAAATCCCTCCATTATTTGCAATCAACTTGTCACTCAATCTTTTTCTAACATTACATGTGTGCCGCCATCTACAATCAGGACATTGCCCGATTGTGTACACGCTTACATTATTCCTTAAGCGCACGTTTAGCTGCCCCAATAAGCCGCATGCATTGGTGAATTCGTCCTAATCAGATCCCTTTCCTTTTCCCGAAATGTTATCTTCAGAGGAATTTTTACAATGTCATATGTAAATTCACCTTTCGTGAAAAATCCAATTGTTTGTCCCTCCCTTATTGACTAACCGGTTGGTATGTTATAGTTTCAGTATAAACAATCTGCAAAAATATTCAACAGTTTATTCTGAAAATTCTTATTTTAATGGGTTGAATCATACAAATTTGGATACATCAAAAATTTATTTGCCAATTTAAGCATTTAGTGATTTGATAGATAAAAGTTCACACTTACATGAAATGAAAATAAAAAAGCCCTATTCAGGGCTTCATTACTGCATCAACTGCAATTTTATATTCCTCGTACCACTTTTCCCATTCTTCTTTACGGCTGACTGTGTTTTTACCATCAAGCAGCCTGGAAATTACATCAAGGCAAACATGCCAGCCTGCAAGATCCCTTGGCGTGTGATCGGTAATTTCGGTAATTTTTTCAATCAATCTTAATTGTGTAGAGCTATTTTCCTCTTCAAGTTCAAAACGGACAATATCGTCACCCCATGTGTATTCAAGGATCGCCAGCTGTTCAAGACCCAGTATTTCCATCTCCTCAAAGCTGCCATCACCCATATCAAACTTGATCTTACCGCCTTTTTTAAGCTCTTCAACATGCAGTTCAGGGAACCATTTTTTCAAACAGCTATTGTCAGTCAGCATTGCCCAAACGTCTTCTCTTGGATGATCCAACTTTCTTGCAAAATGAGCTATATAGCCATTTTCAGCCTTTTCCAATGAAGCGATCATTGCCATGTCTCCTTTACTATCAATTTTACCAAATTATTTTAGAGCTTTTTATATTTACCCTTTAACTGCCATTTCCCTTGTTTGCTTCACTTTATGTTCCTGTTCTTTTATCAAGGCTGCTCCAAAAAGCCCGATCAATGAAAAAATTACGGGGATTATAAAACCATATTGGTATCCGGAAGGGAAACTGTCAAGAACTTTTCCGAACATAAAGGGCAGCAATACCGCGCTTAAAAATCCGCCTGTGTTGGCAAAGCCTGACACAACTCCCACATCCTTAATATCAAAAGATTTACGGACAACCGCAAATGTAAGCGTGCTGGCTCCGTTTCCATAGCCCATGATTAGAAAAAGTACAATCAGCAGCGGATACGGCGGCTTGCCTTGAAATAAAAGAAAAGTGGCCCATCCCATAAATACGATGATATGGGCGAAAAGATACGGACGCTTAATAGCGCCAAGCCGTCCCGAGATTGAGCTCATTAGCGGCGCACCGATTATCGCGCCAAACAATCCGATCATCACCAGCTGACTTGATTCCGAACGGGTCAGCCCATACATATCCATCCCATATGGAACTGCCCATGATCCAATGAAGCCAACATAAGTGCCGACAACACCAAAGTGGCAGAAAAATGTAGCCCATCCCTGACGGTCAGAAAAAACTCTCTTTAGGATTTCAGCTGTTTTTTCTCTCGGCTGCTTTTTTTCAGCAGAATTCCTTGTTTCCATTCCCATTCTTCTTGGCTTCCAAATTAAAATGAAATAAAGCAAAACAGCAAGAATCGTAAGAATAACTCCAACTGCAAAAAATGGGATACGCCAGCCCCATAATGAAATCCAAATGGAAAATGGCACGGTTGCCAGCAAAAAACCAAAGCTCCCAGACATACCAGCAAATCCAAGCAATCTAACAAATTCATTCACCTTGAACCAGCGGCCTAAAATGATCACCACATTAATCCAAATGGTGGCATCCCCGATTCCGACAAGCATTCTGGCTGCAAACAGGATATATTCATTGCCTGCAAAACTATATAATAGAGTGCCTGCTCCGTTTAATAGGGTGCCTGCAATCAGAAAAATATTCGGTCCAAAGCGATCAGACAAGATTCCAATTGGAACTTGCAGACTGGCATAGGCAAAAAATTGAATACTTGTCAGCAGCCCAATAGCTGCGGCTGTCACGCCAAACTCCTTCATTAATTGGTCTGTAATTAAGCCAGGTGCCGTCCTTTGGCTTACAATTAAGAAATATGCAAATAAAACTGCGCCAAATACAAGCCACCTGTATTTGCTTTTATGTTTCTCCACTGTCCTTTGCTCCTGTTGTCAAGATATTATCACCATTATACGCTAAAAAAAGGCAACTGTCCTCCACTGCGTTAAATCAATAAAACGACGCGGAGTCCAAATTGCCTATTTTTAACATTATTCTTTTATAAACTCTTTAGTGCTTCTGATTGTATCAATGGGACGGACATAGCTTTCAATTTGTTCCCTTTTTGATTCAAGGAATGGCGGGAGCGATAATTTTTCACCTAGTGTTTCGTAAGGTTCATCCCCCATGAATCCTGGACCGTCTGTAGCAAATTCAAATAATATTTGCGGAGCTACCCTGGAATATAATGAGCCGAAAAAGAACCTGTCCACAAATCCTGAAGTCTGGAAACCAAAACTTCTCATATGCTGATCCCATTCTTCAAGAACTGATTTATCTTCCACCCGGAATGCGGCATGATGGACTGTTCCATATCCCTGGCGCGCCTGCGGCAATACGGTATTATGCTCAACAATTACCTGTGCACCATTTCCGCCTTCACCAGCTTCGAACAAATGGAAATCTCCTTCTTGTGCGATCTCTTCGAATAAAAGCACTTTTTCCATCATTTCTTTAAAATAGTCAAACTGAGCAATCCGGACGAATAGCGGCCCCAATCCGGTAATCGCAAATTCAAGCGGGATTGGCCCTTTTTGCCATGGTGTACCGGATGCTACACCCTTGTTATTTTCATCAGAGATGAGTTGGTACTGCTGATCATCAAAATCAACGAATGATAGTGTTTTTTTTCCAAACTGCTCCTTTATACCTGAATGTTTGACTTCCAGGCGGTCAAAGCGCTTAACCCAGTAATCAAGCGCCTTATCAGTCGGCACCCGGAATGATGTTTTGTAAATTTCGTTTGTTCCATGAGAACCTTTTGGAATTCCAGGGAAATCAAAAAAAGTCATATCTGTGCCCGGACTTCCTGTATCATCCGCAAAAAACAAATGATAGGTTTGGATATCGTCCTGGTTTACCGTTTTTTTAACTAATCGCATCCCCAGTATATAGGTAAAAAACTCATAATTTTTCTCAGCACTGCTTGTAATGGCCGTAACGTGGTGAATCCCTTTAAGATGGTTCAACGCAAAATCCTCCCTTTGCTATCCGTTTTTTTATCTTAAAATAAAATATCTTTAATTCGAGATAAATTCACTTTAACACGGCTAATGAGTAGTGTCAATAAATACAGCCAGTAGCAAACTGGCTAAAAAAATGACTTAATGACATTTTCCTCATGATTGCATTCCTTGCAGATATACTCTATTTCAAGTGCATCTTCCCTGGCAATATGGGCAGTATCTTTCCGGCAAATTTCACAAAATCTTTTTTCAGTAATCTCTTTCATGTTTTCATCACTCCTGTATATGTCGTTTATCCCGCATTAACGGGCAGTAAGACCCCCACTTCAAGACTTTGAGGGGACAAAAAAGGATATGGGGGCAACTGCCCGTAGAAGCCCGATTGGTGAGATAAAGTGAAACTTGCCGATGCGTAAGCTGAGGATTAGTTGAGCCAATCGGGTTCGCAGTGTCGATTGATCGAAGCGTTAGCGGAGATCTTAGCGACAGCAGAATCCGACTAACCATCAGTCGGGGATGAAAGCCCCCCCTCTGTTGGAAGTTTCACTTTATCTTGGTTTAACCAGAAACCGGAATTCTAAACACAAAAAAACCAGCCCCTGTTTGGGAACTGGTTAGTTGCATTATGTAGCAGCCGCCTTTGCCGTAATGAATGATAAGAAAGTTTTAAACCACCACTCCTCAAAGTGGGTGTTCGCAGAAACCTTCCTGCATGTCCTCCCAGTCAAATAGACAGAGGCCTGTCATTCCCGTTTCAATGTAAAACTCCCTATTACAGCTTAAAGGTTAAAACTTTATTATGATTACGAACAACGCAGCTTGTAGTCTTATATTATATGATTTGATCAGTTTTTTCAACGGTAAAGCTTAATTGCTGAAATTAATTTGCGGAAAGGCGGCATTGATTTTGTTTGAAGTCGATGTTTTCTTTGCATTTACTGCTTTTATTGGATTAAATTGGTTAGCGGCGATATTGGGACCGCACAGGCTTTTTGGTCGCTATAGAAACATATTTACGACGAAATCGATACCTTTACAATCAATTTGGGATTAATTTGAATGAATAGCGACAATTTTTCATTCCTAGGCATCTTTTTAGGCGCTAATTCAGCTTATTAAAGACGAGTTTATTAAATCCAACAAAATATGGGTGTTAATCCCTTCCATTAACGACGATATTATTTGAAATATTAAATTTATGGGTGTTTATCGGATTGATTGAGGAAGATAACCTCGCTTCTTTTTTCGATTTATGAACAGTTTCCTTTCAGAATTATATTCTGTTGGTTAATCGCGTAATCTATGTTCTTATATTTTTGTTTAGGCCCACTTGATTGGTCTATGAAGAGTTTTTTTCTGCTCCCATTTCACCCTTTTTTTTCGCATGCCCAGCCAAGGGTGCCATGCTCTCCATCACGCTCCTCCCCCCTTATCACCCGCGATAATATCTGTTAGTAAAGAGTTCTAATATAAACCATTATTAAACATCCACCGCCATCCAATACCGGGAAATCTGTTATACATTTTCCACTTTTGGCAAATACTTTTTCGTAAAAGTACTTTTTGAATAGGTGGTGCAGAATGGGCGAGGAAAGGTTTACTTTTTTTGTAGATGAGAAGGAGATTGAGGCTCGGCCGGGGCAGTCGATTTTTGAGGCGGCGCGGGATTTCAATCATTTTTTGCCGGGGATTTGTTCCACCCAGCCTGATTTGGGGGTTGGGGTCATACAGACTTGTGATACTTGTTATGTGGAGATCGATGGTGAGCTGAAACGTTCATGTGCGACACCTGCTGAACCTGGCATGAAGGTAAACTCCGCTTCTGTTTTAGCAAAGGAAGCTCAATTAGAGGGAATGTCCCGGATTTTGAAAAATCATGAGCTTTATTGCACGGTTTGCGATAACAATAACGGAAACTGTGTGGTTCATAATACAGCGGAGCATTTCAAAATTGAGCACCAGAAGTATGAATTTAAGCCAAAGCCCTATCCGCAGGACAATTCGAATCCTTTTTACCGCTATGAGCCAGATCAGTGCATTCTGTGCGGGCTTTGTGTCGAGGCTTGCCAGGATCTTCAAGTCAGCGAGGTGCTGAGCATCGCCTGGGATCGGGAGCATCCGCGTGTTATTTGGGATAACGATGTGCCGGTTAATGAGTCATCCTGTGTTTCATGCGGTCACTGTGTGACGGTTTGCCCTTGTAATGCACTGATGGAAAAATCGATGCTGGGCAAAGCAGGTTATCTCACCAATATTCCGAAGCCGCTGCTTGAGCCGATGATCGATTTAACAAAAGAAGTAGAACCTGGCTATAAAGAAATTTTTGCAATTTCCAATGTAGAAGCTGCAATGCGCGAGGCTCGCATAGAGCGGACTAAAACAGTCTGTACCTACTGCGGTGTTGGCTGCAGCTTTGAGGTTTGGACAAAGGACCGGGAAATTTTAAAAATACAGCCGCAGCCTGATGCTCCTGTAAACGGCATCTCCACTTGTGTAAAAGGAAAATTTGGCTGGAGTTTTATAAATAGCAAGGAACGGCTGACGAAGCCTTTAATCCGTAAGGGCGAGAAATTTTATGAAGCAACATGGGATGAGGCCCTTTCCCTTATTGCAGAGAAGTTTTTAAAGATTAAGGAAGAAGAAGGATCGGATGCCCTTGGTTTCATTGCTTCCTCCAAATGCTCCAATGAGGAAAACTATCTCTTCCAAAAGCTGGCCCGGGCTGTATTTAAAACGAACAATATTGATAACTGTTCAAGATACTGCCAGACGCCAGCATCCATGGGACTTATCCGGACAGTTGGAGTAGGCGGAGATTCCGGTACGATAAAGGATATTGCAAGTTCGGATTTAATTATTGCAGTCGGCGCCAATCCAGCAGAGTCCCATCCTGTACTCGCAACGCGGATTAAGCGGGCAAACAAACTGGCGGACCAAAAACTGATTGTCGCAGATCTTCGTAAAAATGATTTGGCAGACCGGGCTGATTTGCATATCCATCCGAGACCGGGAACAGACCTTGTGTGGCTTTCCGCTGTAACCAAATATATCGTCGATCAAGGCTGGCATGACCGCGAGTTCCTGAATAACCGTGTGAATCATGTCGAAGAATATATCAAATCTCTTGATAAATTTACGATGGAATATGCCGAAGAAGTTACGGGGATATCAAAGGATAAGCTGATTACAATCGCTGAGATGATCCATGAAGCTAAAGGCACCTGCATTTTATGGGCAATGGGCGTTACACAGCATTTGGGCGGAACAGATACCAGCACAGCAATTGCCAACCTGCTGCTAATCACGGGCAACTTCGGCAAACCGGGTGCAGGTGCATATCCGCTCCGCGGCCATAACAATGTTCAAGGCGCCAGTGATTTTGGCACCATGCCAACATGGCTTCCTGGCTACCAGCCGATTGAAAATGATGAAATCCGCAGCCGTTTTGAAAAAGCATGGGGAACCGATCTGCCGAAAAAGCCGGGACTGAATAACCATCAGATTGTGGAAGCCATCCAGGCAGGCAAAGTAAAAGGCATGTACTTGTTCGGCGAAGAAATGGGCCTCGTTGATTCTAATATCAACTATGTTCATGAAGCGTTTGAAAAACTGGAATTCTTTGTCGTGCAGGATATTTTCTTCTCAAAGACGGCTCAATTCGCGGATGTCGTTCTGCCGGCCGCCCCGAGCCTTGAAAAAGACGGCACCTTTACAAATACAGAGCGCCGCATCCAAAGATTTTACAAGGTATTGGAGCCGCTTGGCGACAGCAAACCGGATTGGCACATATTCCAGGAGCTTGCCAATAAGCTCGGAGCCAACTGGAATTATCAGCACCCAAGCGAAATTATGGATGAAGTGGCCAAACTTGCGCCGGTATTTGCCGGAGTCAGCTACAACCGCCTTGAAAACTGGGAAAGCCTTGTTTGGCCTGTTGCAGCAGATGGTACCGATACACCATTGCTTTATGAGGACAAATTCAACTTCCCGGATGGAAAGGCACGGCTTATTACGGTAGATTGGACTCCTCCATTTGAAGCTGGCGAAGAATTCGATCTTCATCTCAATAATGGCCGGATCCTGGAGCATTTCCATGAAGGCAATATGACATATCAGTCTGAAGGGATCTCGTATAAAGTACCTGAGCTATGGCTTGAGGTTTCACCAGAATTGGCCGAAGAACGAAATATTCAAACCGGGAGCCTTGTCCGCCTCACGTCTCCTTATGGCCATATACAGGTCAAAGTCTGGGTGACAGATCAGGTTAAGGGAAAAGAGCTATATTTGCCGATGCATACAACTGAAGGCATTGGTGCGGTCAACAAGCTGACAAGCAGCTATCATGACAAAATTACACATACACCGAACTACAAGGAAATGCAGGTGAAAATGGAAGTTGTGATGCAGGATGGCGATTCTCCGCTTCCCCATCATAACTTCCGGTTCGGCAGCCCGCAGCCTCATATTGGCGTAGAAACCGAGAAGAAATGGAGCCGGGACGATTTTATCTCTATTCCGGAAATGCTAAAAAAGGAGGGTCTATACGATGGCGAAAGCGATCAAGCAAATTGAGCTGGTACAGCCCTCCGCTCAGGAGGAACAGGCAAAGGATATAGCTGCACTTCTAGAGCAGCTTGCCGAAAACCGTGAAGCCATTTCAAGTGCAATTGATATTATCGGCCAGCTGCAAAAGTCGGGAATTCTCGATATCATACAGGGATTCTTGCATTCGAAGGAAAAAGTGGCCGCCATTGCGATCGAGCAGATCAACCAGCCGAATATGCATAATATTATCCGCAACGGCTTTAATACTATCGATTTTCTGGGCTCCCTCGATCCCCAGCAAATGAGCATGATGATGAACGCCGTCACGAAAGGGCTTGATGAGTCTGCAGAAGTGATGAAGAAAAATGAGAAACGCAGCATGTGGGGGCTTATGAAAGCGATGCAGGACCCTGACACCAATTTAGCGATTCATTCAATGCTTGGTTTTCTTAAGGGGATGGGCAAGGAAATGGGCAAAGATCATACGCATTATAAAACAGGAGAGTGAATTCTGTCTTGATTACCCGGACAATTTCGATTGAAAACATGGATAAAAACGATGAAGAAAAATTAAACCAGGCTCTCTATGATGTCTGGGGTGTCCGAAAAGTGAAGCTGAATTCCATGAACGGGGAAGCTGTCATTTCTTTCGATGAAGACGCTGCATCCTTTATGGATTTCGAACAGGCCATTAAGGACTGTGGATATAACATTGCTGCTCCTGATGGCCACTAAACTCGGAGAAAGTTTCATCAAGATTCAGAGGAGGGCTCCATTTGGCTAGAGTATGTGAAATCTGCGGGCGTAGGGACGAGACTGAGGAAGAAGAATATAGCTTTGACATCCTGGATATATGTCCTGATTGTACAAATGACCGTATTCACCCTTCTGCGCTTGAGAATTTATAGGATGTTCCTTGTGCCGTTTTATTTGTTGAAAAATGCATAACCTCTGCCCCTTTCCCCTGCTTTCGGGAAAGGGGCAACCTATTTTCACAAAAAATAGCTCTTGCCAGGTCATAGGCAAGAGCTTTCCATTATTCAGTAACAAGCTGGCTGCTCGCCCGCTTTTGTTTCTTCGTTTCCCTGATTTTTTTGATATCTCGCTTCATTAGGAGCGATACAATAAAGCCGATTCCAAGCATGACTGCGAACACGTAGAATGTAACGGTATAGCTTTGTGTTGCTTCGTAAATATTGGATACAAGCATCGGTCCTGCTACACCGGCGATTGACCAGGATGTGAGCAGATAGCCATGTATGGCACCAAGCTGTTTGGTCCCAAACAGGTCCCCGATAAAGGCCGGCAATGAGGCAAATCCTCCACCATAGCAAGAAACAATGATGTAAAGGAAGATGGAAAAGATAAATGAGTTGGTAATGAACGGAAGAATAACGAATGCGGCCACCTGGATCAGGAAAAAGGTCATGTATGTATTGCCTCTTCCCAAGTAGTCGGATGCGGATGCCCATCCAATTCTTCCACCGCCGTTAAAGAGGCCCATAATGCCGACGATGCTTGCAGCAGTTATGGCACTGGCACCAGTAATCTCTTGTGCCATTGGCGCAGCAACCGACAAGATCATGATTCCTGCAGAAATGTTGATGAACATCATGATCCATAGGAGCCAGAATCGCTTGGTTTTAATGGCTTCATTCGCAGTAAGCTGAGAAAGGTCGGCTTTTACAGGCCGTTCTTCATTCTTTTCTGCCATTCCTTCCGGTTTCCATCCTTCAGGCGGCTTTGCAATATAAAGCGTACCGGCAATCATTAGAATAAAATAGCTTATTCCCAGGATGTAAAAAGTGGCTGGAATGCCTGTGGCAATCATCAATCTGCTTGCGATTGGACTTGTAATAAGCGCACCGGCACCAAATCCCATAACTGCCATTCCTGTTGCTAGTCCTCTTCTATCCGGGAACCACTTTACCAATGTGGATACAGGGGCAATATAGCCAAAGCCAAGTCCTAAACCTCCAATGAGTCCAAAGAAGATCAAGAATAAAATGTAATTTTCTAATTGAATGGCGAAACCTGATCCAATGGTCCCTAAACCAAAAAATACGGCTGCAATCATGGCAGATTTTCGTGGGCCATTTTTTTCGACAAACCTTCCAAAAAAGGCAGCGGCAGCACCAAGAATGAAAATCGCAATCGTAAATGCCAGGGATACATCGGTTTTTTCCCATCCCAATGCTTCCTTTAATGGATTTTGATAAACACTGTAGGCATATACAGATCCAATGGATAGATGAATGGCGACAGCTGATAGTGCAATCAGCCATCTGTTCTTGTTTGCCATATGAAACTCCCTTCCCATCTATATTAGTTTCAATTATTCCCCATTTGGAGAATGAGCCACTTGCTACTTTTTACCTTCCCAAAAAAGCCTGTCTCTAATCCTTTTAGAGACAGGCTTTTTGTAAAATTTAAGAGATAAAACCTTTCTTTAATAAATGAATCTGTGTCTTATAATTGTCCAATGCGGCTTCAAAGGTTAATTCCCCTGAGAATTTTTTCACAATATTATGAAAGGTGACCGACGAAATAATTTGCATCATATGAAAAAGTTCGTGTTCATTCTTAATGTTCAGCATTTCATGATTGATCAGCGTGCTGATCTTTTTAAAGTTTTCGTTCATATCCGTTTCCCCGAAGCTTGTTGTAAAAACATTTTCAATCCGGTGCGTCATATTAAGGAACAGGTTTCTTAAAAATTGCAGATTTTCTTTTTCTTCAGTAATGATGACCTGATAGAAATCAATCATGGCTTCAAAAATATCGCCCTCATACCTTTGCAATGAATTTACAAAATAGTCTTTGTATGCAGCAACATGATTAGCCAATAAAAAGAAAAAGGCATCCTCCTTGTCTTCAAAGTATTGATAAAAACTGCCTCTCGGAATTTTGGCATCCTTAATAATATTGGAAATCGAAGCCTGGTAAAGCGGCACCCGGGCAAATTCTTTTTTAGCTGCACAGATTAACGTTTCCCGTTTATCATCCGGCAAGTTGAAAAATGTAATTTTTGGCAAAGATGGTTCCTCCTTACTGCCAATCTCTCTTCTCCTCTTTTAAAAACTGAATAAAATATGGGATTGCTTTACGGGGATTTTCATTAATAAGCACCTTGTACCTTGATTTAAGGTGATCTGAGGCCCATTGGCTTTTTTTAATCCGTTCTTTTATATACGCTGTGCTTATTTTTTGGATTTCCTGCTGCTGGTGTTTCCCTTCTTTGGAAAGAGCGAAACCAAGCGCACCGATAATGGCATAAATGAAAATAGCCAGCGGGGATGTCTCCTGGTCAGGCACAGTAAAGAATAAAGTCATCAGGTTAATTAATGAAAGAATAATTAAAGGCGTCGACCAAAAAATATATCTGGCAGCCTTTTTGGTAATAGGCGATATTTTTTCTTCAAGCTGCTCCAGCTCTCTTTTTACAAAATTCGGCATGTCCGTCCAAATTTGCATATAAATAATCTCCTTTATGTTATGTTCCTTTATTGGTCAATAGGTCCTGTAAGCTCTCAAAGCGGAAAGGTAGTTCTTCTTCTCCGCCACGCTGCTTTAGCTGAATCATTTCTTTATGGATATTCTCCATTTTCCGATCGAGGCGTCCAGCCGTTTCGGCAGCCTCTTTCAGTTCATTCACTATTCTTTGCGGGATTTCTTTGTTGTACTTATAGTAAATTTTGTGCTCCAGGCTTGCCCAGAAATCCATCGCTATTGTGCGGATTTGAATTTCCACAGGGACAAACTCTTCCCTATCTGACATGAAAATGGGAATTTGAACAATAAGATGAAGGCTCTGATAGCCATTCGGCTTTGGCTCTTTAATATAGTCCTTGCAATCCAATACAGTAATATCCTTTTGGCTTTCAAGCATATTTTTAATTTTGTAAATATCGGATACAAAGGAACAAGTGATGCGAACACCTGCGATATCCCTGATATTCCCTTTAATGGATTCTAAAGAAAACGAAAGGCCCTTTCGTTCGAGCTTTTTCAATATGCTCTCAGGAGACTTCAAACGGGATTTTACATGTTCAATTGGATTATAGTCATGAACGTATTGGAACTCCTCTTTCAAGATGTTTATTTTCGTATTGATTTCTTCCAGTGCAAATTTATAGGACATCATAAATCTCATTAAGTCGGTCCTTAGTTCTTTTATAAGCAAGTATTGTTCAGGTGATTTTGTAACCATAATGAATGGCTCCTTCATATTTTAGCCGTAGTTTTTGGTGGATGAGTAATGGCTGGCCTTTTACAGGGAGCTGCATTTACTCCCTTCTGTTGCAGATTTTTAATCAGCGTTATATGTTTTGATTGATTCAAAGCTTTTCACCTCGATATGACACTGTGTCATTCCTGCATCTTGAATTTTATATGACAACGTGTCACATGTCAATGTGATGTGACATGTTGTCACAAATTTGCCTAATTCTTTTTGACCATTAAGAAAACCGCTATAACAATTGCTTTTTAGCCGGAACCTATTTACACAGCAAAACGGAATACATTATAATAAGATATATAAAATTAGTTACCCTAAATAACTATTACCCAAAGTAACTACTTAGGAGGTTATACCATCAAGACTTTTCAAAAATTCTTCCATCACCTAGTTTTATTGTACCGCCCTTTTGAGAACAGACTGAATGCAGAGTTAAGCAAGCACAATTTATACCGCGCCCAATGGTCCATCCTTTATTACTTATTTAATCAAGGTTCCGCGACCCTTGTGGAGCTTTCAAACTACCTTGGAGTGGAAAAACCGACTATAACACGGACTATCTATAAATTAGAAGAAATGGGCTATTTGGAATCTGTTCCAACAAAGGACAAACGAGAAAAAAGAATGCAGCTTACGGGGAACGGAAAGAAAATCTATTTGGAAGTCCGTAAGACGATTGATGAATTTGAACAGGAAATTTTAAAGGGAGTTTCTGAGGAGGAACAACTGGAGGGAATTCGGCTAATGTGCGAAATCCGAAACAATTTAATACAGCAGGGAGAGTTATAAATTGAATCATCCTGGACATAAACTCTGGACAAAGGACTTTATCATTGTATCATCGGTCAATTTTTTTTTAACCCTAATTTTCTATTTATTGATGGTCACGATTGCCGTCTTTGCTGTCAATAATTACGGAGCAACAACAAGCCAGGCCGGGCTTGTAACGGGTATTTTCATCATCGGAACGTTGATCGGCAGACTTAATATCGGGCGTGCCATTGATACAATTGGGCGCAAAAAAACCCTGTATTTAGGACTTATCTTTTTTACACTGACGACACTATTATATTTTGTCAATATCGGCATTACTTTTCTTTTGATCAATCGCTTCATTCACGGTATTGCACTGGGTATGGCAAGCACAGCAACCGGAACAATCGTTGCACAAATCATTCCATCAGCGCGCAAAGGTGAAGGCATCGGCTATTACAGCATGAGTGCCACGCTGGCAACAGCCATTGGTCCGTTCATAGGGCTATATATGATGCAGCAGGTTACCTTTGAATCGATCTTCCTTTTCTGTCTGGCTTTAGGAATTTTTGCTTTCATCACTGCCTTCTTTTTATATGTACCACAAGTTGCAGCTTCATCAAAAACTTCATCAGAGATAAAATCCTTCAACATTTCCAACTTTGTTGAACCAAAGGCAGTACCTATTGCGTTTATTACATTGGCTATCGCTTTCGGATATTCAGGCGTCCTGTCTTTTATCAACTTTTACGCGATGGAAATTGATTTAGTCCGTGCTGCAAGTTTCTTCTTTCTTGTATACTCTGCAGCGGTTTTGATTTCCCGCCCCTTTACAGGACGCTTGATGGATCTAAAAGGCGCCAATTATGTCATGTACCCTGCATTCGTTATGTTTGCAGCCGGCATGTTTGTGTTAAGTATAGCCAGCAGCAGCTTCACCTTGTTATTGGCAGGTGCCTTGATTGGGCTAGGTTTCGGAAATATGCAATCATGCACACAGGCTGTAGCAGTCAAACTGACGCCAGTCCACAGGATGGGATTGGCAACTTCCACTTTCTTTATTTTTCTAGATGCAGGGCTGGGGTTCGGGCCTTATGTATTGGGATTCATTATTCCAGTCACGGGATACAGCACACTTTATAGCATACTGTCCGTGTTCGTCTTATTAACAGCAGGGCTTTATTTTGTTCTGCATGGGAAAAAGGAAAGCGCACAGAAAGCAAGATTAGATGCATCAGCTGCAGGGTGATTGGCGGCGTATTTAGCGAGCCGGGTTTTGTGCCCGGTTCTTTTTGTTTATGCTTTGGAAAGGGCCTTTTTTGCATAGTCCCAAGGCTCTTGATTCAAACTTATCCTAATTTCACCTCGCAATTAGGATTTTGCATTACTGCCTTTCCACAAACGAAAAACTGCCCTCATTTAAAATTAAGCGTTTTTCCACGACGGCATCCCACTTTAACATAAACCAGTTATATTCTGGCACACCTGCATGTTTTCCTATACAATAATGGAAGGATTATGTAAAAGTGTGGTGAGTTTTTTTGTTTAAGCTGCTATTAATCGAGGATGATGCCTCGCTCTTTAATGAAATCAAAGACCGCCTTTCTCAGTGGTCATATGATGTATATGGAATTAAGGATTTTAGCAATGTCATGAAGGATTTTACAGAAGTGGAGCCTGATTTAGTCATTATCGATATACAGCTTCCCAAGTTTGATGGATTTCACTGGTGCCGGATGATTCGCTCCCATTCTAATGTGCCGATTATTTTCCTCTCTTCACGCGACCACCCTACCGATATGGTGATGTCGATGCAGCTTGGTGCTGACGATTTTATTCAAAAGCCTTTTCACTTTGATGTCCTTATTGCAAAAATACAGGCCATTCTAAGGCGTGTCTATAATTATAGCGCGGCCCAGAGTAAGCTGAAGACATGGTGCGGCGCCACCGTTGATTACGAAAAAAATACTGTTGTAACTGATGCAGGTTCCATAGCATTAACTAAAAATGAAATTTACATCCTTAAGCTTTTGATTGAGCGAAAAAATCAGATTGTCACCCGTGACGAAATCATTAATAGACTTTGGGATGATAAACGGTTCATCAGTGACAACACCCTGACGGTCAATGTAAACCGGCTTCGCAAAAAGCTTGATGAAATTGGGCTGGGAACCAGAATTGAAACAAAGGTCGGACAGGGATATATGGCAACCGAAGAGGATTCACCATATGTTTAAAAGATATATGAAAGAACGAATGAGCTGGATTCTGCTTTTTATATTTTTGCAGATTCTTGCAGCCTTAATTATTTACATAGATTCTGCAATTTCGTTAAAACCCTTCCTTTATTACAGCTTTTTATCTTTGATCATTTTTTTGGGATTTTTTATGATTCGTTTTCAAAAAGAAACGAAATTTTATAAAGCGATGGAGGAACGGAAAGATAATTTGGATCTAACGAGTATTCCTGAACCTGAAAGTCCCTTTGAAGAGATTGTAGAATCATGCATGGTGAGGCAGACTGAAAGCTTTAAGAAAGAATATACTCAAAATCGTATACTGCTTGAACAGGAAAAAGATGATTTGCTTTCATGGATCCATGAGGTTAAAACGCCTTTGACTGCGATGCATCTTATGATTGACCGTCTCGAGGACCATCAGATTAGAGCCTCCCTTACCTATGAATGGCTGCGCATCCACCTTCTGCTCGATCAGCAGCTTCATCAAAAACGAATACCTTTTATGGAGAACGATTTATATATTGAAAAAACGAATGTTGAAGAGATCATTTTCAGCGAAATCAGATCCCTCCAAACCTGGTGCATTCAAAAAGGAATCGGCTTTGGGGTTGAATTGGCAGAAACCAAGGTGCTTACGGACGCCAAGTGGCTCAGTTTTATTATCCGGCAGATCCTAACCAATGCAGTAAAATACAGCGAGGAATCAGACATCCTGATCTCCAGTTATATACGTGATAATCGGACGATTCTGCAAATCCAGGATTTTGGCAGGGGCATCAATCAAAAAGATTTGCCGCGTATTTTCGAAAAAGGCTTTACCTCTACTGTGAACCATCGGGACAAAGCAGCTACTGGCATGGGCTTATACCTGGCCAAAAAAGCTTCAGAACATCTTAAAATACAAATTCTTGCAGAATCCGAACCAGGAAATGGCACCACGGTTTTGCTCATTTTTCCTAAACGAAATGAATTTGTCAGCATAACAGGCATGTGACAAAAGTGTCACATGCTTTTGCTGTTTGTTCGTTCAATCGAAGGAAATACTCATTCATGTCATTCTATAATTGAGATATCGGAGCAAGCGTCAGCGTCTTAAAAAAGGAACTCCTTATCCTCCGAAGGCTCGCTTTGGACGGGCGAAGTTTCAATGCTGAAGCGTTTCTTGTCCTGATTTCTGGAGTAATTTGGTTATGCCCCCGAGAAGCTAGACAATAGAAAGGATGATTGCAAATGATCGTTTTGGAAGCAAATAAAATTCATAAAAGCTACGGAAATAAATTTAATAAACAGGAGGTCCTGAAAGGAATAGATTTGCAGATTGGGACTGGAGAATTTGTAAGCATTATGGGTGCCTCCGGTTCAGGGAAAACAACCCTTCTTAATGTGCTTTCTTCCATTGACCGTGTCAGTGCGGGTGAAATTAAAATTGAAGGAAAAGAACTAACCGGTTTGAAGGATAAGCAGCTCGCACAGTTCCGAAAACAGCATTTGGGCTTTATTTTTCAGGATTACAACCTTCTGGATACGCTGACTGTGAAAGAAAATATCCTCCTGCCACTTTCAATTACCAAAACACCAAAAAAAGAAGCGGTTGAGAAGTTCACAGCTGTTGCCAATGAGCTTGGCATCTTTGAAATAAAGGATAAATATCCAAACGAAATTTCCGGCGGACAAAAACAGCGGACTTCAGCGGCCCGCGCATTCATTCATGAGCCGAGCATAATATTTGCTGATGAACCAACTGGGGCGCTTGATTCAAAAGCTGCATCCGATCTCTTAAATAAATTAAGTGATTTAAATCAACAAAGAAAAGCAACGATTATTATGGTCACTCATGATCCTGTCGCAGCAAGCTTTTGCAGCAGGGTAATCTTTATTAAAGATGGACAGATCTATTCTCAGCTAAATAAAGGCGATCAATCCAGACAAGCCTTTTTCAAAGATATTATGAAAACACAAAGTGTATTGGGCGGTGTGCAGCATGAGCATTAATACACTAATCTTCCGCAATTTGAAAAAGAATCTCAAAAATTACTATCTCTATGTGTTCGCACTTATTTTTAGTGCTGCTCTCTATTTCGCATTTGTTACGCTGCAATACGATCCGGCGGTCACGGAAGTAAAGGGATCCATTAAAGGTGCCGCTGCCGTCAGAACTGCCTCCATTCTGCTGGTAGCGATTGTATCTATCTTTCTTCTATATGCGAACAATATTTTCATCAAAAGACGGAGCAAAGAAATTGGGCTCTTTCAGCTAATCGGGATGACAAAGAATGAAATCTTTAAACTGCTAAGCCTTGAGAACTTACTATTATATTTCGGTTCATTGATTTTCGGAATCTTTATTGGGTTTTCTATATCCAAATTGATCTTGATGATTTTATTTAAATTAACCAATGTAGAAGGCATCGCAAAATTGCATTTTTCTGTAGAGGCGCTTGTTCAGACACTGATTGTCTTTACAGTCATATACTTTTTTATCATGCTGATGAATTTTGTATTTATTAAAAGACAAACTATCCTTTCTTTATTTAGAGTGGTATCGGTTGCGGAAGGAAAAGTGAAAAAGCTTTCGCTTTTGGAAATGCTTATGGGGGTCCTGGGGATCATTTTGATCATCACTGGGTACTATGTATCTTCCTTGCTTTTCGGCGGAGATTTTACAAGCATGACAGAATTATTTATGGCAATGACATTCATTCTAGCTTCAGTTATTATTGGAACCTATCTATTCTATAAAGGGTCTGTCAGCTTTATTGCCAGCTTGATTCGCAAAAAGAAAGGCGGTTACTTAAATGTAAATGAAGTTTTATCTCTGTCTTCCATCATGTTCAGGATGAAATCCAACGCGCTTTTATTAACCATTATAACTACTCTATCTGCTTTAGCCATTGGGTTATTATCACTCAGCTATATTTCCTATTACTCTGCAGAAAAATCGGCACTGGATAGCATCCCTGCCCACTTTACAATGACGGCTGAAGAAGATGCTGAAATTTTTAAAAAGGCACTTGAAGCAGAAAGTCTGTACTATAAGGAAAACAGAATTGAAGTCTTGCAGGTAGAGGCGAATATGGAGAACATAATGGATGTGAATATGGATGATATGAATATTCAATCTCCGACGATGATCCTGCCTGTAATAAGTGAAAAGTCCATACCTGGCATTAAACTTACCTCACAAGACACTGTGCTGACAGGCTATAATGATATACTTCAGAAATTTATGACGCTCAATGATTCAGGAGATATTGAGTTTAAAGGGAAAACAAAGACAATTGAACAAAATTATTTGGGATTGAATAAAGATTTTGTGCTCCCCTTTTATTTCACTAGCGGCGGTCTGCCAGTTGCAATAGTTGACGACAAAGTATATGAAACATTAAAGGAAGACCTGGACCCTGATGTTCAGCTTGAATACTCGCTTTCTATCGGTATTGATATATTAGACGATGAAAACAGTGAAAAAGCAAATGAAATTTACCAGAATCTCGAGTTCAGCGGAAGAGCCGATTCCCAGCTGGATATGATTAATCAGCAAAAATCAAATATGGGATTGATCATGTTTATTGTCGGGTTTCTTGGATTAACCTTCCTGGTTACTTCAGGCTGCATTCTTTATTTTAAGCAAATGGATCAAAGCGAAGACGAGAAACCAAACTATACGATTTTGCGGAAGCTTGGTTTTACACAGGGTGATCTCCTCCGCGGAATTCAATCGAAACAGGCGTTTAACTTTGGAATCCCGCTTGTGATCGGATTGATGCACAGCTACTTCGCCGTCCAGTCAGGCTGGTTCATGTTCGGAAGTGAGCTTTGGACCCCGATGATTTTGGTCATGGTGCTATACACAGTTCTTTACTCGATTTTTGGGATTTTATCTGTGATATATGCAAAAAAAGTGATAAAAGATGCACTTTAAAATGGAAAAGCCGCTCAGAATGTATGTTCTGAGCGGCTTTTGTAAATTATGAGCCGGTTCGATCATGATTGCAGGATAATCCACAGGAACAGCGGATATCTCCGAACATGAGTGAGTAAGCGGCCGGAAATTCCTGATTTACGCGCTGTACTTCTTTTGCAAAGTCGGCATCATTTTTGGGAACAGGTGAAAGTGAATCGGCTTTCTCCTGAGTGTCAATGGAAGCCCCCGGCGGAACAAAACTATTTGGCCTCAGCCTAACCCCATTTGTCACCACAGCACTTGTTGAAATAAAAGCCCCTTCCCCTATGACGGCTGAATAAACAATAGCTTGAAATCCAACAAAAACACCATCCTCAATCAAACATGGACCATGTATTAATGAACCATGCGTACAGCTAACATTTTTTCCGAGATAAATGGAATATTTCTTGTCTCCTTTATCAACATACCTATTTTTCAGTCCATGGAGGATCACGCCATCCTGGAGATTCGTCCCTTCCCCTATATAAAAAGGGCTCCCTTCGTCCGCGCGTATACTGACAAAAGGCGCAACAAAGACATTTTTGCGTATGGTCACATCACCAGCCACAAAACTGAACGGGCTTAAAAAAGCGCGTCTTGAAATTCTCGGCCACACTTGAATAGGATTAATAGTTGTTAACGGATTAGGGCTGACAAAATGGAGTTTTCCAGGCGGTACGTGAGTATGATAAGACACTCAATCACTCCTTTTACACAGCTGCCTTTAAAAAAGAATATGCGGATCTCAATGCTAAAAGTACCCGGCAGGTTCTTTTGAAAGAAGAATAAAGTAGGGAAACCATTCTCATGGCTTCCCCCTTATCAAACCGCACGTGCCCTACTAAGGCATACGGCTTACCCATATGTTACAATGATTATCAAGANGATGCGTTCCAGGCATTCTGCATCTTTTCTAGACGGCGAGGAGTATAATACTCCTTGCCTTTTCTTTTATGTCTTTCTTTTGTTCTTCGCTGTTTTTCTTTTGAATTCTTCTGTATATCTTCGATATACTGCTCGAGGGAGTAGCCCAAGGTTTTGTGTAAGTAAAGCCAGTAAGTTGAGATGAGTCCTATTTTGGCAAAGAACGAATT
>NZ_JAEL01000023.1 GCF_000518885.1 Bacillus sp. J33 | reverse complement strand
CACAGTATTATTAAAAAAGAATTGATCTACCAGAAAAAATATAGGACAAGAGCAGAGGCAACAAAGGAAGTTTTTGAGTATATCACTTGTTTTTACAATCCAGAGAGGATTCATTCAACCATTGGATACCAATCACCGATGGAGTTTGAAAAAGCTTACTACTCAAAAATGAAAGTCGCCTAATTTAACCTTTTCCTGGACAAATTATGATGTAACGCAAGTTAGATCATCATTTGTCCAGGTTACCAAGCGATAGCGCGGTAGGAAGAAAGTAAGAAAGTGCCCAATTTAATTTGTCCGTTTTCTTGACGTAGTATCAGTGCAGTCCAATTTCGTTTTTAGAAAAAGTGGAACATCAGAATTTTTTTTTATAAAAATGGAGAGAAGTGTTTCTTTTTTTTTTCTGATTCGTCTAATAGTATGCGAGGGGGCGCCCACAATGGAGAGAATTTCCGCAGAAGCATTTGAAGAAATGTATAACGAATATAGTGATCGCATTTATGGATACATATTTCTTCTTGTAAATGATAAAGAGGTTGCAGAAGATTTGACCCAGGATACTTTTATAAAAGCTTATAAATATATGAATCAATTTAATGGAGAGTCGCAAATCTTTACGTGGCTTGTACGGATATCGCGGAATGTAGCCATTGATTATCTGCGCAAAAAAAACAGGTTCAAATTTTTCTCGATTGAAAAGTTCCAGCTGCCATCAGATGAAGATACCCCAACAGAGATTATTATAAAAGGAGAAAAAGCAGCGCTTCTATATGTAGCGATCCGCCATTTGAAATTAAGCTATCAGGAGGTTCTGATCTTAAGAAAAATAAAGGAGTTTTCCATTAAGGAAACGGCCGAAATTTTGAATTGGAATGAAAATAAAGTAAAAATCACCACTTCCAGGGCACTCGCCGCGCTAAAAAAAGAACTGCAGAAAAGGGGGGAGATCCATGAAGAACTCATCCGGATTCGATAATTCATTCCGTGAATTGGACCGTATTCCGCGTTCGCAAAAACAGAAACAGGAGAGCTTTCGGAAAATAATGAACGAATTAGAGGAGAGGCCAAGGGAGAGGAAAGCCTTTTTTCCGCGGTTTTTAACCGCTGCTGTTTCATTGGCTGCCTGTTTTCTTTTCGCTTTTATCATTTATTCTGAAGATGCTATGACCAGAGGCAGCTATAGCCCAGTTTTAATTGGCGAAAGCAGTATTACCCAAACCGCTGTTGCTATATCTGAAGCTGAAAAGATTTTTTCAGCAGAAGGTGTTTATTCTCCAAATATAGCCACCATACAGGATGAAAAATGGGAAGAGGCAGCCAGGAACGCCATCAATTCAGCCGAGCCGTCAAAGGTAAAACTCACAACTAAACCTCTGTATGATGTGCAATTTATGTTAAAAGGGAAAGAGCCGCTTAAGCTAAAAATCTGGGAAGAGCATGGTGAAGTATATGTCAGGACAATGGAAAGTAAAGAATTGTATATCCTTTCCTCTGAAGAAAGCACTCTTTTTCTGGAATACTTAAAAGCCGTGGCTGAGAGCATACAGAAAACTCCTTAATTAACTCTATTAAGGGGTCTTTTTTTAACTTAAAATCCTATTTCTTTACATTTTTCGGGAAAGTTTTATTCAGGGGCACATCTGCTTTAGTTGAATAAATCGCTTTACTGCTGGCGAGGTTTTTCCTTCATTCAAAGGGCAGGCAGTTTCTTATATTCGGGTTGGTCTCTGCAGATCTCAGGGGATAAAGGGACAGTGCAAACCCAGGTGGCATTACCGTGTCAGTGATGGTAATGCTATTTTTCTTCTTCCAGAAGCAATCATTAAAGGCACTAAGGTGTAAAAAAATCGGCTAAGCTTGTGCTTAGCCGGTTATGAGATTGAAAAACCCCCTATGCTATTTTTCTATTGTATAGGGCAATAGGTTCTCCATTCTCCTGCAACGCAAACCTTGTAGCGGGGAACATAGCAATTAGCTGTAACAGCATCTTCATCTAAGCCGTGTGTTGCCAGCTGGGAGGAAACAGAAGTCTCTGATTCCATGGCAGCAGCAGCACAAGGATATCCTCCGCGCCATTCATACTTTGTGCAGTAGTAGCAAAGTTCGCCTGCGGCCGTGCTCTTATCAGTTTCTAAGCTGTTTTTTGCTGCTTTCTCGAGCACCTCCTTCTTTTTCATTTCCACTTCGGCCAAAAACTCTTTAAACGTATGATCTTTCGAAACATCTATCTTAGTCTCTTCATCTGACCTTAAATCTTTAATATAAAAAGCCTGGTCATCTAACAGTCTGCCATAGTCAACGAGGCGGACCTTTAATCCGCTATCAAATTCATAAGAAAAGGATAAAAGAGAAGAGAAGTTAACGATGGCCTCCTCATTCAAGAAAACATTCTTTGCATTATATTCGATTTCATATTGGACTGCCCAGCCATACTGGGAGCCATTCCCATCGATAAGGGCCTTGGGCTTAGCATCTGCACCGTTTAGAAAGGAAGATTTGAAATCCTTAAATTCATCAGCTTTTCTGACTGCCTTCATAAATTCTTTTTCGCTCAAATTTGCAGCACCGCTTTTAGGCTGTGCAAACGCATTTCCAGAAAAGACTAGTAAAATAGTCAATAGCAAAAAAATATACTTTTTCATCTCATACCTCCTAAAAGTATTGTCCAAATTAAGATTAACGTATATTTCCAATATAAGGAATGGTGCGAAGTGATTATATTTATCTAGTATATTTTGACCATTATGAAAGTATTCGCCTTTTTAAAAAAAGCAGCAGAATCCGCATCCTATAGGGGGATTGTGTAGGATGTATCATATAAGTAATAATTTGAATGTGTATCGGGAATGGAGTGAATCGCTTCAAGAATGGCCCCGGATCATTTATGGTCTCTGTAAAAAGGTCATAGAAGTTCTCTATAAAAAGGAAAGCGGCCATTTACTTTCAAATGGCCGTCTAAAATCCAACTAATTATAATAGAAGCTTTTAGTGTTTTGATAAAGCTGCCTATGAACATCTTCTAAAGGCTTTTTCTTAAGATGGGCTAAGGTTCTGATAGACTCAAATATCATGGCTGGATGGGTAAGCTGGCCTTTGAAAGGCCCTTCAAATGGCCAGGGCCCATCGGTTTCAGCCATCATTCGATCTATCGGATAAGACCGTGCAAGATCCTGTATTTCCTTTTCGTAAACGATATCGGGGGTAAAGGAGATGTAATATCCGTTTGAAATCAGCCTTCTGACAGTCCCAGGATCTCCTTTAAACCAATGGAAGTGGGCTTTTTGGATTGAATGCTTTTCCAGCAGCCGGCATACAACCGGAGCATCCTCATATACAGCATGAAGGGCCAATGGTTTATTCCACTTTTTTGCCAGCTTGATAAATTCTTCGAGCAGCTCTATATAACCCTCCATTTTAAAGCTGCCAGCATGCTTTCTCCTTAAATAATATGGCAGACCTACTTCTCCTACTCCTGCCATATCCTCCTGATGATCATCCAGCCAGCTAAAAAGCGCTGAGAGCTCCTGATCCTTAGGAAGTTCTTGTTCAGGGTGAAAGCCATAGGCAGGTTTTACATTAGAATATTTTTTAGAAAGAGCAAGGTTTCGCTTGCAGGAATTCAAGTCATATGAAACAGAAATGACTGACAGCTGAAAAGGGACATCTTTAAAGATTTCTGTTATTTCATCATCGCTATATTGATCAAGATGAATATGGGCATCAATTAATTTATCCAAAATATTCACCTCTATTGTTTTTTTAAGGCTTTATGGATTGTCCTTTTGCAATCGAGGAACTTTTCATCAAGCATTAGCTGCTCTTTACGAGGCCTCGAAAAAGGCACCTTAAACTCATGCGCCACTTGAGCAGGCCTGCTGCTGAGAACCAAAATACGGTCAGAAAGGTAGATAGCTTCTTCAATATTATGCGTAACGAAAAGGATAGTCGGTTTATGCTCGTTCCAAATATCAAGCAGCCATTTTTGCATGTCATGGCGGGTCAGTTCATCCAAAGCAGAAAAAGGTTCATCCAATAGAATGACGGGCTGCGGACTTAAAAGTGCCCGGATAAAAGCAGCTCTTTGCTTCATGCCGCCTGACAGTTCATGGGGGTAAGCACTTTCGTAGTCAGCGAGCCCGGCTTTATAAAGCATATCCCTGGCAGTTTCAGTATCTGCCTTCCCTTTAAGCTCTTGGCCAAGCAAGACATTTTGGAGAATAGTCCTCCATGGCATTAAGGATGGTGTCTGAGGCATATAGCTGATTGACCCGCGTTTGCCGTTGATAATCTCTCCTCCTAAATGAATGGAACCATTATCAGGCAGAAGTAAACCGCCAATCAGATTAAAAATAGTGCTTTTTCCGCTTCCAGATGGTCCCAGGATAGAGACAAATTCGCCTTGGTTTATATGAAAGCTTATCTTGTTTAATACAAGGTTCGAGTCAAAGCTTTTTGTTAAACGATCAACTGATAACTGTATCATTTTTGTGCACCCTCCCGTGGTTTCCATCTTACCAGCAAACGCTCTGCCAAAAGAATAGCTCCAAAAAATAGCAGGCTTAACCCCATTATGGCAAAGATGGCAACAAATACACGGTCAGTCCGAAATGATGAAGAGGCGAGAGTCATATAAACGCCAATGCCAGCCTTTGCACCCAGCCACTCAGAAATGACTGCTCCCATCACGCTGTATGTTGCAGAGATCTTTAAGCCGGAAAATACAGACGGAAGCGAGTATGGGAGCTCCAGTTTCCAAAACAGCTGTCCTTTGCTTGCACCAGCCATTAGCATATAATGTTTAAGTTCCCGTGGTGTCTGCCTGAACCCATCCAAAGCGGCAACTGTAATTGGGAAAAAGCATACCAGAGTGATGACAATCAGCTTTGGAAGAAGTCCGAATCCAAACCACACCACCAGCAAAGGAGCCAAAACAATTATAGGCACATTTTGTGATAGTATGAGAAGAGGATAAACTGATTCCCTTAAAAAGGACAATAAATGCAGCAATACTGCGGTCAGCAGGCCAATCCCCGTACCGATGGCAAATCCAATCACAGAAAGCATGACTGTGGATTGAAGGTGAAACTGAAAGCTTTCCCACCCTGCAATCGCCTCCTGAAAAATATCAGTGGGCCGCGGCAGAAGCCAGGCAGGGACTTCTGCCAGCTTAACTGCCAATTCCCAAAAAATGAATAAAAGGAGGAGAACCAACACTGGTCTCCATCCTTTCAATAAAACCTTTTTCATGGACGGTATTTCTCCGTTAAATCATTCATTTCAATTCCTGTAGGCTGGTATAATATTTTCACTTGTGAGATCACATTGCTGCTGCCTATTTCTATCATTTTGGCATTCATGTCAGCGATAATTTTCAGTAAATGTTCAAGATCGCCTTCCATTGTTGTTTCCAAAGGGTGGACTTCATATTTTACCCCTGATTTCTGGATTACGGCTATAGCCTCATCCACATACGGTATAACATTTTCCCCATTTTTGGTTTTTGGGATGATTTGAATGCTTACAAGTGCATTTGCCATTTTATCTCGCTCCTTATTCCGGCAAGAAGTCATTTGTAAAAGCTTTGCCGGCGTCTAATTCTTTATCTAAAAGCCCGTTTTCATACATCCAGTCTGCGTAGTTTTCCCACACTTCAAGCTTTTGTTCACCCCATCTGCCAGCATCGTCCTGGTAACGCGGTGAAAGCCATTCCTGGCTTTTTTTCACAAGCTCGCTGTCAAGGTCTGGTGCGTTCTTTAATAATATATCCCCTGCTTCCCCGGGATTATCGATGGCAAATTCATAGCCCTTTGATGCGGCTTTAACAAAAGCTTTTACGGTATCTGGATTATCTTTAATCATTTTTTCATTGGTCGCTAAAACAGGTGTGTAATAGTCCAGTTTTTCCGAGTAGTCGGTTAGATAGATCATATTAATCTTTTCCCCGCGAAGTTCTGCTTCTACACCTGTCCATCCATAATAAATCCATGCAAAGTCAATATCTCTTTTAACTGCTGTAAAAAAGTCGGCATCCCCCATGTTAACAATGGATACTTTCCCAACATCAGCATTTTCTGTTTTCATCAGTGATTCGATTACCGATTTTTCGACAGGAGCTCCCCAGCCTCCATAGGTTTTTCCTTCAAAATCCTTTGGAGACTTAATATTTTTATCAGCTGGAGAGGCAAAGCCGGACGTATTATGCTGTATAACAGCAGCGATTGAAACGAGCGGAACCCCCTGTACCCGGGCTTCTGTAATGCTTTCCTGGTAGCTCACCCCAAAATCCGCTTTGCCGGATGCGGTAAGCTGGTCTGCACCTGCTTCACCTGGCATTATGATTTCAACATCCAGTCCTTCTTCTTTAAAATATCCTTTATCTTTAGCAACATATAAACCGGTATGGTTAGTATTTGGAGTCCAATCCAAAACGACTGTGACTTTTTCTAATCCTTCTTTTTCTGTTTTTTCGCTTTGCTGAGTTTCTTGCCCGTTTCCGCTACAGCCGGCGAGAAACAGGACAGTACATACAGCTGCAATCCATTTTTTCATCATGTAACCTCCTGTAAGTCTTTATGTAATATGGTTAAGAATTGGAAAGATATTATAGTTTGCCCTGAAAAACAAAAACGCTCCGGCATAAATACCAGAGCGCATATAAACAAACATTTTTATGTTTAAGAATATGTTCCCTACGCTGGTATCAGCCAGATCAGGTTCAAAGGGTCAACATCTGAAGGATGAAGTCTCAACCGGCAATACCGGCTCCCCTACAATTCTTGCTATTCAATTAGCGGGTTTCTATTACTTTCCTCCATTATTATAGCAAAAGAAAGCAGATAGGACAGCAAAAAGTAATCCTGATTATTAGAGTTTGGCTGAAAAATGATATAAATTGGCCAATGAATATATGTTTTTTGGCCGTTATCTTTCAAGTGCTTCTTGTCTCAAAGGCAATGAACTCAAGTTTAGCAGGTTTTTTGCAATTTTAACCGGCAAATCAAACAGTTTGGCCGGGCCTTTCCAATAACCCTTTTCCTATTTTACTTCAATTGTACGGCTTTGCTTCCAGGCTTTAAACTTTTCAAGTTCCCCTGTAATTTGGTTTAATGCAAATCCAAGAACGGCTGCATCATCAATCATTCCTATTCCAAATAAAAAATCAGGTACAATGTCAATAGGCGAAACAAAGTATAAAATTGAAGCAAGTACAAAGATAATTGATTTTTTAGAGATGTGCCTGTAATCTCCATTTGACCAGGATTTCACCATGTCAATCAAAAGCTGAAATTTTTCCCATATGTCACTTAAAGACGATTTATTTTGATTTGCTTTAGCTGTTGCCTTGCTTAACAGTCCTCTCGTTTTTTCAGGATCTTCCGCATATCTTTTGGCCCTGGAAGTAAATTTTTTATAACCTTCCCGATAATCTTTTGTTTCCATGTCTGGCATTTGCAATCACTCCCATATTGATATATAAGATAAACAGGTATAATCTATTATTTACCGCATGCTTAGAACTACATAAACATTCTTTCTATAATAAATATAACAATAATAAAACGGAGCTGATATTTATGCTGGTAAAATGGCTGCAGGAGTCCAGCTATACTGTTATTTTAACAGGAGCGGGCATGTCAACGGAAAGCGGATTGCCTGATTTTAGATCGGCTAATAAGGGAATGTGGAACCTAAAAGATCCTGGGAAAATCGCCAGTACAGAAGCTTTAAATCATAATGTTAATGAGTTTATCGAATTTTATCGGCACAGGGTAACTGGGCTAAAAGAGTGCAAGCCGCATAAAGGGCATTTTATTCTAGCGGATTGGGAGAGACAGGGCATCATCCAAAGTGTCATTACACAAAATGTAGATGGCTTTCATGGCTTAGCAGGAAGCCGAAATGTTGCAGAGCTTCATGGGAACCTTCAGACGCTGCACTGCCAGGAATGCAAAAAAGATTATCCGAGCGAGGAATATCTGCATGACCAATATAAATGTATATGCGGGGGGCTTTTGCGCCCATCGGTTGTTCTGTTTGGAGAAATGCTGCCAGAGAAGGCTTTGGATTTTGCTGCAAAAGAATCTGAGAAAGCAGAGCTTTTTATTGTGCTTGGTTCATCTTTAACCGTTTCGCCTGCTAATCAGTTCCCGCTGATAGCGAAACAAAACGGCGCAAAACTCGTGATCGTCAATATGGAGCCTACGGATTACGATTTCTATGCAGATGAAGTCATCCATAACCGAAAAATTGGCGAAGTACTGGAAGAACTTAATAGTGCTATCTGTAAATAAAAAAGTCCTAATCTTGCTATGCTTTTTTCTTCCTTTCTACTATAATGGACAGTGAACCTAGATTTTGCTTATTGTCTTTTGAATATTTACCGTGATTGTATATATAAGGAGTGTATGACATGTTAACCAATATTGGTATACCAGGTTTAATCTTGATTTTGGTCCTGGCACTTATAATCTTTGGCCCGAAGAAGCTGCCTGAAATCGGAAAGGCTTTCGGAGAAACCTTAAAGGAATTTAAAAAATCGACCCGTGAATTAACAAACGATGATGACGATGATAAAAAGAAAGAGCAGCTTAAATAGGATTAAAAGCCGGTTTCACAGACAAAAGTCTGGAAGCCGGCTTTTTTGTATTTTTAAGGGTTTTTCTGCTTCCTGATGGGTATATAGCAAATGAAAAGTAACGGAAAAGAAAAAAATGTTGACGAACATGTATATACAAGATAAAATGAAAGCGTAAACAGATCATGTATATACAAGTTATCTTTTTATAGTTTGGGTAATAGCCTGCATATTCAAAGGGAAATGGATAGATATGTAAAGAACGAGAACAATAAAGAAGAACCTTTGAGCTGTTTTTCCAAAAGAATGAAAACGGTAACAGGAGGAGAGGGAAGAATGAGTGCTAATAAACAATCAGCCGAGCAAATCGTAGAGGCAATCGGCGGCAAAGAAAACATAGCAGCTGCTACTCATTGCGTTACAAGATTGCGCTTTGCTTTAAAAGATGAAGGAAAAGTGGATAAGGAAAAACTTGAAAATATAGATGTTGTAAAAGGCTCGTTTTCTTCCAATGGACAATTCCAGGTTGTTATTGGACAGGGCCTTGTTGATAAGGTTTATAAAGAAATGACAGAAGCAACAGGCATTGGGGAATCTTCAAAAGAAGAAACAAAAACAGCTGCTGCTGAAAATCTGAATCCATTGCAGCGAGGAATTAAAACGCTGGCAGATATCTTTATTCCTATCCTTCCTGCCATTGTAACTGCAGGTCTGCTGATGGGGATAAATAATATAATGACAGCACCTGATATTTTCTTTGAGGGGAAGTCGTTTGTCGAAGTTTATACTAACTGGGCTGATTTGGCGAGCATTATTAATTTGATTGCCAATACAGCATTTGTATTTCTCCCAGGATTAATTGGCTGGAGTGCGGTAAACCGTTTTGGCGGAAGCCCGCTCTTGGGTATTGTATTAGGTTTGATGCTTGTTCACCCGGATCTATTAAATGCTTGGGGATATGGGGCAGCAGAGGAAGTTCCAAAATGGAATCTATTCGGACTTGAAATCGAAAAGGTAGGATATCAGGGTCAAGTATTACCGGTATTATTTGCTTCTTATGTTCTCGCAAAGATTGAAGTATTTTTACGAAAAAGAATTCCAGATGCATTCCAGCTGCTGACGATTGCGCCAATCGCTTTATTAGTAACAGGTTTTCTTTCATTCATTGCTATAGGACCTATTACATTTACAATCGGAAGCTGGATTACAAATGGCGTAGTCGGAATCTTTGAAGCTATTCCTGCACTTGGCGGCCTTATTTATGGCGGGTTATATGCACCCCTGGTTATCACAGGAATGCATCATACATTCCTAGCAGTTGACCTTCAGCTCATTGGCAGCATCGGCGGCACATTTTTATGGCCGATGGTTGCTCTTTCAAATATTGCCCAAGGCTCAGCTGCTTTCGCAATGATGCTGTTAAGTAAAGGAAATGAAAAACTAAAAGGGCTTGCACTCACTTCATCGATTTCAGCGTGGCTGGGTGTAACAGAGCCGGCCATGTTCGGGGTAAATCTTCGCTTTAAATACCCGTTCTTTGCAGCTATTATTGGTTCTGCCATTGCCGGAATTTTTATCACAATCAACGGAGTTAAAGCACCATCCATCGGTGTAGGCGGTTTGCCGGCTTTCTTCTCCATCTTTGCAGAAAACTGGGGTTCATTCTTTATTGGAATGGGAATTGCGCTAGTTGTACCATTCGTTCTTACGATGATCTTTTCCAGATTTAAAAAAGCTTAATAAATTTATGATACCCTGGGATACTTTGATTCCATGGTATCGCCTTTTTTAGATTAGCTAAAAATATAGGAGGTTGCCAGATGAAGAAGCAATGGTGGAAGGAAAGTGTTGTCTATCAAATCTATCCTCGCAGCTTCATGGATAGTAATGGCGATGGTGTGGGAGATCTTAAGGGAATCATCTCCAGGCTTGATTACTTAAAAGAGCTTGGAATTGATGTTGTCTGGCTTTCCCCGGTCTATAAATCACCTAATGATGATAATGGCTATGATATCAGCGATTATCAGGATATTATGAGTGATTTTGGAACAATGGAGGATTGGGAAGAACTTCTTGCTCAGATGCATAAAAGAGGCATTAAGCTAATTATGGATTTGGTTGTGAATCATAGCTCAGACGAGCATATTTGGTTTGCTGAATCGAGGAAATCCAAAGACAATCCATACAGGGATTACTACATATGGCGTGAAGGCAAAAACGGAAAAGAACCGAACAATTGGGGAAGCAATTTTGGCGGATCGGCTTGGGAGCTTGATGAAAATACTGGTGAATACTATTTGCATCTGTTTTCGAAAAAACAGCCTGATTTGAATTGGGAGAATCCGAAATTAAGAAATGAAATCTACGGCATGATGACATGGTGGCTTGACAAAGGCATTGATGGATTCAGGATGGATGTCATCAATTTCATTTCCAAAGTGGATGGCCTTCCTGACGATGTACCGAAGTCTGGAAAAAAGTATGCTTCAGGCAGCAAGTATTATCGCAATGGACCAAAAATCCATGAATACCTGCGGGAAATGAATGAAAAAGCCTTATCCAATTATGATGTTATGACTGTAGGCGAAATGCCGGGTGTTACACCTGAATGGGCCAGACAGTATACAGGAGAAGACCGGAACGAACTAAATATGGTCTTTCAATTTGAGCATGTAAGCCTCGATAACGGACCAAATGGCAAATGGGACCTAAAGTCCCTGGATTTGCGGGATTTAAAGGCCAATCTCACAAAATGGCAAAATGAATTGGATGAAGCTGGCTGGAATAGCCTTTATTTTAATAATCATGATCAGCCGCGCTCTGTTTCCAGATTCGGCGATGATGGGGAGTACCGGGAAAAGTCTGCCAAGATGCTAGCAACGCTTCTTCATATGATGAAGGGGACACCCTTTATTTATCAGGGCGAGGAAATCGGCATGACCAATGTCCGCTTTGAAAGCATTGAGGATTATAGGGATATTGAAACCTTAAATTTTTATAAAGAGGCGTTTAGTGATGGCTGGACGGAGCAAAAGACCATGGAAAGCATCTATGCAAAAGGACGTGACAACGCAAGGACACCCATGCAATGGGATTCTTCAACGCATGGCGGTTTTACTGAAGGAACACCTTGGATTAAAGTGAATCCCAATTATAAAAATATTAATGCGGCACAGGCGCTTAAAGATCCGGACTCTGTTTTCCATTATTATCGCAAGCTCATAGAACTTAGAAAGCAGCATGAAATTATTGTCTACGGAAAATATAACTTAATCCTGGCGGACCATCCGGAAGTTTATGCCTATACTAGAACCCTTAGCGGCCAGACACTTCTTGTTGTATGCAATTTCTATGGCAGTACCCTTGAAGTTGAAATTCCAGCTCATGTACAGGGAAACAGCCAAGAGGTGCTGATCGGGAATTATAAAGATTTTCATGTTAGCAGAACAATCAAGCTGAGGCCGTATGAAGCACAGGTCCTTGTCTTTACATAAGGCTCTTTTCTCATAAATTGCTGTTTTACTTATAAATACTGCCCATTGATTTCCGTTACGGGCAATTGCTTTCCGCGGGGAGGAATGAGAGTTTCCTCGGCTCGCCTATGGGGGGTCTTCCACTTCCTCTCTTCCACAGGAGTCAAGTGATCTCAGCTACAATCAACTCAGTTGGTTAAACTTAGTTAGCCCCTGAAAAGCAACGAACTTTACGAAAAGAGCCTTAAATAAAAATACTAAAAACAGGTGTGATTGAAATGAAACAACCGTGGTGGAAAAAAGCAGTTGTATATCAAATTTATCCAAAAAGTTTTAACGATACGACCGGAAATGGAGTGGGGGATATTCCCGGTATTATAGCCAAATTGGATTATTTAAAAGAATTAGGGGTCGATGTTGTTTGGCTGACGCCGATTTATAAGTCTCCACAGCGTGATAACGGCTATGATATTAGCGACTATTTCAGCATCCATGAAGAATATGGAACAATGGAGGACTTTGACAAGCTCTTGGAAGAGGCACATAGCCGTGATATTAAAATTATCATGGATATTGTTGTGAACCATACTTCTACTGAGCATGAATGGTTCAAGGAAGCAAAAAAATCAAAGGACAATCCTTATCGCGATTTTTATATTTGGAAGGATCCGAAAGCGGATGGAAGTGAACCGACAAACTGGGAGTCTAAATTTGGCGGAAATGCCTGGGAGTATGATGAAAAAACAGAACAATACTACTTGCATCTCTTTGATGTTACACAGGCTGACTTAAATTGGGAAAATGAAGAGCTTCGACGCAAGGTCTATGACATGATGAAGTTTTGGTTTGAAAAAGGGGTGGATGGCTTCAGACTGGATGTCATTAATCTAATTTCAAAGGACCAGCGTTTTCCTGATGATGACGGCTCTGTACCGCCAGGCGATGGCCGCAGGTTTTATACAGATGGACCTCGTGCCCATGAATTCATGCACGAAATGAATCAAAATGTCTTCTCTAAGTATGATAGTATGACGGTTGGAGAGATGTCCTCCACAACGATTGACCATTGCATCATGTATTCAAACCCTGAGCGTGAAGAATTAAGCATGACATTTAATTTCCATCATTTGAAAGTGGACTATCCAAATGGAGAGAAGTGGGCTTTGGCTGATTTTGATTTCAGTGCATTGAAACAGATCTTATCAAAGTGGCAGACTGAAATGCATAAAGGCGGCGGATGGAATGCGCTATTCTGGTGCAATCATGACCAGCCTCGCGTTGTTTCCAGGTATGGAGATGACCAGGAATATCACCGCGAATCCGCAAAAATGCTGGCGACAGCGATTCACATGATGCAGGGAACTCCATATATTTATCAGGGAGAAGAGATTGGCATGACCAACCCTGGCTTTGACAGCATTGATGAGTACCGGGATGTTGAATCATTGAACATTTACAATATCCTGCGTGAGAAGGGGATGCCTGAACAGGAAATTATTAAGATATTAAAAAGCAAATCCCGTGATAACTCCCGTACGCCTGTACAATGGGACAGCTCATCTAATGCCGGCTTTACAGAAGGGACGCCTTGGATCAGCGTTGCGCCTAATTACAAGGAAATCAATGCGGAAAATGCATTGAAAGACAAAGATTCCGTATTTTATCATTATAAAAAACTTATCCAGCTTCGTAAGCAATATGACATCATCACATATGGAGATTATGAGCTGATTTCCAAAGATCACCCTGATATATTTGCATACATCCGAAATGGAGAAAATGAAAAGCTCGTTGTGGTAAATAACTTCTACGGTAAAGAAACATCATTTACTCTGCCAGCTGGAGTTGATTTAGCTGGGTATAATTCAGAAATCCTGCTATCCAATTATAAGGGTTCACCTTTAGCTGACCAGGAAATCAAATTGCGTCCGTATGAATCAGTTATTTACTATTTGAAAAAATAAAATAAAAATCCTCCTGCTACTGGGAAGCAGGAGGATTTTTTCCTTTTGAAGGCAGATGTTTTGGATATTTCAATAAGGCTCTTTTCTCATAAACTGTTGTTTTTACTTATAAATTCTGCCCGTTGATTTCCGCTACGGGCACTTGCTTTCCGCGGGGAGGAATGAGAGCCTCCTCGGCTTCGCCTGCGGGGTCTCCCACTTGCCTCACTTCCCGCAGGAGTCAAGTGCCCTCCGCTACAATCAACTCGGTAGGTTAAATTAAGTTTGCAGTTAAAAGCAACAAACTTTACGAAAACAGCCTTCAATAAAGAAAAATTTATAATCAAAGAAAAGGTCCAATAATATTTAACGAATTCATCTATTCGGAAAGATACTGCTTATGGCAGCCGATTAAAACAGCATGCCGGCAATTGCAGCACTTAACATTGAGGCAAGGGCACCTGCAGCAACAGCTTTTAGCCCAAGGCGTGCAATATCAGGCCTGCGGTTTGGAGCCAATCCTCCAAGTCCCCCAAGAAGGATACCTAGTGAAGATATATTGGCAAAACCGCAGAGGGCAAAGCTGATAATTGCAACTGTTTTATCAGATAAGTTTGGTATCTCCGGAGCAAAAGAAGAATAAGCAACAAACTCATTCAATATTAATTTTTGGCCGATAAAGTTCCCTGCCTGCAGGGCCTCCTCCCAGGGAACCCCAATTGCAAACGCGAGCGGTGAGAAGATGTATCCCAGAATGGTTTCAAGGGTTAATCCCCCAAACCCAAACAAGCCGCCAACCCAGCCAAGCAGCCCGTTAATTAAGGCTACCAGGGCGATAAACGCCAGCAGCATGGCACCTATATTCAAGGCAAGTTCCAAGCCGACACTGGCTCCTTTTGCAGCAGCGTCAATAACATTGGCAGAATCCCTGTCTACTTCCATATCAAATTCCTTTGGTTCTTCTTTCTCTTCTGTTTCGGGGAGCATTATTTTGGCCAAAATTAATCCTGCTGGTGCAGCCATAAAGCTCGCTGCAAGCAAATACTCGAGAGGCACTCCAAGCAGGGAATATCCAATTAAAACTGATCCTGCTACAGACGCAAGGCCTCCTGTCATGACAGCAAATAACTCAGATCTCGTCATATTGGCAATATAAGGCCGAACAACAAGCGGCGCTTCTGTTTGTCCTACGAAAATATTCGCAGCAGCTGACATCGATTCAGCTTTTCTAGTGCCAAGAAGCCAGGAAAGTGCTCCGCCTAATATCTTAATAACAAACTGCATAACCCTTAAATAATAGAGCACTGAAATTAAGGAAGAGAAAAAGATAACGACTGGCAGCACCTGCAGGGCAAAAACAAAAGTGATGCCCGATTCTTCTGTAAAAAGGCCGCCGAACAAGAAGTTGATTCCCTGATTGGCATAATTAATAATGTCATTTATTTTCATAGTAAGCCAGTTCAGCGCATTTTTTCCTGTCTCCCATTTCAGTACCAGAAAGGCAAATATCAGCTGAATGGCAAGTCCCCCGGCTACAGTACGCAAATTGATTGCCTTCTTATTGCTTGAAAGCAAGAAAGCGATCCCTAAAACGACAATGATACCAAATATTCCCCATAGATAGTTCATCTTAACACCTCTTATATTATGTAGTATTCCTTGCAAAACAATTGGGCGGAGTGAATCGGCAATAATCCTATTCCCAAAAATCACTTCTTTAAAGCCTGCTAGTTTTATTATGTGCAAAAGGTGCAAATTCATGAAAAATAATATATCCGTACAAAGTTATATTTACTAAAAAAAGATGAGCACTTTGGCTCATCTCTTTGTGTTTTTCTCAATATATTCAAATAAAAAGGATTGGCCGTTTCTGTAAAAACGGGGATCATAGATACCAAGCCGCTCATCGTCGTCAACAATAACGACAAAGGGTGACCATTCGTAAAGGGTTTTCGCTTCAGGGCGCTGAGAGAACAATTTGTCCAAATCACCTGATTCATTTGATTCCAGTACATACTGAATTTCTTTTTCCTGAAATAAGTTATCTTTATAGATGGTAACTTCATCTTCTATTTTGGCAATGACTGAATAAGACCATGGAACAAAGTCTGCAGACAATGCCACTTGATCAAATTGGCCATCGTATTGCTTAAAGATCAGGAAACCCTGGGTGCTTTGGATAATCACATGGAGCAGCATAAAAGCCCAAGCCATTTTAAAGTAATAAGGTGACCTTTGCTTATTTCTCTTTGAGAATAGGAGGGCTCCACCAATAATTATCCAAAATACCAAATCTACGATCGGAATTGTTCCAAAAGTAATTCGCATATTTGAAAAAGGCTCAAGATATCCAGTGCCCCAGGCATTGAACAAATCGCTTGTATTATGTATGAAAACGGCGAGCCATCCGAGCAGGAAAACTTTCTTATCCTTTACCTTGAAAAACAGGACGGAAAAAAGGAAAAACAATAAAGCCCAGACCGGAGTAAGAAAAACTGAATGGGTAATTCCTCTGTGCCACATTTGATACAGCCCTTCGGTATCCCATAGACGGGAAATGACATCAATATCAGGGATTTGGCTGGCACCTACAGCAGTAAGCAAATAAGCCCTTTTATGATTTTTGTCCATATCCCTTTTATCAACTGCTCCGTAAAGGCTTAGTCCGAATAAAGTATGTGTAATGGTATCCATAGTTCAGCTTCCTTTATTTTCATATTGTTTAATAATTATAAGACGGAATATGGATTATAAAAAGAAATAAGCCTCCATAATGCGTTGCAAACTTTACTCCCGCGCGATAGAATTGAAGGTATTGCAATAATTAAGTTAGATTGTCCATTATTAAAATTTTCATATAAGTAAGTGAGGAACGATTATGCCCAAGAATTTTAAAGATGAAGTTTTATCCCGTCGCACTTTTGCGATTATCTCCCACCCGGATGCCGGGAAAACAACGCTGACAGAAAAACTGCTTTTATTCGGCGGCGCCATTCGGGATGCGGGTACGGTAAAAGGGAAAAAGACAGGCAAGTATGCAACTAGTGACTGGATGGAAATCGAGAAGCAGCGTGGAATTTCCGTTACCTCCAGTGTAATGCAATTTGAATATGAAGGTGCGCGAGTAAACATTCTCGATACTCCTGGCCACCAGGATTTCAGTGAAGATACCTATCGAACATTAACTGCGGTTGATAGTGCAGTCATGATTATCGACTCTGCCAAAGGGATTGAGGAGCAAACTCTTAAACTTTTCAAAGTATGCCGCATGAGAGGAATTCCGATCTTCACTTTTATGAATAAGCTTGACCGCCAAGGGAAGCCGCCATTGGAATTGCTTGCAGAATTGGAAGAAGTAATGGGGATTGAATCTTACCCAATGAACTGGCCAATCGGCATGGGTAAAGAGTTCCTTGGCATTTATGACCGCTTTAATAACCGTATTGAACAATTCCGTGTGGAAGAAGATGACCGTTTTGTTGCTTTAAATGATGATGGCGAAATTGATGGGGAACATACTTTAAAGGAATCCGGCCTTTATGATCAAACTCTTGAAGAAATTATGCTATTGAATGAAGCGGGAAATGAATTTTCCAGAGAAAAGATTGCTAACGGTGAATTAACGCCTGTATTTTTCGGAAGCGCCTTGACAAACTTTGGTGTACAGACGTTCCTTGAATCGTACCTGCAATTTGCACCGCCTCCTCAGCCGCGCAATTCGTCAGCCGGTGAAATTGACCCGCTATCAGAAGAATTCTCGGGCTTCATATTTAAGATTCAGGCAAATATGAACCCTGCACATCGTGACAGGATTGCATTTTTGAGAATTTGTTCCGGCCAATTTGAACGGGGGATGGCAGTCAATATTCCAAGGATCGGAAAGTCGATAAAGCTTGCACAGTCCACACAATTTATGGCTGATGACAGGAGCACTGTTGATTCGGCTGTGAGCGGTGATATTATCGGAATCTATGACCCGGGAACATACCAGATTGGAGATACCTTAACTGTAGGGAAAAATAACTTCCAGTACGAACGCCTTCCGCAATTTACACCAGAACTTTTTGTAAAAGTAACTGCGAAGAACGTCATGAAGCAAAAGCACTTCCACAAAGGCATTCAGCAGCTGGTGCAAGAGGGAGCCATTCAGCTTTTTAAAACTGTAAAAATGGAAGAATATTTATTGGGAGCAGTTGGACAGCTCCAATTCGAAGTATTTGAGCACCGCATGAAAAATGAATACAACACAGAAGTGTATATGGAAAGACTGGGCTCCAAAATTGCACGCTGGGTAGAAGAAGACGAAGTGAATGAAAATCTCTCCAGTGCAAGAAGCCTGCTGGTCAAAGACCGTTATGACAAAAATGTATTCCTATTTGAAAACGACTTCGCATTAAGATGGTTCCAAGAAAAAAATCCGGATGTAACATTATATAATCCTATGGATTCACAATAAAGAAATCGGCCTCTGAAAGGGGGCCGGTTTTATTTTTCTGGAACAGAGAATTAGATGGAAATTGAGAGGTGGAATTTTGGGCAACGGGCATGCCCTCCGAGAAAGAGGAGCCTTGTGAAAACGGCTCACCTCCGCGCTGCGCGAAAAGGAGCGAGAGCCGTGTGTACCCGGTATGCCCGCGTACAAAGAAAGGGGGATGCCCACGAAAAAGTAAACAGCCCGCGCAAAAGGAGCAAGAACCGCTCGTACCTGGTACGTCTGCACAAAAAGGAAGAGAAAGTGCGCGTAAACGGCTTACCCCCGTGCTCAAAAGAGCAAGAGCCGCGCGCACCTGGTACGAACGCGCACAAAGAAAGCGAAACCGCACGCAAATAGCTCATTTCACGCGTAAACGAACTAACTCGCGCGGAAAAAGACCACCTTCGCGCCAAAAATGAAAAAACTGCGTGTAAATACAATCAATCCAAGCAAAAATAACCAATGCCTGATTCCTTATTCTACTTATAAAACAATTTATCTGCAGTATAAAAATTTTTATCTGTCTTATAAAGAAGTTTATCCCGCTTATAAAAAACTTTATCTCTTTTATAGTAATCCGGTATATTCCTCTACCAAATTCACTTGACATTTATGTAAATAGATATTATAGTATTAACACACACGCTTTAACGCTAAAAAGCGTTTAAGTTTGAAAGTTACAGGTTGAATTAAAGAAAATAAACCATGTCCGCAGCTCATTAGATTAATTGCCGGCAGCAACTAGAGACTGGATGGGTGCTGAAAATCCAGGCAGCAATTAATTGAATTACAACTGCATTTAAAAAAGGACATTAAACATTTAAAGAGGATAAGCCGAATAGCGGCTTATCAATTAGGGTGGTACCGCGGAGCTCTTTCGTCCCTAAAGGAGAGAGGGCTCTTTTTGTTTGCTTGGATTTACAGATATTTAAGGAGGAATACACCATGCATCAGGACCATGCAGCATTGCGTATAAAGCCGTTGGAGGCATTTATTGTAACATTATTAATTTTAGCCGGGATCAGTTATTCAATTATTTTTTCTGGAGCAGTTCCGCATATCCCGGTTGTTTTTGCGGTTATGGGGTTATTTGCTTACGGCCTATTAAAAAAAGTATCTATTAAGGAGATGGAGAATGGGCTAATTGAAGGAGCCAAGTCGGGGCTTGGCGCCATTTTTATTTTTTTCTTCATTGGAATGCTGATCAGCAGCTGGATGGCAAGCGGCACTATTCCTACCTTTATTTACATGGCATTGGAAGCTGTTAATGGAAAGTTCTTTTATGCCATTGTATTTGTTGTAGCATCTATAATTGGCATGAGCATTGGAAGCTCGCTGACGACTGCTGCTACATTGGGTGTTGCGTTTATGGGTGTGAGCTCTGCCTTAGATCTGTCAGCAGCGATTACTGCAGGTGCAGTTATTTCGGGAGCGTTTTTTGGTGATAAAATGTCTCCTTTATCTGATACAACCAATTTGTCCTCTGCAACTGTAAAGGTAGATTTATTTGAGCATATTAAAAATATGGCCTGGACGACAGTTCCTGCTTTCGCTATTTCTCTCGTTCTCTTCGCAATATTATCTCCAGGTGAAGCGGCATCGGACTTTACAAAAATTGCCCAGTTGAAAAAAACGCTGATTGATCAGGGGCTTGTGCATTGGTACTCATTGCTGCCTTTTGCTATCCTCGCTGTTTTAGCTATTAAAAAGGTTTCAGCCATTATTACGCTTTCAGCTGGCATCCTATCATCACTGCTAATAGCAGTTTTTGTTCAGGACAGCTTTGGGGTACAAAAAGTAATGTCATTGCTTTTTTCAGGCTATGTCTCTAAAACCGGGTTAGAAGAAGTCGATTCCTTATTATCAAGGGGCGGAATGGAAAGCATGATGTTTTCTATTTCACTTGTGCTGCTTGCCCTTTCAATGGGAGGCTTATTCATTAAATTAGGAATACTGCCAGCTTTGCTTGAAGGAATTAAAGGCATGCTGGAACGGGGGCCAGCCTTGATTGCATCTGCAGCTGGTACAGCGATCGGGATTAACTTCCTGCTTGGAGAGCAATATCTCTCCATTCTTTTAACCGGCAATGCATTTCGGGAATCGTTTGAAAAATTAGGGCTGCATACGAAGAATCTTTCCAGGATTCTTGAGGATGCAGGTACTGTTGTTAACCCTTTGGTCCCTTGGAGTGTATGCGGTGTTTTCCTTACTGGTGTGTTAGGGGTTGAAACTGCATCTTATCTTCCATTTGCATTTTTCTGCCTGCTGAGCCCTATTATCACGCTATTCTACGGTTTGACTGGAATTAAAATTACGAAAGCTAATAAAAAAGCAGCTGCATAAAGCTGCTTTTTTTTTATTTCCTGGGAATTCACATTGTCACGTTTTTGCCACATATCAGAGCACACTCATTGCTTGCATAGTGGTAATAGCTTTTATATAGTTAAATTGGGTTTATTGGTAAATTTGTTTTCCATCGTGAATATGTAAGAATTTGATTAATAAAGTTGGATTCGTAATGGTGCGGAGAACTGGAATTAGTTTCAGCCATTGAAAGGAGCAGCGAAGAGTGCGTATAAGTGATTTTTCTATTAGAAGGCCAATATTTACATTGGTATCGATGTTTTTAGTGCTTATATTAGGGATTGTCTCCCTTTTGAACATCCCGTTAAAACTCATACCAGATATTAATCCGCCTGTAGGGGTTGTTGTTACTTCCTACCCTGGGGCCAGCCCTGAAGAGGTAGTAGAAAAAGTGACAAAGCCATTGGAAGAGAATCTCGCTACATTGCCGGGCATTAAAACTCTTACTTCGACCTCTCAGGAAAGCGCCAATTTTATTTTAATGCAATTTTCCTGGACGACGGATATTGATGAGATTCAGAGTGAGGTAATTCAGAGACTTGACCAGACTCAGCTGCCGGATGATGCAAATGATCCGCGGTTTATGAAGTTTGATCCATCCCAGTTTCCTATTATACAGTTATCTTTGAGTGCGGAGGAGGACGCTGAAACTCTTAGAAAACTTGCTGAGGAATTAAACCTGGAGCTTGCGAAGGTTGAAGGTGTGGCAAGTGTTAATATGTCGGGAACGGCTATTAAGGAAGTACGGGTTGAACTCGACCAGGAAAAGTTAAGGGATTATCAATTAAGCCAGTCTGATGTAGTAGATGTAATTCAAGGAAATAATATCTCGATGCCTGGAGATCCGGTGTTAACAGAAGGGAAAGAACTAACCACCAGAATTATCAGCAGCATTGATTCGCTTGAAACATTAAAGGAACTGACAGTCACGGTAAATCCTGCTAATGGTGAAAAGGTAAGCTTGCAGGACATTTCAAATGTGCAATTAACGAATCAGGATGATAGAACCATTACTCGAACAAATCAGTCGCCATCCGTATTGCTAAGTGTTCTTCAGCAGTCTGATGCCAATACAGCAGAAGTTTCAAAAGAGTTTATTAATAAATTGGATGACCTTCTGGAGAAAGAGCAATATGAAGACATAGAATCGGAAATTCTTTTTGACCAAGGAGACTACATTAATCTCGCCATTGGAAATATCTCAAACTCACTGCTTCTTGGCGGAGTTTTTGCCATGATTGTGCTCTTCTTCTTTTTGAAAAATGTTAAGAGTCCCCTGATTATCGGTATTTCTATTCCTTATTCAGTCATTTTTACATTTGTCTTAATGTATTTTTCAAATTTCACATTAAATATTATGACGTTAGGCGGCCTTGCACTCGGGATCGGGATGCTGGTTGATAACGCGATTGTGGTTATCGAAAATATATACCGTCATTTATCTATGGGGAAAGATCCCAAAGTGGCTGCCAGCGATGGTGCGAAAGAAGTTGGTTCAGCAATTACCGCTTCTACGTTAACAACTGTTGCAGTGTTTCTCCCTGTTGTTTTTATTACAGGTATCATTGGTGAATTGTTTACAGAGTTTGCACTGACAATATCCTTTAGTCTATTTGCTTCTCTGGTTGTTGCTCTAACGGTTGTTCCTATGCTTGCCAGCCGTTTATTAAAAGCTCCTAAATCAAACCTTGAAGCCAAAAGGCAGGAATCCGGCATTATCCAGCTGCTCGAAAAATCAATCAAGTGGTCATTGCGAAACCGCGCTGTGGTGATTGCGATTACCATGCTGCTTCTGGGAGCAGGAAGCTTTGGATTGACGACAGTCGGAACGCAATTTCTTCCAAATACGGATGAAGGATTTTTTACAGTCCGTATGGAACTGGAGAATGGTACTGCCTTATCTGAAACAGAAAAGGTTATTGCCGGAGTAGAGGAAGAACTTAAGGATGAAGATGAGATTGATACGTATGTCAGCCTGATTGGAACAACCCAGGAAGGCTCCTTCCGTGGTTCAACAAATGCCAATATTGCTGAGCTTTATATTAAGATGAAAGAATTGGACCAACGGGAACGGTCGACGTTTGAGTTCGTTGATGATGTTAAGAAGGATTTGGAAAAGGCAGCATCCAAAGTGAATGAAAGTGCAGTCCTATCCTTCAATATGCAATCTTCCTCAGGTACATCGCCGAATACACTCACATTCAGTGTACGTGATACAGATCCGAATCGTTTAAATGAGAATGTTGATAAAATCTACAGCGAATTAAATGAACTTGAAGATGTAACAGAACTATCCACAGATCTAATGGATACAGTTGAGGAAATCCAAATAACTGTAGATAGGGAAAAGGCACTCGAGCAAGGGCTGGCACCTGCGCAAATTGCGATGGCTGTAAATGATGTGACAAGAGGCAATCGTGCAACCCAAATGATTGATGATGAATCAAATATTTACGGCGTTTTTGTTGAGTATGATAAAGAAGTGACCCAGGACATTAATAATTTGAAGAACTTGCTCATTAAAAAGCCAGATGGCAATTATGTTTCTTTAGATGAAGTAACGAATATTGAGAGGGGAGAGGGACCTGTCAATATTCAGCGAATTAATCAGCAGGATGCGGTCCAGTTTACGCTGAAATACAAATCCTCGACAAATATGGGGGCTATTTCCAAAGAAGTGGACGAAAAAATTGCCGACCTGGATTTACCTGAAGAAACTCAGGTAGTATTCAGCGGGGACAGGGAGTTGCTTGAATCTTCCATTGATGATATGGCCTTGGCCTTTATCCTGGCAATCGTATTCATATACCTTGTTATGTCTGCACAATTTGAATCATTAAAGTATCCATTTGTAATCATGTTTACTGTGCCTCTTATGATTATTGGTGTGGCAATTGCTTTAACTGCAACCCGTACACCTATTAGCTTAACTGCTATTATCGGGATTATTGTACTTGCAGGTATTGTTGTTAATAATGCAATTGTCATCGTAGACTATATTAATCAAAAGAAAGAAAGCGGACTTAAGACCTATGACGCCATTGTAGTTTCAGTGAAAGACAGGGCACGGCCTATCCTGATGACAGCATTAACAACTATTCTTGGATTGATTCCTCTTGCTCTTGGCATTGGTGAAGGAACAGAAATCAATCAGCCTATGGGCATTACTGTGATTGGCGGTTTAATCAGCAGCACTTTCCTAACTTTGTTTGTCATTCCAGTCGTATACAGCTTCTTTGATAAAGATACAAGGCGGTTAAATAAAATGTATGCAACGCCTGAAGGCCATTTAGTGCCTGCATATTTGTTAGAAGAGAGAGTGGAAAGGGAAGAGGAAAGAGAAGAGAACAGGGCAGAAGAGGATAACGATCAATTTCCTGCTGCTGAACCCCGTCCATATAGCAGGAACGACATGGCAGCTATGCTTGAAGAATTATTAAAAATTGTAAAAGACGAAGATGGAGAAAAGAAAAGTCATAATCGGGATAAAGAATCTTGATAGGTGGGGCCCCTTTCATTTGAGAGGGGCTTTTTGGGGTCTTTTTGAAGCTGGAAAAATATTTTTTTGCAGTTTCTATTTGAATTGGACATATGTTAAAAGCCTTGCTTTTCTAGTATTAGAGTTCAACATGAATGTTTTATTTCAAATATGGGATAATATCTGTCAGTACGATTTCAGGAAATAAAATGGAAATATAATTGATAATTGGCTTGTAAACAGAACACAATAATACTATCGAATTGTAGCTGGTGATAAATGAATGAAAAATTTCAGTAAACTAGAAGCGGTTTTATGGAGTATTGCCTTGCCCGGTTTTAGCCAATTATTAATGGGGCAGCTTTGGAAAGGAACCTTATTTGTTGTGCTAGAATTTATCATCAATGTATTCAGCCATTTTAATTCCGCCATTATGCTCAGTTTTATGGGGGAGATTGACAGGGCCATCCATGTACTTAATTACCAATGGCTTATGTTCTATCCTTGTCTGTATATGTTTGCAATGTGGGATGCTTACCGAAGTGCAATGCCCAAAGATGAGCAATTGTCTTTTCTTCCCTTTGTATTTAGTGCATATTTTGTAACAGTCGGTCTTATGTATTCGACTAAGCTAAAATTATTTGGCGTTTTAATTGGACCAGTCTTTCTTCCTATGCTTTTTGTCATCCCAGGCTTATTAACAGGATTTAGTATTAGATGGCTGCTGTTAAAGTGGAGAAGATATTCTGTAAATTAGAGCATAGGGTCCTTAAGCCATTGATTCTTATTGCTGTGCCATCAAAACCAATCATTATTAAGAGCTTTAGCACACCAAAATGCTTTGGTGCTGTTAAAGCTTTTTCTCTTTCGTCAGGTGTTCCGAAGGCCTCGTCTAGAATCCGTACTTCCGTGCATCAGGGAATAAAATGCCATAACCACTCAAGGGAAGTGCGAAATCATTCCAAGGCTCTCCCGCTTTCTGCAAATGCCCAAATTATTTAACACACCTTTTTTTATAAAATTTATTAACACCCCCACAAACCCTCATCCTATTTTCGTAACCTTGTAGTGAACAAAGCGGGCCGCTTAAAAAAAACATGAGGTGAAACACATTGAAATTTTTATCCAACAAAGAAATGAATAAAATTGCAAAGAGCACACTGGCATTAGTAATTGCTGGAACATTCACATTCTCTGCTACAAGTGCTTTTGCAAATGAAAATACAGATGCAGATCTTGAAACAGTTGAACTGGAAACTGAAACATCAGTGGATTCAGACGCAGCAGCAGAAACTAATACAGACGCTGCAGAAGCAGTTGAAAATGCAGAAGAAAAGCTAGACGAGATTGAAACTGAAACGCCTTCCTTATTGCCTGGCAGCTTCTTCTATTTTGCTAAGCTTGCGCTGGAAAAAGTTAAGCTTGCTCTAACTTTTAATGATGTAAAAGAAGCTAAATTACTTGCTACATATGCAGCAGAGCGCCTGGCTGAAGCAGAAGCACTTTTTGCTGAAGGCAGCCAAGAAGAAGCTTTGGAAGCAATCGAAAAAGCATTAGAACATATGGAAAATGCAGACAGTGCAATTGAAGAAGATAAAGAATCTGATGATAAAGAGCCAAAATCCGAAGATGAGGCTACTGAAGACGCAGCAGCAGACGAAGACGCAGTAACGGATGAAGAAGCAGTTGCAGAAGAGGATGTAACAGCTGATGAAGAAGTGGCTGCAGAAGATGATGCAGCAGCAGACGATTCTGTGGAAGAAGTGAAAGAGCTTTTGGCTCAAAATATATTATCACTAGAAAAAAACCTTGCTAAGTTCAAAGAACAAGCCGGGGAAGAAATTGAGCAGGCTGAAGGAACAGCCCACCCGCGCATTGCTGCTATGGAAAAGAATATTGAAAAGTTCCGTACAAAACTTGCAGCTAAATTAGCAGAAATGGAAGAAGAGTATGCAGGAAGCGACGAATCTGAAGAAGTAACAGAAGAGGTTGCAGTTGAAGAGGAAACTGCTGCAGAAACGGATGTTGCTGTTGATACAGAAACAGAAGAAACGGCAACAGAAGAGGAAGATGATGCCGCTTTAGCTCCTGTTAAGGTATCAAAAGAAGCAAAAGATGCAGAGAAAGCTGTAAAGAAACAGGTCCATGCAGAAGCAAAAGCATTGGAAGCCCAAAAGAGAGAAGATGCTAAGGCAGCACGCGAAGCTGAAAAAGCAGCACGCGAAGCCGAAAAGCAAGCTGAAAAAGCAGCACGTGAAGCTGCAAAAACAGCAGCAAAAGAACAGCAGGCAGCAAAAGTTCAAGCAAAGCAGGAAGAAGCAAAGAGCAATGCCAGTAAAGGACAAGACAAAGCTGCAGAAGCTAAAGACAAAGGAAAAGAGAACAAAAACTAAGTTATGAACAAAGAGGAAAAGAAAGCACTTTCAGCTTTCTTTTCCTAATTCTTTAGCCACCCTTAAATAAACGGTATGGACATCGTATGATATAATGTGTTTTGAAAAGAGGTGAGGCTAATGCTAAGTTTATTGTTCATGGCTAAAAAACGGAAAAGATCGATTGAAGAAACGGTTGAGTTAATACAGCAGGGGGATGCAGTACTGCAAAATGATTTAATTGATTCGTATAGGCCATTTATAGCTAAAACAGTTTCATCCGTGTGCAAAAGATATATTCACGAATCTGATGATGAATTTAGCATTGGCCTTATTGCTTTTAATGAGGCGATTCAAAAGTACACTCCGGAAAAAGGAAGCTCACTTATCAGCTTTTCCGAAGTATTGATCAAAAGGCGGGTCATTGATTATATTCGCAAGCAGGCAAAATATCAAAGCCTTAGTTTTGATGGCAGTTCTATCACGGATGAAGATGAGTCTGCTGGTTCCTCAATTGAAGATGAATTGTCGATTGAAGATTTCAGGAAAAAAACAGATGATGAACTGAGAAGAGAAGAGATTCTTCAATTTACACAAATTCTTCAGCAATTCGATCTCACCTTCAGCGACCTGATTGAGCAGTCTCCAAAACATGCAGATGCCAGAAAAAATGCAATGGAAGTTGCCAGAATTCTTGTCGAAAATGAAGAGCTGAAAACGATTCTTATTGAAAAGAAAAGGCTTCCGATTAAACAATTAGAAAGCTTTGTGTCGCTCAGCAGAAAAACAATAGAGAGAAACAGAAAGTACATCATTGCCATCTCATTAATTTTAGCTGGTGATTATGTATATTTAAGGGATTATATCAAAGGGGTGTTGGAAACGTGAAAACTGGAATTATAATGGAAATCAACGAACGGTTTTTAACGCTGTTAACCCCGGAAGGTGAATTTCTGCGTGCCCGTAAACAGGACCGGGTATACGTGATCGGACAGGAAATTGATTTCTTCCCATTAGAACAAGAAAACGGAAAAAAGTCATCTTCTTTACCTATTTTTAATGTACTTAGAGGTAAAGCCATATTTGCAGCAGCTTTTGCGCTTCTGTTAGCAGTCGTTTCATTTTTGCCGTTTTATCAAAGCGAAGAAGTTTATGCATATATGTCGATTGATGTAAATCCGAGCATTGAATTAGGGGTCAATGAAAAGCATCAGGTAATTGAACTCGTGCCCTACAATGAAGACGGAAAGCTTATTGTAGAAAAAATTAAGAAGTGGAAAAAAGAAAATATCCAGGCTGTAGCAGAAAAGATTCTCCATCAATTAAAAGAACAGGGTTATTTAAAGGAAAATAATGAGATGGTTATTGCCGCAGTCTATGCAGATGAGGAAAATAAAGAAGATGATGTCTTTCAGGCAGAACTAACAGAAATAAAAGAAGCTGCACAAAAAGAGCAGCTAGAAGTTACTTTGATTGAAGCCAGTGAAGAAGATAGAGAAAAGGCAGTTGAAAAGGGGATCACTACAGGCTTATACAAAGAAAATCAATTAAAGGCAAACAGAAAATCTTCTGAGAAAGAAAAAGCATCTTCTGAAAATGCGACTGTTGAAAAAGAGGTAAGCCAAGAAAAAGACAAAAAATCTGCAGAAACTCCGCCAGGCCAATTTAAAAAACAAGAAAAGCCTGTTCCTGCTGCAGCAAACATGGATAAACCTAAAACACAGATAGAAAAAACACCTGCTCCGGGTCAAACAAAGAAAATCGAGCAGCAAAAAGCTAACCAAAATCCCAGCGATAAGAGCAATGGGAATAATAATACCCAAAACAACAAAGGGAATAGCGATAAAGAGAATAACGAAAAAAAAAATGAGTCAAACACCCATTCCAAAAATAATAAAGTTCAGTTAAGCAATAAGAACAATAGTGAAAGCAAAGGAAATGGCAAAAAGCCAGAGAGCTCTGCTAAAAACAAAGAAAAGAATAATAAACAGTAAAGTCCGGAATTCTCCGGACTTTTTCCATTTATATAAAGTTGTTATTGATTGTTTTGGCCGGACATTTGAGCTTGAGCTTGCTGAACAAGTCTTTTTGTGATTTCTCCGCCCACAGATCCGTTTGCCCGGGATACAGTATCAGAGCCTAATTGAACACCAAATTCCTGGGCAATTTCATATTTCACCTGATCCATATATTGTTCAATGCCAGGTACCAATAATTTATTGCTGCTTCGTGCCATTGTATTCAACTCCTTTTAATGATCTACAGAGTTTCTGCTCTCTGTATTTGTAGTATGAATAATTAAGGGAGTTTCATAAGTGGTAATTTTTTTCGCGAAGGAATTTTTATTAGCCTCCAGCGGCTTCTAAAAGCAAATCTGCTATGTGAACAGCTTTTACTTTCCCGGATAATCCTTCCCGTTCAATGCCAAGTTTCATTTGCAAAAGACAGCCAGGATTAGCTGTAACAATAGTTTGAGCATCTGTTGATTTCGCCTGAATCATTTTGTGGTCTAAAATTTGCATAGACATCTCGGACTCGACAATATTATAAATCCCGGCTGAACCGCAGCATCTGTCTGCATCCTTCATTTCCCTAAACTCAATTCCATTAATGGATTTAAGCAGAATTCGGGGAGCATTTTCGGTCCTCATGACGTTTCGCAAATGGCAGGAGTCCTGATAGGTTATAACCTGGCGTGGAAGGTTGAGCTTTGCTTTCAAATGAAAATCAAGTTCATAAAGAACCTCACTGATATCCTTCAGCTTTTGAGAAAACTTCCTAGCCCTGCCTTCCCATTCAGGATCATCCTTGAGAAGGTGTCCGTAATCAATAAGAAAAGCACCGCACCCGCCTGCATTTGTAATAATATAATCAACATTTAGTTTTTCAAAAGCTTCAATATTCCTTTTTGCAAGTTCTTTGGCAGATTGTTTTTCACCGCTATGTCCGTGCAGTGCCCCACAGCATGCCTGATTTTCAGGTATCACAATATCGCAGCCAGCGAGCTGCAGAAGTTTTAAACTTGCATTATTGGTTTTTAGAAACATCGTATCCATTAAGCATCCAGTAAAGAAGGCAGCTTTCTTTTTAGGCGTGTCCCTCGGAGATAGGTGTGTTGGCCGATTCTTCATTTCTTTCATTGTTGGAACATTGGGCAACACTTTTTCCATTGTCGCCAGGTTTTCCGGCAGCCATTTTAGCATTCCCGATTTTCTGGCAAAAGATTGAAGCCCAGAACGCTGATAAAATCCCAGAAGACCCATTGCGGTTCTCATTCTCTTCTGATGCGGAAAAAGCTCATTAAAAACCAATTTGCGGACAGCCTTTTCAGGAAGTGAGTGGTTTTTGTTCTGATTTATAATATCTCTTGCTTCCTCCAACAGGTGGCCATACTTTACGCCAGACGGACATACAGGCTCACAGGCACGGCAGCCTAGGCATAGGTCCAGGGAACGTTCAACATCTTCATCAGGTTCGATAAGTCCATCTGCTACTGCCTTCATCAGAGCGATTCGGCCTCTAGGGGAATGATTTTCTTTATAGCCTGACTCAATATATGTGGGGCAGGAGGGAAGGCAAAATCCGCAGCGCATACAATTTAGCAGCTCATCCTCATCCATCCGTTCCATAAATCCTTGCTGTATGATTGCTTGTTCTTTCTCTGTTGTCATTTTGTAACCACCACTCGTTTTCTGCTGTCCTTGGCAAATACTTTCCCGGGATTCAAAATATTATTCGGGTCAAGAGCAGCCTTAACTGCCTTCATCGCTGCAATTCCTTCTTTACCGAGCTTAAGTTCGAGATAAGGAGCCTTCATAACTCCTACTCCGTGTTCTCCAGTAATCGTGCCGCCAAGCTCAATTGCCTTTATGAAAATTTCTTCAAATGCTTTTTCTACGCGCTCCATTTCATCATGGTCTCTGGCATTTGCAGGGCACGTAGGATGCAGATTCCCATCTCCGGCATGGCCAAATGTGCAGATCGAAAGCCTGTATTTATCTGAGATTTCGTTGATTGCTTTTACCATCTTGGCAATTTCCGACCTTGGGACTGTTGCGTCTTCAAGGATTGTTGTCGGCTTTAAGCGGGCCAGGGCTGATAATGCCGCACGGCGGGCAGTCCTCAAGCTTTCAGCCTCACCTTCCGATTTTGCTACTTTGACTGAAACAGCTCCATGCTCTTGGCAGATTTCAGCCATTTTCTGCATATCTCTTTCTACAACTTCCAGCGGACCGTCCTGTTCAATCAGAAGCACTGCTTGAACATCTGTAGGCAGTCCTATTTGGGCAAAGTCTTCAACAACTTTTAATGTAGGCTGATCCAGAAATTCCAGTGTAGCCGGAATAATTTTTTGTGAAATGATCTTAGATACTGATTTAGCAGCTTCTTCCAAATCCTGATAAAGAGCCAGCATGGTCTTTTTGGTTTCAGGCAGTGGGATTAATTTTAATATTGCTTCCGTAATAATCCCCAGAGTTCCTTCCGATCCTACAAGTAACCGGGTGAAATCATAGCCTGCCACATCCTTTGCAAGCTTTCCTCCGGTTCTGATAATATCCCCATTGGCCAGGACTGCTTCCAGCCCAATCACATAATCTCTGGTTACACCATACTTTAAACCTCGAAGCCCTCCTGAATTCTCGTTGATGTTGCCTCCTATAGTGCTGATTTTCATTGAACTTGGGTCAGGAGGATAAAAAAGCCCTCGTGCTTCAACCTCATTTATCATATTCAGTGTAATGACACCTGGCTGCACAGTTACCGTCAGGTTTTCTTCATCAATTTCGAGAATTTTGTTCATATGCCTGAATAGAAGTACTATGCCCCCATCTGTTGGACATGTACCCGCACAAAGATTGGTTCCGGAGCCTCTCGCTACTATGGGTAAATTGCTGCTGTTGCAAATTTTTACTACCTCTGCAACTTCATATTTATCTCGGGGACTGATGACAGCGTCTGGCATGGATTGAAAGTTAGGGGTGGCATCATAGGAATAAACCAGGCGCCCAGCTTTTGAGTCATCAAAATTTTCAGCGCCAACAATGGCTTTTAATTTATCTTTAATATGGCTGTCGATCATTCATGTTTCTCTCCCTTAAAATGTACTGGTGAAGCTGAATAGCTAAGTATATAATTTCAGTATAAAAAAAAGCAGGTAAGCCCTGCTATAGATAAAAGTATGAAAAATAACAACACATTTAGGGATTTTTTGTACCTTCCTCTAAAAGTCTAATGGCTAAATACAATTTAATAAGATCCTCAATATTTGAAGTGTTCAAGCCGGATAGGTCATGTATCTTTTTTAGCCGGTAATGCAAAGTATTAATATGTATGTGCAGGGCTTCAGCAGTATTTTTAAGAGAATGGTTTTGTTTGAATAACTCTTGGATGGTTAACATCAAATCTTCTTCATGAATAATTGGACTTACAGTTCTATTAATAAAATCTTTTTTTGTTTCATGAGAGAGGTCATCAAATATCATTTCCATTGTCAGATCTTCATCGAAAATGATTTTTCCTCGGTCTTTTGCTATTTTTAAGGCACGTTCCGCCTGCCTGAATGCATCAGCCATATTGGATGGGGAAACGGGCTTCCCTGTGCCCATATAAACTTGTCTCAATAATAGACTTTCCAAAAAACGGTGGAAGCGGGCAGCTTTCTCTTTTAGGTGATAATGATTGTTAGTGGAGGAGGCCCCTGCTAAAAGGACAATCCTGTCATTTCCCCACCGAATTATTAAATCGTCCCGGCTGGCCTCCTTCCAGGATAGGATTGTATTCCAGAGGTCTCTGTTCATCAATTGGTGGCTCTGTTTAAATTCAGCTATGGAGACTTGCCTATCAATTGAGAGATTGATGTTAAGCAAATGCGCCCGTTCTCTAAAGGAAGGGTCCCATTCTTTAGTCTGGAGCCAGTCAAACATAAATCCTTCAAGCGCTCTGGCTTGCCAGTCCAGCTGATCTGCATAATAGCTTTCGCTGATAAATAACTCTGTCAATTTCCTAATAATTTCCCCATATGGAGAAACCTTTTCAGGAATCCCGGTAATCCCTATAACACCAACCGTTTCGCCTTTAAAGAATATGGGGAGATTAATGCCTGCTTTTACCCCCTTCAGTCTTGTTTGGTCTTCTTTCGTTATGATTAACTTGTCTCGGGTTTTTATTGTAATCAGAGCACCTTCGTGAAAGGTTCCGATTCTGCTTGTATCCGTACTTGCAATGATGACGCCGCATGTATCGGCAACAATGATATCTTCATGAAGAAATTTACGTACTTCGGCAATGATTTTTTCTGCAAGATCAGGCAATAGCATGTTATATATCCTCCTGATTTATTTTCAAAAGAAAGCTTGTCCAATAGGTGGGCGCATAGCGCTTTTCTAGTTTTATTATATAAAAATAAAAAACTTCGTGCGAATTTTCTTATAGCCCTTTAAAAAACAGGGTATATTCTTTATGATAAGGGTTAGGAAAATTTTCGGAAGGGTCAGGTATATTATGTGGAAAGATTTAAGACATTGGCTGGATAAACTTACACCTGCCCAAGTGATATCAGGATATTATTTATTGGCAGTTTCTGTTTCGGTTTTGTTATTGAGGATACCGGGTGTTCATAAGCCTGGTGTTGAAGTGGCATTTATTGACACTGTTTTCACTGCAGTCAGCGCTGTGAGTGTTACAGGGCTGTCAGTGGTTAATATTTCAGAAACATACAGTGTTTTCGGCTATTTTGTCATCATGTTTATTCTTCAGTTTGGCGGGATAGGCATTATGGCATTGGGAACCTTTTTTTGGCTTTTGCTTGGCCGCAAAATTGGACTCCGGGGACGCCGTTTAATTATGGTGGACCATAATCAATATGCTTTATCTGGACTTGTTAATTTAATTAAGGAGATTATTAAGATTATCCTTGTAATTGAAACAATTGGTGCGCTAATCCTTGGCTTTCATTTTCTAAAGTATTATTCGACTTGGGATGAAGCCTTTCTTCACGCTCTTTTCGCATCAGTAAGCGCCACGACTAATGGAGGGATGGATATTACCGGTGCATCTTTGCAGCCTTATGCCGGCGACTATTTTGTCCAGCTTATTAATATTATCCTGATTACATTAGGAGCAATAGGCTTCCCGGTACTAATTGAAACAAAAGCATATTTATTCAGGAGCAAATGGGATCATGGGCAGCCATTCCGTTTCTCTTTATTTGCAAAGCTGACCACTGTTACATATGCCATTCTCCTTGTATTCGGCACGGTAATTTTGCTTGTAATGGAATTCGGACATTATTTTAAAGACATGAGCTGGCACAAGAGCTTTTTTTACGCATTCTTTCAATCAGCAACGACAAGAAGCGGTGGCCTATCAACCATGGATGTCAGTGAATTCACTATGCCCACGCTTTTGGTAATGAGTATTTTGATGTTTATCGGGGCTTCACCAAGCTCAGTCGGCGGAGGAATCAGGACGACTACTTTTGCCGTCAATATTCTCTTCATCTATCATTTTGCAAGGGGAAATCGCGATATTAAGGTCTTTAAGAGAGAAATTCACGAAGATGATATACTTAAGTCCTTGGCAATCACTCTGCTTGCTGTGGGAATGTGTTTTATCTCGGTTGTGATTCTAAGTATTACCGAGAAAAACCACCATATTATAGAGATTATTTTTGAGGTTTGTTCCGCCTTTGGTACCACGGGTTTATCAATGGGGATTACCCCGGACCTGTCAAATATAGGGAAGTGTATTATTATGGCGCTAATGTTTATTGGGAGAATAGGATTGACTTCTTTCTTATATATAATAGGTGGAAAAGAAAAGCAGCCAAATTTTCATTATCCAAAAGAACGCGTTATTATTGGCTAAAAAGCAGTCCGGAAAATTCCGGACTGCTTTTGTATTTCCTTTAGTCAGTACCTCGGCTTACATCTTTTGTGGGGTGCATAAAAGGATATCCCTGCGGAGGTTTCCTGCTTTCAAGGAGCTCTTTGTTTTCCGTTGTGTTCCACCCAATATCATTTGTTGGATGTACCCATTCATCGCCTGCCATTATTTCAGGATCCGTCTCATCACTCCAGTTCTCCAAAGGTGAGTTGTCTGACGAGTAGAAACTGTCCCCGATGGTTACATCAAATGAGTTCTTAAAAGGTGGCTGAAGGTTTATTCCTGTATCTTTAAAGCTTGGCGCTTCAATTTGATGCGGAAGTGTATTATCAATTCCAATATTTTCTGTGTTTTTGCTCTTCTTGTTTGTCAAAGCGATTCATTCCTTTTTTGCTTATTTTATGTTGAAGGATTTTTTTTATCATTATTTTCAGAAGTAAAATAAGGAAGCTTAATACAGGAATGAAAGCTGTTTTTTTACGAAAAATAATAAAGTAAATTTAGCTTAAAAGGAGGAGATAAGGATGGCCAAGCGCAAAGCTGAATATAATGCGGTTGAAAAATACAGCAAAACTCCTAAAAAGAACCTGCAGGAATCAGAATTCTCAGCGGAATTCAGCCAGGGTGAAAACACGGTGAAAACAGCAAACCGAAACTCCAAACATGGGAGAGAGGGTAGAGCCTAGTGAATAAAAGAAAGCCAAAAGACGTCAAACACAGTGATTCTTCGAATATAGAATTTGGGATGGAGTTTGGCGATATAAACGCAAATAAATTATATGAGCTGCCATTTATGAATCGCGAAAAAAATAAAAACAGAAATGATGATAAATGCTAAAAAAACCGGCATTGCCGGTTTTTTTAGCATTTATAAATTATTTAGGGCACCCGAGAAGATGGACACCTTTTCCTCACTTGGATCAAAATAGGCGAGGAAGGCTGTTTCTTTCCGCTCCAGTTTGTTTTCTTTAAAATATTTCTCAATATCAAATGTCAGATTTTCTAATAATGTGTGTTTGTATATTTCTTTTTCAGATAGCTTCAGACTGGAAAAGGTTTCTCCCAATTGGTCAGGTTTTTCAAGGAGATACTGATAAATCCTTGACCTTTCAGCCTTTTCAAAGCTTGGCTGCCACCATGGTTTTCTTGGCTTATACTTTTGCTTTGAAATATAGTCATATTTCATAAGGCCCTCGACAATATCAAGATCTGAAATTTCCTTGTATTGAAGGAACTCTAATAAGCGCCTGAAGAGATCCTCCAGCTGATGGCCAATTCGGGACCATCCTTTTTTCTCCCAATAGCTGCCGAACTCCTGGAAAAAGTCGAAAGGAGTAGGAAAGACTTTTGTGACCAAATATTCAACTGTAGCATCCATCCTGTGGTCATTCCAATATTTCTCCAAAACATCTTCAACCTGTTTAATACGGATAATATCATCAAAAGAAAGAACATTATTTCCCAGTATTTCATATGGGGAATGATCCATATATATATAGTTGTGTTCTTTGGCTCTTAGTCTTAGGCCAGTGCCTCTCAGCATTTTCAAGAAGCCAAGCTGAAGCTCTTCCGGACGCATTGCAAAAACATCATTGAATGTTTTTTTGAAGGAATGATAATCTTCCTCGGGCAGTCCTGCAATTAAATCAAGATGCTGGTCGATTTTTCCTCCATCTTTAACCATTGTAACCGTCCTGCAAAGCTTATCGAAGTTTTGTTTCCTCATAACCAGTTCATTTGTGTAGTCATTCGTTGACTGAACGCCAATCTCAAATCTGAATAAACCTGCAGGTGCATTTTTATTAAGAAATTCGATAACTTCAGGCCTCATGATATCTGCAGTGATTTCAAACTGAAATACAGTTCCGGGCAGATGCTCATCGATCAGAAACTGAAACATCTCAAGAGCATAACTGCGGCTGATATTAAAAGTGCGGTCAACAAATTTAATAGTTTTGGCACCATTTTTCATTAAATACCGGATATCTTCTTTAATTTTTTCTCTGTCAAAGTAGCGCACCCCCACTTCTATGGAAGATAGGCAAAACTGGCAGCTAAACGGGCATCCTCGGCTTGTCTCTATATAAGTAACACGCTTCGATAGGTGAGGAATATCTTCCTCAAATCGGAATGGAGAAGGCAGCTCCCGCAAATCAAGCTTGTTCCGCTGCGGATTAATATAGACCTGACCGTCTTTCCTAAAAGCGAGACCGTGCACATTTTCCATATTCATGCCGCCATTTAATTCAGTTAAAAGCTGCTTGAAGGTTTCTTCACCTTCTCCGATCACAATAAAATCAAATTCGTTTATATTTTCCATCCATTCGGCAACATCATACGTTACCTCAGGTCCTCCAGCTACAATGTGAATGGAAGGATCAATTTTTTTAATCATTTTAATGACCTTAATAGTCTCTTCAATATTCCATATATAACAGCTAAAACCAATCACAGAAGGTTTTTTGCGAATAAGGTCTGTAACGATATTCATCACAGGGTCTTTAATTGTATATTCAGCCAGCTCCACATTAAAATCAGGCTCAGCATAAGCCTTTAAATAGCGGATGGCAATGTTTGTATGAATATATTTCGCATTCAGCGTACTTGCTATTACAGTCATTTATTTTGAACTCCCTTTATTTGCATCTTAGACATCATATCATTTTATCATATTTTTGCCGGAATTAAAGGAAGTAAAACATTGTCAGATTACAGGTGCAATTGTGCAGAGTAAAATTATTTGAATATTTTTTAAATTGAAGCAAAGGTTATCCCAAGTATAGTAAAATAATAGATATAAAAATTGCTTAGGGAGAGGGAAGTATGAAGGTAAGCCTTTTTGCGACATGCCTGGTAGATTTGTTTCAGGGGAATGCCGGCAAAGCAACTGTCGAATTGCTTGAATGGCTGGGATGCGAAATAGATTTTCCGGAATCACAGGTTTGCTGCGGCCAGCCTGCTTATAACAGCGGATATGTAAAGGAATCAAAGGAAGCTATGAAAAGGATGATCACAGCATTTGAACATGCTGAGTATGTTGTATCTCCTTCAGGTTCATGCGCCTATATGTTTCATGAGTATCCCCACATATTTAAAGGAGATTCAGTGTGGGAATCAAGAGCAAAAGAGCTTGCAGAAAAAACGTATGAACTTACTCAATTTATTGTTGATATTTTAAAGATAGACGATGTTGGTGCAAGGCTTGATGGGAAAGCCACCTATCATACGTCCTGCCATATGACACGCCTTCTGGGAGTAAAGGAAGCACCGATGAAATTATTAAAAAAAGTGAAAGGTCTTGAATTTACCGAGCTTCCAGGGAAAGAGCAATGCTGTGGTTTCGGTGGAACGTTTTCGGTCAAAATGGCGCAGATTTCCCAACAAATGGTGGATGAAAAGGTAGAACATATTGAAGAGATTGGTGCAGATTACTTAATTGGTGCAGACGCAGGGTGTTTAATGAATATAGGAGGAAGAATTGGGAAACAAGGCAAACCGATAAAGGTGCTGCACATTGCTGAAGTTTTAAATAGCCGCTGAATGATTTAATTTTGAGGTCTTTTTTGTTAGGGGGAATGAGAATGGCTATGAAAATAGGTCCAAATGATGAATTTAAAGAGCGTGTGGATGCTGGGATTAATAATACTTTTATGCGAGGGGCTGTGTCAGGAGCACAGGAAAGGCTTCAGACAAGAAGGCTTGATGCTGTCCATGAACTGGGGAACTGGGAAGAATGGAGGTCTCTTGCAGAGGAAATACGGCAGCACGTCCTTGAGCATCTTGATTATTACTTATACCAGTTAAGTGAAAATGTGGCTAAAAGGGGCGGACACGTATATTTTGCTGAAACTGCAGAGGAGGCATCAGGTTATATTAGGACAGTAATTGAAAAGAAAAATGCAAAAAAAGTTGTGAAATCAAAATCGATGGTTACTGAAGAAATAAACTTAAATGCCAAATTGGAAGAAGCAGGATGCGAAGTCATTGAAACTGATTTGGGAGAATATATTCTGCAGGTGGATGACCATGATCCTCCTTCGCATATTGTGGCACCGGCCCTTCATAAAAATAAAGAACAAATACGTGACGTGTTTGCTGAGAAGTTGAACTACCGGAATACAGAGAAGCCTGAAGAGCTTGCGTGGCATGCCAGAGAAATGCTTCGCCAGGAATACTTAACAGCAGATGTTGGTATAACGGGGTGCAACTTTGCTGTTGCAGAAACGGGCTCCATAACTTTAGTAACGAATGAAGGCAATGCAGATCTCGTTACATCACTGCCGAAGACACAAATCACCGTAATGGGTATGGAAAGGCTCGTGCCTACTTATGAAGAAATGGAAGTGCTGGTCAGCATGCTGACTAGAAGCGCTGTTGGCCAGAAGTTGACAAGCTATATAACTGTACTTTCAGGGCCAAGGGAAGAGTTCGATGTTGATGGACCTGAGGATTTTCATTTGGTCATCGTCGATAATGGACGTTCGGACATTTTGGGTGGAGAGTTCCAATCCATCTTGCAATGTATCCGCTGTGCTGCATGTGTCAATGTATGTCCGGTATACAGACATGTTGGAGGACATTCATACGGCTCTATCTACTCCGGACCGATTGGAGCTGTTCTTTCGCCGCTCTTGGGAGGCTATGATGACTACAAGGAACTTCCTTATGCCTCTACTCTTTGTGGAGCTTGTACAGAAGCCTGTCCGGTTAAAATTCCGCTGCATGAGCTCCTTCATAAGCACCGCCAGGTTATTGTGGAGAAAGAGGGGAGGGCGCCAATCTCTGAAAAAATGGCTATGAAGGCTTTTGGCCTTGGGGCAGCATCTCCATCTCTTTATAAGATAGGTTCAAAACTTGCTCCAACAGCAATGAACCCGTTCACTGCAGGCGAAAAAATCACTAAGGGGCCTGGACCTTTAAAAGCCTGGACAGAAATCCGCGATTTTCCTGCACCAAATAAAGAAAGATTTAGAGATTGGTTCCAAAACCGGTCAAAAGGAGGTGTGCAAAAGTGAATGGATTAATCCAAAATAGAGATGCTTTTCTCAGTAAAATTGCAGAACGTCTAGGAAGGGAAAAAAGAATTGATGGAGTCGAAAGGCCAAACTGGGGCTACAGCCCGCAGGACGCAGTTTTAAAAGAAGCCAATGAAGATGAGCTGCTTGAAGCCTTAAAAACGCAGTGTACGAAGATACATACGGACCTGATTGAAACAAGTGCTGAAGCCTTGCCTGAAACGCTAAAAAAAATTGTTGGCGAATTTGGCGGGGGGCCAGTTGTAACCTGGAAGGACGAGCGCTATGGGCAATTCGGACTCACAAAGCTATTCAAAGAAATTTGGCCGAAAGAAGGTGTGGAGGTGCATGAATGGGATTATTCTATGGGGGAAAAAAACATAGAGTATGCTGCACATGCAAATATAGGAATCACGTTCAGTGATATTACCCTGGCTGAATCTGCCACAGCAGTCTTATTCAGCAGCAAGGATAGGGGCCGTACTGTCAGCTTCCTCCCTGCAGCCTCTGTCATAATGATCCCGAAAAGTACATTGGTACCGCGCATGACACAAGCAGCAAGAATCATTCGGGAAAAAGTAAAATCAGGAGAGAAGGTAGCATCCTGCATAAATTTTATTACAGGTCCAAGCAACTCTGCTGATATTGAAATGAATCTTGTCGTCGGTGTTCATGGACCGGTCAAAGCAGCTTATATTGTGATCGATGATTTATAAAAGGGCAAGGGTATGCTGAGTTGAGCAGCATACTTTTTTTCAGAGCATATCCTTGGAAAAGATTATCTTGAAAATAAGTTAATGCTGCTGGTCAAAATAACTTGTTAGATAAAAACAAAAAGCATATTATATATTCTTCGATCATATTGTCGAGCCAAGTCCGGTTATTTCCTAGAAAAAACAACGCACTTGGCTCCTCCTTCGCCAAGCGCCATGATAGCCACACTTGCTATCCCCACTTCCTATAAAATAGCACCCGAGCTTTAAAATAGTTATAAATGCTTGTAAATATTTGTTGATTTTCTGTAACAAAAAGAAAAAAGCGCCAATCCTTAATAGTAAAGCACTTTTCAGGGAACTATTCCTTGAATGCAGAGACTGCAATCAGCGTTGGAATACTTACTTAAAGATCTGCAGGGTTTGTGGAAAGCCCAGGCCAATTATTACTACATGGAGGGTCCATGTGTGAAATGCTATTCGGAAAAACACAAACCAGTATGTAACTAAAATAAACTGGAGGCTGCATAGCGGAACCTAGTATGGAACATAACTATGATTTAGGGAGCATCACATATCATAAAAGCTTCGGTTAAAAGCACAATATCTGAATGGATTTGATCCTTAATTTTCTCATCATTGCATTTAAAATAATCATCAACCAATTTTGTCAGCTCTCTTGTGAAAGAGAGTGAAAGTTCATCCAATGCTAAGGCTCCTTTCAGAAAATAATAAGATACATTTATTATGAATCAATTCAATAGTATTTCAAGACCGTCGCTAAAATTTCACAAAATAAGCCTTTTAAAGACAAGGAAACAAACGGGCAATTATGATCATTTTTCTTTTATCGAAGCTCTTATTACCAAGAAAGAAGCTATAATCCAAACCAAAAACAGAATTAATGGGATAGCTAATAAGAAGTAAACATTTTTTAAAGTATTTTCGTCTAGCCAACTAAGCATAATAAGACACCTCTATTTCGAGTAAGAGTCCACAGAGCATTATTTAGAAAGGAGTTAACTAAGGGTCATTCTCTTTAAAGTTAGCATGTCTAGTATGTTCAATAGTGGAGGACCAGCCGTGCTCGGTAACAATAAAGTACCCAGCAAAAAAAAGTATTATGTACATCAATGCATATTAACAATAAAAAAACCGCATATTCGCGGTGATAGTAAGCGATTCATACATTGAAAAGCTACTTACATTTAGACTGATACCTGAAGATTAGTTCATCCAATATCTGACTGTTTTTTAAAGTCTCAGGATCTTGTAATCCTTTGTTTATTCCTGTTTCAATTAGGGTTTTTCTATAAAATTGAATCTTTTTTCTAAGATCACGGCAAAAACGACACATTTATTTGCTCCTTTAAATAATAAAAGTCCAGGAACTATTATTACAGGTAAAGGAAAAATAATGAATGATTTCGACAAAACTTGTCAATAAATTACAAAAAATAAAATTAGCAAAAATGAATTAGTGGGGTACAGGAAATTAATAGGGACTAGCTTTATAAGCTTATCCCAGTTACCTCCTTATTTATTAATAAGGGGAATTCTACAATAGGTTTTAAATGAGGGTTTTCTTTATAAGGCAGCATATCAATATTTCCTATTTTAGTAGCTACATCATATTCTCCAATAATAGAGTCTAATAATATAAAGGCTGCGTTTTCCCATTCTTCAAAATCAGAGTCATAACCTCTTAGAAATAAAACAATGTCTAAAGTGTCACCATTTTTTCTGTAAGTGAAATAGACATCATCTGGACCTAAACTAATATCTTCATAATCGATAGTGGATATATCATCAATATTACTTTTTTGACGAAAAGCAATTATTTTAAAACCATTAAGATCGGGCGCTTTTTCAACAAGGTTAATGACATCTGGAAAAGCAGACAGAACACCATCAGCGCTTATAATAAATTCTCTCTTTCCATCAATAAGATCTGCACTAAACTCAAAGGTTAAATCTATATTTATCCTAGATAACTGATTACCTAATTTGTTAAACAGAGGATTTATAGTTTCTTCTTTTAACTGAAGATAGTCTTGTGAATTTTTTTCAAACCAATCCCAGAAGTCAGCAACTGTATCGTTTTTTCCAAAGAATTTTTTGAACATGGCGTCCATCCTTTATAAGTAATTTAGATAATTATACTTAATGGGAAGTTAGATTGAAATAAAAATTTGGAAAGAAAAGAAGGTGTTGATTTGCGGCCTTTGTAACAGGAAAAGATAAGAACATCCCGAATAATATTAATAATGAAGTAAACCAAGTACTATTAATATAAGGGGGAAGGGGTATGTCCGAGAAAAAAACAAGCTATTTATTGTTTTGTTCTAAATGTGGTGTGCCCCGGCCAATCCCACAATACATCATGGAAACTTACTTTATTAAAGGGGTTGACGGGGTATATTGCAATAACTGCAGAAATAAGACAATCATTCCGGGATTCCTTAAAAAACTAAAAAATGATTTGTAAGGACAAAAAAAGCCAGGACTCCTCCTGACCTGCCTGCTTAAAGGATATCATTGGAGGGGTCCTGGGTGAAGAAGCTGCCAGCAAACAAATAGAATCTATTCCTAAAGACTATCATTGGATGATGAACTTTAAAAAGATGCTGAGGGAATCAATGAAAGATGATGGAGGTAGGCTAACGGCTCAATATGGTGATGCGTATAGCTCAAGGGGGACCACAAGTGATCCTGTTTAAACCGGAGGCTGTAAAATCCCGATTTAGGGTACCTCCGGAAAAACCTTGGGGCATTGTCCCAACAGTTTCCTCTTCTGGACATGGACTGACGTAATCCTCATTTTTTCATTAACTTTTGATAATCAGGGTGTGTATAGTGAACGCCTTGGTCCGAGTGAATTAAAGCATCTTTTGCCTTCTTAAAGTTTTTATTCTACTTTAGCGTTTTTAGAGATTTCGGCTGCCAATTCCATAGTCATACTTTGAAACATGATAAACTACTATTTCATTGGTGGAAACATCTTTAATCGTTGATAAATAAGCTTTTTGACCTTACCCATAATATAAATATGCGATATCTGTAAGAAGTACTTTTCCAGGAAAATCCTGTTTAAATTGACGGTTCAATAGGTTAGGGAACTCTGTGTTCCTGTGTAGCTTTTCTGTGTATTCCAACCTTTATGTTGAATTCCAATGAAACAGTATATGGGTGCTTTCTTGTTGACATTTTTTTTAATTTGTCATATTTTATATTTAAATTAATAATCGGTAGATGTTATTTCCCCTTTTTTTGTAATTAGGCCTTTAGCATTCTTTTAATATTGACTGGAAAAGGTATCCTAATATAAATAAAAAGGAAGAGTAACATAAATCGATTTATTTCATAATAAGCGACTGAATTAAGTTATCCGTTATTTTCTTTAGTAAGAATGTAAAATATAAAGTAATATAAACTATAAAAAGGTAGCTCTTCAAAAAACTTCGCCAGGTTAGTTGAAGTGAAGCCGACAATTTTCAAGGTTCAATGGTTTTAAATAATCATTGAATCCTGAGGTTGTCGGTTTTTTTATTGAGTAAATACAAATTTATTCAAAAAATCCTAAAGGAGCAAATATAATGAATGCCTTTTTAGAAAGATATAAGGCCTTTTTAAAAGTAATTATTAATATGTTAAAGCCATAGAAGGGGAAATGTTTTATGTTAGGTTCTTTGAGCTCATCACCGTTGTTATCATTATTTTTTATTACGCTTGTTATTTCTGGACTGAGTGGTCTTTTGTTTTTATACCCACGGATACCATTAAGTTTTGTTCGTATTCATATCGGTATCGTGGCTTTACCATTAATAGTTTCCTTATTGGCTCTCACTAGTAACAGTATGAATAGAGGTGTTGGTCCTTGGTACCTAGATTCCTTAGCTTGGTTAATGGTTTTCTTTGTTCTTACAATTGGCTTAATTATTCAGCGTTTTTCTGTACGTTATTTAATGGGAGATCGTTCTTATCGAAAATATTTTACACTTTTTACGTTCACTACAGGTGCTGTTTCAATTGCATGGTTAAGTGCTGATCTCCGCTTGATGATTATATCTTGGGGAGCAACTCTCGTCGGGCTAACCTTACTGATAAGGTTAAACAGTGCTTGGAAAGTAGCTGGTGAAGCAGCCAAGGTTTCTGGCCGATTATTTATATTAAGTTGGTTTTCCTTGTTATTCGCAATGATTTGGCTTTTTCAAGTCACAGGTCAATGGCAGTTATCATTAGCTCTAACAAATGAAAGCTTAGCTCAACTTGGATCATGGGATAAAACAGGGATTAATTTATTGATTATATTAGCTGTGATAATTCCTGCAGCCCAATGGCCTTTCCAACGGTGGTTAATTGAGTCTGTTGTTGCCCCGACTCCTGTTTCTGCGATTATGCATGCAGGCTTAGTAAATGCAGGTGGGATTATGCTAACCCGATTTTCCCCTCTTTTTAATGGTGATATAGCTTCGATTATATTACTTATTCTTGCAAGTATTTCTGTATTGATTGGATCTGGAATTAGTTTAGTCCAGGTTGACTATAAACGTCAGTTAGTAGGCTCCACGATTGGACAAATGGGGTTCATGCTTATTCAGTGTGCATTAGGTGCGTATATTGCAGCTATTATTCATCTTATTTTACATGGTTTGTTCAAAGCTACGCTGTTTTTACAGGCCGGTTCGGCAGTGCGTCGTTTCGAAGTATCGCCTCGTATTAATGAAAGATCATCCTATTTATGGATCATGGCTGGTCGGGCTTTAGGTATAGCTGTAGGGGGTGCCTTTTGGCTCATGGCTCCTGAAAAGGGGTATCAATTGATTAGTGCGTTAATCTTAGGGTGGTCATTGTCTGTTTCTTGGACACAGCTCGTAGCTTTTGGAGAGGGAAGAATTGGCCGAATTGCCGGCTTGTCATTTTTAGCAGGAGCTGCTCTCATTTATTTTATCATTCATAACCTTTTCTATGAGTGGTTGCATACAACCGTTTTTCAAAGTGTTCAACCTCCAATGGCAGTTGTCATTATTGTCGTCTGTCTCTTGCTATTTGGTAATGCGATAGGTTCGCGGGTTATTCGTAATCGTTCTTCTGTCTCCTTCACAGTACTCTATCTTTGGTTAGTGCAATTAGGTGAAGCAAAAACAAAGTCAGTTGAAAGTCATCCAAACTACCTAAAACAATATTTATCTAAAGGGGGTAATTAGTGATGAGCGGGACATCTGTGTTAACGAAAGAAAATGTAAAAAAGAAAGATACAAGTATTGATTTTCAAGAAAGTGATATTAACGTTTTAATAGAATCTGCTAGCCGAGTGATTGCACCACTCGGGCCTATTTCTACATTTGCAGCACGCAATCCGTGGATGGGACTGGAAAAGCAATCTTTTGACCAGGTTGCAAGTTGGTTAAGAAATACTCGGGATGTTGATATATATCCTAGTGCTTCTATGATCCTTTCGGCAAAGAATAAAGGTGAGATTGATGAGGCTTTTGTGAAAATGGGTTTACAGCGTTGGCTTGATTCACATTCCTTTAATATCCCACGGGACGTGGTGGAGCGATTTTGTCATGCTGCGCTAAAATTAGATCCTTTACCTTCTAGCCTTTTATCATCTCTTAAGCTGGAGAAATTGGTAGAGGATTTTAGTGAACTGAATACCGATAGTATCGGGAATTTTCCAATGAAACCAATAAGTTCAAATATAGAGAATCAAGATGGTGAAAGGTTAGTCAATATTCTCGATCATTATGTCATTAAGTGGTGTAAATTGTTTCTTGATGATTCACAGGCGGGTTGGACAATGCCAAATCGTGAGGAAGGTTTCTATCGAGCTTGGCAGCGTCTCACTCAATATGATCCGGCACTTAGTAAAAAGCAACGTGAAAGTTTAAAAGGTTGGCCACAAGAGGCACATTTGGCTTTGCAAGAAGCGTTATTTGCACTAGAAATCCCAAAATCAGAAATACAGACTTATCTGGAAGGTCATTTGCTTTCCTTACCTGGGTGGGCAGGAATGATGCTCTGGCGTTCTCGACAATCGAGCCATGAACATACACTCCTAACAGAATATTTAGCAGTTCGAATTTCCATGGAGTGGGCTCTTATAAAGCCTTACTTACCTTTGATTAATCAACGATCTGAGAAAAAAGTTTCGATTGCTCCCCTTTTAGCATCTTGGATTCATTGGGGGGACCTTACAATCGAGGAATGGTCAAAGATGCCAGCTGCTGAACAAAACGAATATTTATCATTTGCCTATAGCTTTGATGAGAAACTTCGCAGGAAAATTTGGTTAGAAGCTTGGGAAAAAACACATACAGACCGTTTAAGTCAGAAGATTATCTCTAAACAATGTGAGACCAACGATAAAAAATCTGCAATAGCTCAATTTGCGTTTTGCATTGATGTACGATCAGAACCTTTTCGCCGTCAACTTGAAAAAGAAGGTCCGTTTGAAACGGTTGGAGTTGCCGGTTTCTTTGGCTTACCGATCGCAACTAGTGAACTCGGGAATAATCATAGTCATTCTTCTTTGCCAGTTATACTAAAGCCTCGGCACAAGATAAAAGAGTTTGCAGATGAAAATGAACTCAAATCATATCAACAACGTAAGCAGGCAGTTAATTCCTTAAGCTATACATTTAAAATGATGAAACAGAATGTACTTTCGAGCTTGCTTTTACCTGAGCTAAGTGGACCTTGGCTTAGTCTACAAATGTTAGCGCGTAGTTTTGTGCCAAGAGGAGCAGATCGTTTTATTCGTGAACTTCGTGAGGCTTGGTTACGCAAACCTAATACAACGCTCTCGCTTAATCATGATCATAATAAAGAAGAGGAGATACCTGTTGGTTTTTCTGAAGATGAAAAAGTGAATTATGCTCGCCAAGCTCTGAAAATGATGGGGTTAACAAAGAATTTCGCACCATTAGTCGTAATATGCGGACATGGTAGCAAAAGTACCAACAATCCCTATGCAGCCGCTCTCGACTGTGGTGCCTGTGGTGGAGCGGCTGGTGGATTCAATGCTAGGGTTTTAGCTGCTTTATGCAACCTTCCTACTGTAAGAGAAGAGCTTTCTTCTGAAGGAATTAAAATCCCTGATGACACCGTTTTCGTAGCCGCCGAGCATATAACATCGGTGGATGAATTACACTGGATTTATGTTCCTGAACTTTCTAAAGCTGCACAAGAAGCATTTAATTGTATCGAAGCTATTATGCCGAAAGTGAGCCATAAAGCAAATGAAGTACGTCTAACCCAATTACCGAATATTCAATCGAAAATTAAAAATCCCAAGGCTGAGGCACACCGGTTTGCAGAAGATTGGAGTGAGATACGTCCGGAATGGGGATTAGCTCGTAATGCCGCTTTTATTATCGGCCAACGTGAACTAACTCGGGATTGTGACTTGGAAGGTAGAGCTTTCCTTCATAATTATGATTGGAAGCAGGATGAAAGTGGTGATCTCCTAGCTAATATTATTGCAGGACCAGGAACGGTGACCCAATGGATTAATCTGCAATATTACGCTTCAACGGTAGCACCTCATTTTTATGGTAGTGGAAATAAAGCAACTCAAACCGTTACAGCAGGTCTCGGTGTAATGCAGGGGAATGCAAGTGACTTGTTAGCCGGACTGCCTTGGCAATCAGTTATGCAGTCAGATCACGAAGCTTATCATTCTCCTCTTCGTTTACTGATTGTCATCCAAGCACCTAGAAAATATGTAAAGCGGTTATTAAATAATGATTCAGCATTTCGAGAAAAAGTTCAAAATGGATGGGTTCGACTTGCTAGTATTGATCCAGAGGGACGTTGGGAAAACTGGTAACTCCAGAAAACAACATTGGTTTGTTACTCCATCAAAAGTTCATAAAAATAAAGAAGGGATGGGTGTACGTATATGAATAAAAAAGCATTATTTTTAACGGACATTGAAGACGGGTTGGCGCCTATTATACAAGAAGTGACTAATATTCGATCAGAAAACATGTTGACTATAAAAAGCTATGGTACCGATATCTCACATCCTTATGGGGATATAATGAGATCTGTTATCATTGCTATTTACCAGGAAAATGTTGAGGAGATTTTTGTTATAGGGACAAAAGGTAAGAGGAATTCCAAAGTTAATGTACTAACTCAACTTGAAGCAATGAAAGATAAAATACAAACATTGGATTATCTTTTTCAAAATAGCAGGCCTGAATTTTCAGGAGGTACGCTTGATGAATGGCTAAATGGTAAAGAAAATGGTAGTGGCAGTATCGAAAAAAGTGTTGATATCATTCGTCATCATCCACTAGTTCCGTCATATGTTAAAGTTCGGGGCTTATTAGTAAATAATAAGGATGGAAAGTTTTCAATTGTAGAGGTTCCTGTTAATAAAACAGTGCCGACCCTTAGCTGATCATCACTTGTCACTTTGGAATTAGAACAGGGAATTAACTTATTAGAATCCATACATGTGGGAAAAAGGCATCTACAATGTTTGGGAAACAGCAGGCAATTGTATAACTTTTTCCGGAGATATTGAGCGAGAGCATACTTCCTCAAAAACTCACCGGAAAAAGCGGTAGTGGGAATGGAAGAACTTGGTCTATCTGGGAATAGTTAGTGAAGGGTTTGGAGCTTATCGTTATTCTAGGGGGACAGAGGATCATAAGATTCATTTGTGGATTGTTGAAAAACGAGGAAGTTGTTAGACCAAATTCAGGTATAATTCTAGATTTTACTTTTATGAGATGAAGAGTGTTTTTTAAGTAAAGCATGTCATTGCTTTGTATTTCTGCATCTGAGATGGCTTCGTTCATGTCTATGAACCCTGCCGTATGTAGATATCAACAATAAGTTAATTTATTAGATTCCCAAACTTATGTCAAAATCCAGTATTAGGAGTAATAAGATGTAGTTCCGAGGTAACCTTGTGAAGCTTGTGGTTTTACAAAATTATAGAGGTCTCAATAAACAGTGAGATAGAATTAAATATTGAAGGTGTAAATGAAGGTCTTGGTCATTAGGCATGATTAATTGATGGGCAATAATCAGTTTTGCATGCATCTTGGAACCTTTTCGAAATTGTATTGACGACCGGCGCTCAACTTAAATTTATAAGGATGAAAATCGTCAAAAATACTTAAAAAGCATATGGAATAGACAAATAGGAGATGTATTATTAATGAAGATATCTAAAGGTTCTTATGAATCTGAGATAAGTAAGGCAATTACTCATTGGGAAAAAGATTTTCTTGGGCGTGGGTCTGTATCAGTTAAGACAGATATATTAAGGGATATGATAATTGTAAATCTAAAAGGTATTTTAACACCAGCTGAATATACCGTTTGTAAAACAAAGGAGGGAATGCTTACTATAAAGAAAACTCGTTCGGAATTGGTTGAATCAGGTAAAGAAGGTCTTAAGGATATTATATTAACGATAACTGGAGAAAAAGTGAAAAGTTTTTATACTGATATAAGCACTCGTACTGGTGAACGAGTGATGGTATTTAAATTATTTAATAATCTTGAGAAGAAACTTTTAATGTAAAGAAATAATGTCTGCTGCCATTTTCAATGGCAGTGTTTTTTGTTGTTATAGAAAATTTTATGTCGGCACTTTTGGAGTGAATTGTGCGGCAATGCAGAAAAGTATGTTCCCTGGCGGAAGAAGGATAAATTTTCTTATTCGACTGTTTAGTTACATTACACTTTTCCTTATAAAAGGAATAAAAATGCCTTAATGAATTAAAAATAACAACAAAATAATTAAAATATTCCTTTACAGGAATATTCCTTATGTGTTATATTCTTTTTGAGGAATACAAAACGCATGTTAGAACTCCAAAGTATAAGTTCATTTCTCGAGGAGTGTGTGCAAGTTGGGAGGGGGGATTGAGACTGCTGAATACATGTTTCAGTTGATTATAAAGAGTATAGTTATTATTATATTTAGCTGTTTTTATGGATAGGGGTAGGTTCTATATATGGATACGACAACATTGAGCGCTCTTGCCGAACCCAATCGTTTACAGATTGTTGAACTTTTACGAGAAGGGCCCCTTACTGTGGGGGAAATTGCAGAACGTTTACAAATCCGTCAGCCACAAGCATCCAAACACCTCCGTGTTCTTAGTGACGCCGGAATTGTTAAAGCGCACGTGGATGCGAATCGCCGCATCTACCAATTACAATCTGAGCCATTTATCCAATTGGACTCATGGCTGGCATCTTATCGCCAAATTTGGGAAGAAAGATTTGACAACTTGGACGATTATTTAAAGGTAATGCAAAAAAAGATGGAAAATAATAATAGTGAATGATGGAGGTTTCATATGGTAGAAATAAATGCGAATAAACAGACCACCGTGGAAGTTAATGGACCAGAGCTCATTGTCAATCGAATTTTTAATGCACCTAGAGAACTTGTCTGGAAAGCGTGGACGGAACCAGAACACGTAGTAAACTGGTGGGGGCCAAAAGGTTTTTCAATTAGGACCTCTGAAATTGATATAAGGCCAGGTGGTATCTGGAGATTTATTATGAAAGGACCGGATGGTGTTGAATATCCAAACAAGATCTCCTTTCGTGAAATTGTAAAGCCAGAGCGTCTCGTTTACACATCCAGCGATGATATAGAGGATGATCCAGGACAATTCCAAACAATAGTAAATTTTGTCGAGCAGGACAATAAAACATTCCTTACAATGCGATTGATCTTCTCTTCTGAAGAAACTCGAGAAAAAGTGGTTAAAGAGTATGGAGCCATTGAGGGAGCAAACCAGACCCTTGATCGCCTTGAAGAACAGTTGAGAATAATGGGTAAATAATTAAAAAGTTTGGCAGGTAAATGTAAATGTCAGTGTAAAAAGGATATTATCATACTTTCAAATTGCTTCAATCCAGATACTACAACAAGTAAAGGATATGGGGTATTCCGCAGTTGGTATTATTAAAAATAATCTTTGGAGGATTTTATATGTCAACTAAAATGATCTCAAAAGTAGAGGATAACGCACTTGTTCTTGAACGTGAGTTTGATGCACCTAAGGAATTGTTATTCAAAGCATTTTCGGAGCCAGAACATCTTAAGCAATGGTGGGGACCGCGTGGCTGGGTTCTTACTGTATGTAACGTGGATTTTAGAGTAGGTGGAATCTGGCATTATTGTATGAAGTGTATTGATGAGAATCAAGGAGATTTTTTTGGATTCGAATCTTGGGGAAAAGGGGTTTATCAAGAGATCATTCAGGATGAAGAGATCGTTTATATTGACTATTTTTCAGATGCTGAAGGTAAAGAAAACGATGAGATGCCTTCAACTCACATCACCTTATCATTTGAAGATTATGAAGGAAAGACAAGGCTTATTAATCGTGCAGTATATACTTCTGCAGAAGCACTAAAAACCGTCCTAGATATGGGAATGGAACAAGGAATTACTGAAACTTGGGATCGTCTAGAAGAGCATATTACCTCCATTAAATAATAGTTCATTCAGCTAAACCTGCATGGAAAAGGGCGATCCGCCAATATGGATTGCTTTTTTTCTTTTTAATTCCTCTAAAATATTTAAAAGTTAGCTTTAGAGATAATTTTCTTGTTCAAGTTTGTGAAGATTGCACTTAAGCTAAAGGGTGCTGCAGTTGAATAAGAAATCAAAAATGAGCACAAGTGTTGGATGTTGACGAATTGTTGACGAACACGGTAAACAACGGTCCTTTTTAACCCTACAGGAACAAACTTCATTCCATCTGAAGCCTTGATATGTAATGGATTTTTAGAAATATATCTATAGTATCCGTGATTGTTTGCCACTTTGACAGGGGAGAGGTCGCTGGTTCGAACCCAGTCGGAATCATACGTCAACACTGATTATAAATGTTCTAAAACAAGTCGCAATAGCGGTATAAAGTCACTAATAAAATTCGTTCCGACCCCAAACCGACCCCAAATAAAAAATTTTAAGGTTTACTACAAGAGTAAATAATTATAAAGAAAAGCGCAGAATCCTTGATACATATGGATTCTGCACTTTTCTTTATTGTGACGTCCCAGGCGAGATTCGAACTCACGACCTACAGCTTAGGAGGCTGTTGCTCTATCCAGCTGAGCTACTGGGACAGATTATCTGACACAGTTATTTATTATAGCGCCTTTATCAAAATTGGTCAATGGATATGCAAAAAGAAAGAACCAGCCATTCTAATTGGCCGGTTCAAGTTTTAACTTGTAAGCTTTTTGCGGTAAAAGCGGACATATGCCCTCGTTCTTTCCTTTAATTTCTTTAGTTGTGATGTTTTTAATTCAATTATTGGCTGGGCAAGCGATGTAATCAGTTTACTTGATAAAATTAAGGTAAGCAGCAAGGAAATTCCTGCAAGCAGCAGGAAGTTTTCCGGCTTGTTGAAGAAGTTTTGCACTTCGCTTACCCGGAATACACGGACAAAGAAGCCGTGCAGGAGGTAAACGTAAAGTGTATTTTTCCCCAGGTTCGTAAAGAAATATTGCTTACGGGGAACAAAGGCAAAGAAGCTAAATACCATGATTAAGCTAAGGATGTAGAAACCAAGTCTCGTAAATACTGCTCCTATAGATGCTGCGCCCAATTCTGTATATGGCTTGGAGCCAAGGAGCCATTTGTAATCGATATCCGGGTATAAATAAAAACCGGTAAACACCACTGCAAATACAAATAAGGCACTTATTCTGTACTTTGGTTTAAACAGAGCGTAGAAGTGTTCTTTCTTTAAATAATACCCAAGTAAAAACAAAGGAAAGAAAACAAATGTTCTTGATAAACTTAAATAGTTGGAGATCCAGTCGGCATAGCCAACGGCAAGTCCAATCAGCAGGGCAGCTGTTAAGGAAAAAACAGCTTTATGCTTTGCAAAGTATAAAAGCATGATGTTCCAGCAGAACATGCTGATCAGGAACCACAAAGACCAATGCGGGTTGAATGGGTCCATCTCAAACGTTCCTTTGTTATATAGGAAGTAATAGAAAACGGAATAAATAACCTGAAATATGATATACGGCAGAATCAGTTTTTTTGCAATTTTCTTTATATAGCCGTTTTTATAAAAACCTTTTGCAAAAAAACCTGAAACTAATATAAAGGCCGGCATATGAAAGGTGTAAATCACCTTGTATAAGGTGTAGATCGTTTCATTATCTTCAATAAAAGAGCGGAGCAAATGTCCGAAAACGACAAAGAAGATCAAAATAAACTTGGCATTGTCGAAATAATAATCACGTTGATTCATAAATCCCCCTCTATTAAAGACCCCCACAAAAACTCTTTCCTTCTTTACCCACTTTAACATGAAGTAAACCGCTTTTCTCGTGTAAAAAGAAGGTTTAATTTACAGAAAAAGTAAGCCGGAAAAAGCCTGTTCAGTCTGTTATATTACAAAAATTGTTCTGTTATATAATTATGTAAGCGCGCTCACTTCTTATGTTATAAAGCTCTGTTAGATTGTTTTTGATCTGTTTCAAAATTTTTATGTGAAGTATAACATTTGTCACAGATAAATGGAAATAGTTCTTTTAGAATTGCAATAGGGGATACTCTTACGGTGTTTTAAGCCGTTAACAATTTAGGGAGGGAGAACATGTCAATCTTACCGAAAACGAATGAATTGGGATTTTATGAAATAAGATTGGAGTCTATTGGCGGACTGGGGGCTAATCTGGCAGGGAAAATGCTCGCGGAGGCAGGAGTTCTGGGGCTTGGACTGAATGGCTCGAATTTCTCATCTTACGGCTCAGAAAAAAAGGGAACTCCAGTCAAGTCATTTGTAAGGTTTTGCGAAGCGAATACAGAAATAAGGGCGCATAGCCCAATTGAGCAGCCTCACGTAATTGGTGTTTTTCACGAGGCGTTATACAAAATGGTTAATGTAGCAAGCGGCATGGAACCTGACGGAATCCTGCTCGTTAATTCGGCCAGGGAGTTTGATGATATAAAGAAAGATCTGAAACTTGAATATGGGACTCTTGCCATCGTAGATGCACTGCAAATTGCAGTTGAAGAAAAAACAAAAGTAAATACAGCTATGCTTGGAGCTCTTTTCAGAATTTGCGATTTCCTTGATCCTGAATCTATTAAAATGGTTATTCGCAAAACCTTTGAGAAGAAATATCCGCATCTTGTGGAAGCGAATCTTCGTACCTTTGAGAGAGGATTTCATGAAGTCCAGTTTAAAACATATGAAGCTCCTGAAGATGCAGAAGGAAAAAACTTTAGCAGACCAGCACCCCAGCTGGGGTATGAAACACAGGAAATCGGCGGTGTCATTATAGCTCAGGCAAATAGTATTCTAAAAGATCTTAGCGGTTCTAGGCAGGGGTTTCTGCCGCAGTTTGATCAGGAGCAATGCATCAACTGTGCTGCCTGCGATACAGTTTGCCCTGATTTTTGCTTCGTATGGCATGAAGGAGAAGACAAAAAAGGCAGAAAGCAAATGTTTCTGCAGGGAATCGATTATCAGTATTGTAAAGGCTGTCTAAAGTGTGTTGAGGCTTGTCCGACAAGTGCTCTTAGTGAAATACGTGAAACGATAGGGTTTGCGGATACCCGTAGGGTAAAACAAAACTTTCCTTATGCAGCAGGAGGGGTTTTATAATGGCTATTTTAGAAAATAAACTGAAAACAATGAAAGAGGCTGAACAGCTAACAACGTTCGAGTCGGGAAATGAAATGGCAGCCATGGCAGCAGCCCAAATTAATTATCATATTATGGGATATTTTCCGATTACGCCATCAACTGAGGTTGCTCAATTTCTCGATCAGATGAAGGCAAGAGGGGAACATGATATAAAACTAATACCCGCAGATGGCGAGCATGGCTCAGCTGGGATTTGCTACGGGGCGGCAGCTACAGGGGCAAGGGTTTTTAATGCAACAAGCGCCAATGGATTAATGTATATGCTTGAACAGCTTCCAGTTCAATCAGGTACGCGCTTTCCGATGGTATTAAATCTTGTAACCCGTTCAATCAGCGGCCCCTTGGATATAAGAGGGGATCATTCCGATTTGTATTTTGCACTGAATGCGGGGTGGGTTATTTTAACGGCCAAGACTCCCCAGGCAGTTTACGATATGAACATAATGGCGCTTAGAGTTGCGGAGCACTCTAAGGTCCGCCTTCCTGTAATTGTTGCTTATGATGGCTTCTTTACCTCCCACCAAAAAAGGAAAGTAGATTATTTTAAAGATCGTAAAATTGTTCAGAAATTTGTAGGTGAATGTCCGACAGATTACAATTTCGCAAGGGACCCTAAAAAGCCGGTCACAATCGGTGCCCATATGAATGGGGACGATTTAATTAATAATCATTACCAGCAGTCTGAAGCGATGTACGCTGCAGGGGAAGTATTTAAAGAGGTATCGGAAGAATATGCCCAATTATCCGGACGGGATTACCCAGTACTTGATTTATATGGAATGGAAGATGCTGAAGTAGCTCTGTTCCTGCTAAATTCAGCTGCAGAAACAGCTAGGGACACCGTTGACAGCCTTAGAAAGCAAGGAATCAAAGCAGGTGTAATCAGCCCAAATATTATTCGGCCGTTCCCTTCAGCAGAAATCCGCAAGGCTTTAAAAAATGTTAAGGCTCTATTAATTGGAGAACGTGCTGACTCCTATGGCGGACATGGGCCAAATCTTACTCATGAAGTTAAATCCGCTCTTCAGGAAGATCCGGAAAATCGAACCATAGTTTTAAGCCGGGTATTTGGGCTCGGTGGAAAAGACTTCTATGCTGATGATGCTGAAGCTTTCTTCAAAGCAGCTATAAAAGCTCAAGAGAAAGGTTTTGCTGAAAAGCCTTTTGATTATTATGGCCATATTCGAGGCAGAAAAGAGCAAATGCTGTTCCCGGTCATTGCTCCACAGCATGGGGAAGTATATAACACTGGTTTGATCAAGACTGAAAAAGACCCTGAAACCAATAAATTAAAGGTTAAAATTCCGCCGCTTCGTGCTCTGGCTTCAAAACCAAAGAGAATTGCCTCAGGCCATGGCGCATGTCCTGGCTGCGGAATTTTTACAGGGCTGGAATTGTTCTTTAAAGGCATTGAAGGCGATATTGTTGTCTTATTTCAAACCGGATGCGCTTATGTAACAACTGCTGCGTATCCATATTCATCCCATAAGCAAACGATGATTCATAATCTTTTCCAAAACGGGGCAGCAACCTTATCCGGCACTGTTGAAGCTTTTATGGAATTAAAAGATCGCGGGGAAATCACCATATCGGATGATGCCATATTTGTAATGGTGACTGGTGATGGGGGCATGGATATCGGAATGGGTTCAGCCATTGGCACCGCGCTTCGCAACCATAAGCTGATCATGCTTGAATATGACAATGAGGGCTATATGAATACCGGTTCTCAACTGTCCTATTCAACACCAAAAGGCCATATGACAAGTACCAGCAATGTGGGAAGGACCCAGAAGGGAAAAAGCTTCCACCATAAGGATACTGCTCAGATTATGGCATCAACAAATATTCCGTACGTATTTACCGGCAGTGAAGCTTTTCCGCAGGATTTAATTAAAAAGGCAGCCAAGGCACAATGGTATGCTCAGAATGCAGGGACTGTTTACGGGAAAATCTTAATAACTTGCCCGCTGAATTGGAAGTCAGAAGAGCGGTATGGAGAAAAAATCCTTGAAACGGCTGTAAATTCCTGCTTCTTCCCTCTTTATGAGGTAGAAGAAGGGATTACGACCTTAACTTATAATCCAGAATCTAAAAATAAAAGAGTTGAGTTATCTGAGTGGTTAAAATATATGGGCAAAACAAAGCATTTGCTTAAGGAAGAAAACAAAATGCTTTTAAATGAACTAGAAGAAGAAATTGAATATAGGTGGCAGAAAATTAAAGCCAAGCATGAGCATCCATCACTTTAAAATGAGGCTGTGTTAAGTTAAATATTGATTTTGCCAATTAGTTGATTGAAGTGGAAGACGCGGGATTCTCAAAAATGCGTTGTATTTTTAAGGAAGCTTATTTGAAGTCTTCCGGGAATACAGATTAAAGGGAAGCCCTGGGGTACATGGCGCAGAGGAGCGCTGGACAGCTCTCGGCTCGCTTGCGCCTTAGCGGAAAACAACAGGCAAGGAAGAGGTTGACTCAAAAGGTCGTTGAACGACGACTCTTTTGAGTCAGTTTTTTATTTTGAGATCATTTTGTCCTCAATTTCGAGTAACTTATTCAAAATTAGGAGAGATATCCCNATTTATCCTCCTAAACCTTCACTCTTTTTACCTGTTTTGTAGAAGATCATCCCACTTTTTTAAATTGTGGGCAACACAAATAAGACCCCAATCCGTGGTGTTTTTGGATAGGCCTCTTAGAGAAAACCGGTTGAATTTTCGGTTGTGTTTAATTTGTCCAAAGACGGGCTCGACATCTATTTTTCGGCTTCTGTACTTTTTATTGCCTT
>NZ_JAEL01000022.1 GCF_000518885.1 Bacillus sp. J33 | reverse complement strand
TGAAGGTCCTTGTAGGGCTTTATTTCAGGGGACGTATTGCCACTCCCCACGAAACCCTTTTGACTCTTTTTCTTGTATGCATCAACCCAGTTCCTAATGGTTCCGACTGGAATATCTAGGTCTCTCGCTAATTGAGTTGCTTTTTTACCATCTTCTACGACCATTTGTGCAATCTGTATTTTGTATTCGAGATCAAAATGCTTCCCCATTTAGACACGTCCTTTAATTGTTCTTTGTTAATCATTATAACGAAAGTGTCAATTTACCGTGTCCGTTTTTTAGTCTAGCATCATAATTACCCGTCCGGTTCAATTGATAAACCGATTTTTGAACTATTTTTTTTATGCAAAATGAACGTTTGATCACTAATTGTCACGTACCTGCTGAAATTAAATAGTATATAGTGACTATAAGTTTAATGAGATCTTTTACAGGGAATAGTTTCAACACTAAATTCTTGTTAGAAGGTGCATAAATGATGGAAGCGAAATTTAATGATTTTGCCAAGGTTTTAGAGTCTGCTCTTGATAAAGGGCAATCAGATAATCAAATTACAATTAGTGAGATTGTTGATGACCTTAAAAATCAGCTTGAACCTTTAATAAAGAAAAAAGAAATCGGCTGAGCCGATTTCTTTTTATTTGCTGATAAACATCTGTGTCCAGTAAGAACCGTTTTCAGTATATCCAACTCCTATATGAGTGAATGTGCCATTCAGGATATTTTTTCGATGTCCCTCACTATCCATCCATGCCTGAACAACTTCTTCTGGTGACTGCTGACCCATTGCAATATTTTCTCCTGCACTATTATATGTGACACCAAAATCCCTCATCATATCAAATGGTGAACCATAAGTAGGGCTATTATGGGAAAAATAATTCTTTTGCTGCATATCATTAGACTTTGCTTGTGCGACATTGCTTAATGGGTTATCAGCTTTTAGGGCGGAAAGTCCATTTTTTGAACGTTCTGCATTTGTTAATTCAATCACGCGTGATTCAAAGTCATTGATTTCGTCACCTTGTGCTGCAGGTGCCTGTTCCGTTTCCTCCCGTGGTGCTGGTGCTTCAGGCTGTCCGCCTATTCCCCCCTGCCCATACGGCTGAGCATATTGGCCGCCTTCAGGCTGTTCAGGAGCCATGCCTCGCTCTTGCTGTTCGTTTTCGCCAAACTGGAAAAAAGGCAAGCCGCCATCGTCAGTTAACTGGCTGTGAGGGAAATTTTGGCTGGGCATTGATGTACTATAGGAATTCGGATCAATTGTCAAATAGCCGTTTTGGACCTTTTGAATTTCTATCGGAGCACTTCCGCGCCTTTCTCGCTCAACATTGACATTGTTTGTGTTGCTGATCTCTTCCAGGTTATCCCCTGTCAAATCCCCGTTATCCATGCCTTGGTCACGTTATTGTTGCAGGCAGCAAGCAATAGAACAAAAAAAACACTTAACAAAAAATGTTTCTTTAAAAGCATTTTCATTTTCAGTTTGTCTCCTTTTGAAAAATTTTTTACCTTTTTATCATGCGGATTTAAGAAGAAAGTATAGATGGAAATATAGAGAAAATATTATGGGAACTTCATTTTTTTCAGCATAATTTATTGGTAAGCATGTTAGGAGGGATAGTTTGAGACAATATATTGTAACAGGCATGAATGGCGCCCATTATTATGGTTTTCCACAGATAGCCTACGGTCCATGGTTTCAGCCTATACACCATGGATCCCCTTTTCACAGCATTTGGAATCAAAGCCATTTCCATAATACCCACCACTATTTTGCCCCTGTTTGGCAAAGGAGGCTTTAAGGACGTAAAAAAACGCATGCTTCAACATGCGTTTTTTAAAATTTAATTTCATCCAAGAATAAGTAAAACAAACATAACCAGAGGAGAGAAAGTTATTTATCCGGCAGTAATTTGGATTGCTGCGATGGCAGTATCAATTTCTTTTCGTGAAACATCATAATGTGTTACAAATCGGACATAAGAGGAACCAAATGTGCCGGCAAGAACCCCTTCTTTCATTAATTTTTCAACAAATTGGGCTGAATCTATATGAAGTCCTTTAACATCAGCTACTATAATATTTGTATCAACTTGATTCACTATCTGCAGACCATCAATGCTACTCAGTTTCTCGGCCAGATATTTGGCGTTTTCATGATCTTCATATAGGCGTTCTCTCATCTGAGTTAAAGCTACCAATCCAGGAGCAGCTATTATTCCTGACTGGCGCAGGCCCCCGCCAAGCCTTTTTCGCCACTTTCTGGCTGAAGAGATAAATTCCCTGCTTCCTGCAAGAATGGAGCCGACAGGGGCACCCAATCCTTTGGATAAACATACTTGAACAGTATCACAATGTTCGGCAAGCTCTGCAGCTGGCTGGTTTAATGCCGCAGCGGCATTAAACAGTCTGGCACCATCAATATGTACAGGGATTTGATGTTCTTTTGCAACTTTTTGTATTGCCTTCATATTTTCGATAGATACAACAGCACCTCCGGCCCGGTTATGTGTGTTTTCAAGGCAAATCAAACCAGTTTCAGGAAAGTGCTGGTCTTCCCCTCTTATGGCATTTTTCACATCATAAGGGTCCATAGCACCTCTTGCACCTTTTATCGTCCTTGTTTGAACTCCCCCGAATGCGGAAGCAGCCCCGGACTCATAATAAAATATATGGCTTTCAGCCTCGAGTATAATTTCATTTCCTGGGCGGCTATGCGTCAATATAGCAATTTGATTCCCCTGCGTCCCGCTGGTAACAAATAAGGCAGCTTCTTTCCCAAGGATCTCTGCAGCGGTTTCTTCCAATTTATTTACGGTTGGATCCTCTCCATAAATATCGTCTCCCACTTCAGCAGCATATGCTGCCTTCCTCATTTCCTCTGTAGGTTTTGTGACTGTATCGCTTCGTAAGTCAATCATTTCCTCCACCCTGCCATTCCATTTTTTAATTCATGTTACTGCACTATTCTGTATTTTACAATAAAAAGGCTTTTATTAACTTTATAAAGCGCGCCTTCCCTAAAGCTTTTTAATAGTGCTTATTCATAAAAGATAAAAACCAGACTGCATGATTTTGTTCAACTGCTTCTCCCTGAGCGAATTTCAAAAAAATTTGATTTTTCCTTTATGAAGTTGATGAGCCTATTAAAAATTAAAATCCCATATCCGCCTTTTTAAAGTTCATAATTTGTTCAAAAATCCTTTTTCCTAGCAAAATCCCTGCTCCATAAGCATTTATGCAATAATATTTAGATATAGTCAGGATAACATTTTTTTCCTTCTAACTTTTGTCACAACTTTTTCTTTTTCGCCATGTTATTATCATTTACACAGTGATAAATATGTTTATTTTAGGTTAAAAGTGTGTTCAGGTTTTTCTGCTATATATTTTTTTGACAAATTTGTGAAAAACCGCACATTATATGTGAATTATTTTACAATAGCTTTCTGATTAAAAAGGAGATGAAACTCTGATGAAGAAATTTGTGCTCTTATTAACAGCCTTAGTGCTACCACTCGTGCTGAGCGGATGCAATATGGTTGTGTTTGAACCACAAGGCCCAGTTGCACGAAGCATAACAGAATTAATAAACTGGTCCCTTATCTGGATGCTTCTTGTGGTTGTAGTTGTATTTGGATTATTCGGCTACATCGTTTGGAAATATCGTGAGCGCCCTGAAAATTTGGACTATGAACCGCCCGAAGAACATGGCAGCACGCTACTTGAAATTATTTGGACCGGGATCCCTATTTTAATTGTTATTGCCTTAACGATCCCGACAGTAAAAACCCTTTATGCTCTTGAAGAAACACCTAAAGGCTATGAAGAAAAAGAACCTATTACGATACATGTTACCTCTGCAGACTGGAAATGGATTTTCAGCTATCCAGAGCAAGGCATTGAGACTGTTAACTATGTCAATATTCCTGAAGATACGCCTGTCTTGTTTAAAATGACATCCGCCAGTACAATGCAATCCTTCTGGGTGCCTGCTCTTGGAGGACAGAAGTACACGATGCCAAAAATGGAAACAGAAATGTACCTGGTTGCGGATAACCCTGGATCTTATGAAGGCCAAAACACAAACTTTAATGGCCGCGGCTATGCGGATATGAAGTTTGAAGTACTTGCTCAAACAGATGAGGAATTTGACCAATGGGTTGAAGACGTTAAGAAGACAGCGCCTAAGCTAACAGAAGCTGAGTATGAAGACTTGCTAAAGCCTACCCACTTGGGAAGACTTACGTATTCAAACACGCATTTGGAATGGGTTAACCATGCAGATCCGAATTCAAAGGCCTACACAAATCCTGAGCTATACAGAGGCCATGGATATCAGGGCAAAACGTTTGAAGAAGAAGATAATTACAAAAACAATGATGCTAATGTGATTGAAGATCATGGCCATAATGACCATGAGGAAAGCGAAGATAACCATGGAGGTGGACATCATGGGCATTAAATGGGATGAATTTTTTATAACTGGAGATCCCCTAATACTAGGTTCACAGATTGCAATTCTTTTAACTATGATCGGTGCAGTAGCGGGAATCACCTATCTGAAAAAATGGAAATACCTTTGGACAGAATGGTTTACAACGGTTGATCATAAAAAAATCGGAATTATGTATATCATTTCTGCCGTACTGATGTTTTTCCGCGGCGGAATGGATGGCTTGCTGATGAAAGCACAAACAGCACGCCCTGAAATGGGATTTCTTGATTCACAGCACTATAATGAAATTTTTACAACCCACGGAGTCATTATGATCCTATTCATGGCAATGCCGTTCCTGATTGGTTTAATGAACGTGGTAATTCCGCTGCAAATTGGTGCACGTGATGTTGCGTTCCCGCAGTTGAACGCATTAAGCTTCTGGCTGTTTTTCAGCGGTGCGATGCTATTTAATATCTCGTTTGTAATAGGCGGATCTCCTGATGCAGGATGGACTTCCTACTTCCCTCTTGCCGGAAAGGAATTCAGTCCCGGCATCGGAAATAACTATTATGCAGTTGCCCTGCAGATTGCTGGTATAGGTACGTTGATGACAGGGATTAACTTTATTGTCACGATTTTAAAAATGAGAACAAAAGGCATGACATTGATGAAAATGCCGATGTTCACTTGGACTACTTTTGTTACATCGATTCTAATTGTGGCTGCTTTCCCTATTTTTACAGTTGCATTAGCATTGATGACATTTGACCGTCTATACGGAACACACTTCTTTACAGTATCTGGCGGAGGCATGGATATGCTTTGGGCTAACCTGTTCTGGCTATGGGGACACCCTGAAGTGTACATTGTTGCCCTTCCTGCCTTCGGGATTTTCTCAGAGGTTATTGCGACTTTCTCAAGAAAATCATTGTTTGGATACAAATCGATGGTATTTTCCATCCTTGGAATTGCACTTTTAAGTATGGTGGTTTGGGTTCACCATTTCTATACAATGGGATCCGGCCCAGCTGTTAACTCTTTCTTCTCCATTACAACGATGGCAATTGCCATACCTACTGGAGTTAAAATGTTTAACTGGCTGTTCACAATGCGTAAAGGCCGCATCAAAATTACTTCCGCCATGCTTTGGGCACTGGCGTTTGTACCATGCTTCGTTATTGGCGGTGTTACAGGCGTTATGCTAGCAATGGGTGCAGCGGATTACCAGTACCATAACACATTATTCCTGGTTGCCCACTTCCATTACGTATTGATTCCAGGAGTTGTATTTGCGGTATTTGCCGGCCTTTACTACTGGTGGCCAAAAATGTTCGGCTTTATGCTAAACGAAAAAATCGGAAAATGGCATTTCTGGCTATTCGTAATTGGTTTTAATGTAACCTTTATGCCAATGTTCTTCCTTGGCTTGAATGGTGCAGTTCGACGTGCATACACATACTCTGCAGAATCAGGCTTTGCACCGTTATTCATGCTTTCCGCCATAGGTTCTATTATATTGGCAGCTGGATTTGCAGTTTTCTGCTACAACATTTACTGGAGCATCCGCTATGCGGACAGAAACATTTCAAGTGATCCATGGGATGCAAGAACTCTTGAATGGTCAACAGCATCTCCAGTCCAATTCTATAACTTTGCAAAACTGCCGGAAGTTAAATCATTGGATCCTTTCTGGCACATGAAGAAAAACAATGAGGGCTTAACGCTTTATGACAGCGAAATTGAAGAGATTCATATGCCAAGCAATTCCTGGCTGCCGATATATATGGGTGTAATCTTTGGCATTGCAGGATTCCTCCTAGTATTTGAATGGCATATTGCCGCTGCTGTTGCTGCTATTGGCATTTTTGCAGGGTTAATCATTCGTTCATTCGATTATAACGATGGCTACCATGTTAAAAAAGATGAAATTCACAGAATAGAAAATGCTTGGAGAAAAACGGAAGGAGAGGTGCATGATCATGTCAGCTAAAGTGGATACGTCTTTGCCGCTTGAATATCAAACCGAGCAGGACAGAATGAATATCCTAGGCTTCTGGGTTTTCCTCGGCGCCGAAATCGTTCTATTTGCCACACTGTTCGGAGTGTATGGCGTTTTATACGAACGTTTTGCAGGAGGTCCGACACATAAAGATATTTTTGTGATCAAGGACGTCATGATTCAAACGGTCCTTCTTTTAACAAGCAGTTTTACAATGGGAATCGCGATCTTTGAAATGCGCCGCAATAATCTAAAAGGGCTAATTACATGGCTTGTGATTACCCTTTCCCTTGGTGCGGGCTTCCTGTTCATGGAGGTTAATGAATTCATCCATTACACACATGAAGGTGCAACAATGCAGACAAGCGCTTTTCTTTCAAGCTTGTTTGTGCTATTAGGAACACATGGTGCCCACGTAACGTTAGGGATTGGCTGGGCAATTATGGTTATTATTCAATTGCTGAAAAGGGGCCTTACCCACGCTACAGCCAGAAAAACGTTCATTATCGGTTTATATTGGCACTTCCTTGATGTAGTTTGGATCTTTATTTTCACATTTGTGTATTTGAAAGGATTGGTGGCTTAAATGGAAAAGCATTCAAAAAGCTTCCCGATTAGCCATGTCATTGGATTTGCTGCCTCCCTTGTACTCACATTTGCAGCAGCAGGCATTGCTTTAAAAACAAATCTGTCTTTTAAAGTAATTATGTGGATTATCGGCTCACTGGCCGTTGTTCAGGCTGGCATGCAGCTGTTCATGTTCATGCACTTAAGGGAAGGCGAAGATGGAAAAACAAATTTAATCAATATGATTTATGCCGTCTTTATGGTTATCGTTGTAGTTGCAGGTTCCATTTGGGTTTTGACGGCTGGGCATGCTGCCCATTAATCATTAGAAGAAAACCGGTCTCCTATCATTGGAGGCCGGTTTTTATTTGTAATGCCTTATTCCTTTGCTTCCCTCTGTCATCTCTTCCATCACATTAATAAAAAATCCGAATCCAAAAATCAGCATGGATGAAACCATGATGCTTAAACCAATTGATAAAATGTATTGGCCTGTGATACCGCTTACAAAAAAGCTTGAAAGAAACACGACTAATCCAATAAACAAGCCAGCTCCAGTAATGTTCCTAAATAATCTCAAGATCCTCTTCTGTCTTTCATACATACTAACACATCCCCTTTTACTAAATATTCTATCTTTGTTCACAAATTTGTCAAACTTTTTTGTCACAAATTTGTCAATTTTTTTTGAAGATTAGTTATTTACTGTGTTGAATCCCATTAAGCACTTTCTTTTATCATGTTTCTACTGCGTTCCGGAGGTTTTGGAATATGGGGTCTCAATACCTCGCCACATCCTAAGGGAAAGAAAAAAACGTCTTGCATTCAGCAAAACGTCTGGTTTATTGATATAGTTTTTTTATGTTTTCCAAATCCTTCTTTAAACTGCATATTTCCTGTCTTGTAAGCATTAGAGGCATTTGATCATATAGTGTAATTATTTGTCCGTCTTCATCATCCTCATGCAGAGATAAATAATTATACAAATTCTCACATTGGCTTTTGTTTAAAACGGACTGGGTGCTAAAGTTTTTAACTTTATGGATTTCAAAGGCACTTGCTTCTGCATCATATACACCTGAAATAATGCTTCCCTGCATTGTATTTGACAAAGCAATCACTCCCTTATTTGAGTAATATACCCAATTTTTGCGAGTAATTGCCCTTTTTATAAAAAAACCTCTTTGGTTTTTTGCCCAAAGAGGTTTGATGTTTAAGAAGCCAGTTTATCAGAAGTAAAGGCTTTATCTGTTTTTCTAAGGATTAACCTTGGTGCAGAGGATATTAAAAATACTGCCAGGATTGAACAAAAAACGGCTGCACCTATCATGGTTGCGCCATTTGCAAGGAAGGAAAAGAGTACCGGTGACATACCTTCCGGTGCATAGCTTCCGAAAAAAAGCACCCCGGCAATGAAATGCCAGAAATAACGTGCAAAGCTTCCGGCAAAAACAGCTAATACAATCCATCCCATGGCGTTTTTCTTTTTGCCATTGCGCAATTGATGCTGAATAGGACGATAAAACAAACCGGCAAAGCCGATAAAAGCAAAAGCAACAAAATATTCTATAAAGGCTTGCAATGGTGTAGCAATCCAGGCATCACCCATTGCAATCTGCAGGATCCCCCATAATAGGCCTGCAATAAAACTGACTTTAAAGCCCCATCTAAATGCCAGGATGAAAATAGGAATCATGGCCGCCGAAATTGAAATCGATGGTGATAATTTAATGGATGGCAAAAAATCTAAAATGATGGCAAAAGCTGCGAAAAAGGAAGCTTCAATCATGGCTGCCAAACTCAATTTTTTCATAAAAAAATCCCCCTTCATAGTATGACGATACCCCAAGGGAGAACAAGCAGGCAGAAGGGTGCCTTCTGCCTTTTATTCCACATTCCTGCGCTAGCATTATCTAACAGGTTCAAAGGGTCAGAACAGAGGTCTGTTCACTCTCAGCAAAATGCTCCCCTTGTGGCAGCGTTATTAAAATAGGTCGTTATTAGTATAAATTATATTTTTGCCGATGGAAAGCATTATTTCTCTTCTTTAAAAAGCTTTTGCTCATTCCATTTTCCATACCGGTAATAAAGAAAAGCAATCACACTGCTGATGGAAAAGCTGACGCCCATACCTAAAGCGATCCCATTCTCTCCCATAAATGATGAAAAGAGAAAGGTCAGAGGATAGCGGAGTACCCAGAAAGAAATAATGTTGAGTATGAGCACCTGGAACATTGCTCCTGCTGCCCTGACAATCCCATTTAAAATAAAATTAATTCCCAGCAAGGGATAAAAGAATGCAATCATTTTTAGATATTCCGCTCCGTATTCCAGTGCTGCTTTATCCTGTATAAACAGGGTGACGCCATATTCAGCAAATAAAACAATTACTAAGGCGATTATGAGCATAAAGGCAAGATTATAAATGACACCGTAAAGAGCAATTTTGTGAACGCGTCCCCATTCATTCCCGCCAATATTTTGGCCGGCCATACTGTTCACGGCTGTCCCCAAGGCCATTGCGGGAAGCATAATAATGCTATCAATCCGCTGTGCTGCCCCAAACCCGGCAACTACGTCTCCTCCAAAAGACGTAACCACACTCATAATGGCCATTACACCTGCTGAAATTACAGTCATTTGAAGACCAGAAGGAATGCCGAGTTTAAATAGTAAAGCAGCCTCCTCCTTCTGCGGCCATGAAGGCATGGTGAAAGGAGCCAGATTTTTGCGGAGAATAAGCGCCAAGCCTGTGAGAAACGCAACTCCCTGTGAAACAATAGTTGCGTAGGCTGCCCCTTCGATCCCAAGCTGAAATGTCCAGATAAAAATCGGATCTAATATCGTATTTAAAATAACCGCAATCATCACAAAGTATAAGGGTGTTTTACTGTCCCCCAATGCCCGAAGCACAGTGCCGATAAAATTGTAGCCAAATAAAAACAGAATGCCGAGAAAATTAATTTGCAAATAAGAGGCCGCGTCTGAAATCATTCCCGTTGGAGTTCCCATGAGGATTAATACTTTTTCCGCAAATAGAAATCCAGCCAAGCCTAGACCTACAGACATGATGGCTAAAATGACAACAAACGCATTTAAATATCTCTTTAGGCCTTCTTCATTGTCGCCTCCCTTCTGCTGCGACAAAATGGTTAAAGTTGCATTGTTTATGCCGATTATGAATGAAAGGACAGTAAAAATAACGGTCCCAGACACCGCGATGGCACCCAGAGCCTTTGCTCCAAGCAAGTTGCCCACCCAAAGGCTGTCAATGAATTGATAGGAGACCTGCAGCAAATTGGTCAGCATAATCGGAGCTGAAAATAATAAAAGCTGTTTAAATATATTCCCTTTCGTAAAGTCCTGCTGTTTCATCCTCTGCCCCTTTTTCGATTTATATAGTCATAAGTTCTATTATTAATGATTTTCCTTTTAACTTCCAATCATATGAATTTACGGAAAAATAATTGAGACGCAGAGAGGGGAACCTGGATTGGGAGGAGCGAATATCCTTCATTTTTGTCACACTTTTTTCACAATTATGTCTCTTTTCAAACTTGTTATAATACAGTTTCGCGGTTAATTTATTATTTTTCCATAATTTACAACGTTTAAAAAGTGTAAAAGCCTATAAATAACATTCCTTTTTCCTTATAATGTAGTTATGTTCTTCTATAAGGAGGGAATTAGTTGAAATCACGTTTACAGAAACCTTCAACGATTGTTTTGCTTTTATTGGCGGTCACGGTGATTTTGGCAGCGGTTATTTGGACCGTTCAAGCAGGAAAAAAGGATGTGACAGTCCCATTTTCTACTGTGGAAAAGCTTATTGCCTCCCAGGATGGAAAAACTGTTGCAATACAGGAATATAAAAACGGTAAACTGCTGATTACTGCCCCTGATGGAGAGTATATTTCACATGTGCCTCCAAATAGTGAAATGGTAGATAAATTAGTAGAAACCTATAATATACAATATACTTTTGCAACTACAGGACCTTATACGCCTTGGATTCTTGGCGGGTTTATCCTATTATTAATTGCTATTGGAATATACCTATACAAATCCGGAAAAGGCGGAATGGGTGCTACAAATACAATGAAGCAAAGTGTCTCAAAGCCTAAGCCTCTTCCTTCCATTTCACTTGATGATGTCGGCGGTATCCAGGAAGAAATGAAAGAGGAAATTATGCAGACCCTTTCTATTTTAAAGGAGCCTGAACGCTCTCTGAAAATGGGCATTAAGCCGCCGAAAGGAATTCTTTTATACGGACCTCCGGGAACAGGAAAAACACTGCTGGCACAGGCAATTGCCAAGGAACTTGGCGCAACGTTCTTCTCCACCAGCGGATCTGGGTTTAATGAACTGTTTGTCGGAGTGGGTGCTTCCCGTGTAAGGAACCTTTTCCAGAATGCGAGAAAGCATGCACCTGCTGTTGTCTTTATTGATGAAGTGGATGCACTTGCAGGCCGTCGCAAGCAGCATGGCGGAGAAGAAAGCGAAAAAACATTAACAGAATTGCTTGTCCAGCTTGATGGCGGACATACAAATGAGGGCATTTTGTTTATCGCTGCAACAAACCGGAAAGATATGCTGGATGAAGCATTCCTTCGTCCAGGACGCATTGACTTCTCCTTCAATGTTCCGCTTCCAGACACAAAGGGCCGAAGAGAGATTATCAATATTCATACAAGAAACCGGCTGCTTGCTGAAGATGTCATGACAACCCTTGGTGATTTGGCTGAGAGTACTTCTGGTTTCTCTGGCGCAGACCTTCATTCCTTATTTGAAACTGCAAGCCGAAGAGCTGTTCGGAATGGCCAGGAAATTATTTCAAAGGAAGATTTAGATTATGCGCTTGACCGCACGATTCTTGGAACAACTACCCGTGCTCTTCAGGATTCTGGAACGAAGCAGCGTGTTGCCATCCATGAAGCAGGCCATGCACTGGTAGCTGCATTAACAAAACCGGGTTCTGTGCGTAAGGCAACCATTATTCCTCGTGGTGAAGCCCTTGGATATGTAGCTCCAATTCAAAAGGAACTTCACCTGTCTACAACAAGTGAATTGCTTGATCAGGTTGCTATGATTCTGGCAGGCGGTGTAGCCGAAAGATTGATCCTTGGCGAGCATAGCATCGGGGTCAGCGGAGACGTCAAACAAGCAAAGCATATAATTGAGCAAATGGTTGATACAGGCCTGCTGGACAACGGATTCGAGCTTACGTTTAACAAAGGTCAGAAGGAAGCAAAGATGCAGGATTTATTCCGCAAAGCTTTGGAAAGATGTGAATTGTTAATTGCAAACCACCAGCGACAGTTCGAAAACCTTGTAGATGCCCTACTTGAAAAAGAAACACTGGAAGGTTCTGAGGTTCAGGAGATTGTTGGAGAATTAAAGACTGATATGATAATTGCTTAAAAGAGACCGGCCCTGAATGTGGCCGGTTTTCACCTGTTTGTTGAATGGCCGGTAAAATAGTCATTTAGGCCGATAAAATACCGGTCAATGCCCAAGTTATACCGGTATTTGTATCTTCTGCTATTCAAAGTGAGTCTTTTTTGGCAAAAACGAAAGGCCCCAGCTGGAAATGATCCTTGGCTGGGGCCTTTTAGCATTATTTAATTGTTATTTTGGCAGTATTGTAGTTGTTCCCTTTTTCAATTGGGTTATAATTTTTTTCTATGTTTCCGGCTGTGTCTGCTGAGAACCAGTTGATGGTAGTGGTTTGATCGATTCTAAGCATTTCGGCAGGTTCACGGGTGCCGCTAAGCTGCAATTTATTAGATTCAAAGGTTGGCTTGCTGCCATCAACTGTGTAGTAGATTGTGGCGGGTTCGCTTGTTTGGAATTCTACTTCTACTGGGCCATTAAAGATGCCTTTTCCTGGAACAGCTTTTGTAGACGGAGGCTGTTTATCTTTGGAATGATTATAGGCAACCTCGATCAATCCGATTAGCCCGTTGGCAAACTCCATTGCTTCTTCATGGCCTTCTTCAAAGTCTGGCTGGAAACCGACTGCTCTCCATCTGTTTGCTTCTGCATCCCATAGATCAGCGCCCACTTCGAAGTTCCAAGCGTAGATGCCTTTTTCATACCATAAATAATCAGCAGAGTTGCCGGCTGCAGAGTACAATACATCAGGAATCGGACCTGTACGGCTTGGCAATATGACAGTACCGCGGTGATCCTGGATCTGGTTTAAAATGTGGCCGGATGCTGCCCAATAAAAGGATTCTTCACCAGCAGATGGCCTAGGCAATGTCGTACGATCAGCATCATATGCTCCAGGTGACCACATGAAGTATCCGCCGTAGCTGTGGATGTTCATCGCAAATTTGATATTCGGATTTTGGTCTGCAAGCCAAACTAAATTTTTTGCCTCTGGCTCTGAGGTTTCTTCTGGTCCCGCATAAGTTGTACTCCTGCAGTTTGTAGTACTCGCACCAATATATCCGTCGAAAGCTGAACCAACTGAGTGGTTGCGGTTCAAGTCGACGCCCCAGTTATTTCGATATGCAGGATCTGATGATGTTGGTCCGCAATGGTTCGTCATGTTTTTTCTTTGCATATTGTAGTCATAGAAACTATAGTGGGCTCCATCCGGATTTACAGATGGTACTAAGAAGATATCAAGATTATCTACCAATTTTTTTGTTTCCCCATCATGTGCATAGTTTCTTAGCAAACGCTCTGCTGTTTCTATCGTAACAAGAGGTGTTACCCATTCACGGGCATGTTCCTGTGCATATCCAAGGACACCAGGTTTTGAGCCATCGCGATGCTTTCCGATTCTAATTGCTTTTACAGTAAAGGGTTCTCTTGAAATGTTATCCGGTGCCTTAAGGTTATCTGTTAACTGCGCTGCGGCAGGTTTGACAATTCCATTTCCGCTGTCTCCTCTGTATGTACTAGCTGTCACCAGATTTCCTGCTCCGGCATTAATGGCAGCAGCAACATCTCTGGCAGCACTTATAATGTTACCCGCGCCATCTGTAGCCGGCTGAACCATAATATGATCCTCTTCAATTGTTACATTAAGAGGAGAGTTGCTATTCCCGGCATTTTTGATTTCTACTGAAATATCATTGCCGCCTTCATGCCCCCAAGCCTTTGATGTAACTACCAAGCTATTATCCGTATGACTTCCGATGACAGCTTGTGCGTGCCTCCTGTAACCGTTTGTTTTATTTGGCATTTCGATAATTTCAACCAATTCAGGAAATTCCTCTGCCAATTTTTCAGCCCGCTCATAAAGTTCAGTCGGATCCATATAATGGTCAATAAAGTCTTTAACATAATGTTTTTTCGGATTGCCTGGTTTCTCCTCGCCAAGCCATTCTGTTACAGATAAACTTGCCGTTGCGCCGAGATTGCTGTCCACTTTCACCTGCTCGGGGATCTGATCAACCGGTAAAAGCAGAGAATGATATAAATATTCACCCATATCTGAAACCCTTTCAAGTGTGGCGGATTTATCAACCCCATCCTCTGCCCAGTATGCTGTCAAAGCAGTGCTCGATGCCTCCCCTGCACTGGACTTTGCTTCAATGTATAAAAATGTGCCTGATTGATTAGTAAAATGGTTTGCCCTCAGGATTTCTAATTGATCCTCTGCTGCAGTTATAGAACTCTCCAGCTGAAGAGCCTGTCTTCGCTGGTCAGTTCTCTCCTTCCATTGCTTTTCATTGATTAACGTATCTTTCACTTTTATTCCCTGTGCTTTTAATTGTGCGATTTCGGTAGGTGTTACCACAACATCCGCCTCAATTACTCCATCATGTACATGTACTCGGTGAGTCAAGTCGATACCCAATTCTTGCAATTTTTCCAAAGTCTCCTTATTTGGCAGTTCAACCTGTACGATGGATGCCGGCTCTTCAGCGGGTAAAGGCTCCCCCTCTTGCTGAAAAGCTGCCGTTGGAGTACTAAAGGAAGGATATACCGTTGTGAAACTCAATCCGGAAATTGCTGTAAAGACAACTAGACCGCTTTTCCACTTCTTCTTCATTGACAATAACCAGCACCTCCAATTTTTTTATATGCCAGCCCATTATAAGATTTACTAGCAAAATAAATTGTCATATTTAGACAGATACCGAAAAAACCAGCTAATATTCCTATCATCCGAATAAAAAGGATTTAAATTATGCTTAATTTCCTGCAACTATATTCGTGGATGAAGATTTAAAAACAATGGACATAAGGAGAATAGGTCAAAAGACTTTTTTTATATAAATTGCAAAATCCGGAAGCTTGTCGAATACAGGAAAGGTATTTTCTTTTTTGTTTATCATAATATTTTTATGTAAACTATATTATATAAAATAATAATAAATCTTCAAAAAAGGTTTTAATAAAGGGCTCTTCCTGGTTTTGCTTAATTATTAAAAGTTTCAGCTGATCCGCTGAAGCTGTACGGGAAAAACTTATTAATTAATAATTAAAGCATGTCATGCCAGCGTTCAGGAAGGTTTTTTGCATCGTTTTGCTCTGTTTGCATATACTATATTCACGGCCGCCCACCTCTTCTAACTTCGCTTCGTTGCGTAGACTAACCAGACCGGAATGTGGGCGGCCCCCTTGGATACCTATGCCACCACTGAACTGCATTATTGCACACCATAAAAGCTGCAAACCGCACTGGTTTGCAGCTTTATTTTTGGCTCTTTTCTCATAGATTGTTGTTTTAGTTTATAAACTTTGCCCGTTGATTTCAGCACGGGACAATTGATCTCCGCGGGGAGGAATGAGTGCCTCCTTGGCTTCGCCTGTGGGGTCTCCCTCTTCCCTCTCTTCTGAGGAGGAGTCAAGTGTGCTCCGCTGCAATCAACTCAGTTCGATAAACTAAGTTTGCCTTCAAAAAACAACAAACTTACGAAAAGAGTCCTTATTTTTTAAATTCCTTTGTCAATGAATTCGTAGCCAGGGATTAGTTCAGATAGTGGTACAATCTCGGCTTTTTGTTTATAGACAGGGATATATTCTTTCAGGACGGATACCATTTTCGTTCCTGTGATGCCTACATGGCCAATGGCTATGATCCTTTCATTTTTAACAAGCTTTTCGGCTAGCCTATCCGCCTGTTTGGTTATATGGGAAGTTGTGTAAATATCGTCGAAAAATATATTATTCTCCACATATGGAACTCCTATTTCTTTGGCTAATTTCCCTGCTACACTCTTACCAGTTGTTTTGCTGTCCAGATAAAAAAGCCCATGCTCCTTGCAGACTTCCAGAACGATTCTCATGACGCGTTCATTCTCAGTTGCCCTTGAGCCCATATGGTGATTCATCCCGACAGCGTGCGGCACTTCTTTAATAGCAGCCTCCACTCTTTTGCGGATTTCTTCATTGCTCAAATCGGTTGTAATGGCACCCGGTCCCAGCCAGCTCTTCTTCCCTCTTTTCGGTTCCATTGGCATATGAATAATAACCTCATGGCCATTTTTCACCGCCATCTCGGCATCTTGCTTAGTAGTTGGCATGAAAGGCATGACAGCTACGGTTAAGCTTACAGGAAAATTCCATCATTTCAGACGTACCCTTCATATTGTTGCCAAGGTCATCGATGACAATTGCCAGCTCCGGTTTTTGTGAAGAGGCTCCTGCCTCAGCTCCAGTAACTGAAAATGAAAAAATCAATAACAGAAAGCTATAGACTATTTTCATTATCCTCACTCCTTTTTGCTAGCATTCCCAGAGTTCAAAAAATCTTTTCAGCAAAAAACTGCCAGATACATGTCCTGGCAGTCAAAATAATTATTTCTTATGCATTTTAAATTCAAGAAACAGTTCATTATAATAAGCAAGCATTTTTTTCCCTAAGTTCTCATATACCTCAAGGCGTGCAGTCATGTCTTCATCAGGATAAAATCGCTCATCACTGATGATTTCTTCTTCCATATATTTCAGCGCCTCTTTATTTGGCGTGGAGTATCCTACATATTCGGTATTTTGAGCAGCAACCTCCGGATCAAGCATAAAATTTATAAACCGATGTGCTGCAGCTGGATTCTTAGCCGTTTTAGGGATCACCATATTGTCAAACCAAAGGTTAGATCCTTCCCTAGGTACAACATATTCAAGATTATCTTTTTCCCACATGAGTTCCTGCGCTGTACCGGACCAAACCACTCCGATGCCTGCTTCATCATTTTCCATCAGCATCCGGATTTCGTCTCCGACAATAGCCTTAATATTTGGTGTGAGCTTATCAAGTTTAGTTTTCGCTTCAACCAGGTGATCTTTGTTTTTATCATTCAGTGAGTAATGAAGACTATTCAGCCCCATTCCCATTACTTCACGGGCCCCATCAATAAGAAGGATTTGATTCTTCAGTTCATGATCCCACAAGTCATTCCAGCTTGTGATTTTTTTGTCACCCAGAATATCTGTGTTATATAAAATTCCGACAGTACCCCAGAAATAGGGGATGGAATATTCATTGTCCGGATCAAAAGGCAAATCCATGAAACGGGAGTCAATATATTTTAAGTTAGGAATTTTTGAATGGTCTACCGGCAAAAGAAGCCCTTCCTCCTTCATCTTTTCGATGGCATATTCGGAAGGAACGGCAATATCATAAGCGGTCCCGCCCTGTTCAATTTTGGTCATCATGGCTTCGTTTGAATCAAAGGTTTCATAAATCACTTTAATGCCTGTCTCTTGCTCAAATTGTTCCACGAGCTCAGCGTCAATATAATCGCCCCAGTTAAAAATGGTCAGCGTGCTGCCGCTAGTTAAACCCTGAGAAGAATTCAGACGGGATACAATGTACAGCAGGGCTAATGAAACAGCTAAAACTGCGGCGAGCGCTTGAACGAGCTTTTTCATTGCCTTACCCCCATCCCATTCGCCTTTCCATTTCGCTTGGTGATGACATAATAGCCTGCTACAAGCAAAATGGTGAAAAGAAACAGCAGTGTAGATAAAGCATTGATATTTAAGGAAACTCCCCTTCTTGCCAATGAGTAAATTTCTACTGACAGGGTTGTAAAACCGTTTCCTGTCACAAAGAAAGTTACAGCAAAATCGTCCAGCGAGTATGTCAACGCCATGAAAAAGCCTGTAAAAATGCCAGGAGTAATATAAGGCAGAATGACTTTTGACAAAACATCCCACCTGCTTGCCCCGAGATCCATCGCAGCATAGATCATGGACTGGCTCATCTCTTCTATCTTTGGCAAAACCATCAATACAACAATTGGGACGCTAAAAGCTATATGGGCCAGCAAAACAGATATGAATCCCAGATTCAGGCCAATCATTGTAAAAAGAATTAAAAAGGAGGCCCCAATTATGACGTCAGGGCTGACAATCAGCACATTATTCAGTGAAAGCAGCGTAGTTTTCACTCTTCTTTTTCTCGCATATGCTATGGCAAGCGCCCCTGCAACTCCAATGATAGTCGAAATAGCTGCAGATAGTAATGCAACAATAACAGTATTCAGAACAATGATTAAAAGCCTTGTATCATCAAACAGCTCCCGATACCATTCAAGTGTGAATCCTTCGAACTGGTACATGGTTCCGCCGCTGTTGAACGAATAATAGATCAAGTAAAATATCGGGGCATACAGGATCGCAAATACAATAGCCAAATAAATTGCCGGCAGTTTCCTGTTTTTTTTCATTATAGTATCCCCCGCTTTCTTCTGCCTGTCAGGACCATAATAAGGATCATTGCAATGATAAGGAATACCGCTATCGTCGACCCCATTCCCCAGTCCTGCGTCACAAGGAAATGCTGTTCTATTGCTGTCCCCAATGTGATTACCCGGTTTCCAGCAATGAGCCTTGTCAGCATGAACAACGACAAGGCGGGAATAAAGACGATCTGGCAACCGGCTTTAACGCCATCAAGAGTTAAAGGAAAAACAACACGCCTGAACGTTATCCAGGAGGACCCCCCAAGATCTTTAGAAGCATCCACAAGTGTTGGATTTAACTCATCTAATGAATTGAAGATCGGCAATATCATAAAAGGCAAAAAGATATAAACCGATACAAAAACGAAGCTGAAATCAGTAAAAAGGATCTGCTTGCTTCCTATGCCCATTGCCTCCAAAAAGCTGTTGGCTGCACCATATGTACCAAATATGCCAAGAAAAGCGTATGCCTTCAGGAGCAGGTTAATCCAGGATGGCAGTATGATTAATAGAAGCCAAAGCTGCTTATGTTTTGTTTTCGTCAGCAAATATGCTGTCGGGTAGGCAATTACCAAAGAAAAAAATGTAATTAAAAACGCATACCAGAACGAACTTAATGTCATTTTTAAATAGACGGGCGTAAAAAATTTCTTATAGTTTTTAAACGTAAATTGCCCTTCTATATCAAAAAAGGAATAATATAGGACAAGCAGCAAAGGTGTGATGACAAAAAGCACAATCCATAAAACATATGGTATCAAATAGAGGTTCCTTGAATTATTCCTCATGGCTTCCCTCTTCATAAGCTTCAAGCCGCTTATCAAATTCATCTTCAGTTTCCCCATGCCTCATAACATGGATGGCTTCAGGGTCAAAGTGAAGGCCAATCGAATCCCCTACAACAGCCTTTTTGGTCGAGTGGACCAGCCACTCATTTCCATCGTTGTCGCAGCAGCAGATTTCGTAGTGGACTCCCCTGAACAGCTGTGAATCCACTTTTACCTGGAGTTTGCCGTTATCAGGTGCCGTTATGGCTAAATCTTCTGGCCGGATAACGATTTCGACTTCTTCATTTGTTTCAAAACCACCGTCCACACACTCAAAGGTTTTGCCGGCAAACTGAACGCGATAATCCTGGATCATGGTTCCGCTTACTATATTCGATTCTCCGATAAAATCAGCAACAAAACGGTTGATTGGTTCATCGTAAATATCTGTAGGGGTGCCGCTTTGTTCAATAATGCCATTATTCAGTACGAAAATCTCATCCGACATGGCCAGTGCTTCTTCCTGGTCGTGTGTGACAAATATAAAAGTAATGCCAAGTCTCTGCTGCAATTCCCTGAGTTCGTACTGCATTTCGGTTCTGAGCTTTAAGTCCAGGGCAGATAACGGTTCATCAAGCAAAATGACTTCTGGTTCATTGACAATGGCCCTTGCAATCGCCACACGCTGGCGCTGGCCGCCCGACATCTCTTTAATTTCACGATTTTCATAGCCTTCAAGATTGACAAAGCGCAATGCTTCCTTCACTTTATTCTCAATCTCGGCTTTCTTCATCTTTTTAATTTTCAAGCCAAAAGCAATATTTTCGAAAACATTCAGATGGGGAAAGAGAGCATAATCCTGAAAGACGGTGTTCACCTGCCGTTTATTAGCCGGCACATGGTTAATCATTTTCCCATTGAAATAGATTTCGCCTTCAGAAGGTTCAATGAAACCAGCAATCAGCCTGAGAATGGTGGTTTTGCCGCAGCCAGATGGACCCAAAAGCGTATAAAATTTCCCCCGTTCAATTTCAAAACTTACATTATTCAAAACTGGCTCGTCATTATCATACCTTTTTGTAACGCTATCAAATCGAATAATGGTTTGATCAGTCATCTAACTCTCCCTAACTATTAGATTTCGAACTGGTATATAATGCTAAGTTCAAACGTTATAATAACATATAATTCTTGAAGACAAGCAAATTTTTCTGTAAAACGCTGCCAATTAGAAAAACCCGCACGAAAATAGGTACGGGTCTAGCAAGCTACTATACGCCTCTCTTATTGCCCCAAATATAAGTATGGAGCTGGGGAAGAACTTTTACATCTTTTAAATCGTGGTCTTTCATGGTTTTTTCAATAAGCCAATTGTATTTGGCGAGCAGCTTTTGAATAAGCTCCTGGTCATCCGCTGAAGCTGTATCATCATTTCCTACTTGCAAATAAAATGGAATGCCGGGGTATCGCTCATAAACATTTTTAGCGTACTCATAGTCTTTATCATTAAAGATGACGACTTTTAGGGAAACATTCTTTTCAGCATCGTTTCTTTTTTGCAGATTTTCGAGGATCATATCAAGGATTCCAAAATCTGTGTTCATTCCCGAACTTGGAGGCTTAGGAGAAATAGTCAGTTCGTCGACTTCTAAAAACCAATCCTGCCAGCGGCTTCCCTGGGTTTCAAGACAAATTTTTATCCTTTCTGCTTTCAGCAATGCAATAAGCTCATTAAGGTTTTTTAAAAGAGCGGGATTGCCTCCTGAGATTGTCACGAAAGAGAACCCCTCGCTGCCTAATTTCTTTAATTCTTTCCAAATCTCGTCCGGCTCCATTTGGCGGATGCTATCTTTTGCGCTTCCATCCCATGTAAAGGAAGAATCGCACCAGCTGCAGGAATAATCACAGCCTGCCGTGCGGACAAACATCGTTTTCTGGCCGATCACCATTCCTTCCCCCTGAATCGTCGGGCCGAAAATTTCAAGAACTGGGATCTTACTCAACCTCCATCCACTCCCTTCTCGCTTCTGCATAGCTTGTAGGAGTTTCATAAAGACGGACAAATTCAACTCTTGCGCCAATATATTGATCTTTCCTATTTTGAATAGATTCCGCCATTTTCTCAAAAATCCAGACAACCATGTTCTCTGCTGTCGTATTCATAGGGGGCAGTGTTTCATTCAAATATTTATGGTCCAGGTAAATCTCAATTTCATTTTTCCAGATTTCTTTAATATCGCCAAAATCGATCATCAATCCTTTATCATCCACAAATCCGCTAATACCAAAGATGACCTTGTATGTGTGGCCATGGAGGTTTTTGCATTTTCCTTCATAACAGTGCAAATGGTGGGCGGAATCAAATGTAAATTCCTTGCTGACCAATACGCGTTTGTGGTGGTACTTTAGCTGATCCCGTTTAATGTCCTTATCGATTTTTTGAAGTTTATCTACTATTCTGAATCCGTACATGGCTTAATGCTCCCCTTTCTTCTGAAGGTATTCTTCAAGCCCTTTTCTCCTTAAATGGCATGCCGGGCATTCACCGCAGCCGTCAGCAGGAATTCCGTTATAGCAGGTAAGGGTTTTTTCACGCACGTATTCAAGGGCATTCAGCTTGTCTGCCAGTTTCCAAGTTTCAGCCTTATTAAGCCACATTAATGGCGTATGAATGACGAACTGCCCATCCATCGAAAGGTTTAATGTAACATTTAGTGATTTTATAAAGACGTCCCTGCAATCGGGATATCCGCTGAAATCTGTTTCACAGACACCTGTAACGATATGCTTGGCATTTATCTGGCCTGCCAGCACCCCTGCAAAAGATAGGAATAATAGATTTCTCCCCGGTACAAATGTGGATGGAAGTTCTCCTTCTCCTCCCTCCTTCACTTCGATATCATCACGGGTTAAGGCGTTTGGAGCCAGCTGATTCAATAAAGACATATCAAGAATATGGTGCTTGACTCCCAATTCATTTGCGATTTTCCGGGCACATTCAATCTCAAGCTTGTGTCGCTGGTTATAATTAAAAGTTACTGCTTCTACTTCTGCAAAACGTTCTTTTGCCCAGAATAAGCAAGTGGTGCTATCCTGGCCTCCGCTGAACACAACAAGCGCTTTATCATTTTTCATTAGAAAATTCTCCTTTTAATAGAAAAACAGGACTACTAAGAAAGCAGACCTGTTTTCCTTAGTTTTTTAAAGAGGGTAGCTAGAACCTCTACCGTAGGCATACGGATTTCTATTTAGCTATCACTTTATCTTATCATTAATTTCTATATTTTTGTAGGCGCTTTTGTTATTGCCAAAATGTTTTATTTTTCTAAAATCGTGGAAAAGACAGTAATGCAAAGCCAAACCCAAAAGGAGGGACTGAAGCCATGATCAGGTTTACAGCGACTTCACGGTATTCATTTGGCATTGCAAAAAAAGGAACTTTTGCAAGAAGGTCAGCGGGAATGCAAGTGCAGCATAGGCCCATACTTCTCCGCTTCGGCTTGATGCAATAGAGTTCCTGTTTCTGAATCTGGAAAAAGGTGTGAACCGGCTGGTTTGCACCTTTTTTCATGGTTAGTTTTCAAAATCTGATTCAAAAAGATCCCATGCAGTAAAGTAAAAAGATATACTCCCATCCTTTTTAGTCTTCCGTTTATCCGGATAATTTGCACAAAAAGAATTTTCAGTCTATTATAGAATAATATATTTAGCTTTCCTAAGATTCTGCATATTGGAAAACACTGGACTTGTTCTAATGTGAAAGGCTGTAAATCAGGGTTGGCACCCCCTTATCAAAAGAATTAGATTTCAGTTTTCAAATAGGAACAAGAAGAAATTATTATTACAGTAATAATTTTTTATGAAAGAGGTGAAATAGTTGGAATATCGATTACACCCTTTGGGAGACAATGCTGTTCTTATTGAACTTGGGCATGAAATTAGCCAGGAATCCCATCAAAGGGTCCAAACCTTAACAGCAGCACTTGAAAATCTGCCTCCGGATTGGATGATTGAATATATACCTGCCTATACAACAGTCACTATTTTTTATGAACCTCTGCTAATCTATCAGATTTCAGATGGTTTACTTCCTTATGATTATGTTTGTTCGTTAATTAAGAACTTTCTGGAAGATCTTGAAGTGAGCTATTCTCCAGAATCAAGAGTAGTGGAAATCCCGGTATGCTACGGCGGTGAATATGGTCCTGACCTTGAGTTTGTAGCAAAGCATAATGGGATAACACCTGAGGAGGTAATTCAAATTCATTCCTCAGGTGACTATTTGGTGTATATGATTGGCTTTGCACCAGGATTCCCTTTTATTGGCGGCATGTCTGAGAAAATAGCTGCACCCCGGAGGAAATCTCCGAGACTGAAAATACCGGAGCGCACTGTTGGGATTGCCGGGATGCAGACGGGGATTTATCCGATTGAAACACCAGGGGGCTGGCAGCTGATCGGGCGCACTCCTGCTAAACTATTTCGTCCGTATGATGAGTCCCCTACTCTGTTAAAAGCTGGAGATAAAATTAAATTTAAACCTATTAGCCTTGAAGAATACGAGAAGCGGGAGGAACCGGAGTCATGCTGAAAATTGAAAAGCCGGGCCTCCTTTCCAGCATACAGGATTTGGGAAGAACCGGGTTCCAAAAGTTTGGAGTGATTGCCAGCGGTTGCATGGATCCTCTTTCTCATCGAGTAGCGAATCTGCTGACAGGAAACGATGGAAATGAACCTGCTTTGGAAATAACGATGCTGGGGCCAACGGTCACTTTCGAAAAAGACGCCCTAATCTCAATTTGCGGCGGGGATTTAAGTCCTGAAATAAATGGCAAGCCCGTCCGCTCTTGGAGGTCGGTCTTTGTAAAAAAAGGAAGTGAACTCAAATTCGGGCATTGCCGGCAAGGATGCCGGGCGTATTTGGCTGTAGCTGGCGGAATTTCCGTCCCAGAAGTCATGAAAAGCAAATCAACCTACCTTCGAGCTGGCATTGGGGGCTATAATGGACGGGCAATAAAAGCTGGGGACCTGCTTGAATTGGATGCAGCATCAGAATTATCGGGAAAAATGATGGACTATTTATCTCATCATTTAGAGCATGAATCCTTTATAGAGAATGATTGGTCTATCACGGCAGAGCTCATCCCTGCTTTCGAGTCCAATACAGTCATCCGGATCGTGAAAGGCCGGCAATATGAATTATTTTCAAAGGACAGCCGGTCAAGCCTTTTTGAAGCTTCTTTTAAAGTAACTCCCCAGTCAGACAGAATGGGTTACAGGCTAAAGGGCCCTTTCCTTTCATTGAAAGAGCCGGCGGAATTAATTTCCGAAGCAGTCAATTTCGGATCCATTCAAGTTCCGCCGGATGGCAATCCAATCGTTTTGCTCGCCGATAGGCAAACAACAGGAGGCTATCCTAAAATCGGTCAAGTGGCTTATGTCGATCTTCCGCTGCTTGCGCAGGCCAAGCCAGGTGATACCTTAAGGTTTACAGAGATTTCGCATGAAGAGGCTCAGCGGTTATATCTCAACAGGGAATGGAAACTGAAGGAATTAAAACAAGGAATACATTTGAAAACCAGATAGGAGGAATTTCAATGCATATTGTGGATATTAATTGTGATATGGGTGAAAGCTTTGGAGCATATAAGATGGGACGGGATGAGGAAATCCTGGATTATATCACTTCTGCCAATATTGCGTGCGGCTTCCACGCTGGAGACCCTGCAACAATGAGGAAAACGGTACAGATGGCTTTGAAAAAGAATGTTGGCATCGGCGTTCATCCTGGTTTACAGGACCTTTCAGGCTTTGGCCGGCGGGAAATGAGCATTACACCCCAGGAAGCTTATGATCTTGTGGTTTATCAAATCGGCGCTTTGCATGCTTTTGTTAAATCAGAGGGCGGACAGCTTCAGCATGTGAAGCCTCATGGAGCATTGTTTAATATGGCCTCCAAAAGCGCCTCCCTTTCAGAGGCAATTGCCGAGGCAGTTTACAAAGTGGATCCTGAATTAATTTTATTCGGACTCGCTGGAAGTGAACTAGTCAAAGCCGGCAAAAAGCTTGGTCTCCGCTCTGCCCATGAAGTTTTTTCCGACCGCACATACCAGGAGGATGGCACGCTGACTTCAAGGAGGGAAAGCAATGCGCTCATCACAGATCATACTGCTGCGGTCAACCAAGTGATCCGAATGGTTAAGGAAGGTAAAGTGACTTCTATTCAAGGTACGGAAGTTTCTATAGAAGCCAACACAATATGCATTCACGGGGACGGTGAAAGCGCACTTGAATTTGCTAAATATATCCCAACTGCTCTGAAGGATGCAGGGATTAAGGTAGCAAAAATTAGTGATTTTTTGAGATGAACAAGTCCTTTATGGGAAGTTGATGATATTTTGGCCTGAGTTGATGAAATTTGGCAAAAGCTGATGATAAAAATGCTTAGTTGACGATATATAGGCAAAGTTGATGATATTTTTTGCAAAGTTGGCGATAACCCTAAATTTCATTTCCTTGGATCGCCTTTTTCACAAACAAAAGGCGGTATTGGGGCCATGTTTCTTAAATTTTTATCCGAGACACTTTAAAATTAAACAAAACAGGGGGAAAATGAGTGAAAAAGCAATCAAATGCAAGTCTTTTGCTGGGTGCCGCGTTCCTGATGGCTACATCAGCCATCGGGCCCGGGTTCCTGACACAAACAACTGTATTTACTGAAACGCTCCTGGCTAGCTTCGGCTTTGTTATATTAGTATCGATTATTATTGATATTGGAGCACAAATGAATATTTGGCGGATTATTGCGGTTTCCGAGAAGCGGGCACAGGATATTGCAAACGATATCTTGCCTGGGCTTGGCTATTTCCTGGCTGCCCTGATTGTAATGGGCGGTTTGGCTTTTAATATTGGAAATATTGCAGGTGCGGGTTTGGGAACCAATGTTATTTTCGGCATCTCTCCTGAAATGGGAGCTTTGCTGAGCGGAATTCTGGCAATAGGAATCTTTATTGTAAAAGAAGCTGGAAGACTGATGGACCGCTTTACTCAAATATTAGGCTTTGTCATGATTGGCCTTACCATATATGTTATGTTCACGGCCCAGCCCCCGGTTGGCGAAGCTGTCGCCAAAACCTTTGTTCCCGATAAAATTGATATTCTAGCTATTATTACTTTAGTAGGCGGAACAGTTGGCGGTTATATTACTTTCGCTGGCGGACATCGTTTGATAGACGCGGGTGTAAAAGGAAAAGAAGCCCTTCCTGAAGTAACCAAAAGCTCCATTAGTGCAATCGGGATCGCTTCCATTATGCGAATCTTCCTATTCTTAGCTGCTTTGGGTGTGGTTTCCCAGGGGCTTGCACTTGATCCTTCCAACCCGCCTGCTTCCGTTTTCCAATTGGCAGCGGGCAACATAGGCTATAAAATTTTCGGGGTTGTTATGTGGGCCGCTGCTGTTACATCCGTGGTTGGCGCAGCTTATACGTCTGTTTCGTTCATCCGTACGTTCAGCCCTACACTGGAAAAATACCATAAATGGCTTATTGTTGCGTTTATCGCTATATCCACTCTTGTATTTGTCATCATCGGCAAACCAGTAAAAATACTCGTATTAGTTGGTTCACTAAATGGATTAATTTTGCCGATTGCATTGGGTGTCATGCTTGTTGCAGCATACAAAACAAAAATTGTCGGCGATTATAAGCATCCGCTTTGGATGACACTCTTTGGTATAGTTATCGTTATTGCCATGTCATACATGGGTGTATATTCTTTAATAAATGGCATTCCACAGCTATTTAAATAAGAGTGAAAGGGGAAATTTTCATGAATGCTCCTTCTCTGTTGAGTCCTGCTGAAGCACGTAAATTAATTCGCAGCCAAGCCTGGGACAAGCCTACTGCCGGAATGGCAAATGGCTATATTCAGGCGAACCTGGCCATACTTCCAAAGGAAATGGCCTTTGAATTTCTGCTTTTTTGCCAAAGAAATCCTAAATCATGTCCGATTATTGATGTCACTGAACCAGGATCGCCTATCCCCCCTTTGTCAGCTCCAGATGCTGACCTTCGGACGGATATCCCAAAGTACAGGATTTACCGAAACGGTGAACTGGCTGAAGAGCTAACAGACATCAGCTCTTATTGGCGAGATGATTTAGTTGGATTTCTTCTGGGTGCAGTTTTACCTTTGAGGAAGCATTGCTTAATCATCATATTCCCATTCGGCATATTGAGGAAAATCGTAACGTACCCATGTATAAAACCAATATAGAATCTGTGAAATCAGGCCGATTTGAGGGGCCGATGGTTGTCAGCATGAGGCCGATGTCAGAAAAGGATGCGATCAGAGCGGTACAGGTGACAAGCCGCTTCCCTTCCGTCCATGGCGCACCAGTTCATATTGGCAATCCGGAAGCCATCGGGATAAAAGATATCAATCAGCCTGATTTTGGAGATACTGTCACCATTAAAGAAAGTGAGGTCCCTGTTTTTTGGGCATGCGGAGTTACACCTCAGGCAGTCGCCATGCATGTGAAACCGGAAATCATGATTACTCACTCCCCTGGCCATATGTTTATTACAGACTTAAAAAACGAAGAATTTGCAATTTCTTAAGGAAAAGGCGTCCAGAAGTCCGGGCGCCTTTTTTGCATCGGCTATCTTGGTAATAATATCCTATAAGATCCGGTTCCTTTTACATAGATAAAACCTTTCTCTTCTATATCTTTTGAATCGTTTTTTTTTAAAATAAAATATTTTCAGTTAACTTTAACCCTTTCATCTATTAAACTATTTATTGAGCAACACGAAATTTTCGGTGTACATATTAAATTTAAAATTTAGGAGGATGTAGAATGAAGAAAATTTCTAAAGCAGTAATTCCTGCAGCACTGGCACTTACAATGATCTCATCATCAACTGTCTTTGCAGACCCGCAATCAAACCCGAATGGACCTTACATTGAAAATGAACAAAATATTTCTTTATCCAGCTATATGTCAAATGAAGAGCTGTACCAGAAACTTCAAAAGCTTGAAGCCTCATCTAAAGGCAAAATGAAGCTGGAAATTGCCGGCTACTCCAACCAGTCTCCTGATGGCTACCAAACTGAAGAGGATAAAGGCGAGCCATTATATGTTGTGAAATTCGGTGATGCCGATCCCAATAAAAAACGGGTACTTATCACGACGCAAATTCATGGGAACGAACAAATCGGTACAGAAGCTGCTATTGATATCATTCAAAAATTATCTTCCGGATCGAAAGAGGTAAATGATATGCTGGACAAGGTGTCTATTTGGATTATGCCTCGCATCAATCCTGAGGGGGCAGACAACCAGTATGAAGGAAAATGGTATCCAACAAGGTATACTCATCAAACCTGGCTGCCGGAGAACATTGACCTTCCGGAAGGAACTAATGCTCCATGGTACTATAACAGCGATGGAAGCGAAAGAGCTCAGAATAATAATGGGCGTATCGTTTACGGAATTCCGGGATACGACCAAAATCGCGACTACAATCCGAATTTGAATTTTAGAGTTGAAGACCAGGATAAAGAAGAAGTAGCCGCTTTTCTAAATGATAGAACCACTAATAATAGTAACTTCGGCGGATTTTATGTAACAGCTGAAGCAAGAACAGTAACAAGCGTCTTCCAGGAATTAAAGCCTGATGTGTTTGTTGATGTCCATCACCGCGGATTCAATGCGGTCTCCGATGAAGATAATCGCTCTGTACCGATGCAGCTGGCTGCAGTAGTGGCAGACCCATATACAGATCCATTTACAGGAGAACACTATGAAGTTGACGAAGATGTTCTTAAATTGGGCAAACAGATAAATGCCCTTGCTTCCGAGACATTGCAAAGGGGATTCTCTCATTATGGAGCAGTCCAGAAATATCCTGATGTCAATCTTCCAGGTACTGCACTTGGTGCCTTTGCATTAAATGATGCAGCCATTATGCTGATGGAAATTAAAGGCCAAAGCCAGACTTTAGGCCAAAAACAGGCTGGTATGCTGAAAGAAACAGTCAAGGCTCCTCTTTACGATTTATTCAATGCACTGGCAGATGGATCAATCAATGAAGTAGATCCTGCTGTGTATGACGCGATCCCAGAATCTGCAAACAGAATATCAGACCCATCTACAAGAGATACAGAGAAAGATTTTTAATTGGAAAAGCCCCTTCGTTTCACGAAAGGGGCTATTTTTTATTTCTCAATAATTCCAATGTTTCTTTATGGGCATTTCTAATAATTTGTTCAATAATCGGGTCTGGGGGAATGGCTGGCCTGCTTTTTTTATTGATGGTCCGATAGACTGGCCTAATGGAAGAGATGCTGCTTTTGACCTTAAATTCTCCATTCTGTTTAACAATTTTTAAGTCAATGAGTCCAAGGTGATTGCCCCAATATCCCGCCTGGACCGCAGCCGTTCCATTTATAGTACCCGATTTCAAGTCAATCCCAGGAACTTCCTGCAATTCATCCCTGACAGGAAAAACACTGTGGCTATGGCCAAAAAGGATGGCATCAATTCCTTTCACCTTGCTAAGCGCATATACAGAGTTGCCTTTCTTCTCATCCAATCCCTTATCTGATTGCAGACCAGTATGAGCAAGTGCCACAATGATATCCGCTCCCTTGCTTTTCATTATCGGTATGAAGTGCTCAGCCGTTTCTTTAATATTTTTCACTTTAAGGTTGCCTCGAAAATATTCCTTATTCCACTCTGCGACAATGGGAGTTATGAAGCCGATCACCCCTATGTTCAGCTTGTGTTTCTCCCCAGCCGTATCTGTCACTTCCTTTTCAAGGATGGTGTATGGATTGAAATAATTGAGGTCATCTTCTTCAAATTGATTTCTGTCTTCCACATATATATTGGCATTTATGTAGGGAAAGTTTGCTCCCCTTAAACTTTCCTCCATAAAATCAATCCCATAGTTAAATTCATGGTTGCCTACTGTAGCTGCATCGTAAAGCAGAGTGTTCATTGCTTTAAAGACCGGGTGGACATTTGCAAGGTCCAGCGGATGGCTCCTATACGCATATTCATCCAGTGCATTTCCTTCCAATATATCCCCATTATCAAAAAGCAGTGAATTGGCGACCTCTTCCCTCGCCTGTTTTATCAGGGTTGCCGTTCTGGAAAGCCCAAATTCGACTGTCTTTTTTTGATCTTTATAATCATATCCAATCATATTCCCATGCAAATCGGTTGTTTCCATTAACCGCAAATGGATGGTTGATGGCCCGGATACTTGCGCTTTCGTTTGATTCCAGACAAACAGCAGGGTCATGAGTGAAAGTAATATGATTAATGATTTCTTCCCATTTTTCATTCCATCTCCCCCTGATGATTATTGGTAGTTTTTTTATTTTCTCTTGATATTTGAAATTTAATCAGGGGAATAGGAACTTCAGAAAAGAGAATAAAAAAAGGAAAATTTTGAAACTTTTAATCTGTTCATCCGTTTAATTAGTAAAGCTAATAATAAGGAGGCCCAGAATGTCTAGACAAAAAAAGTTTTTGCTATGGAGCATGACATTCTTGCTATTTGAAGCCATTTTAGCAGGAGGAGTTTCTTATTTTTTTCACTTCCCTCTTCTTGATACAATTGCCTACAGCAGCTTTGTCCTTTTCGCTCTGAGCTTGTTTGGCTTTTCCCAGGGTGACGCGTGGACCAATAATGTGATTGCCGATTCAAAGCTGAATATGGTGACACATATGAATGAAGAAGAGCGGGCAAATTTTTTTATCCATTTGAATCCATTTCTTGCAGGAACTTTTGCCTTTTTCTTATTGGGCCTAATCATTACAGGTTACTTGTTTATAAAATAGTTTTTGTATAATTTTTTTAAAATGATGTTTTCCCAGCTTTTCCAGCTCAATAAATTTTTTAAGCTGATTCTCGTTTTAACCCCTTTTCCGACTGGATATCTTAATGTTGGCTTTTTCTTCAAGGCGATGCTGACTGCTTTTTTTGCCACAATAATTGGATCTTCATAATTTGGCTCGCTTTTATCAAGATAATCCTGAATCTTTGTCATGTACACATAATATGGCGAGTCTTTTCTTAATGATTTTTCCGTTATCTTTTTTCCGGTTGACCAAATACTTGTTTTAAATGAACCAGGTTCCAGCATGGCTACATGAACGCCAAACGGTTTCATTTCGAGCCTTAACGATTCGCTCCAGCCTTCTATTGCGAATTTGGAGGCTGCATATGGAGACAATCCTGGAAACCCTGCCCTGCCGCTGATGGAACTCATATTGATGATCGTTCCTTTTCTTTGTGCACGCATAAACGGCAGAACCGCCTGGGTTACAGCAATCGTTCCAAATACATTTGTTTCGAATTGGGCTCTGTATTCATCCAGCGGAACTTCCTCAGCAAACCCTGCACCAGCATAGCCTGCATTGTTAATCAGTACATCGACCGAAGGCAGCTGCTGCAGCAAACCTTTCAGGTTTTCTATTGAATGGGAAGAAGTTACATCCAATTCATGAATGGATAGATGACTCTGCACCCCTTCCCTGTTAGCCAGTTCCATTAATAAATCTGCTTTATTTGTACTTCTCATTGTAGCTAAGACATGAAAGCTGTTTTTGGCTAATTCAATAGCCATTAAGGCTCCAAAGCCGCTTGAACAGCCAGTAATGAGTGCATATTTTTTCTCCATTATGTTCAATCCTCACCTTGTTTAATTAAAACATTTAAACGATTTGAGCAAAAAAACACACAGATTTATCCGCTGTGTGTTTCTTCCCGACTTATTTTATTACATTTTCTTTTGTTCTCTGGCTGCTTTATCCAGTGTCTTAACCCTTTACCAGCATACGGCTCATCATTATATCTCGGTATGATATGCAGATGGCAATGAAGAATACTTTGATTCGATGCTTCACCTGCATTCCATCCTAAAGTATAGCCGTTGGGAGAAAATGTGAGATCTAGATATTCTCTCGCTCTTTGCAATAGTTCATATGTATCGTTCCATTCTTCAGGTGTTAAGTGAAAGGCATCTCTTTGGTGGGCTTTCGGTACAATAACTCCGCTCCCCTCCAATACATCCTGTTCTTTGTCATGCTGCAGGAAATAACATGTTTCGTTCTCAAAAATGATATGCTGATGCCGATCATGTTGAGGATTGCAAAATGGACAATTCTCCTGGTAAGACATTTAATCATCCCTTTCAGTCCAATATGCTGCTTTAAACTATTTTTTTAGGAAGCTTGATGTTAATTTCATCCATTAATGAATGATCAAGTATGGTCTTCTGTTACAGAAAAGTCATTAGGAATCTCCCGTTCAAGCTTGCTTATCTCTTTGGTATTAGTCTATATTTTTTGAATTTCTTTTATCAGGACTGAAAGGGCGTTGCTCATTGCTGAGGCTCCCATTGCACTTCTGATTTTGCTTCTGCTTGATTCAAGCTTTTCGAGTGATTGAATGAGGCTGTTTTTGGTTAAATGCTCTTCTTCCAGCATCAGTGAGTATCCTTTTTTTGTAAAGGCTTCTGCATTTAAAATCTGATCGCCCCGGCTTTGTTTTTTGGACAGCGGGATGATTAGCATGGGTATTTTTAAAGCCAGGAATTCAAAAATGGCATTGGAGCCTCCCCTTGTCACGATCGTATCGGTTGCAGCAAGAATATCAGGAAGTTCTTCGTTGACATATTCAAATTGCCGGTAGCCCGGAATGTTTATTAATCTATTATCTATTTGCCCTTTTCCGCACAGGTGGACGACTTGGTATGTGGAAGTAAGCTCCTTTAGAGCTTCCCTTATTGTTTCGTTTATTCTTTTAGCTCCAAGGCTGCCGCCCATTACAGTCAAAATGGGTTTTTCTTCTGTAAACCCCAGCAGCTTTCTTCCGCTTTCTTTATCACCTGAAAAAATCTCCCTCCTGATTGGCGAACCGATCGCTGATGTTTTATCAGCCGGAAAATGCTTTGCAGCTTCTTCAAAGGACGTAAATATCCTGGTAGCAAAGCGCTGTGAGATTTTATTCGCCAAACCTGGAGTCAAGTCGCTTTCATGTATATATATAGGTATTTTTAAGGAATTTGCCGCAATAATAACCGGAACAGAAACAAAGCCGCCTTTTGAAAAGACAAGTTTCGGTTTTATCTTTCCCAGAAGCTCTCTTGCTTCCAGAATTCCTTTTAATACACGGAATATGTCCTTCACATTCTCTTTATCCATGTACCTCCTTAATTTTCCGCTGCTGATCCCGTAATAAGGTATATGCATGGCAGTAATCAGTTCTTTTTCTATTCCTTTTTTTGAACCTATGTAATGAATATCCCATTCTTCTTTTGAAAGTTCATTTATAATGGCGATATTTGGGGTGACATGCCCTGCTGAGCCGCCTCCTGTAAATACGATTGATGATTTGGTCATTTTATACCTGCCTTTGATGATTTATTAGTATCATTATAATTTATGAAGAAATGTAAGGGAAGGTAAGAACTGGATATATTTTTGTTTCGTTTTATTCAATATGACAAATGAAAGAGGCCATTATTTCCATGGCCTCTTTTCTAGGAAATTAGCTTAAGCCCGATAGCTGCGCTAAGTACCATTCCAATAAAGAATATTCGTTTTGCATCCTTTGGCTCCCCATAAAAAATCATGCCAAGAACTGCACCGCCTGCAGCACCTATGCCTGTCCATACTGCATAGGCGGTTCCCATCGGCAGACTCTTCATGGCTAATGCAAGAAATAAAAAGCTAGCTCCAAATCCTCCAAATAACATCACTAGCGATTGCCAATTGCGATTTTTATGCCAGCTGTTGATCATAGTTACACCTGTCATTTCAAACAGCCCTGCAAGAATGAGGTACACCCAGCTCATGAAGTCTCACCTCCTTCAGCCTCTCCTTCATTTGTCACCAGCTTCAAGCCAAGCACGCCTATTAATAAAACAAGTACAAGAATTATTTTAGAAAATTTCAAAGGCTCATCGAAAAATATAATTTCGGACAGGACGGTACCAGCTGTTCCCATCCCTACAAATACGGCATAAACAGTTCCGACCGGGAGAACTTTCCCTGCCATAATCATTAAATAAAAACTTATAGCAATGCTTAAAATGGTGCCTGTCCAAGTTAAAGGACTGTCTGCATGCTTTAAGCCGATAACCCAAAATACTTCAAAAAATGCGGCAATAAATACTTTTAGCCAATGCAAAATAACCGCTCCCTTCTTATAATAGTAGTGCTCAAAAAATGAAAAAGCCTGGGAGATATCTGATTAACAGTATCTCCCAGGCTTTTGTCCTTCCGTGGCATAGCTGCAAAAGCTATGAGTTTTCTCTCGGACCAGTCCAGCAATGTGCTGCGGAACCCTAGAAAACCTTTCTATTAAATTCAATAGAATTATAGCAAAAATAAAGAATCTTTTCCAGAAATTTTATGCTGTTTTCGGCACGTCCGCAGATTTTTCGCCCCTGTCAACGATAATTGCACATGCCGCATCACCGGTAATATTTACGGCCGTACGGCACATATCCAGGAGACGATCCACACCCAGAACTAGAGCAATCGCTTCAACAGGGAGTCCGACAGATGTGAGGACCATGGAAAGCATGATTAAGCCTACCCCTGGAACGCCAGCCGTTCCGATGCTTGCTAAGGTAGCTGTTAAAATAACTGTCAGCAATTGCCCCAGCCCTAATTCAATTCCGTATACCTGAGCAATGAAGATCGTCGCAACCCCTTGCATGATAGCAGTTCCATCCATATTAATCGTGGCTCCCAGCGGCTGAACAAAACTGCTCACGCTTTTCGAGACGCCGAGATTATTCTGTGCTGTTTTCATTGAAATTGGCAGCGTGGCTGAGCTGCTTGAAGTACTGAAAGCTACCACCATGGCAGGAGAGAATTCTTTCAAAAATTGGATAGGGTTCATTTTGCCAAGGAAAGAAATGGCGGAGCCGTATGTGATGACAAGATGAAGCAGCAGAACAAATAGGACAGCGAACATATATTTGCCCATAGCCATTATGGCTTCCATTCCCTGTCCGCCTATAGCAACGGCAATTAAGCCAAAAGCGCCGTATGGGGCAAATTTCATAATCGCCTGCACCAGATACATGAGGACTTCGTTCGCTTGTTCAATCAAATGAAGCACACCTGACACTTTTTCCCCCAGTCTTGCTAATCCATATCCGATAATAATGGAAAATGCGATAATTTGAAGCATGGATTCCTGAACCATGGCCCCAAAAGGGTTAGCGGGAATGATATTAATAAGTGTTTCCATGACCGGCGGTGCTTCTTTTTCCTCAAAATTTGCGCCATCCAGCTGGAATTCACCTGCTCCCGGCTGGAACAGCATCCCGGCACCGAGGGCTAAGACAAGTGCTATTGCCGTTGTTATAAGAAAAAATAAGATCGTTTTGCCGCCAATCCGGCCAAGTTTTTTCGGGTCGCTAATTCCAGCAGTCCCCAGGATCAAAGAAACAATAACGATAGGAACGACAAGCATTTTAATCAGGTTGACGAAAATTTTCCCTAATGGCGCCAGCACATATGTCGAAGCAGCCTCATACCATCCTGGCAAAGCCAAATTAAAAATCAATCCAACTGCAATACCCAAGCCCATACCGATAAGGATTTTTTTGGTTAAAGACATAATCAACCTCCTTTTTATAAAATAAGAAAGCGCTTACATCCTGATATTTATTCTATAAAGAGCTAGATTATGCAGTTTATTAACCTGTCAATCCTGGAAAACAAAAATCCTGCAGCATTTCTAGCTGCAGGATTCCATGTTTAAGGCTTAATTGTGAAAAACAGAAAGATCATCGTTCCTAAGATAAACGCCCCGGTCCCGGCATTGGTCAATATCTGTTTCCAAAATACCTTTCCATCTCTTTCTTCTTTGAAAAAGTCTTTAATATTCTCCTTGATTTCTTCATAATAGTAAATTCTCCACCATTTTTTGAAGCTTAAACGGAAAGTTTGAAACTGCTTTTCCTCACTTCGCCAGCTTACTTTTATGACTGCATCTTCATCAGGGAGAGTAAAAATCACTTTTTTGCTGTCCGCTATTTCTTTTTCATTATAGGAAATCGAATAATGGTTCAGTTCGGTTCTTACTCTTTCAAGCAGAATGTTTTTGGAAGTTTCGTGAATAACAAATACACGTCCTTTTCGATATATATGTACAGCAAGATAGATAAATGCGGCTAGTGAAAGAATTAAAATGTATATAATAGGCTCCATTTTAAAAATATTTAACCACAGCATCGGCTGGACGAGCCAGCCCATAAAAAGTAAAAGCGGCATTACCCATGATTCCGAAATAATTCCTTTCTGCCTCTGGACACGAAACCCATCGTGCACTGACCCGAAAAATATTAAAATGCCTGTAAAAATAAAAACATATTATAATAGCAGTTCATCTCCCATTTACTTACTCCAATCCTATATCTTTCTTATATTTTATCAAAAATCCAGATGGATTTGTAAGAGAATTGGAAATTAAAAAGCCTGCATAATCGCAGGCTCCCACTGCTTCTATTAATCTGTTAAAGAGGATTTTTTCAAAAAAATGTCTAAAATAAAATTGCCAAATGGTATAAATGCGACTGCTACAGCGCTTGCAGCCCATTTTAGAGACCATCTTATTTTAAATGTAGTGTAGGCTATGACGAAAAGATAGGTTATAAACAGAAAACCGTGCAGAGAGCCAACCACTCTTACAGCCTCAGGAATTCCTGCAGCATATTTAAGCGGCATTGCAATAAATAAAAGGAGTAGCAATGAACCCCCTTCGAGGAACCCCATAAATCTAAATTTTCCGATCGTTGTTTTTAGCATATTACGAACTCATCCTTTATTTCTATTTTTAATTCGTATGTATTATAGCATTTCCGGAGCATGAATTTAAGAAATATCAGAAGAAAGAATATATTCTTCTTGCCAGGCACGGGGATCGGAAGATGATGAAGAATTACTCCTAAAGCTTTTAGCCGCAATACTGCTAATTGACGGAGGATAGGGGCTTTTTCGGATATGATCCTTAATAGATGCCATTGCCTGTTCATAGTCCATTTCCTCGCATTTTTTAAAATAGTAATGGACTATATCATTTTTTAAACGAAAACCAGGATATACTCTTTCAATAAGAACAAAAAGTTTGAGCATCTCTGTTTTGTTCACTTTAACCATTCCTTTTTGAATAATTAATAAAAGTATTGCCAGATTTTCCAAAATAAAAACCCCTGCTAAACAGGGGCTCTATTTCTTACATATCCAGTTGAAGCACAATCGGGCAATGGTCGCTGCCCATAATATCACAATGAATCCCGGCATCTATTATCTTATCTTTGATCCTATCGGAAACTAGGAAGTAATCAATCCGCCAGCCTATATTCCGCTCGCGTACCTTGGCCATATATGACCACCACGTATAGGCTCCCTCTGCTTGTGGATATTTATAGCGGAATGAATCAACAAAGCCGGAATTCAGGAGTACGGTCATTTGTCCGCGTTCTTCATCTGTAAAACCAGAATTGCCTCGATTGGACTTCGCATTTTTCAAATCAATATCCTGGTGGGCTACATTTAAATCTCCGCACAAAATAACCGGCTTGACCTTGTCAAGCTCCAGCAGATGCTCCCGGATTCTGTCCTCCCACTCGAGCCGGTAAGGAAGCCGTGCCAAATCACGCTGAGAATTAGGTGTATAGACATTTACAAGATAAAATTCATCGTATTCAAGTGTAAGAATTCTGCCTTCCGGCTCTGCTTCGTTATCACCTAAGCCATATCGAACTGTAAGCGGCTCTTTTTTCGTGAAAACAGCTGTACCGGAGTATCCTTTTTTTATAGCATAGTTCCAATACTGGTGGTACCCTTCGAGGATGAGCTCTATCTGTCCCTCCTGCAGCTTGGATTCCTGGATACAGAAAATATCCGCATCCACCTCTTTAAAGTAATCTATGAAGCCTTTTTTCACGCAGGCTCTAATTCCATTTACATTCCAGGAAACAAGTTTCATTGTTATTAATTTCTCCTTATGCTGAAAATCTAACAGACTATCAGATTAACATGTTTATCATTCTTCTGCATGGTTAAAGCATCGTAAATTGGACGATAAACGCTAATATCGGCACCAATAAGAACATGCCAATATAATATTTTTGTAAAATTACCTGATCATTGTCGCCGAGAAACCAAGAAATTGCTGCTTCAAGCAATCTGGGCAGAAACAAAATTGCCATGATAAAAACGAGTGCCGAAACAGTAAAAATACGCTAACCGCCAGAAACTCCGAAAGTGTCTGTTTGTTCGTAAATAGCCATTTCATAACTTTCATCCATACACCCCCGCACCTGTGATGCCAGGCAGCAATAAAGCTATTGTAAAATATAGAAACAATTCTGACAAGAAAGCGGTGGAAATAAAAATAGGCTTGCTATATAGCGTGCCTATTTCTTGAGAATCATGGTTCCTGCATTCATCTGTACTAATTTTATGTTTTCTCCCTGCTGGATACCCTCATAAAGAGAGGCTGTGAGTTCAACCGATTTCCCATCTTCCATCCGAATCCAATATTCCTGGTGAATATGGTAATTGCTTAAATAATTATCTACTGAATCTCGATGATATTTCTCCGTTACCTTCCCTTCAATTTCAATTATTTTCGTTTCCGCTGCGACCAGACCAGTAAAAAAGCCGTAATACACGATAAGCATTAAAACCGCACCTTGAATATAAAGGCCGATTTCCATCCATTTTTTCAAAAGCCCATCCCTCTTTTTTATTATTTGATAAAAAGCTGCCCTCCATAGGATGGGGTAAACTGGATGGTTTCAAACATTTAATAAGAACATAAGGATATTGAGAGGAAACAATTGAAAAGAAATTAAAGAATTCATCAATCTAGTTGAAAGCATACAAATTTCTCATAGGCAGAATGCTGATTTTGCAGTTGATGATATATGAGGCATAGTTGATGATATATTAAAGAAGTTGATAATAAAATGGCTTTTATGATGTTATTTTTCGCAGAGCTGACGATAAAATGCCCGAAGTTGATGATATCTTAAAGAACCAGGTAATTCACCTCTAAAATCATATGTCCTTGCTAATAAATTTGGTGTACAGTCATCATAAACATTAAAAAATGCCCAGCTTAATGGACATTTTTTAGTTCATTTAGTTCATTTAGTACAGCAATGGATAGCAGCCGGGCTGATTCTTCCGGAGATTCTGCCTGGCTGATTGCTGTGATGACAGAAACGCCGTCTGCACCCGCCCCGATTATTGGAGCCGCATTTTCAGCGGTAATGCCTCCTATTCCAACCAGAGGAATTTGGATATCCAAGGCTCTCAATTCTTTTAAAAAGCTGTGCCCTTGCACGGCTTTTGCGTCTTCCTTTGTGGAAGTCGGATAAATGGGCCCAATTCCAAGGTAATCTGCACCATCATCTATTGCTTTCCTTGCTTCAATCAAATTATGTGCTGAGACCCCAAGAATTTTGCTGCCGATTTTTTGGCGTACGATATCAGCAGATTCGTCTTCCTGGCCAATATGGACGCCATCCGCATCGATCTCTAATGCCAGTTCTATATCATCATTTACAATGAAAGGGATTTGGTTATTCCTGCAGATTGTTTGCAGCTTTTTTGCCAGCTGGAGCTTGTCTTCCCCTTGTAAACAGGCATTGCCTTTTTCACGGAACTGAAAGAGTGAGATGCCTCCTCTAATTGCTGCAAGAAGGACCTCTTCGGGATCTTTTTGGCAATTTACGCTCCCCATAATAAAATAAACTCTCAAAAACTTTCTTATCGCCTCAGAATTTACTGCCATGTGCAAAGTTCTCCTTTTGCTGCCTATTATAGGCCCAATGATTGGTCGGTCCATGACCGCTTCCGATCTGCAAGTCGTCTTTTATAGCTGCTTGGATAAACTTCTTTGCTCTTTTGACAGCTTCCGGCACATCTAGACCATCAGCCAGCCCCGCAGTGATGGCAGCCGAAAAGGTACAGCCGGTTCCGTGTGTATTGGCCGTCTGGATTCTCTCACTCTTCAACTCAATAAAACTGTCACCATCAAATAATAGGTCTGCAGCAATGTCTTCTGCTTCGTCATGGCCGCCTTTTATGATGACGTTCTTTGCCCCCATCCGGTGCAGTTTCCTTGCAGCTTCTTTTTTATCTGAATCTGACTTGATCGTAAGGCCTGTTAGTACTTCAGCCTCCGGGATATTTGGGGTGATCACCATCGAAAGGGGAATTAGGAATTCCTTCATGGCATCAATCGCCTCTTTCTGAAGCAGGCTTGCTCCGCCTTTTGCGATCATGACTGGATCAATGACGACATTTTCCCAGTCATAACGGATTATTTCACGGGATACTCTTTCGATAATTTCAGCACTAAAAAGCATTCCTGTCTTAATCGCTTCTGGCCTAAGGTCTTCCCCTATAGACCGGATTTGTGCAACCACAGCCTCAGCTGTCATTGGAAAAACTCCCTGGACGCCTCTTGTATTTTGGGCGGTAACTGCGGTTAAGGCAGACATGCCATAAACACCAAGTTCCTGGAACGTTTTTAAATCGGCCTGTATGCCAGCCCCGCCTCCGCTGTCTGAACCAGCTATGGTCAATGCTTTTGTCACTCTCATATATATGAAGCCTCCTATTCGCTGATTTTTTTAAAAGAACCGCGGCCTTCAACATCTGAAGCCGTAATGTTATATAAGCTGTTCAAAAACTCGATTTGGAAAGTTCCCGGCCCTCGATTATTCGAAGCTTCGGCGGCCATTTCAGCAGCCACACCGTAAACAACCAATGAGGAGACAGCTGCCTTCATTAGATCTTTTTCCACAGCTGAGAATGCCCCTGCCACAGAAGTCAGCAAACAGCCGGCCCCTGTTATCTTCGTTAGAAAGGGGTGTCCATTGTTTATACTGTAAGTAAAATTTCCGTCTGATACGATATCCTGTTTTCCTGTGATGACTGTGATAGTACCAAGTTCACTTGCAGCTGCCTGGGCGAGTGCAACTGTATCTCCATTGCTTTTACCTGCGTCCACCCCTTTTATTTCCCATTGCTGGCCTGCTGCATTGGCGATCTCTGCCGCATTCCCTCTAATTATTGAAATATTTAACTCTTCTAAAAGCCTTCTGGCAGTATCCGTCCGATAAGCAGTTGCTCCCACACCAACCGGATCAAGGATTACCGGAACTCCGTGCTCATTAGCTGATTTTCCGGCGATTAGCATGCTTTGTACCTCTTTTTCAGTCAAGGTTCCCATGTTCAGAACTAATGCACCTGAGATTTTGGCCATATCAGCTGCCTCTTCATGTGCATATGCCATTACTGGCGAAGCGCCGATTGCCAAAAGGCCATTTGCAGTGAAATTGGTGACAACGACATTTGTAATATTATGAACCAGCGGATTTACTGCCCTTACCTTTTCTAAAAGACTGCCAATCTCGTGAATATTCATCCATATACCTCCTTATTATTTCCTCACAAGCCCGCCGACAACAATATTTTGGCCTATAACCGCCTTGTCCATGGAGAAGCGAAAAATAAAATGGGATCTGCAGCCTGTGCCGCATCTGTGATCTTTTTTTAAAGAGTCGTGCTCTCAATAATTTCAAAGACTACTCTTGCTCCATCTCCGGCAAATGCATTTGCTGTCTTGTGCCCTAACTCCTGCTCCCTCATGTATATAGTACAATCTAACTGGTAGATTCATTGGAATCGCACCATTTTTTATAGCCTAGCCATTTCTTCATTGTTCGGCCAAAATAAAAACCAGATCCATTCTTGGACCTGGTTGATTCATGTAAGAGACTATACGTACTATTTTACAAATACCACTTTCCTACGCTGGCATAATCCAGATCAGGTCCGAAGGGTAAAAAACAGATCGGTTTCTTTCTCAGTCCGCGCATCGGACACCCCTAGCAGTAAAGCTATTAAGTTGGCTGATTTCATCTTAGCCCTAAAAATGAAATCTGTAAAGTCTTGCATTTCTTCCGCTGTCTCTATATGGTTGTTAGTAGAAATTTTAAACAGCTTGGAGGACTATATAATGGCTGAACACCACTTTCACTTAAAAGCACATTGGCCAGGGCTTCGCAATGATGTTGGAGAAATTGAAGCCGGCCAGTTAAAAACGAAGGTTTCAATTCCCCCTGAAATGGATGGTCCAGGGATCGGCACAAATCCCGATGAAATGCTTCTCGGTGCTGCAGCAACATGCTATATTATTACGCTTGCAGCTATGATGGAACGGAGCAGGCTCGAAAAGAAAGATCTTTCAATGGAATCAGTCGGGATTGTGGATGTAACCAATGGGGTGATTACGTACAAGAAAATCATCCATTGCCCTACAATCCTTTTAAGTGCCGGTGTGTCTGAAAGAGACATTTCCCTTGCACGAAAACTGGCACAAAAGGCAGAAGCATCCTGCATGATTTCCAGGGCTATTAAAGGAAATGTAGCGGTAGAACTCGACGTAAAGATTTTGATTGCAGCTGATTAATGAAAAACCGGCAATTTTTGCCGGTTTTTCAGACTTATAAGACCCACTTTCGGATCGCTTGGGCAACGCCCGCTTCATCATTTGATGCAGTCACAGCATTGGCAGTTTCTTTGACAATGTCCTGGGCATTTCCCATTGCCACTCCCCAGCCTGATTCCTCAATCATGGCTATATCATTTAAGCTGTCTCCCATTGCCATGACATTTTCCATGGAGATGCCAAGAATCTCGGTTACCTGCTGAATCCCTTTTGCTTTATTGATGCCAAGTGCATTGACTTCAATATTGGTTAAGCTGGAATTTGTGATTTCCAAATTCCCCTTGGATTGGAGCTCCTTGTGGATGATGTCCCTGATTTCATCATCAGTTATATCAAATCCGAATTTCAGCCATTCATGTTCATGCATATTATCAGGCATTTCGTTTCTCCAGACCCGGTCGCAGCTGGTAGCCCAAAAGTGGGTTTTGTGAGTCTGGGATAAGTTCCACATCCATTCCATCACCTTTGAGTCAACCGGAGTTCGGGAAATTAACTTCCCTTCCGGCCCAAAAATCTCACTTCCATTCACAGTGATTAAGTAAGAATTTAGTTCAAGAGAATCCGCATGATCACGTGCTGTCAGCCTGGACCGTCCTGTACTGAGGATTACCTCAATTCCTTTTTCCTTCGCTTCTCGGATAGCCTGTCGGTTTTCATCAGGAATTTCTCCGTCTGAATTTAATAAAGTTCCGTCCATATCAAGAGCGATTAATTTTATCTCTGGTACATTCAAATTTTCTGGCATCCTATTCTCCCTTCATCTTTAAATGATAAAGCCATTATATAGAAATAATAATCCATTTCAAAGAGAAAGCACTTGTAGTTGAATGATTATGTGCAGGCTGCCAGCGAATCGGAAGAACAAACCTTATTTCAAGCAGCGGAATTGTACACTTGGAAGGTGTCATAATAGATGACTCTGCTGCATATTTTTACACTATCGAAAGAAGCAGTATCGGATTCCAGGCAAGAATGGTGATGGAATCTGGAAGGTAAATGGGCTGACGCTTCAATCAATATTGCCTTTAAGCTTGTACCTATATAGGTGCAAGCTTATTTATCTTAGCCAAAAAGCCTGCCGAAGAATACGATAATCGCCAGGACGGATGAAAGAAAAAGTGTAAGAACAATGGAAAATAAAACATGGAAACCAGACTGCCAATTTTCCACTTTTTTCAGGCCGTAAAGACCCAGAAGAAAGACGCTGAATGTGAGTATGAGGAGAATTGAAAATGGACGCTGGCCGATTTTATCCAAATATATATCATATAGAGGTGAAAAACCCAGCATCAGAAATAAACCAAGACAAATAAAAGATAGGACAAAAACAATATGGCTTAACTTTTCCGGCATGGCTAATCCCCCTTTCCAGGACAGATATTAACTCTCTTTTTGTAAATGTATGATTCAATCTTAAGGTATAAAACTTGTAATTAAATGATTGTTTATATATGGTAAAACTAGATTAATGAAATATTGCATAAAAAGAAGGGTTTTAATGTGAAAAACAATTTGATAATCACCTTTTTAACAGCTTCCAGTGGAGCTTTTCTTTTTTCCTTGCTGAATCTGCCGGTTGCTTTTCTGCTCGGGGCGATGACAGCAGTCCTTGTCGGCAGCCGGATAAGCAAAATCCCTTTTTATTGGCCTGTGAAACTGCGTGATGCAGGAATTATAATAGTGGGATACAGCATTGGCCTTTCTTTTACAAAGGATGCAGTTATGCTAATCCTGCAAAAACTGCCCTTTATTCTGCTCGTTACAGTATGCATGGTTCTCTTTAGTGCTTTATCGGCCCTTTTAATCGCAAAATTAATGGGGGTTGACTATCCAACTGTTTTAATCGGCAGCATTCCTGGCGGGCTCTCGCAAATGATTCTGCTGGCTGAAGAAGTAAAAGGAATTGATCTTACTGTTGTTACTTTTATGCAGGTTGCAAGGCTGACGCTGATTATCTTTATCGTGCCATTCTTAATCTTTGGGCCATGGTTTCAAACAGCTTCTGGCACTGCTTATCAGGCTGCAGAACCCTTATGGAAAGATTTATTTCCAAATATCCTTCTCTTTGCCCTCGTTTCTTATATCGGCATTTTATTAAGCAGGCGCCTAAAGCTTCCTACCCCTTACTTGCTAGGTCCGATAATGGGTACAGCAGCCCTTGTCATTGCAGGAATAAACGGGCCGGAACTTCCGGCTGCTATGCTGGATATATCACAGCTTTTAATCGGAACGCATATTGGCTTGATGATGAAGCCGGAAAAGCTTAAGCATAAAGCCAAAACCATTTCGCTTGCTGTATTAAGCGGGCTGCTCCTTATAGCGGGCTCCCTTTTGCTGAGTTTGCTGATTATGTATTTTTTCCATCTTTCTCCATCAACTAGCTTTTTAAGTCTCGCGCCTGGAGGAATGGATCAAATGGCGATTATCGCCCATGAAATTGATGCCAATTTAGCAATTGTCACAGGGTATCAATTGTTTCGATTGTTTTTTATCTTTTTTGTGGTTCCCCCATTTTTAAAATGGCTATTTTACAAGTTTAGAAATTTGGAAACTTCAGGATAAAAAGGGGGTCTGTCCAGGCAATTGGCAGAAAAATTTCATGCATATTTTTTTCTGCAAATGTTACATTATTTTTTGGGAATCATACCATACATGCATTTATTAATCCTCTTATATAACGGCTGTTAAGATTATGTAGTTGCCGGCTGGTTGCAGCCTGCCCAATGCTGAAAGCTTATTCAGCCAAAAAGTGCCTGAACCATTCAACACAAGGGGATCAGGCACACCAGTTTATTCATTTTTCCCAATTAAAATAGAGGGTCTTCCAATTGGATAATATTCGATTACCTGACATTCTTTTATCCTATCTATATCTAAACAGTTTCTTCCATCGAAAATAATCGGATTCTTCATCTTTTTTAATAAGCTGGCGACATCAAGTTCTTTAAACACGTTCCATTCTGTAACAATAAAGACAGCATCTGCATTCCTTGCAGTCTCATCAATTGAACTTGTAAACGTAATCATATCTCCCAATACTTTTTTGGCATTATTATTTGCAGCAGGGTCAAAGGCAGCTACTTCTGCCCCAAGCTTTGTTAGCAGGCTTGATATCTTAATAGAAGGTGCTTCCCGCATGTCATCTGTCTCCGGCTTAAATGCCAAACCTAACATTGCAATCTTTTTTCCTGATAGATTCCCAAAACGGTTCAATGCTTTTTTTATGAGTAATAAGGCTTGAGAATCATTAATAGCTATTGTTTCCTTTAGCAAAGAAAAATGGACTCCATTCTTGTTAGCGGTATGAAGCAAGGCTTTAACATCTTTTGGAAAACAAGACCCTCCATATCCAATACCGGGACGAAGAAAGGATTCCCCAATCCTTTTATCTTTTCCCATCCCCATTGCCACATCTTCAATATCCGCTCCCACCGCTTCACATAAATTTGCCATTTCATTAATAAAGCTGATTTTTGTAGCCAAAAAGGAATTTGAGGCATATTTAATCATTTCCGCACTTCTAATACTTGTAAGTATAATAGGGACATTTAAAGGACTGTACATATCTTTGACTTTTTTAGCCGCTCTCATGCTTTCATAGCCTATAATGATCCTGTCTGCTTTCAATGTATCTTCAATTGCGGATCCTTGCCTAAGAAACTCAGGGTTTGAAATAATATCAATATTAACTCTCTTGCAGCACTTATTTAAAATCCTGCTTTTCACATATTCATTTGTACCCACCGGTACGGTGCTTTTTATCACTACAATAGCATCTTTTTGCAAATAGAATGAAATGTCCTCTGCTGCTTTTTCAATGTAGGTTAAATCAGCTCCACCATCGTCCCTTTGCGGAGTTCCAACAGCAATTATTATGATCTCAGCATCCTCAAATCCTTCTTGGTGAGAACTTGTAAACTGCAATCTTCCAGCGTTCATATTTTCCTTGAGTAATGATTCCAGACCAGGCTCATAAATTGGTGATATTCCATTAGTAAGATTCTTTATCTTTTGTTCATCGGTGTCGATGCACACAACATGATGGCCTATTTTTGACAAACAAACACCTGTTGACAGTCCAACATAACCTGTACCCAAAACCGCTACATTCATCTTAATCATACTCTCTTTCTGCAACTTGAAAATATTCCTTCTTTTCAATTTCCTTTATGTGTGTCAGAACATGTTCCCTAATGTCTTCTCTTTGCAGCGCAAAGTCAATTGTTGCTTTAATAAACCCCATTTTTCCCCCAATATCGTAACGAGTCCCTTTGAAATTGAATGCATATACTGCCTGTTGTTTATTTAATTCATTTATTGCATCAGTCAGCTGCAATTCATTCCCATGGCCTGCCGGAAGCCTCTCGAGAATATCAAATATTTCCGGTCTTAAGACATAACGGCCCATGATGGCGTATCTTGATGGAGCCTCTTCTAATGAGGGCTTCTCTATCAAAGAATCAATACAAAGCAAATTCCCCTCCATAATAGTTCCTTTTGGATTGATGATTCCATACTTGCTTACTTCTGTGTCCGAAACGGTCTGAACACCAATTACCGAGGAGTTGCTGTAATTATAAGCATCGATAATTTGCTTTAAGCACGGCGTTTCAGACTTGACAATGTCATCTCCTAAAAGGACTGCAAAAGGTTCATTTCCAATAATTCTTTTAGCGCATAGCACCGCATGTCCTAAGCCCCCCGTCTTTTTCTGACGGACATAATAGATATTTGCGATGTTGGATATTTTCTGGATTTCTTCTAATAAGGCAAACTGTTTCTTTCTTAAAAGAACGTCTTCAAGTTCATACGATTTATCAAAGTGATCTTCAATTGATTTTTCTCCTCTGCCAATAATGATTACAATGTCTTCTATTCCAGATGCCGCTGCTTCTTCTACCACATATTGAATTGTTGGTTTATCAACAATAGGCAGCATTTCTTTTGGCTGGGCCTTAGTGGCAGGCAGAAAGCGGGTTCCCAGGCCTGCAGCAGGAATAATAGCCTTTCGAATTTTCATAGTGTGCCTCCTATTTTATCCTTATATTTATCTATGCGATGGGACAAATGCTGGTCACGTTAAAAGCCTATTTATCTTGTTAAAAAGAGTTCTTTTTGTGTTATTTGTCTGTAATATCTTTCAAATCAAAAGACAAAAACCCCTCAACTGGGGTTTTTATCTATTGATGCAGCACTTTTACCGTGAAAAAACATTACGGTTTGCAGCCCTTATGTTATTTTTTTAATTCCGTGCTGTTGCTCGCATTCAATTATTAGAGCAGGGCGTCTCTTCTTTGAATAGTTTTCTCCGCCGCTGTGCTGGTTTTTATTTAGAAGCATAATTTAACCAAATGTGCCCCTCATCTCAGAATAGATCTCTTTTTCTTTGCTCCGATTTTTATTTTCGTCAGGCATATCATCATCCGGTCAAAATCGAGCCGCTCATTACGGAGTAGGTTTCCTCTTCTCGCCTTCGTTTTTTATTCATGGCAGGTATGTCGTCTGGACTAAATGGGCCTCTCATCACGGAGTATGCTTCCTCTCCCCTGCTCCGCTTTCGATTCATTCTTGAAAATTCATCTGAATCATATGGGCCTTTCATAACGGAGTAGGTTTCCTCTTCACTGTGCCGCTTTCTATTCAAAGTCGGCATGTCATCCTGACAAATCGGGCCTCTCATCACAGAATAGCATTCATCGTCTCTGTGCCGTATTGCTTTCCCGCGGATATGGCTTTGTGATCTTCGACGGGGGAATATATGAATGGAATATGGAGGGTAATCAGATGGTTTCTCAGCAGGCTCCATGCTTTGTTGGTCACCAGTTATTTGCTCCTGTAAAACCTCTGTAGCCAAGGAAGCCTCTGTCTCGTCAAAAATACCCGCATCGATTGACATTTGGCTTGCTTGCTCCCAAACTTCCAATATCTCGGAAGCTACCCGATTATACTGATAAATGGAAACAGCGAGCTCTCGTCCTTTTTCACCCATTCTTCTCATTAATGACTTATTTGCTAGTATTGCTGTAATCTTTTCTTCAAAGTTTGCGGGATCTTCCGGGTTATTAACAACTAAACCGTTTTCTCCCGGAATAATGACCTCAGGATTTCCGCCTCTTGCGGTAGTCACGATTGGCAGGCCAGCAGCCATTGCTTCATAATGTACCCGAGCCAAAGGTTCCTGCCATATCGAAGTACAAACAAAAAGATCAGCTGCGGCAAACCAGTTTTGAATCTCACTCGGAGAAACAAACCCTGTTGTTACCACTGGTACTGGCAGTCTGTTCGCCAAAGCTCTTACATAGGCTATATAATCGGAGATATCATTTTGGCTAAACCATTTACTTCCAACGATAACCACAGCTATATTATTAAATTTTTTGGCAAGTCCCGGTATTGCCCTAATTAACCGATCGACTCCTTTGTTGTTTGAAAGTCTGCCGGCAAATAAAATGACTGTCTTGTTCTCTAAGCCGTGCTCTCTGCGAATATCATTCCTGATTTTCTGCATCCTTGGGTGATGCCCCGGTAAAAAACGGTGCGTATCAACTCCTGAATAAATGGTGCGAATTTTTGATGAGGCTTGAGGATACTCGCTTCTGATGATACTGCCGATATAATCACTGACGGTTACTATTTTTGAGACTTCCTCCACTGCAGCTTTTGCCTCATTTGGGTCGATCTTTTCTGGTTTAAACATATCGTTATGCATGCTCAATGTAATTTTTGAATTAGGAGATGCCTGTCTGACGGGTAAAACTAATCGTGGTCGATTAAAGATATGAATTAGGTCGAATTGGTTGGATTGAAGATAACGCACCACTTCATCCCGGTATATTTCAAATACTTTTCCCGGGATACGGACATAATGGGTACCGTCAATTGTTTCCTCCTCTGGAAGCGATGGATCACTGACTCCTAAAACTGTAACGTCATGCGCTTTGCTTAGATAAGGCAAACTGCCGGAAATATAGGTTTGAATGGCCCCACCTAACACAGGCGGAACCGGAAGCTTTTCTGTACAAATCATTAACACTTTCAAATTTACTCGACTCCCTTCCAATCATTTTGGATTTCTTCCAGCACGGGCCACTTTGACTGGTCGGTATCCACAATGGTCTGGATTAAGGATGTTGTTGTATCATCCAGAAAAATCTCAGGCTCATACACAACCTCTTTAATATTCTTGTAGAATTCATTTGGGAGAGATAAATCAATCATGAGGATTTCATATAGTTCCTGCGAAATCGGATTTGCCTCGTGATAAGCCATAATCATTTCTCTCACCCAGGCAGCATCCCATCTATATAAATCTGCCATTGTTCCGGTGATCAGCTTTCTCAAATCACGAATTGGCAGGTCATATGCTACACCATCCAGATCAATAATCCACATGCCATCGGCTCCCATTTGGCCATTTGACCACCCGTAGTCCTGATGAACCAATCCCCAATGCTCATTTCCTCTTTTGGCAAGTTCCCAATAGCTTGATTGATTTAACCTTTCGAGACTCTTTTTTGCCTGCTGTTCAAATGTATCCACAACATTCAGCAAATGTGAACTTGCTGGCATTTCTTCGTACGCTTTAGCAATGTTTCTGAACCAGTCCATTTTGGTTATCACTTTTTCATAGCTTTTTGGCCATTTGTACACCCTTGAAGCGATTTCAGCGTTCGGCGGCGGTGTATATCCTTTGCTTAAGCGGTGAAATTCTCCAAGAGCGTTACACAGCTGTTTAGCCCCTTCCAAGTCTTTTGTGACCGGTGCCAATGGTTCTATCCACTCCGCTACGAACCATAACTTGCCTCCTGCCTCAACATATTGCTCTCCGTTCTTTGTTCTGATTATTGGCGGTACCCTTGCCTTTTGCACATTGACTAGATATTCCTGGGCACCAAGGCTAAAGAGGCTTCTGCTAGGCCTTCGATGCAGTAATTTCAAACTTTTTGGCCCAGAGCTTGTTTCAAGTTTCCAGATAGCTCCGCCTTTATCTGGCTTCGTGGTGACTACCTCCATACTCTGAACGGAAAAGTCGTAATACCGAAGAACTTCTTCAGCTAGAGCGCCTATATAGTCAGGTATAAAAAATTCGTGAGCTAGCTCATCGACTTCCCATGGGATAATATTTTTATTTTCCATATTACTCCTCCTAAAAGAATCATCACTCTTTATAAATTATGTTCCACTAGACACTTTGTATAGGACAAATTCACCAGTATACCCATACTTTGGTTGTTTGTCCTATAGAATAAAAAAAACCAAGAGATTGCCTTGATTACAGGCTCTGCATGGTTCTGATTTATTAACTCATATTCGGATATGAACAGATGGTGAAAAAATATAAGAAAATAGGAGTACTAGATATTGTGCAGCTGAATGACGGTTTGAAGGAATAGATGACCTAAAAAGTTTATCTCTTGTATCCAATAAGGGCGAGTACGATTGCATTTCCTTTAAAGCGTCATTCAGCCTGCCATTCAATTGCTTTTACTGCTGTTGCACAGGAAACGATATTCATCCATGAAACAGCTCATCATAAAATTCAGCCTGCTGACGAAGCTGACGATTTTGATCAAATTTTTGCTCAATTTTTTTACGTGCTGCCATTGTAAATCGTTCCCACAGATGTCTATTAGTCAGCATAAATTCAAGTCCCTCTGCAAGTTCGTTAACATTATTTTCCTTTACGAGAAATCCATCTTCATTGTGTGTAATTAATTCGGGAATTCCCGCATGAAAGGTAGAGATGACTGGTACACCCGTAGCCATCGCCTCTTTTATTGTATTGGGAATTCCTTCCACATCACCATTTGAAGCTTGCAGGCTTGCTGCACAAAAGAGATCTGCACTTGCCATTTGATCCCGGACTTTATCTTTATAGAGGTAGTTTAATAGCCGGAATGAGTCTCCCAAATTCAGCTGGTTCGCCAATGAATTAAGATGTCCTTCAAGCTCCCCTCTTCCAACGATAGTTAGTGTAGCCTGCGGAAATTTGTCTTTTATTTTTTGAAAGGCCTGCATTAAGACATGATGTCCTTTTTTCTCTACAAACCTTCCCATTGATAAAATGTTTTGAGAGCCTTCCATATTAGGTGAACGGTATTTGAATTGATCTAGATCAACACCTCCATACAACACTTTGATCTTCTCTGCGGGGCAGCCCCATGAGCTTATTCTCTCCCCTAAGTAATGACAGACAGGTAAAAATAGCTCTCCCCGATCGAAAAGGATTTTAATATTATCCAAATAATCATCAGGCTGATTAGCCAATGTTGCGTCTCGTCCGCGAATGCTGGTTACGAGCGGAAGATTTGTATCCTCTTTGAAGGGAAGCAGCAATATCCCTAACTGGGCGTGATGAGCATGCATGAGGGAAATCTTGTATTTTTCCGCATAGTCACTTGGAGTACAAATTTTATTTAAATAGTGAACCTTCTCGTTTAAAAGAGAACGATCAACCATATATTGAGGCTTTCGGATCAAATGAATGTAATCATATCCAGGAACTTGCCTAATTTGAGGAATATACTGAGTTGGATCCACTCTTAGATTTAAATGCAGGGCAATGGGCAAATAAATCTCTCCTTTCAATTAAAATCAGAAGAATCTCTGGTCCTTCCCATATAAAATATGCGCAATTGTCCTGAGTAGCTTGGGCGAATGGTAAATTTCCCATATCCATCCCTGGCACCTGGCCTAAAATCGTGAATCCTTATTGCTGTGAGAAAAATGGCTATTTATGTATATAATTTATAGGCTCTTGCACTTACCTCTTGATTCGTTCCGATTATACATATACAAAGGCATGCATCGGTTTCCGATGGATTTTTGTAAATCCAATCTAATAGATGCCTGGATTTTCGTTTCATGACCGTTCATATTCAGATGAACAATTTTGAAAAAAGATAGGATGATGAACTTAAATGACCATTTTAGTTACGGGGGCGGCTGGCTTTATTGGTTTTCATTTGTCAAAGCGTTTATTAGCCATGGGTTATCGTGTGATTGGTGTGGATAACCTGAATGAGTATTATGATGTCCGTTTAAAACATGAACGACTTAAGCTGCTGGAGAATAAACCTCATTTTCAATTCTATAAAATGGATTTAACAAATAGAGAAGGTCTGATGGAAATTTTCAAGAGCTGTAATATTAAAATTGTCATAAACTTAGCTGCTCAGGCAGGGGTTCGGTATAGCCTTCAAAACCCACATGCATATGCAGAATCAAACATAGTCGGCTTTATGACCATTTTGGAAGTATGCAGACATTTTGGTGTAGAGCATTTGATTTATGCTTCATCGAGTTCTGTTTATGGAGCAAATGCCAAAATTCCATTCTCTGCTGATGATTCTACTGACCATCCTGTCAGTTTATATGCTGCCAGTAAAAAGGCTAATGAATTAATGGCACATACGTATAGCCATCTTTTTAATATTCCAACCACCGGGCTGAGATTCTTTACAGTATACGGTCCATGGGGAAGGCCTGATATGGCTTATTACTCTTTTACAAAGAACATTATGGAAGAGAAAACAATAAGGGTATTTAATAAAGGGGATATGCGAAGGGATTTTACTTATATAGACGATATTACAGATGGAATAGTCAGGCTGCTTGACCATCCGCCAAAACATAATGGGAGATGGGATCGGGAAAATCCTGTTCCAAGCTCAAGCTATGCCCCATTTAAAATTTATAATATTGGCAATAATAAGCCTGTAAAATTATTGGATTTTATTCATACACTGGAAACATTAATCGGGAAAAAAGCTAAAATAGAATTTGCTCCAATGCAGCCAGGAGACGTTAAAGAAACCTATGCTGATATTACCGACCTTCAAAAAAATACAGGGTTTTATCCGAGCACCTCAATCGAAAAGGGGCTATCTAGATTTGTAGATTGGTATAAAGAATATCATTCTAAATAAAAGGCCCCTCTGCTTTAGATTTGGATTAAAAGCGAAGCTGCAGAAACTTGTATCTCTATTATTCTTAAAACCAGAGAAAGACCTACCAATAGTTATGCTTTGTTGTTAAATAAGAAAAAGATTAAAATAATTGCTTTATTAAATCAAAAAGGCAATTGAATTTAATCAAAAACACAATGAATACACAGTCATTTCATACTTGCATTTTGGCACAGAAGAGCTGCCTTATAATAATTTAATCATTTTCATATTAAAAAAAGACAACTCTTTTGTGAATTTAGTTTAAAAAAATAAACAGAGGGTATTTCGAGCATTTTAATTAATGACAACTGCCTGAGAGCCCATTAGTTCCCACGCTTTAATAAAAGGCTCCATAGGCACCTTTTTATTTTTGGTTCCGTACGGATCGTTTACATAAACATTATTCTCATCATAGCCAGTAATGGCTACACTATGCATTTGAAACGTGACATCAACAGGACCGTTTGGAGTGTTCCAGGTTTCAAAAGAAGCTGCCGGCGACAAACTGGCTGTTGTGATGATCCATACCGGTGACCCGTTTGCCACCTTTTGAAGAAGCACGTTAAATGGTTTACCGGTCAGATTTTCTGCGCGTTCAGGAAAATATTTTTTTGCGAGTTCAAATATTGGCCCCTGGTAAACACCCAATCCAGGACCATCCTCCATGTTTCCAACAAATCCTTTATTCGGATTACCGTATCCTCCGCTGCTGTATCGAAGCGGAACACGGCTTATTTCATTCGCCAAATCATTTTTCGTTACATCAATGCCTTCATAATTCATAACCATTGCAAGGCTAGTAACCTCACATCCATTATATAAGCGAGGACTATCCATTTGATTAAACAAAGGGACATCAAGAAGAACGGACTGTTTCATTTCTTCTTTTTTGAACGGCAGATGTTTTGCTTCAGCATGAGGTACTGCTGTATATTGTATCTCCCTTTCCTTCGATCCTTCGCCATTCCCAAGTTGAATGCTTCCCAAAGTCAGCGACAAACCAATCCCGGCTGCGACAGATACAGCAATAATCCTATTACCCAATTTACATACTCCCTTTTTCCATGCTTTTAATACTTTATTAGTTTACTAAACTACAAGATACATTGTGCCATACCCTAATAGATATGACAAATTAGGCGGCCATTAGGCAAGAACCTTTAATGAAATTTGTCAGAATACACCCGGTTTGTTTATTTCTGATGAAAAATATCTTCTTTTGAGAGCTTTTGTCATGAGGCAGGAAAAAGGGGGAGCCCTTGCTGAATACGTTTACTAGCTAGATTCGGAACAACCTTCCGAAACATTCAGAACACAACAAATAGATGAAAGGGCTGAGTAAAATGGATACTCAATATATGAAAGCTTACACAATTAAAGAGGTTTCAAAAATGCTGAATGTTCCGCCTGGGACGCTGCGGCAATGGGAAAAAGACTTAAATGGGATATTGTTAATACCAAGGTCAAAACAAGGTGCAAGGTTTTATACAGACCATGAAATAAATTTACTTGAAAAAGTAAAACAAATGCGCGATAAAAATTTAAGCAAAGAAATGATTCGGGATTTATTGCAAAAACATATGGACATTTCTTCGGAAGCTGGTTCCGAACCAGCCGAATCCTCACTGGCGCCAGTCCAGCAGGATGCCGGAATACATACTGAACAGCACTCGGGCATGAATGCAGAGCAATTCATGGCCTTGATGGATACTTTTAAGGATAGCTTGATCACTGATGTCAGAAATGAAATCCGCAATGGAATTCGAAAGGAAGTTTTAGAAGAAGTGAAAAAAGAGATTTCAAAAGGATCGCTGCATACCGTTAAAAGCCTATCAGACTCGATTTATAAATCAAGTGAAAAGACCAAATCGGAAATTGAAGATCTTTCTTCGAAGATCCGGCAAGCTTCGGAAGATACTTCCGAAGCGGTCGGAACCCTTTCCAAGAGGGTTGCGAAGAGTTCGAAACGCACTTCCGACCAAATCCATCAATTAACAAACAAGCTGACAGAATCCTCGGAGGCCTCTTCCGAAGAATTCAAAACGATGATCCATTACATTTCATCTTCTGCGGAGGTAACGAGTACTGAAATCAGCTCCTTAATTGAGACCTTAAATACAGACCGCGAAATCTACATCGAAACAATCAACAAAGAACGGGAACAATATTGGCATGAAGTCAAACAAAGAGAAGAAGTCTTCCAGGATATGATTGTGTCTTTCCGGAATGCAGCTGCTTCACAAGAACCAGCTAAGAAATGGTGGGAGTTTTGGAAGTAACAAAATATTGAGGCGAATATTGGCTTTTATTTGAGAGCCCGATAACGGCGCCGATTAGTTTTTGTACAGGTATTGATTGTTTATGAAGACGTTTTGGGGGCGAATGAAATGAAAAAGGTCATCATGAAGTAATTATGAAAACGATTCTGATGGAGGAATTCGGCAGACGCACATGCTTTCCATCAGGGTACCGTGTTTAAGACTGCTTCCCCTCCCCTCCTATAATGACAAAAAACCAGGTGCTCTTTCCTGGTTTTAGTTTTGCTTTTTGGCAATATAAATGGATAAATGGAAGATTTTAATTGCGGTTTGCTTTTAAAACCGCCTTAATGGTTTTTATCATTTTATAATCTGTCTGGAACTTTTATCATTAATTCTACCAAAAAGAAAACAGCCCCATTTTGGGGGCTTTCCTACTCTGACATTGAACCTGGATTAATATTCTTACCGTAAAAAATTTCATCCATTTCAGTCGTAAGCCTTTCGGTAATTTCGTCAGCTTCTTCCGGATCAAGCTTGTCTTTGGTATATCCGAATAAATAATTATCCAAATCAAATTCCCGGATTTTGCATTTTGTGTGGAAGGTATGTGCCTGATAAATATTTACATCAATCATGTCAAAATCCTCTTTCACTTCCTCCGGAATATAATTCTGAATCGAGCTTATGTCGTGATCAATATAAAGTTTTTTCCCATCTTTATCTCTTGTAAATCCACGAACTCTGTAATCAATGGTCATGATGTCCGTATCAAAAGAATGGATCAAATAATTAAGAGCTTTCAGAGGTGAAATTTCTCCGCATGTTGACACATCGATATCTGCCCTGAAAGTGCTTATGCCTTCATCAGGGTGATACTCCGGATAAGTGTGAACGGTAATGTGGCTCTTATCCAGCTGCATAACAACATTTCCCGGCAGGGGTCCCGGAGATTCATCATAGGATTCATCCGGCACTTCCACTACCGGCCCTTCTGAAACAAGCACTGTTACACTTGCTCCTTGAGGCACATAGTCCTGCTGTGCTACGTTTAAAACATGTGCGCCAATGATATCCGATACGTTTTTTAAAATGTTTGTCAATCTCTCCGCACTATATTGCTCATCGATATAATCAATGTATGCTTCACGTTCTTCTCTTGTTTTTGTATAGCAAATATCATACATATTAAAACTTAGAGATTTGGTCAGATTATTAAAACCATGAAGCTCAATTCGCTGTTCTGGTGTTAATTTCAACTTTCTTCCCCCTTTAGATCAACTCAGCATCTCTTCATTTTTATATTATGTTACCCAAACTTTTCTTTTAAAAACGGATAATGTCGAAATCGGATGTGAACATAGGGTTATGCAACGGACAGATGAGGGTAGTAAAAAAAGGAAAGTCCACATTTTTTGCCTAGGAGGATTTTTAAAACTTATAATGAATGGGTATACCTTTGATATCTGAATAAAAGGTATATTTGAGAGGATGGTGACAATTGAGGAAGTTTTTGTTCATTTTTATCCTGTTAGTTTTCGGATTCGCTTTTTCTCAGCCTGATGAAAAAATGGCGGAAAATTCGAATTCAGGTACTGTTATAGATAGTATTAAAACAGAGTGGCAGACATTTAAGGAAAATCCTGAAGTGTCAGCAGCATTAAGTGAATTTTTTAATAAAATAAATATCTGGGCAAATACACTTACCCAGCAGTTAGAACAGCTTACTGGCGAGGAAAATCAAAAACCGGCAGAAGCAGAAAAGCCTGTCTTGGAATCACCTGATGAACAAGTATTCTCCGTTCATAATATTGAAATTGGAGATGACAAAGCTGAGGTTGAAAGCCATCTGGGGGCACCAAAAAGATCCACACTAAATGAATATGGCACTGAATGGCATGCCTATCATGAGAATTATCAAAACTTTGTAATGGTCGCCTATGATCAAAACAATAAAGCTGCAGGGATCTATACAAATCAGGATCTCATATCCTCAACAAAGGAAATTGCATATGGCACTCCAAAGGAAGCGGTTAATGAGCAGCTGGGCCAGCCATTGGATAAAATGCGCAAAGGTTTTACCCTTTATCAGCTTGAAGAAAAGAGAGATTATGATTTATTTGATTTGGATGGGAATTTCGTAACGGTTTTTTATGATAAGCACAGGGATAACACAGTTACATCTATTCAAATTATCAGCAAATCTCTGGAGAAGCAGAAACAATCGTTTTATGCAGAGGCCAGCAGCACTCTGAAGGAGGGCTTTGAATATCAGCTGTTTGATTTGACGAATGCAGACAGAGTTAATCATGGAGTCTCGATTTTGACCTGGGATGATCATGTAAGGGAAACAGCCCGCAAACATAGTCTCGATATGGCAGAGAACAATTATTTTGATCATACCAACCTGCAGGGCCTCTCCCCTTTTGATCGCATGCAGGCAGATGAGGTTGCTTTCATGGTTGCCGGAGAAAACCTTGCGTCCGGACAATTCAGCAGCATTTTTGCCCATGAAGGATTAATGAACTCAATTGGACATAGAAAAAATATTCTTCGCCCGGATTATGAATACCTGGGAGTGGGAGTCGCCTTTAATGCCCAATCACAGCCATACTACACAGAAAACTTCTATGCCAAAGTAAGTATCCGCCCGTAAAACGGGCGGTTTTAATTTCGCCCTATAAGGGCACTTTACTGACAATCCCCTAAAGGGGACTCTAAATTGACCGTCAACCGTTCACTCCTGTCACTTATCTTTAAATGGATCGACGTATTCCCTCTTTGTCATATGGTCGCGTAATTTATCCTCAGCTTCCTGCTCGCGGATATATTTTGCTACTGTTTTCTGGTTGAGTCCCACCGTACTCACGTAATATCCCTTAGCCCAAAATGTGCGGCTTCCGTGGTTATACTTTAAATTCGCATG
>NZ_JAEL01000021.1 GCF_000518885.1 Bacillus sp. J33 | reverse complement strand
TAACACAGGGCAACCCGGAAGACCAAAGCAATTTCATGGGTCCTGTCATTGACCAGAGCGCATTTGACAAGATCATGAGCTATATCGAAATCGGCAAAGAAGAAGGCAAGCTGATGACAGGCGGAGAAGGAGACAGCTCTAAAGGCTTCTTCATCAAACCGACTGTATTCGCCGATCTGGANCCGGAAGCACGCCTGATGCAGGAAGAAATNTTCGGGCCGGTTGTCGGCTTCACAAAAGCAAAAGACTTCGACCATGCGCTTGAAATTGCGAACAATACAGAATACGGCTTAACAGGTGCAGTGATCACGAAGAACCGGGATCATATCCAAAAAGCGCGTGAAGATTTCCATGTTGGAAACCTTTACTTCAACCGCGGATGTACAGGCGCAATCGTTGGTTACCAGCCATTCGGCGGATTCAACATGTCAGGAACGGACTCAAAAGCAGGCGGCCCTGATTACATTCTGCTTCATATGCAGGCGAAAACAACTTCTGAAATGTACTAAGACTTTTTTCAAAGCATGCACAGGATTTTGATATCCTGTGCATGCTATAAACGCTAATAGTTTAAAGAGGAATAGCATAACGTTACAATTTAAGGGACTATTCTGTAAAAGGAGGAAATTTAATTGACTGAAGCGACAAAATCAAACTCACTTATTGAACAAACTGAAAAGTATGGTGCCAACAACTATCATCCGCTTCCAATCGTTATTTCAAAAGCGGAGGGTGTTTGGGTAGAAGATCCTGAAGGCAATAAGTACATGGATATGCTAAGTGCCTATTCTGCTGTGAACCAGGGACATCGCCATCCGAAAATTATCCAGGCGCTGAAGGATCAGGCTGACCGTGTAACTTTAACATCTCGAGCTTTCCATAACGATCAGCTAGGGCCTTGGTACGAAATGATCTGCGAACTGACAAATAAGGAAATGGCCCTTCCGATGAATACAGGTGCAGAAGCAGTTGAAACGGCGATCAAAGCCGCACGCCGCTGGGCTTATGATGTCAAAGGCGTAGCTGACAATCAGGCTGAAATCATTGCTTGTGTTGGAAACTTCCATGGCCGTACAATGACAGCGGTTTCCCTTTCTTCTGAAGAAGAATATAAGCGAGGATTTGGCCCAATGCTTCCTGGCATAAAGCTAATTCCTTATGGTGACCTTGAAGCGCTTAAAGAGGCAATCACTGAAAACACGGCTGCTTTCTTAATTGAACCTATTCAAGGGGAAGCTGGGATTGTTATTCCTCCAGAAGGTTTCTTAAAACAGGCGTTTGAAACTTGTAAAGAAAACAATGTCTTGTTTATTGCAGATGAGATCCAGGCTGGTCTAGCTCGATCAGGAAAAATGTTTGCATGTGAATGGGAAGATGTTGATCCGGATATGTACATCCTTGGAAAGGCGCTCGGTGGCGGAGTATTCCCGATCTCATGCGTGGTCGCGAATAAAGATGTTCTTGGCGTTTTCAACCCTGGATCACATGGTTCAACATTTGGCGGAAACCCGATGGCATGTGCAGTATCGGTTGCATCCATGAATGTGCTTGTTGAAGAAAAGCTTGCAGAGCGTTCACTGAAGCTTGGCGAATATTTCATGGGCAAATTAAAGGAAATTAATAACCCTGTTATCAAAGAAGTGCGCGGACGCGGATTGTTTATCGGTGTTGAACTGAATGAACCTGCACGCAAATATTGCGAAGCACTGAAAGAAGAAGGATTGCTTTGCAAAGAGACGCATGATACAGTAATCCGTTTTGCCCCTCCATTAGTGATTTCCGAGGAAGAGCTGGATTGGGCTATTGAAAGAATCAAGAAGGTATTAAGCTAATTCCAGGTTTTCGGGCAATTGGACCCTGCATCTATAGCAAAGGTGCAGGGATTCCCGTTATCATATTATTGCTGTAATTTTCCTAAATAATTATTAATTCAAGAGGTGCCATTATGGGAGCTGCAGGAGTAGCTGGTAAACAAACTGAACAAAAATTGGAAGAGTCTTTAAATTTATTTACTTCAACCCAAGTTGTAATCAAAGAGGCTTTAAACAAGCTAGGTTATTCGGATGAAATGTATGAGCTGCTTAAAGAACCGCTAAGGATGCTTACGGTGAGAATTCCGGTAAGGATGGACGACGGATCCATAAAAATCTTTACAGGGTATCGTTCACAGCATAATGATGCGGTAGGTCCGACGAAAGGCGGAGTCCGTTTCCACCCTGAAGTGAATGAAGATGAAGTGAAGGCGTTATCCATGTGGATGAGTTTAAAGTGCGGGATTGTGGATTTGCCTTATGGCGGAGGAAAAGGCGGTATCATCTGTGATCCGAGAACAATGTCAATGGGAGAACTTGAACGCCTAAGCCGAGGATATGTCCGGGCAATCAGCCAGATCGTTGGGCCAACAAAAGATATACCGGCTCCGGATGTTTACACAAACTCGCAAATCATGGCTTGGATGATGGATGAATATAGCCGCCTTCGCGAATACGATTCTCCTGGATTTATCACCGGCAAACCGCTTGTTCTCGGCGGATCCCAAGGAAGAGAAAAAGCGACTGCACAAGGCGTAGTAATCTGTATCGAGGAAGCTGCGAAAAAACGAGGCATTTCAATTGAAGGTGCCAGTGTGGCAGTTCAGGGATTCGGAAATGCGGGAAGCTTCCTGGCTAAATTTATGCATGATGCTGGCGCAAAAGTGGTAGCCATTTCTGATGCCTATGGTGCATTGTATGATCCAGATGGACTTGATATCGATTATCTTCTGGATAGACGAGATAGCTTTGGAACGGTGACGACCTTATTTGATAACACTTTGACAAATGAAGAATTGCTGGAACTCGAGTGCGATATCCTGGTTCCTGCGGCTGTTTCCAATCAGATTACCGCTGCTAATGCCCATAATATCAAGGCTTCAATCGTTGTGGAAGCTGCAAACGGCCCGACGACTCTTGAGGCTACAAAAATTCTTTCGGACCGCGGCATTCTTCTTGTTCCTGATGTATTGGCCAGCTCCGGCGGTGTTACGGTTTCCTATTTTGAATGGGTGCAAAATAACCAGGGTTATTACTGGACGGAAGAAGAGGTTACAGAGAAGCTTCGAAAAGTGCTTGTTCAGGCTTTTGAAAATGTGTACCAAACTTCACAGCAGAGAAAAGTCAACATGCGTCTTGCTGCATACATGGTTGGCGCCCGGAAAATGTCTGAAGCCTCGCGCTTTAGAGGCTGGGTCTAAAATCTCTTTTGCTTACTTAAAAGAAGGCTGTGTTAATGCTAAATGTTGATTTAGCACCATATTGATTGGAGCGGCAGGCTCGAGGTCCTCGAAAATGCATCCGCATTTTCTTCGTGCGATGTGCATTCGGGGAAGCTTATTCAAAGTCTTGCGGGATCAAAGGGAGACCCCGCAGGTGCAAGGCACCGAGGAGCGTCGGATCGCCCGCGAAAGCTTGAGTGCCTGCAGTGGAAATCAACTCTCAAGTTTAACAGAGCCTAAAAGAAAAATCCTTGCACATATGTGCAAGGATTTTTTTGCGTCGCTGTTAGCGGGTTGGTTTTGCCTCAGGCTCTCTTTCCAGTTCCTCATTTGGTTTGAATAATAAACCTAAATTAATTAAACCGGCAATGCCTACAAGACCATATATAATTCTTGAAAGGGCTGAATTCTGGCCGCCAAAAATAGCTGCCACCAGATCAAATTGGAAAAATCCAATTAATCCCCAATTAATTGCGCCAATAATGGTAAGAACAAGTGCAATACGCTGAATGCCACTCATGATGTTTCCTCCTTAATAATATAGGTTCATCATTAGCTTGGTTTGCCCGTGTGGAAAATATTCATCGTGCCAAGCCAAAAAGAGAATAATGCTATGGGACCATTTTGCAGGGAAAAATCAAGGGCTGCCAAATCGTACTTTTTGCAATGGCATGTAAATTAAAAGATAATAATTTGAGAAAAGGAGATGATAAGATGCAAAATTTCACATTTTATAATCCGACTAAATTAATTTTTGGAAAAGGCCAGATAGACCAATTACAGAAAGAAATTCCGCAATACGGCAATAAAGTTCTGGTTGTTTACGGCGGCGGAAGCATTAAGCGCAATGGTTTATACGATAAAGTAATGGCGCAGTTAGACGAAATGGATGCAGAGGTATTTGAACTTTCTGGCGTTGAACCAAATCCAAGAATCTCAACTGTCCGCAAAGGCGTTGATATTTGCAGAAATGAAGGCATTGATTTCCTTCTCGCTGTAGGCGGAGGCAGTGTAATCGACTGTACAAAGGCGATCGCTGCGGGTGCCAAATATGATGGGGATGCATGGGATTTAGTAATAAAGAAAGCTTTTGCTTCTGAAGCGCTTCCTTTTGGAACTGTTTTGACTCTGGCTGCCACTGGTTCTGAAATGAATGCCGGATCTGTCATAACAAACTGGGAAACAAATGAAAAATACGGATGGGGAAGCCCTGTAACATTCCCGAAATTCTCAATCCTTGATCCCGAGAATACCTATACAGTACCAAGGGATCAAACGGTATATGGAATCGTGGATATGATGTCCCATGTTTTTGAGCATTATTTCCATCTTGAGGAAAACACGGATTTTCAGGATCGTATGTGCGAATCTTTGCTGATTACCATTATGGAAACAGCTCCTAAGCTGCTTGAAAACCTTGAAAGCTACGAGCACCGGGCAACGATCCTATATAGCGGTACAATGGCACTGAATGGAATTCTGAATATGGGTTACCGCGGTGATTGGGCAACACACAATATAGAACATGCTGTATCGGCTGTTTACGATATTCCTCATGGAGGAGGCCTTGCGATTCTGTTCCCGAACTGGATGAAGCATAACCTCAATGTAAAGCCTGAAAGGTTTAAACAGCTGGCTGTTCGCGTGTTTAATGTGGATCCTGCAGGAAAAACAGATGAGGAGGCAGCGCTTGAAGGCATTGAGAAACTGCGCGAATTCTGGAACAGCATTGGTGCACCTTCACGCCTTGCAGACTATGATATCGACGACAGCAAGCTCGAATTGATGGCAGACAAAGCTACAATCAATGGTGATTTCGGCAATTTTGCTAAATTAAACCACAATGATGTAATGGCAATCTACCGAGCATCATTATAAGAGAAGAAATATTTTTATGCCGGGACTCTGCTAAAAGCAGGGTCCCTTTGACATTTTTCGGGAGGAACAAACAAACTTCATTCATACGTAAAAAATATGTCAAAAATGGACACGCTTACAATGTAGGATGATTCTTGATTATGCTTAAAGCATTCGTTAAAGTGGTATAAGGAGTAACAGCTGCGGTTTCTTTACCGTTAAATGCTGTTTAAATTTAAAAAATGGAGGACATTCATGACACACGTTCGTTTTGATTATTCAAAAGCACTTCCTTTTTTTGGCGAACATGAAATTACATACCTGCAGGATGCTGTGAAGGTAGCGCATCATTCACTTCATGAGCAAACAGGAGCGGGCAGCGACTTTTTAGGCTGGATTGACCTGCCTGTAAATTACGACAAAGAAGAATTCTCCCGCATCCAAAAAGCGGCTGAAAAAATTAAAAGCGACTCCGATGTGCTGGTTGTCATCGGCATTGGCGGCTCTTATTTGGGAGCGCGTGCGGCAATTGAAATGCTGCAGCACAGCTTTTATAATGCGCTCCCTAAGGAAAAGCGCGGCACTCCGCAAGTTCTATTTGCCGGAAACAATATAAGCTCTGCGTATATGAAGGATTTAATGGATCTTCTTGATGGAAAAGACTGGTCCATCAACGTTATCTCCAAATCCGGTACAACGACTGAACCTGCACTTGCATTCCGTATTTTCCGCAAAATGCTGGAAGAAAAATATGGTGTGGAAGAAGCGCGTAAACGCATCTATGCAACAACAGATAAAGCACGCGGAGCTTTAAAAACACTTGCAACAGAAGAGGGCTATGACTCATTCATCATTCCGGATGATGTTGGAGGCCGGTATTCTGTTTTAACAGCTGTTGGTTTACTTCCGATTGCGGTAAGTGGAGCGAACATTGAAGATATGATGAATGGTGCTGCACAGGCACGTGAAGACTTCAGCAAATCTGAACTTCAGGAAAACGCAGCATACCAGTACGCTGCAGTCCGCAACGTTTTATATAATAAAGGAAAGACAATTGAAATGCTGATCAACTATGAGCCAGGACTTCAATATTTTGCAGAATGGTGGAAGCAGCTATTCGGTGAAAGTGAAGGAAAAGACCAGAAAGGAATTTTCCCTTCTTCCGCAAACTTCTCAACTGACCTTCATTCACTTGGGCAGTATGTACAGGAGGGACGCCGTGACCTTTTTGAAACGGTTATTAAAGTGGAAGAATCACGCCATGAGCTTACAATTGAGGAAGCCGAAAACGATCTCGATGGCCTTAACTACCTTGCAGGCAAGTCAGTAGACTTTGTAAATAACAAAGCCTTTGAAGGAACAATGCTTGCACATACTGATGGCGGAGTGCCAAACCTAATCGTTTCCATACCAAAAATGGATGCCTACACATTTGGCTATCTGGTATACTTCTTTGAAAAAGCCTGCGCAATGAGCGGCTACCTTTTAGGAGTTAACCCATTTGACCAGCCTGGAGTGGAAGCATATAAAGTAAACATGTTTGCTTTATTAGGCAAGCCTGGATTCGAAGAGAAAAAAGCTGAACTTGAAAAGAGATTAAAGTAATAAAAGGGAAGAAGCGTCTGCCTGCGGGTAGGCGTTTTTTTCACATCATTCTGCCCAAAATTGAATTCATGATATCCCTTTCTTTGGAGAAACTAAGCAAAAAGCATGGAAAGGGGATGGATGCAGTGATTGAGATACCTTCAAAAGTGGAAGGGAAACACTTTGATCTATATAAGCTTGAACAAGCCCTAAAACCGATTGGCTATTCGATAGGCGGGAATTGGGATTATGACCATGGGGCTTTTGATTATAAAATTGACGAAGAGGTAGGCTACCAATTTTTGCGGGTTCCTTTCAGCGCGATTGATGGACAGCTGGATGATCGAAGCTGTACAGTGGAATTGGGCAGGCCGTTTTTGCTTTCCCATAAATATCAGCGCGGTCTGGACGACCACGCCTATACTGGGAATTTTACCGGCTCCTTTGACCAATTTTCAGAGCCTGTCGATAAGGATGCAAGCTTTCCGAAAGAATACATTGATCTTGGCAAATCGCTGGTCCAGGAGCTGGAATCTGTTTTATTAAGGGGCTAGCCGAGTATGACAATCAGCTGGTCCTCTTGAAGAATTTTAAAGGGCTGGGGAGGATTAACCAATGTTTCTTCCCCTCTTTTTACTCCTATTAAAAGAATGCCGTCTTTCATTAGCTCAGCGCTGAGTTCAGCAAACGTTTTATTTGCTACTTCTTCTGAAGCAGGCTGAAAGGATAATTTCCTTTTATCAAGCTGTCCGAGCAAATCCAGGAAAGAAGTAACCAATTCCTGCGAGGAAATGCTATTGATCATGACAAAGCTTGTAAGGACATTTGTCTGAACAATTTCATCTGCACCTGCTCTTTTTGCATTTGCTGCCTGCTCGGAAGTCAATATTTCTACAATACATTGAATATCCCGGTTCAATCCTTTAATAGCCAGCAGGGTCAAGATGGAATTCATATCTGCATGAAGTTCATCTTTATTCTGATCGGCTGTAATAATCACCTTTTGAGCATCCAAAATATTAGATTTGATTAATACATCATCCCGATTTGAACGGCCTCGGATAAAATGCACATTATTAAATGGGACAGGATTGGTCTTAAGTGTTTCATCTATTAAGGTGATAGAATAATTCATTCCATCCTTCCCATTCCCCAGTGCATTGATTATTTCTCTCGAACGTTCATTCCATCCAATTACAATGATATGGTCTTTGCCTTTGTACTGAACTTTCCCTTCAAGAAAATCATTTTGCCTGGTAACAGCTGCAGTAGCCAGCGATATAAAATAGGTGGACAAAAAGCCTGCACCTGTTAAGATTAATGCTATTCCAACTATGCGGCCAAAGACAGTTTCAGGGACAAAGTCGCCAAACCCAACGGTAGAAGCGGTAACAATAGCCCACCATATGCCATCAAAAATAGTTGGAAAGGTTTTTGGCTCTATGATATGAATTAATCCACCGTAAAAAAGGATAACAACAAGGGCAATAAGCAAGATCCTGATAACTAGCGGCAATCGGATAAAATTGTAATATAGCTGCTGCGGCACAATTATACACTCCCAATTACAAAGTAATTAAAAATAGGCAAGCGGCAAGTTAAACAACCTGCCGCCGCCCCCTTAATATAAAAAAAGCCATGGCAATAGTTACTCAATTAAGAATATCGTCTATTGCACGGCTCAGTAGCTGAATGTCCTTTGATATTTCGTTTTTTACGTCTTCAATCTCGCACCTTTCATATTCATCCATGAGAAGGGAGAGTTCTCTTTTTAAGATGACGGCCTCCTGTTCAAAATCCATGATGACTCCCTCCTTTAGGGATATATAGGACTATCTGCCAGATAAGTTAAAATCCGTGTTATGTTACAATTATGTTACCCTTTTTCCTTGCAATTTAAACGGTTCCGCAGAAATAATCGGATAAAATTTGAACGAATATCATTTACCCTCCTATAATGCTTCTAAACACACATTTTATACTAATCTCTGTTAAATTTGCCTGTTGATTTCCGCTGCAGCCAGTATGCCTGCATCCTGGAAGGATACATGGCGCTGATACAGAACGAATTCTGAAGGTGTACCAATCCGTCCAGCGGCTGCAAGAGCGGTTTCCGGCACAATATTCGGCTGTCCATCAATTGTATTCTTATAAATTGCGGTTGCATTTTCCCGCGCTGTACCTACTATATCCAAGTTGAAGTTTGCAATGCTCCGATCTAATTCATCTTCGCAATTGGCTTACATAATGCTCAGAACCATGCAGTCCAATTTCTCCTGCACCAACAAATGCAAATCTATTATCCTATCAGTTTTTTTTTTTTTTTTGTGAGACAAAAGGATTATTTTTCAATTGAAAGGTTAGAAAAAAGGTAGATTTATAGTACCGATTTGTACAATTTTAGAAAAAATCCGATTTAACCATGACTTTAGAACTGGATCAGAGCCACTTTTCTTAGAACTCTTTTCCAAAAACAGGCCTTTCGACTATCGAATTTTCTACAAATTTCTCCTATTCTGAAAACTATAATAAGGTTCTGATCGTTTACATAGAGGAGGAAGTCTATGAAAAAAACAGCCTTAAAAGTACTGATGACATCGGCAATCGCTTTTCCGCTGATCTCTGGCGGATCGATGTCTGCACAGGGAGAAATCGGAAAGCCAATCACTGCCTCAGCCGAGACACAAATCAAAATTAAAGATGGAATGACACAGCCTGTTTTTTCTTTAAATGAAGCCATTGTTGAAAGGGTTTTCGTAGAAACTGCGACAGACAGTGATGGAGATGGGAAACTGGATCGGGTAAGGGCGGATATTATCAGGCCGAAGGAAACAGAAGAGGGATTAAAGGTCCCAGTCATTTATGAGATGAGCCCTTACAGGTCGGGTATTAAACATGTTCCTGTCTATGACGTAGATGTGGAACTGAATTCCGTTCCGCAAAAGGGGAAGGGGCTCGGTGAAAGAGGAAAGCCGCAGGCAAATCTCCCTGGGTATTATGATGACTACTTTGTTCCAAGAGGGTATGCGGTAGTTCTTGCTGAAAGCGTCGGAACAGGACTTTCGGACGGCTGTCCAACAACTGGTGATGAGCATGAGATCCTTGGCACACGTGCAGTAATTGATTGGCTTAATGGACGTGCCAAAGCCTTTGATGCAGAAGGACAGGAAATACAAGCGGACTGGTCTACAGGGAATGTCGGCATGACAGGGGTTTCCTATAATGGAACATTGCCAAATGCGGCGGCAGCAACAGGGGTTGAAGGCCTGAAAACGATTGTGCCAATAGCTGCAATAAGCAGCTGGTATGACTACTACCGTTCAAATGGGGCTGTCATTGCTCCAGGAGGGTATCAGGGTGAGGATGCAGATAATATGGCTGAAGCCATTTTAACCAGAGAAAACCCTGAAGCGTGCAGCAATGTTATTAAGCAATTAACTGAAGGCCAGGACAGGGAAACTGGGGATTACAACGAATTTTGGAGCAAGAGAGATTATACGAAGGATGCGGATAAAGTAAAAGCCAGTGTTTTTGTAGTACACGGATTAAATGATTGGAATGTAAAAACAAAGCATTTCTCCGATTGGTGGAAAGCTCTTGGGGAAAATGATGTTCCAAGGAAAATGTGGCTCCATCAAGGCGGACATTCCAGCCCCTACAGCTTTAGGCGTGATGTTTGGCTCCCAGTTTTAAATAAATGGTTCGATTACTGGCTTTATGATATTAAAAATGATGTGATGGATGAACCGATGGTTGATATTCAGCGGGAGGATAAAACTTGGCATACAGAGGCAAACTGGCCAGCTGAAGGAACAGATGAAACGAAATTGCATTTTAACCCTGCTTCTGATGGAAGCGGTGGCAGCTTAGAACTGCAGCCGGTGCCAAACAAAAATAAGAACAATCAGCATTTCATAGACGATGCCTCTGCCAAGGCTGAGGAGCTGGCTTTAGATCCTGATTCTGCATCAGCAAATAGACTTGTCTATTTGACATCTCCTTTAGAAAAAAATGTGCGTATGAGCGGGACCCCAGAGGTTGAAATCCGTGCAAGCATTGACCGGAAAACTGCCAACTTAACTGCCCTGCTTGTTAAGTATGGGGAAGGAAAGACGGAAATTGTTACAAGAGGCTGGACGGATCCGCAAAATCTTCATGCTGAAAATAAATCTGCCAGCTTAACGCCAAACCGTGAATACACCTTTACATGGGAGATGCAGCCGGATGATTATGTATTTCAAAAAGGAGACCGGCTGGGAGTAGTGATTCTATCAAGTGATTACAATTATACACTTAGACCGGAAGCAGGCACTAAAATAACCATTGACCCTGAAAGAAGCCATATAGTCCTGCCTGTACAGGGAGGAGCAAGTGCATTACAGTAGGGAATCGGCTTTTGGTCCCCTTCTCTCCTAATATTTTAGGATAAAAGAATCATTGTCACGAATGAATATCTTGAATTAAAATTAATTCTATCTTATAAATATACAAAACTATTTCACCAGGAGGTACATAATGAATAAGAAAAAAGCTCTATCAGGTATTCTAGCAGCAGGCATTTTGGCATCTGTTCCTTTAAGTGCTGCTCATGCAATCAGCCCGAAATGGATAAATGTTAATGTCTCAGAGGAAAAGGACGGAAGTTTATTCAATAACGAAAACTATGATTTTATGAAATTCTCGGAAATAGGTCCAAAGCTTGCCGAGATTGAAAAGCAGTCAAATAGAGTGAAGGTGGAGGTAAAGGGAACTTCCGCAGATGGGTATCCTCTGTATGTCGTCACAATTGCAGACCCTGCATCACAAGGGAAGTTCGGAAAAATCCAGGCATTAAGAAAGCAAATGTTTAAAAACCCAGAAAAAGCTCAGGATTGGATTGCCAATAACCCGGACTTTAAAGTGCCAATCATGATTAACGGCTCTATCCATGGTACTGAGTTTGTGGGAAGCGACGCAGTGATGCAGCTGATTGAACGATTTGCTACGCAGAAGGACGAGGAAACTAAAAATATCCTGGAAAATAACATCCTCATCTTTAACGTGGTGCAAAATCCGGATGGACGAGTTGATGCGACACGTTTTAACGGGGAAGGAATTGACCTTAACCGTGACTTTATTACACAATCACAGCCTGAAACTCAGGAAACCGTTTCTCTAATTAAAGAGTGGAATCCTATGGTGTTCCTTGATACTCATGGGTATGTAAAAAATTATGCGCCAAATAAGCAAGGTCTGATTGAACCTTGTACACCGCCTCATAATCCTAACTATGAGTATGATTTGTACCAGAAATGGGCTTATGGCCAAGCTGAAGCGATGGAAGCCGAAATCATGGGCGACAAGGAGCAGTACACAGGCAACCTGTATAAGAACATGGAAGGCGCCTACATCCCATTGCGTGATGATTCAGCAGGCTGGGATGACTATCCGCCGATTTTCACGCCAATGTACGCTATGTATCATGGTGCCTATGGCCATACGCTTGAAGCTCCTCAGAATGACGAAGACGGGGTGCGCTGGATGTACAATGCCATTATGGGGGCATTGAAATATGCAACTGAGAATAAGGAAGAAATGATTACGGATCAAATTGAAATGTTCAAGCGCGGCATTAACTTTGATCATCCATTCCATGAAGAAGGACATTTCCCGAAAGCCTATATTCTGCCTGTGAATGAGGAAGATCCTACAGTTACGAACAAAGCTGTGAATCATTTAATTAAAAATGATATCGAAGTTGTCCAGGCCTCAAAAGCATTCGAAGCAGGCGGCAAGTCTTATCCGAAAGGAACTTATATCGTTCCGATGGATCAGGCAAAAGCCGGCCTGGCAAATACAATGCTTTGGGATGGGGAGGATATAACTAATGATACGCCTGCCATGTATGATATTTCTGCATGGAGTCTTCCTGAACTATGGGGCTTTGAGGCAATAGCGGTGCAGGACGACTTAAATACAGTTGCATCTAAAGTAAATAATGTAAAAGAACAAGGCTCTCTAAACGGAAAAGGTCCTTATGTAATTCCGAACAGTTCAGTAAAAGCAGTTCAGCTTGTAAATGTCCTTCTCAAGCAAGGGGTTGAAGTGAAACGCGACAGTGAAGGAAACTTCTATGCTGAAGCGGAATCCAGTGCCATTTCAGGTGCAGTAAAAGATTCTGGCTTGCAGATTGAGTCAGGTAAAGTGCCTGCAGATGCAGAGGCGATTGAACATGTAAATGCAGCAATTTTGAAGGATGGGGGCATAAACAAAGCGCAATCTCACTCAGGTACAAAGCTTGCCCTGAAAAGATTGGGGTTTGACGTTACTGAACTGACTCCAACTGAAGTTGCTGAGCAAGGTCTTGCTGCTTATGACGTGTTTGTTTACAGCGGATCAGAAAATTTAATTTCCCTCAATTTAAGTGCAGCCAACAAAGAATTTGGCCTGGAAAATCAGGAAAAGCTGAATGCGTTTAAAGCAAATGTAAATTCTTTTGTTAACGAAGGCGGAAAATATATTGCTGTCGGAGCAGGCGCTTCACGCGCGACAAAAACTTTAGGTCTGACAGACGATGTTATTAATACTGGGGGATCTAACAGCAATGGAATTCTTAAGGTAGATTACCAAGGATCTGGTGCAACAGCAGGCTACAGTGAAGATGACCTTGGTTTTGTTTACCGCCCGGTATGGTATACAGGCACTGATAACGACGAGGTCCTTGCCACGATTGCGGATGGGGAAGATTTCTTTGTTGCCGGACACTGGAAAAACCGAGCTGGAGCCCAGGGCCAGGCCATCATGGTGAAGGAGCAGGATAAGGATGTCACCCTAATCGGTTTGGAAGCTGGCTTCCGTGACCACACTGACTACCTGTTCCGCCTGCTTTCAAATTCAATCTTTGAAAAATAATTTGCATTTCGAGGATGTCCATATTGGGCATCCTCTTTTTGCGTGTACGTCTAGTAGTAGAAAAAAGCTGCTATCGTAAAGTTTGTTGCTTTTCGGGTGGCTAATTATGTTTAGCCAGCTGGCCTAAAAATTAGATCCTAGCAAATAGGAATGCAAAATTCAGCCAAAAATCACCCAAATTAACAATATCTAAACAGCGATCTTGCAGGCCTTCTTCAAGTAAAAGTGAACGGGTTTTGAAGGCCAATGAGGGCTAATGCCTGGAAGGAAAATAGTCTTCCGATGAAAAAATAGATCGTCACATTTGACTAAATGCCTGATGAGACCATATAATTTAATTAATAAAATAGTTCGGATTCTTCCTTAAAGGGGAGTAGCTGCTAAGTAGGGCCGTCAATACGAGATGAACATCTCCGGCTTTACTGGCAACAAACGTTGCTGGCGAGACCTTTACCATTTATTTGGTAAGGTCTCTTTTTATGTAAGAAGGGCGCTGAAACCGGATTAAATGGTTCGGCGCTTTTCGTTTTAGAGCTGGGGGAGTCCGATTGAACAGGGAGGCTTCTCGTATGAAATCTTATAAAGAGCTTGCAAAAAGCGTTAAATACTTCAGAACCCGAAATTGGACCAGGCTGCTTGAGAAGGATGATGCACTGGAATTTATCGGAGCCGGAAGAAGCGCATTTGCTTTTAGAATAAAAGAAACAGATCTCGTATTAAAAGTATTCTTTCCAGAGTTTAAAAGAATTGCACAAGAAGAAGCTGATATTTATAAAGCTCTTCCTGATCATCCGTACTTTCCGTCATTATATGACAACGGGGAAAACTATATTGTGATTGATTACGTTGAAGGCCTTACTTTATTCGATTGCCTGGCAAAAGGGATTCCCATAGAAGAGGATAAAATTAATGAAATCGATGAAGCATTAAAGCTCGCAAGGGAACAAGGCATGAACCCTTCAGATATTCATTTGCGCAATATCATTCTTACTTCTGACGGGCATATTAAAATTATTGATGTAGCCAGGTTTAAACAAACTAAGGAATGTACTCAATGGGATGACTTAAAGCATGCCTTTTATAAATTTTACAAGAAAAAATACTTTCCTAAGAAAATTCCTGTGTTCATTATGAACTTGATCGCTGCTCTTTATAAAAGAAATTTTGTCCGCCTTGGGTCATAAACAGTTCATTTGATATCGGCTTTTTCTTTTGAAATAATGGAAGAATAAATTCGCAAAAGCAGAAAGGGGCAAGATAATGAAGGTTCTAATTGTGGGAGCGAATGGCCAGATTGGGAAAAAGCTGGTTAAGCTGATCAATGAAAGCAGTGAACATACGGTACGGGCGATGATCAGAAAACGGGAACAAGCTGAAGATTTTGAGAAAATGGGTGTCGAAACTGTATTGGAAAGCCTTGAAGGTACTGTCGATGAATTGGCAGATGCTGCAAAAGGCTGTAATGCAATAGTGTTTACAGCCGGGTCTGGCGGGCATACAGGCTATGACAAAACGCTTTTAATCGATCTTGATGGTGCTGTTAAAACGATGGAGGCTGCCCAGAAGGCAGGCATTGAAAGGTTTGTCATGGTCAGCGCCATCCAGGCGAATAACCGGGAAAAATGGAGCGATGCCATTAAACCTTATTTTGTGGCCAAGCACTATGCTGACAGAATGCTGGAAAGCAGCGGTTTAAATTATACAATCGTTCGTCCTGGAGGTCTGACTGACGACCCTGGAACTGGAAAAATTAAAGCAGCAGACAATCTGGAACGGGGATTCATCCCGCGGGAAGATGTCGCGAAAACCGTTTTTGCCGTTTTAGATAAGGAGAATACCTATAAACGTTCATTTGACCTGGTTTCAGGTGATGAAGATGTGGAAACAGCCATAAATAATATTTAGTACCGATATCCCGGTGTGTTTAATGACGCCGGGATTTTTAAATGCTGGTCTTAAATTGGTAAATCATAGTATAAATTACGTCTGTTCGAACAAATTAATAAAAAATGGGTGTCAGCAATCCGGTGGCCAATCTCATATACTGTATTGGAGATACCATGACATACAGCGGAGAAGACCTTAAGCTGCTAAAAAGGGAATGGATGGCTGAGTCAGCTGGCAGAAAATCGTTTATAACTTTAATTAAAAAGATTCTTTACATATATAACGCCATTCGTGTATTTTGCACCTTTTTGGGTGTTTTTTATTTCGTTTTAACACTGCTTTAATTGGGAATTAGAAGGGTGTAAAGAAGATTTACATAAAAGATTTCTCTCACATTTTCCTCATAGAGATGTTATTAAATTGTAACGGGAGTGAGAAGGGAAATGTGGAATAATGTGATGTAGTGAGCAAATATATAGGAGTGGGCGAATGTATAAAAAACAGGAACGAATCTTAATGTGGCTGGCCTTTGCTGTAGCGTTGATCATGGGCCTTTCTTTTATAGGACGTATTTTTGCAGGATAAGAAAAGGGGAATGTTAAATGGGAAATGAAGAATCAGTTTTTTTCAGCCGGGTATTAACAGAGCTGACATTATCCTTCCATATCATATATGCAACCATTGGTGTGGGAATCCCGCTCATGATTATGATTGCCCAATGGGTGGGAATCAAAAAACAGGATGAACATTACATTTTGCTCGCAAGAAGGTGGACGAGGGGCTTTGTAATTACGGTCGCAGTCGGTGTTGTCACAGGGACTGCTATTGGGCTGCAGCTTTCACTGCTATGGCCTAATTTTATGGAGCTCGCAGGCAATGTGATTGCACTTCCGTTGTTTATGGAGACATTTGCCTTTTTCTTTGAAGCCATCTTTTTAGGCATTTATTTATATACATGGGATCGGTTTGAAAATCAAAAGAAGCACATGCTTTTATTAATTCCGGTAGCTATTGGGGCATCATTTTCAGCTATATTTATTACAATTGTGAATGCCTTTATGAATGCTCCGCAGGGCTTTGATATTGCAAATGGGCAGCTTGTTAACATTAACCCGGTTTTGGCGATGTTTACTCCAGCCATGCCAACCAAGGTGGCACACGTGCTGTCGACAGCCTATATGACAGCTGCATTTGTACTGGCATCAATTGGAGCTTATCGCCTTTTGAAAGGATCAAACCATGTGTATCACAAAAAAGCTTTATTCCTAACGATGAAAATTGGGTTAATTTTCTCCATAGCCACTGCTGTAATAGGGGATTTTTCAGGAAAATATTTAGCAGAATACCAGCCGGAAAAGCTGGCTGCTGCGGAATGGCACTTTGAAACCGAAGAGGGTGCTCCTTTAATGCTTTATGGAGTGCTCGATGATGGGGAAGTGAAGTATGCGATAAAAATTCCGTATGCGCTCAGCATTCTGGCGCACAGCAATCCTAATGCAGAGGTAATTGGATTGGATCAATTCCCGGAAGATGAAATTCCGCCGTTGTATATCCATTACTTGTTCGATATCATGGTCACAATCGGCATGTGGATGACTGCCCTTTCACTAGTCTATGTTGTCGGAACCTGGTTAAAAATGCGCTTTGTTGCCTCCAAATGGTACCGCTGGCTTATCGTATTTGGAGGTCCTTTATCAATCGTAGCAATCGAAGCTGGCTGGTGGTTTGCGGAAGTTGGGCGCCAGCCGTGGATTCTCCGAGGCATCATGCGAACGGAAGAGGCAGCAACAACAAGCGGCCAGGTGGATCTCATGCTGCTTCTTTTTGCAGGGCTGTATCTTGTTCTGGCAATCGGAAGTATCGTTGTCCTTACCCGAATGTTCCGCAAAAATCCGGTTGAGCAAGAATTGTCAGATCGTAAACTGGAGAAGGAAGGTGACCTGCAATGACATTAGAGATAATCGGAATTTCCGTACTATGGCTCTTCCTGTTTGGGTACGTCATTGTTGCCTCAATCGATTTTGGTGCCGGTTTTTTCAACGCATACAGTTTATTCCGAAGGAAACAGCATATTTTAACCCGAGTAATACAGCGCTATTTATCGCCTGTTTGGGAAGTCACTAATGTTTTCCTTGTATTCTTTTTCGTAGGAATAGTCGGATTCTTTCCGAAAACAGCCTATTATTATGGGACGATCCTACTTGTACCCGCAAGCATTGCAATTATTTTGCTGGCCATCCGCGGTTCTTATTACGCCTTTACCACCTATGGCGGGCTTAAGCAAAAAAGATGGACCTATTTATATGGACTTTCAGGGCTGTTTATTCCCGCTTCATTATCCATCGTGCTTACAATTTCCGAAGGGGGATTTGTAAGTGAAACAGCATCGGGGATTGAGCTGGATTACTGGGGGCTGTTTACCAGCCCGCTGACATGGAGCATTGTTGTGCTAAGCTTAGCGGCGGTGCTATATATTTCTGCTGTTTTTTTAACCTGGTATGCCCATAAAGCACAGGACGAACCGGCTGCAGAGCTGCTGCGGAAATATGCGCTCTTCTGGTCGCTGCCGGCCATCATTACAGCAACAGGCATTATTGTCGAGCTTCGCGGGCATAATCCAGAGCACTTCAGTCGATTAATGGAATTGTGGTGGCTGTTCGGTATCTCATTTATCTTATTTGCCGGAACCGTCTATCTGATCTGGAAGCGGAAATTATACGGAATCGCATTCGGTTTATTAACAGGGCAATTCCTGGCGGCTTTCTTTGCATATGGAATTTCGCATTATCCATATCTTTTATACCCATACCTGACCATATACGATAGCTTCACAAACGAAGCCATGGCTACAGCCCTTATCATCGCGTTTATTGCAGGGCTGGGACTGCTGCTCCCATCACTTTATCTGCTGCTGAGGCTGTTCTTGTTTAACAAAGACTATGTACAAGGAAAGCGGAATGACCATGCATAGGAGGGAAGAATCTTGGCGGAATTTATTATGTTCTACGCTCCGTTTATTGTAATTATTGGATCCATTGCTGCGGCTTTTTGGCTGGCGGGGAAGGATGAAGGGATAGGGGAGTGACGTGCAAGACCAACCCGATTATGGGTTGGTCTTTTTTGATTGCAAAAACAAAAAAGCTACAAAGCCATTTAGGCTTTGCAGCTTTTCGTTATTATGGAGAATAGGGGGCTCGAACCCCTGACCTCAACGCTGCCAGAACAACAGACGTAGCAGGAGCCAAACAGATGTTCTTGGGTAAATCCTTTTGTATCAAAGGTATTTACTGATACTTTCCTGTTCAAACCAGATAGATTTTGGTTGTTGTTGACGGTGTTCGTCAACAAAATGTCAACAACTCTATTTAGCTTTTAATTTATGAGCAAACAAGTTATCTAGTTTATTCGCAGCCTCCTGGTCTGCTTTTTGAAGAACATGTCCATAAGTATTCATCGTTATTCGAATATCTGAATGACCTAATCGCTCTGAAATAATTTTTGCATGCACACCTTGATTGATTAATAAAGTAGCTGAAGTATGACGTAGATCATGAAGAGTTATATATCTAACTCCTACCCGTTTGGTGAATCGTCTCCACCAAGTAGTTGGAGTATCTGGGTAAAAGTGAGTTCCATCCAAATTGCAAAATACCCATTGATGTTTTTCTTCTATCCAAAGTTCGTCAGACTTCATTTTTTCTTTTTTCCAATGCAGATGATAAGCTTTCATTTCTTCTACAACAGAGGATGGTAAAGAAATTATTCTCTTGGAATTTTTTGATTTAGGACCTTTGATAACAGGTCTGCCGTTTCTCCCTTTGGTAATACCTTGAACGATGTCAATTGTGCCTTTTTCTAAATCTACCCTAGACCATTCCAAACCTAAATTTTCACTTCTTCTCAATCCTGCCGCAAGAGCTAACGTCAAAAACATTCTCCAGTGAAATGGTTCGTTCTCAACTGCTTTAAACATCGCTTCGACTTCTTCCTCGTCATAAACATTAACCTCACGATCATCAGTCGCCTTTGGTTTTTTAACATTCTTAACAGGATTCGATTTTATTACTTCCCACTCGATAGCACGCTCGAAAATATTTCTTAGGGTTAAGTAGGTATCTTGTTTTGTTCGTTCGGAAATCGGTATACTACTACCATCAACTCTCTTCATCTCGTCTAACAAATTGATAATATGCATGGGCTTTATTTGGTCTAATCTTTTAGAACCGATGGCTGGCAATATATGATTCTTAATATGAGATAAATAATTTGAAAGTGTAGTCTCTTCCAACTCCTTTACTGCATATTTAGTTTCCCAATCGGTGATGAAGGTTTCTAATGTCATTTTCTCTGGTGCAATATATTCACCCGCCTCAACTTCAATTTTGAATTTGTGAAGTTCAGATTCTAAATAATCTCGTAGCTTTTTTGTAGTTTTTAACAAAGGTTTATCTTCAACTCTGATTGTTTTAGTTCTCTTTTTTCTTTTTCCTTTAGCATCATATCCTGTTTCAACAACCAAAAGAAATGAATTTTCACCTCTTCTTTGAATGCTTGCCAATTTTTACCCCCTCCTAACAAGAATGTATGTTCTTTTTTATTCCAAAAGAAAAGCCCAAGAAGGGCAATCTTACCTTTCACAAGCATAATTATCTTTGTCTCTATCCATTTTAGATTGATAAGCAGCGTGGGAGCTTGGTACACCATTAGGATAAACTTTCCTAAGTTCGGTACAATTAGCAAAATTTTCGCTCCCACCAGATGTTGTGGTTGCAGAGTTTTGATCAGAATTACTAGATGTTGAAGCATTTGAAGATCCAGAAGTGTTTGAGCTAGCTGTTGTAGATGTCGTATTTTTACTTGCCAGCTGTCCTTTTAAACTACTAACCTCATTGTCTAACGCTTTATTTTTGCTTTCTAGATCTGAAATTTGTTTAGTAAGCCCTTCTTTTTCTTTATCAAAAGCTGCTTTCTGATCGCTAAGCTCCTTTTCTGCTTTTTCGGCAGCTGCTACTTTAGCTGATACTTCCTTTAGATCTTTATCTAATTTTTCTTTTTCCTTCGTTAATTCCTCATTGCTACCTTGTAGTTCCTTTACGTCTTCCTTGAGAGTCTTAACTTCTGCGGTTAATTTTTCATTATCTGCTAATGCTTCATCTAATTGCGCCTGCACTCCTGTGTCCATATAGGAGCCACCGATTATGAATAAGAGTAATCCTCCAATAAATGATGGGTAAAAAATCTTTTTAGAAAGTGTCCGACTTCGATCCTTAAGTTTTCGAATAAAATGAAAAGCTAAGTAGATTAAAGAAAATAAAAATATTAAAAATCCAATTAAGAATATAGCGGTCATATATTACACTCCAATTGTGTTTTTTTGTAGAATAGAAAAATCCTATTTAATAATGGCAATTTTTTGGTTAAATTATCTTTCGCATGCCCAGTTATCTTTGTCACGATCATGTTTAGATGCATATGCTGGATGATCGCTTGGCACCCCATTCGGATAGACTTTTCTTAATTCTGTGCAATTTTGGAAATACTCACTTCCTCCAGAAGATGATGTGGTCGTACTAGCATCATTATTATTAGAATTGCTATTTGTATTAGCTGAACTTGAAGAACTAGAAGAACTAGAAGAACTTGAGTTGTCAGAAGCAGTTTCCACAGTATCCAAATCACCTTTTGTTGTTCCGCTGTCTCCAAATGCCCATAATCCAGTACTATTTTCACGTGCTTCTTTTGCAAACTTAACAAAATAATCACTGTACTTAACATCCGGTGGATAAGTAGAAGGTTCTGCATATCCATTTAAGACCAAATCTGCATTAAACATTTTCGAACGAATTTCTGATTCGTTCATATCGTCTGTGGGTATTGCTAACCAAATAATTCTTAAATAACGGTCATATCTGTCTGTATCAGAAACGTCTTTTTGTAACCATACTTGTTTACCTTCTAGTTTAGAAGAAGTGTAATTGCTTGCTTCCTCCCCATATTCTTCGGTCCTAGTTGTTGATTCAGGAGTATTTACTCCAATTAGACGAACTTTTCTACCATCAGAGAGCTCAATTGTATCCCCGTCAACTACTCTAGCAACAGTAACAGATTCTAATCCTAGACTTGCAGCAAGTTCTTCTTGTTTCTTTTTAGCTTCTTCTTCAGCATTAGCTTTTGCCTCAGCTTCTTGTTTAGCTTCAGCATCTGCTTTCTTCTTGGCCTCTTCCTCAGCTTTTTTCTTAGCTTCTTCTTCTTTTTCTTTTCTAGCTTGCTCGCTTGCTAACTTGTCTTCTTGTTTTGCAACTTCTTTTGTATTTTCTTCAGATGGTTCAACTAGGATCATAGATATTACTAAACTAAAAATTAGTCCAATAGCAACAAACCAACCTGGTTTAGAAAAAGTAATTTTTCCTTTTCTTTTTTGTGCGATTTGATACAATCCGAATAAAACAATTAGTACACCAATCCAGGCAACAGGAGTAATTATAGTCATCGATAATGTAAACAAAATGGCAACTATACTAAGGATCCATCTTAAAATGCCCAATTATAACACCTCACGAATTTAATAACTTTTGTTTTTCAGCTTGGAATTCTTCTTCTGTAATGATTCCTTTTTCTTTAAGGCTACCTAATTGTTCAAGTTGTTTATATTTATCCTCAGTCTTTGGTGAAGATACTTTGGATGATGGTGTTTTCCCTTGATTTTTTGAGGATGCAATTTGTTTCCTTACTTGTTCTAAGAAATGTTTAAAATTGTCATCATTTACAATATCATCGAAAACTTTTTTTCCACGAGAAAAGTTAATATGTAATTCTTTTGATAAAAGCCCATCGTTAGCTAAAGAAATCCCAACCATTTTTTTATAATCAAATGATTCAAAATGCTCTCTATTAATGGTGATTGTTCCAAAAATAAGCTTTTGATCAGTAGCAACCAATACCCCTTTAATTTCCGTTTTTTTGTTTTTGTCATATTCTGCAGGTATAGTAGCTAATACTTTTTCATCTGGAGTAAGAATATTATTTTCCAAGTATTCAAATGTTTTTTTGTAAATAGCGAAGTTTGTTTTTGCTGTAAAACCTGGATTAGGACCAAAGAATTTCTTAACCTTCTCTAGTTCTAATTCCTTCTGCTTTTCTTTTTCAGCTTTTTTTATAGCCTTTTCTCTCTCTCTTTGGTCTTTCCAGGCTTGATATTCTTTTTCCTTTTGTGCTTTTCTTTCTAAAGCTTGTTTCTCACGTCTTTCTTTTTCCTCAGGAGATAAATCTTCCTGGCCTAATAATTTTTTGAAAAAGCTCATATCTGCACCCCTTTTATAAAATTATGTAATTGTGGATAAAAAAACCAATAAAAATTAAAATTTTTTTAGGTGTGCAACTTCCTTTGGCACACCATACATTGCAGCTGTTTCATAGATAGTAGTTTGGTAGTTCTCATTAATTACAGAATCAGGAATAATAAGCTCGACAGCAAAAGTATTAGCTTCAACTTCTATACGGTTTGTAGAGTAAAGAGTGTTTTCCCTTAAAAAGGGTGTATTAACTCTAGGATGAAGCTGCGAGTGCCCTAATTCATGGGCACACACAAATCTTTGTGAAATTTCATCTAAATTACTATTAATAAAAATATACTTATTTCTTTTATCGTATTTGTAGAATCCATTAATTTCTTCATGCAAATTCCAAGGAATTATATGTACATTTTTAAACCTCGCCAGTTCAAATGGATCGTTTGTGTTATATTTGTTTTTCAGGTCTTGTACTATTTTCTTGATCCAATCCAACAAAATCGCCCCCACATCCCTAATCTTTATCTCTATATTTTTTCGGGATGTACTTTTTGTTAATCCTTTGTGTTTGGCGAAAAGCATATTCCATGGCTTCTGCTAAAGATTCAATAGCCTCTTTACTCATCGGCTCGCCATTGAAGCTTAAACCATCTTGCTTGGTTAAATCTTTTCTAAATTCCTCCATTCGTTTTGCGATATCTTTTTCGTCTTTATCAGATAGTTCAGCATTATCAATAGATGTTTTTCCTGTTATTAAGTAATCAGTAGTAACGTTATAAAATTTTGCAAGCCTTCCAAGGATCTCTGAATCTGGTTCGCTTCTTCCGGTTTCATAATGAGACAATCTCGCTCTAGAAATACCGATTTTTTTAGCGGCATCTTCTTGAGACATTTTTCCTCTTAATTTTTTTAATCTATCTCCTATCATAAAAAAATCCCTTTCCTTACCATATATACCAACATTATAGATACAAGATGTATCGAAATAAAGTCATGATAAAAAATGTATCAAAAATCAGTTGACGATACAAAACGTATCATATATAATAACATCAGAAAACGATACAAAACGTATCGTAGAGAGGTGAAACAATTGAGACAAAGACTTGTTAATGAAAGGCTTAAAAGGAACTTAACACAAAAGCAAGTCGCTGGAATATTAGATATTTCAGAAGTTTATGTTAGGAAAATTGAAAAGGGTGTACGTAATCCTGGAAGAGAAACCATGCAAAAGTTCGAACAATTATATGGTGTCTCAGACAGAAAATTGTTTCCTGAGCTTTTTCAGGTATCAATTGATACCGATTGTATCGAAATGATCTGAGGAGGCTACACCATGAACCTTACACAAAAAGTACGATGGATATTCAGATGAAGAAGTCATCGCTCATCTTTTGGGAGCTGTAGAAATTTTGGATAACACTCAACACTAGGAGGTGCTGAATTGGAACTCAAAAGACTAATTGCGCAAAAGCACTTTAAAATGCAGCGCAAAACATTAACTGCCCAAGAAGTCGCTGATTACATCGGTGTTCACATCGACACAATTTACACCATGGTCCGCGAAAAACAAATCCCTCATTTCCGAGTAAGGCGGCGCATTTTCTTTTCAATAGAAACAATTAATGCCTGGATGCGGGATCAAGAACAAAAAAGTTTGGAGGCGATGTAATGAATTCACTACAACCCATTAGCCAGGGAGGAAAGCGAGTTTTAACAACAATCCAACTGGCTGAAGCTTTTGGAACAGATGCAAAAATTATCAATCGTAATTTCCAACGAAATGCAGATCGTTATGAACAAGGTAAGCACTATTTCGCTTTATCAGGTGAAGAACTTAGAGAATTCAAAGGGTCACGTCAATTTGACGACAGCCTAAAATTCACATCAATTCTTTATCTCTGGACAGAAAAAGGAGCATGGCTCCATGCAAAATCTTTAAACACCAATCAGGCTTGGGATGCTTACGAAATGTTGGTTGATGAATACTACTCCATTAAAGAGAACGTTGTTCCTCTCTCAAAAGATCAGGCTCTTGTCACTGTCCTTAGAACAACAGCAGATTTGGTTGAGGATACTCAATCATTAAAAGCTGAACAGCATGAAATTAGAAAGCTCGTCCATGAAATTGACCATAAAGTCGAAGAGCAAATCACTCTTACCAGCGGTGAACAGCGCCGGCTTCAAAAAGGTGTAGCTCACAGGGTCTATGAATTTACGCAAGAAAAGAAAGAAGCTGCCAGGCTTTTTAGAGAACTGTATCGCGAAATCAAAGACCGTTTTGGTGTAGCAAGCTACAAAGATGTGAAGAGAAAGGAGCTTCAATCGGCTCTTCGCTACATAGAAAGCTGGATTCCTAGAAAAGTATCTTAACTAAAATATACCAATTGTCTCAGTCACAAGAATACTTGGTAATTGGTACAAAAGGAGGAACTTTATATGAAGATTGGCGCGGAGCTTGCAAAAGCTCGAAAACGCCAGGAACTCACTCAACAGCAACTGTCGTTTGAACTACCTTGTTCTCGTGAGAGTCTAGCAAAATATGAAACCGGAACTAGAAATTTACCAGAGGATATGCGCCGGCCGATTGCCCAGTCATTGGATGATGTGGAGTTTTACTTCGCCACCTGGCATGATGCGGCTGGCGAAGTCTCCATTCCGTTTTTCAATGGAGAGTATATTGATCAGCACCCAGCCAGCATGGTGTTCCTGGTGCAGGCAGAAACAAAAGAAGCTCTTGATCATCTAAGCAAGGTTTCCTGGGTGAAACCCATACATACACGAACGGAGCAGGAAAGAGAAGAAATGAAGAAAACGGTTTTTGAGATTTTGGATGCGGCAGCAAGCATGATAAATCTTGTCGCAGTTATATGCAGGGAATATCGCTTTTCAATGAAAAAGCTATTCAGAGAATGGCGATTAACTTTGAAGGCTAGGAGGATGCAGAAGTGAGTAAAAGAGAAAAGCTGGACCAATTGATAAAAAAGCTTAAAAGCCAAGGCGTAAAGATAGATTGGGCTGTAAGAATCAGTACCCCAAAGGAGGGTTAAACAGTGGATTTAGGTTATGTCTTGGCAATGATTTGCGGAACTTACTTCGTATTTATTATGGGGATTTTGATTGGGGATTTTACAGCAGAACAAAAAGAAAAGCAGTAAGCTCACCACAGCTCACTGCCACTCAACACCAGGATATATTTCTATTCTACCACCACTAGAATAGTGCGGCAAGAACCTTTGTTCCTGTCGCGATAAGTCGGAGCGGATATCTACCACCCCCACCTCTTACGTTTCGGCTTATCGCGGTGTGAACAAAGCACCAAATACATAGAGAGGAGGAGCATTATGGGAGACCACCCTTTGATCGAACAAGTTCAGCGGACAGGCTTTCCGAATATGGCTGCCCAGCCGGAACATGCGGGCATCGATTATTTTGGAGACGAAATCCTTGATGGTGATGACATAGTGGAATATGACGGTGAAATCATCTTGAAGGACAACCTGGAGCGGTTCTTAACAGAAGTCATGGAATTTGAATTCAAAAATGCATGAAAAAGACTCCTGTTGGCGCAGGAGTCAGGGGTTTAAAGAAATTTTAAAAAACAATTTTAGTACCGTCATTGTAGCATATCGCCTGATGGCGGTAAAGGGAGGACTAATAATGGCAATTAACAATGCAATTCCTACAAAGGATATGAGCCGGTTTGAATGGCTGCAAGAACGCGCAAAGGGAATAGGCGGCAGTGATGCTGGAATCATTCTTGGGGTTAATAAATACCGTACAGCATTTGAGCTTTGGCTTGAAAAAACAGGTCAGGTTGAGCCAATGGAAATTGATAATGAGGCAATTTACTGGGGCAACGAAATGGAAAATGTGGTTGCCAAGGAGTTCGAAAAGCGCACAGGCAAGAAGGTCCGACGGACAAACTTCATGTACAGCCACCGGGATTATCCTTTTATTAAAGCAAACGTGGACCGTTTAATCGTTGGGGAATCAGCCATTTTGGAATGTAAAACAGCCAGTGCTTATCTTGCCAAAGAGTGGGAAGGCGAAGAAATTCCGGCCAGCTACCTTGTACAGGTCCAGCATTATCTTGGTGTTATTGATAAAGAAAAAGGCTATATTGCAGTCCTTATTGGCGGTAACAAGTTCATCTGGAAAGAAGTCGAACGGGACCAGGAACTTATCGATATGATTTTCAACGCTGAAAAACACTTCTGGGAATATCACGTACTAGAAGGACATGCGCCGGAGCTGGATGGATCCAGCGCAGCTGAGCAGTATTTGAAAGAAAAGTATGATCGTGCCGAGAAAAATAAAGAAATTGTTTTTCCGTCTGATTACAAAGACTTGTTAGTTCAATACGAAAAAGTGAAATCGGATGAAAAGCTGATTAAAACAGCCAAGACGGAAATTGAAAACAAAATAAAAGCAGAGCTGAAGGATGCGGAAACCGGAATCACTGATCAGTTTGTTGTCACCTGGAAGAATCAGAGCCGAAATAGTGTAGATTCTAAGGCTCTTAAAGAGAAGTTCCCAGACATCTACAAAGAGGTGCTGAAAGAATCCTCGTTCCGAAAATTTGCTGTAAAGGAGATTAAATAATGCCAGCTAAAATGAGAAAATCAGAAATCGCCGGCCTCATAGAAGCGTTTTTGGACGATAACGAAGACGATTTGAGCCCAAATATGTTTGTTGCTTTAGAAGAAGTTGCTGATGAGATTGATGACCGGGTTCAGGAGTTAGAGGAAAAAATAGAAGAACTTGAAGCGAAGATGGAGGATTAAATATGGCTACAAATTCAGCTTTAAAAAATCAATTAGCCAATAAACAAGAGACGTCAGCAAAGCAAGTTTCTGCTCAGTCTCTTGGCCTTAAGGGCTTACTCAATACACCTACCATGCAAAAGAAATTTGAACAGGTTTTAGCAAAGAAGGCGCCACAATTTATGGCATCGGTTCTTAACTTATATAACGGTGATGTTGGTCTGAGAGAAGCAGAGCCGATGTCCATTGTCTCAAGTGCAATGGTTGCTGCATCCCTTGATCTACCAGTTGATAAAAACTTAGGTTATGCCTGGATTGTCGCTTTTTATGACTCAAAAAGAGGCCATAAGGCGGCACAATTCCAGCTGGGTTATAAAGGCTACATTCAGTTGGCTTTGAGAAGTGGCCAATACAAGGCCATTAACGTTATTCCGGTTTATGAAGGGGAGCTCCTTAAATGGAATCGCCTGACGGAGGAAATTGACCTTGATTTGGATGCTAAGAAGAGTGATAAGGTTATCGGTTACTGCGGTTATTTCAAACTAGTTAACGGCTTTGAAAAGACCGTGTACTGGACCAGAGATGAAGTGGAAGCTCATAGGATTAAGCACAACAAGGCAAAGGATAAGAAGTCTCTCAATAATGTCTGGCGTTCTGATTACGATGCTATGGCTATGAAAACGGTTCTGAGGAACATGTTAGGTAAATGGGGAATCTTATCTATCGATATGCAAAAAGCCTTCACAGAGGACGAGCAGGAACGTGAGGTTAAGGATATTACGGATGAGGCGAATGAATATGACGAGCCTGTCCCATTCGATTCACAGAAGCAGGAAGATCCTTCATCCAATGATGAACCTGAAATCATTGATGCAGACCCTAAGAAGAAAAAGAAAAACGACAAAAAAATGTCCGCCCAGGAATCCATGGACATAGATTTTGAAGATGCATAACAAAACAAACGTCCTCCTTCCAGCTTGGATCTGGGAGGAGGCAAAGGATAAAGAGCATTTAAAAAAGCTTGTACTACAGTATATGCGGCGCTATCCGGATTATGTTGTAAAAGGTATCAAAAACGGATTCGCTGTCTACGAGAAAAATTAATTTGATAGGAAGGAGGTACATAGGTGCAAGGCTGGATAAAGCTTCACAGAAAGATACTAGATAACGAGATATGGCATGATGTCACCACTTTTCGACTTTTCACATTGCTGCTTCTGCAGGCTGTCCATAAGGATGGAGTAAAAGTAAAGGGCATTGAACTAAAGAGAGGTCAGTACCTCCGTTCCTATTCAAAGCTCGCTGAAGATCTCGAATACAAGGAAAAAAGAGGTTATAAAAAGGTCTCAAAAAGCACAGTTTTACGTTCGGTTAAGAAATTAGTTGAAGAAGGAATGGTGTCCGTTAGCGAAACGGATTACGGAACGGTATTCACTATCCTCAAATATCACGAATACCAAGGGTTTGACGATGATAACGAAACGCTAATCGAAACGGTTAATGAACCTTTATCGGAACGAAATCGAAACGTTATCGAAACGTTATCGGAACAAGAACAAGAATTAAAGAATGTAAGAATTAAAGAATGTAAAGAAGATACTACTACTACTGCACCGGTGGAGAATCCCATTCAGCTTTTTGAAAAACTGCTCTGCCGTTTGTCCCCTAATCAGTCGCACTCCTTGTATCAGTGGGTGGATGATTTCGGAGGGAAAACAGAGATCGTTAACGAGGCAATCACAATAGCGGATAACAAAAATAAACGTTATTTCGGCTTTGTTGAATACCTCTTGAAGGAATGGACTAATAACAAGATCGATTCACTAGACCGGGTTAGAGCTTTTGAACAGGAAAAATTCAACAAGGCTAAGATCAAGCCATACCCACGAAAAGGAGCTGTAAGGACGGAAATGCTGCCAGATTGGTTTTATGAATCTAATCAACCTAAGCAGGAAAAGTCAGCAAAGCCAGAGGATGATCTAGCTCGGAAAAAGGCTGAATTACAGGAAAAGCTTAAAAAATTAAAATCGGGGACGGAGAGTTGATCATGGGGATACTTTTTGAATCTGTGAAAGATCCAAGCCTTATTAAGCAAATGATGCGAAAAAATTACCTCGAAAAACTTGAAAAGTTAGGCATCACAGAATCGAGAGACGGCACCTCCATCTATTCACTGGATAATAATTCTTTGAAAAGGGAATTGACTCTAGCCCATTTTAGAAAAACCAACATCGATCATGACAGCAATAAATGGTTCTGAAAGGAGAAAGATTATGAATATCAAAAATGTTAAACCGGCTACACGCTGCCCTAAATGTAGAGCCAATGGTACGGTGATAAGCCATCGCAATGACCTCTTATTACTTGAATGCAGAGACTGCAACCGTCGCTGGAATACCTACTCAAAAACCTGCAAGGATTGCGGAAAGCCTAATTATTACTACGTGGAGGGCCCATGTGTGAAATGTTACTCGGAAAAGCACAACGCAGTATGAATCTTAAAGCCGCAACCTTGGGCCAGTTACTCTACATAGCAAAATACGACGATAAGGATGCGGCACATACTGAACTGAGAAGGAGGATAGCACTTGGAAGCTATGACCCAACCGAAAACGATTATCTGTCCGGGTTGCAATCGGCCACTGAAGAGCAAGAAGAGCATTGCGAAGGGATAGGTCCCATCTGTGAAAGAAAGCTCGAGAAACTCAAAAATGAGCCGGATGAAGACCAGTTGAAAATGGAGTTGAAGGATCAGGAATGAGTAAGTATGGCAACAAGAAAACAATACGCGACGGCCATCAATTCGATAGCTTGGCTGAGGCGAAATATTACGAGCAGCTGAAGTGGCTTATGCAGGCTAAGCAGATAAAATCCTTCAAACTGCAGCCACGATATTTGCTCCAAGAAGGGTTTAAGAAAAACGGCAAGACTATCAGGAAAATTGAATATGTGGCTGATTTTGAAGTGAAGCATTTGGATGGATCCATTGAGGTCATCGACGTTAAGGGCGTAGAGACAGAGGCCTTTAAGCTAAAAGCGAAGCTGTTCGATAAACTTTACCTCTATAGGCTGTAGGTCATTGCCTTTGATGAGAATCTCGGATTCATCGAGCTGGATAAATTGAAAAAACTGAAAAGAAAGGCTGTGAAGAAAGGTGCAAAGCGTACTAATCGTAGACGATCGGCCAGCCTGGGTAAGGCAAGAAGATAAACTGATGGTTTGTTTTTCTCGCTGTAAACAATACAGAAAATGCTCCTCCCGGATGGGAACGGATTGCAAAAAGCTGGGTGGAGCTGAGATACCGAAACTTAGAGGTTAGGAGGATGAAAGGATGCTGCAGGGTGTTTGCATAGATGACAGCCAGTCAGCAGTACTGGAGAAAGGGAAGCAGTATTATCTCTTTCCAAACGGATCCAAACATTTTTATGTATCGAATTTTCCTAACAAAAATGCTCATACAGGTTGCTATCAGGCTGATTGGTTTGCTGTATACGAGCAAGAACTTTGGCCAGAAGAACCAGAGGTAAGGGAGATTGAACTTGATATGGAAAAATTATATAAAGCATCCCTCATCTGGAGGAGAAAAGGCTATAGATCTACCGAGCTGAAAGAATACTACATAGAGCCGAAAGAAACACACGCGTATTTCTTTCATGACCGGGAGCTTAAACGGTGTGGCGGCTGCTATCCTCTCCATTGGTTTTCGGGCTTTGTAGAAGTTGAAACTGAGCAGATAAGTGATGAGATCATACTGGAATTTGAGGAAAGTGATCACGATTATACAGAAGATGTACAGGAGTTTAACGGATATGAGCAGTTGTCATTGTTCTAAATTTATATAACAGGGGTGAGTTGAGTGGAGATAGCTGAAAAGGCTTTTGCTGAGGGCGAATGGGTTGAAATAGTTAATACAAGGTTAAAAGGCTGCACAGGGTATATTATTAGGCGCCATTTGATTGAAGACGATTTTAAGGTGCAAATTACGAAAGATTCTAAGGGGAACAAAGTTGTCCCAAATGTGAATGTATGGATTTCTTCCAAACACCTAGCAGTCTATCAAGATGTGAAAAATGAAGATGATTTGCTGTCACTTATTAACCTGGCATTAGCAACAAATGATAAGAAGTGGTTTCTGGAACTGACAGCCCAGCTGCCAGAAGAGTTACCGTTTTAGATAACTAATTTTATACTATGTTTCATAAAAACTGGAGGGATGAAGAATGAAGGTTGAAGGAACTGTTCAAATTTCTATACAAGATTTTGATGAGCTTAGAGAAAAAGCAAAATGGCTTGATCAATTAAGAAGCCAACTTCGGCTATGTACAACTGTTGATCATAAGGAAATTAATGAAGATGAATGGATTCAAATTATCAATGTTGATGCTTTGAAAATAAAAAAAATCGCAGCTGAATACTCTGATGTGGAAGAAGTTTATGAAGATGATGTAATTCAATTGATAAATATCGAAAAAACAGCCCCTGCTGTAACAGAGACCGTTGAAATAACAAATTCACAAAATAAAAAAATGACAGATCCTTATCTTTATTAGGATCTGCTGTTTAGCCAATCCCACGCGTCTTTTGGTAACCAACCATTTCGATCAGAGGTTACCATGGTAACAAATAACCAATCATTTTTATCAATTACTTTAATCAATTTATCATTTATTGAAGTGGCGTTTGGATAAGTAAAAGTGTTTACATCAACAAACCAACCAGAATCCATAAAGTGATACCAATCTCCGAGTGCCTTAATTTCTTTGTATAAGGATTCGTAGTTTTGACCACTTTTATTTAAATCGTAAGTAATTAAATATACAGCCATTTTTCCACCTCCTCTCTAAATTCATAGTTCGACAAGAATGTGGAAAATCCTACAAGAAAGTAGTCTTAAAGTAACAAAAGAATAATTTAAGTTTCCCAGGCGGTGAGGGGATGAAGCAATTAGATTTATTCTCTTTCGCCCTGGAAGATCAAATCATCGATTTAAAACAGGGCGAAGAGATGGAATTTTTAAGAGGAAAGGAACGGCTGCTGATCCGGAAGCATGAGAAGTATCAGGGCGTTTGCTCTTATCAGGGGCCAGACTTCTCTGGTTATGCCCTTCACATTGATAAAAAAGGTATATTCGGTGGATTAGATATATTTATAGCAAATATTGATAGGTGGTTGGATGGTCGAGGTTGGAATGAAACAAAAGAGTAAGGGAGTGACATTGTGAAATTTTGCAAAAAAGCATTCCAAAAGCACGCAGATAGGAATATTAAAAAGATTCTGTTGTCTCACATTGATGCTCTTGAGGGAAAAGAAGTCATTTTTAAAGAGGGTTATACAGTTGGGGAAATTCCTTTTTATGAAATCGATGGAGAATCATTTTATCTTTACCCAGTTCTGAAAGAATGGTGTACAGAAGATGAGCAAATGACGTTATTTTGAAGTAATTTGAAACAGAATTAGCATTGTGTTACAAGCAAGGGCCTATCTAGGTGCAGGTGATCAGTGGAGGGGTGGCCTTACTCGTTATAGATGTTTTCTCTTGTTAGTTTTTAAAATCTTTCGGTAATAAATGTTTAATATTTCTACGTTCGATTTCACTAAACAATAATTCTATAAATTCATTGTTTAGTTTTAATCTAACAGCATCCAAATACGCAGAAATTAATAATTTATCAGGCATTGTTTGAATCGTCATTACACTCTCCTGTATTTTTGAAAACTTGGATAAAAAAAACACACAAAGAGTATTATCTAAATTTATGCAGAAGTATGGAACAGTTTTGACAAAACTGTCACAAAAATGCCACAAAATATTTGATTAAAGGGAAGGAGTATGAATCTAGTCAAGTTGACCGATTTTTTGAAAGAGGGACATTTATTCATTCAGATGAGGTTATTCGGAGATTAATTAACAAAAGGTAGGTTTTGTTAAATAAAAAAAGACCCTATAAAGGGACCAATTATAAAATCGAGTTTATTTTGATAAGTGCACTCCATTCAATTGCAAGAATGAACAGTGCAAGTGTAAATTCAAAAGCTTTTTCGTTCAAGCTATGTACCCCCTAAGATTAATAAAAAAGCCAGGACTTCTCCCGGCCACCCAATGTTATTTTAACACATGGGAGGGGTTCCTGGTGAAAACAAATATAGAAAACATGACAGCTGAAGTCGATCTTATGAAAAACTGCTTATACGTTGTAAAGGATGGTCAAATTACTGCAGTACCCGCCCCTGTTTCTGGACACGGTGAGTACACAGCCATCTGGAAAGATGGAAAAGTGTTGGATATATTAAAAAATGAAAGAGTTCGTTTAATGGGCCAGGAAGCAATTTAATAAGTCTTACGGAAGAACCGAGGACACTGAATGAGCGCTTATGCGTTTGTTTGGTGTCCTTTTTATTTTGATTTACTCTCTGCAACCAAATTGCCCAATTTGAGCGTTTCTGGCAACTAATAATAGATGGAGGAATATAAGATGAAAACATGGGTTGAAAATATGATTAAAGAATACAATGTCGGCAAAAAAGCCTTAGAGGATTACAGGGAAAAATTGAATTTAGACATCCCATCAGATGCAGAAGAACATAAAGTTGTTAGTGAAATGATCTCTGATATGCAGTATGCGTTGGAATGGATGAGAAAAGGGCGACGCCCAGGAAATAGGAGAGGGATTGATCGAAGGGCGATATATCAGAGAACAACCCTTATGAACATGGATATTTTCCCTGAAATCAATTTAGAGCAGCCGAAGCGTTCTCTAGATGATGAAGAAAAACTAATAATTGTTGAGGTTCTTATGGATCTATCTGCTCGTGAAAGACAGTGCTATTTATTGCATATGGCTCAAGGGAAAAGTTACGCGCAAATTGCTGCTGAAATAGGCATCTCCAGACGTACTGTCCAACAATATGTTGAGAGGGCAAAGAAAAAAGTACAAAATTTTGCAGCTTAATTTATTTTCTTGACGTGCAAAAGACGTACAGTTGCCACTTATTAATGAATAGGTAATGCAGGAAAATATACCCTCTTATCGAAAGTTTAGGTAAGGGGGTGATTAGTTTGAAAGATCCAGTATGTTATTTAAAAGAAAATGGCTGGCATAAGGCAGATTTTATTTTTATCAGTAGGGATTCTAAAGATGAATATAAAGACCAGGAGTTGGATTGGTTTTATGACCACCCAATTCATATCCCAACGATTAAATTAGTTGAAGAAAGTAATGAAGAAGCAATTTTTACAGGAAACTACATCATTGCAGCAGCCATTGTTGGACCAGGGCAAGAAACGCCTGCTATAACAAAAGAGGACTCAGAGGTTAGGATTATCTTTCGAAAGTGTGAATAAAGATATTACCTCAACCTAAGAGGTTTATTTTGAAGGAAAATATCTCCTTTTGTCGAATTAATAGGCGAAAGGAGGGAGGACATGGAGACGTTCTATATTAAGTTTTACATGAATAACGGAGAACGAGTAGACATTGAAGAAAAACAGGATCCTAGCTTTGATTTCTCTGTAACCTTAAACAATAGCGATAAATGGTTTAAGCATAATGATAAGATTATTAATTTGGACAACGTATCATATGTTTCAATCGAGACCGAGACACAAAGACAAAAAATTAATGATGACCTGCAAGCTACAGCAAGAGCTTGGAATTTATGATGTTAGCATCCTTCGGGGTGCTTTTTCTTTTGCGAAAAATTATAAGGAGGTAGGTGCCATGTAATGAACTGGGATGAAATTAGAAAAGAATTTGAGACCTCTAAGATCACATTAAAGGCACTTGCTGAAAAGCACGATATCAAAATCGGGACATTAAAAAGCAGAAAAAGCCGAGAGGGATGGTCAAGGGATCCAACTAAAAAGGATGCAACCAAAAAGCAAAAGGTTGCAACCCTAAAAAATAAGGATGCGCCTAGGAATAGAAGCGGAAACCCAAATCCAAACAATCAATTTACAAAACGGAACAAGGCAGCTGAAAAACATGGCATGTTTTCTAAGTTCCTCCCAGATGAAACACTTGAGATTATGGAGCAGATGCAGGAACACTCCCCTGCTGATTTAATCTGGGACCAAATACAGATTCAATATGCTGCCATCATTCGAGCTCAGAGAATTATGTTTGTTGAGAGTAAACTAGAAATGATTAAAGAGTTAAAGAAAGCAAAACATGAGTATTATCCACGGTCAGAAGAGGATGGTGGCGGAGTAGAGCAGTCTGTTATTGAGGAAGAGTATGAATTTCAGTTTGCTTGGGATCGCCATGCAACTTTTTTAAATGCCCAGTCCAGGGCAATGGGTGAGCTTAGAAGCTTGATAAAACAGTTTGAGGAGATGACGTCAATGGATGATGAAAGACGTCTGAAGCTCGAGCAATTACAAACAGGCATCCAAAAAGTAAAAAAAGAAACAGAATTCATTGAGGAACGCACCAAGCTGCTTAAAGGAACCAAGAAAGATACTGGATTGCTTGAATCACTTATTGATGCATTTAATGGTGAGAACAAATGAACATAGTTTATTCTCCTAAACAACGTGAAGTTATTACTGCTCCTTTTACCCATACGCTTGAAGTTAATGAAGGTACGCCCAGAAGCGGAAAGACAACCGCCGGTCATTTTAGATATGCTCTTTATTTGACGTTAACACCTGATGAAAATCATTTGATTACAGCTTATAACCAAGAACAGGCTTATAGGCTTTTTGTTGATGGCGATGGAACAGGCCTAAAACATATCTTTGGTGATTTATCTAAGGTTAAACATGATGAGCTTGGAGACCATTTAGAAATTCATACTCCAAGTGGGATTAAAAAGGTTTATTACAAAGGTGGCGGTAAGGTTGATAGTGTAAAAGCTATTACCGGTATGTCGCTAGGCTCTGTAGTATTTTGTGAAATAAATTTGTTGCATATGGATATGATTCAAGAGTGTTTCAGACGTACCTTTGCTGCAAGAATGAGATATCATCTTGCTGATCTAAACCCACCGGCACCTAACCATCCAGTTATCGAAAAGGTGTTTGATGTTCAAAACACTAAATGGAGACATTGGACCATTCATGATAATCCAATTCTTACAAAGGAACGGAAACAAGAGATTTATGAAACTCTCTCAAAAAACCCTTATCTCCTTCAGCGGGACTGGCAAGGGAAGCGGGTAATCCCTGATGGTGTTATTTATGGCATGTTCGATATGGACAAGCACATTAAGCCTGCTCTGCTTGGTGAACCATATGAAATGTTTTTCACTGCCGACGGTGGACAATCTGACGCTACATCATGCAGCTGCAATATTGTTACTCGATATACGGATGAAGAAGGGGTAACAAAGTTTAGATTGAACCGAATGGCTAATTTTTACCACTCAGGAAAAGAAACCGGCCAGGTCAAAGCCATGTCTGTGTATGCAAAAGAGATACAGGAGTTTGTAAAATGGTGTACAGAAAAATTCCAGATGCGCTATACAGAGTTTTTCGTGGATCCGGCCTGTAAATCTTTGCGTGAAGAGTTGAGATTAATTGGCATACCTACATCAGGAGCTGACAACAATTCAAAAGATGTTAAAGGCACAGTAAAAGGGATTGAGGTCGGGATTGAACGTGCTCAAAACTCATTAACCAATAAGCAATTCTTTCTTGTGGAAAATGAAAAATACGGGCATTACCACTTTATAAAAGAGGTTGGAATGTACGCCAGAGACGAAAACGGCAAGCCAATTGATGATTTCAACCATGCTTTGGATGAATTCAGATACAGCAATAACTATTTTTATAAACGATATGTAATTTAGGACGATATGTAATTTAGGCGGTGACAACCGATGTTTAAAAACATGCTGGCCCGCATAAGGCAGGTGATGTACAAAATGGGACTGATAAAAGGGATCCGTAAGCTTTCAGAAAATCGAGATATCCCCGTGAATGATGAAATGTATGATCGCATAGAAATGTGGCAGGCCATATATACGGGATATTTCAAAGATTGGCATGATACGTCTTATATGACCATAAACGGCAAGAAGCAGCGTAAGAGAGCATCTATGCGAATGGCGAAAGTAGCTTCACAAAAAATGGCTACACTGATCTTCAATGAAAAGTGTGAGATTAATATTTCTGAAGAATCTCTTGAAAAAACGATCAAAGAAATTCTAAAGGAAAATAAGTTTAACAGAGAGTTTCGGCGCTACCTGGAATACGGCTTTGCTCTTGGTGGCATGGTTATGAAAGCATACTTTGATGATGAAAAGATAAAGGTCTCCTATACAACAGCAGACTGCTTCATCCCCTTAGCATGGGATAATTTCAGAATTACTGAGGGCGTTTTTGTGAGCACGTTCAGAAAAGGAAATAACCGTTACACACATCTTGAATGGCACTTGTGGGAAGATGGAGAATACGTCATCAAAAATGAGCTGTATGAATCAAAGAGTGACAATGAAATAGGTGTGAAAGTACCTCTGTCTACCCATTTCAAGGGCCTGGAAGAGGAGATCATTTTCCATACAATCAAGAAAACGATTTTCGTATATTTTAAACCTAATATTGCAAATAACTTTGAAACGAATTCTCCTTTAGGGATTTCCATTTTTGCTAATGCTTTAGACACCCTCAAAACATTAGATATCGCTTTTGACAGTTTCCAGAGGGAATTTGCATTAGGTAAGAAGCGAATCATTGTTCCTGCTTCAGCAATAAAGACAGTTGTTGACCCTAATACTGGTCAGGTATCTCGGTATTTTGATGCAGATGATGAGGTCTATGAGTCAATGCCTCTTGGTGACGTAATGGATGCGGAGAAGGTTCATGATATTTCCGTTGAATTACGTGTAACGGAACATGTTGCTGCTATCAATGCACTGCTAAATATTTTCGCCATGCAGATTGGTTTCAATGCCGGGACCTTCACTTTTGATGGTGTAGGGGTGAAAACAGCGACTGAGGTTGTCAGTGAAAATAGCGAAACTTTCCGGACAAAGCAGGACCATGAAACAAATGTAGAGGCAGTTATTCAGGAGCTCGTTGACGCCATTGTAGAGATTGCTGATGCTTTTAATGTTTTTCCTCGCCCGGCTGATTATGAAGTAACTGTGGCCTTTGATGACTCAATAGCCCAGGACAAAGACGCGGATATTAACGAGCAGATCAAGCTCCTCACCAATGGACTACAATTACGCAAGAATGCACTTATGAAAATACACGGGCTCACCGAAAAAGAAGCTGAGGACATGCTGAAACAAATCCAGGCCGAGCAAGCAACTGCAACTGCCGAAGCTATAGACTTCTTCGGTGTAAATCGAAATAGGCAGGATGTTTAAGTAATGGATCCACTCAAACAGCAGCAATTAGCTATACCAACCGTGGAAGTTTTTCTGTCGATAGAGGAGCAGCTGCTTATCAATATAGCCAAACAGCTAAAAAAACATCGGTCTTTGTTCGATGAGGATAACATTGTATCCTGGCAAACAGAGCAACTTTCCATGTTAGGGCAGCTTACCCAGCAAAACATAATTACAATTGCTAAGCATTCAGGTCTTGCAGTTAATGAGGTTTCCAAGGCTCTTGAGCAGGCAGGCTTTAGTACAGTGGCAGAATATGAAGTTGTTCTTCAGGAAGCTGTTCAGATGGGGTTGCTTATTCAGCCCCCCAGTATTGAAGCAAGCCAGGCTTTACAAGGCGTGTTAGCTACTTACCAAAGACAAGCTCTTGATGTTTTCAATTTAGTAAACACGACTCTTTTGGAGCAGGCTCAGCAGGTCTATTTAGACATTATTAATCAAACGGTGGGTAAGGTATTGGCTGGCACCGTAACGCCTCAGCAGGCTCTTAGAGAGTATGCCAGCAAAGCTGCTGAAAAGGGAGTTCCTGCACTTATCGATAAAGCAGGAAAACGATGGTCCACTGAAGCCTATATGAACATGGTAATGAGGTCTACAGTTAATAATGTGGCCAATGATATGCAAGATGCCCGAATGGATGATTACGGTGTAGACCTACTGGAAGTATCAAGCCACTTGGGAGCGCGCCCTGGCTGTGCACCATATCAAGGTCGTATCTACTCAAGAAGCGGCACACATCCTAAATATCCAGCCTTTGCAACAACGTCCTATGGGAATCCAGCGGGCTTATTTGGTGTTAATTGCCGACATATTAAGTACCCATTCATTGAGGGGCTATCTCACAAAACCTACAAGCCATATAACGAAAAAGAGAACCGGCAGGCCTACGAGGAAAGCCAACAGCAGCGGCACTTGGAAAGAAACATCCGGAAAGCAAAGAGAGAGCTTGCTATGATGATGGAAATGAAAGACCCATATGGCGTAAATGATGCTGAGGAGAAATTGAAGGAAGCTCAACACCAAATGAGGCAATTTATTAAGAATACAGGAAGAACCCGGAATAGACAGCGTGAAAAAATATATTAGGAGGATTAGCCATGAAAAAGTATCAAAAAACAGCTTTATTGGAAGTAGTGGAAAGGACGAAATGTGGAGGGTATCTAGTGCAGAATGAAGGAGACCCTTCTGATAGATGGGTGATTCCTCAAGAAACATTTGAAGCCACTTATAAAGAGGTTCCTGGTAGTGAGATGTTATGTTCAACAGAGGGCTTAGTTCATGAGAACGCTGAATTCGGGTTTGATATTGCTATTTGCTTGTTAAAAGAAGGGGAAAGAGTTGCCCGCAAAGGCTGGAATGGTAAAGGAATGTTTGCTGTTTATCAAAAAGGATATCCCGATGGAATTCCTTGCAATAAACAAACTGCGGAGGCGTGGGGATATAAAGAAGGAGATTTATTTAAAGTAAGACCTTATTTACAACTCAAAACAGCTCAAGGAGACCATGCAATGTGGACGCCTTCTACCAGTGATGTATTAGCGGATGATTGGGTGGTAGTGTACTAATGTTCGTCTCCAAAAAAGAATATGAAGAGTTAAAAAACAAAGTCGAGCAGCAAGATAAACTTCTTCACGAAATGATATATCACATTACTGATCTTGCGAAGGAAGTAAATGAATTGAAAAAGCCAAAGGAGCCTAACTATTTCGGTTAAGGCTTTTTATTTTGTGTCTTTTTAAGGGTTAGACGCTATAAAGAAACGGGACCTTTTGCGTGAGGTGTGACACGCTAAAAAACATTAAAAAGGAGAGGTTAAGATGGATTTAAAAGAATTGCTGGGTGAGGACTTATATAACCAGGTCATGCAGAAAGCAGGGGAAAACAAAATTGCTATTGTTTCTGACGGCAATTGGTTTCCAAAAGAGAAGTTCAACCAGGTGAACAATGACAATAAGGACCTTAAGAAACAGCTTAAAGATCGTGATGATCAGTTGTCTGACTTAAAAACAAAGGCGGCTGGTAACGAGGAGCTTACTAAGCAAATTAACGATCTGACTGAGTTGAACAAAAAGACTGCTGCTGATTATCAGGCCAAGTTGGACCAACAGGCTTTTGATTTTGCCTTAAAGGATGCACTTTCTGTTGCCAAGGCTAAAAATCCAAAAGCAGTTGAAGCTCTACTAAATAAGGAAGCTATCAAGCTGGATGGAGATAAGCTTTTAGGTCTAGAGGAGCAATTAAAAGCAATCAAAGAAAGTGATTCATATTTGTTTGAGCTAGAACAACAGCAACAGCAGCAAGGCTCAGGGGTTAAATTCACAACCGGTCAGCATCAGAAGCAATCAGGTGGGGAACCGGGAAGTCTCGCAGAAGCTTTAGCACAAAAATTTTCAACAACAAATTAATTAGGAGATGATTATTAATGCCAATCACATTAGCACAAGCAAAGGTCGGAATGGCAGATCATGTTGACCAACAGGTAATTGATGAATTCCGCCGTGCATCTTTCTTACTCGATGCTCTAACTTTCGATAATGCTGTTTCCCCTGGTACAGGGGGTTCCACTTTAACTTATGGATATACTCGTTTGAAAACACCTTCAACTGCTGGGTTCCGATCAATCAACAACGAATACACAGCAAACGAAGCAGAACGTGAGAAGTTAACGGTTGACCTAAAAATCTTTGGTGGAACGTTTAAGATTGACCGTGTAATTCAAGATACTTCCGGTCAGATCAACGAAATGAACTTCCAACTGCAACAAAAGATTCTCGGTGCATCAAACCTCTTCCATAACACAGTTATTAACGGTGATGAGGCGGTTGACTCCAATGCTTTTGACGGATTGGATAAGGCACTTACTGGTTCAAACACAGAAATAAACACAGATGCTGTAATTGATCTTTCCACTGAATCCGGATTAGAAAGCAACAAGTTTGCATTCCTTGACCAGTTGGATAATTTCCTTGCTGAACTCGATGGACGTCCTACAATGCTCATGGGTAACAGCAAACTAATCACAAAAATTAAATCAATCGCTCGTCGTGCTGGATATGCTACAAAGTCTGAGGATGGATTCGGGCGTCCAGTCACTGGCTATGATGGTATTCCTATGATTGACATGGGATACTTCTACAACGGTGCTGCTACTGTCCCAATTGTTCCGATAGAAGACCGGACAGTTGGAACTGCGCAAACAGGACTTACGGACCTTTATGCAGTCTCTCTTGGCATGGATGGTTTTCATGGTGTTTCCCCTACAGGAAATTCTGTAATTCAGACATTTTTACCTGATTTTAAAGCACCTGGAGCGGTGAAAACAGGTGAAGTGGAAATGGTTGCCGCGGTAGCTCTAAAAGCTACTCGAAAAGCTGGAGTACTTCGAAACGTCAAAGTTCAGTAATGAAGGGAGTTTTTTGGATGGCTAATAAGGTTAAAATTAAAAGCCCTAACCCTAAATATACTGGGGTTAGTGCTTCCCTTCAGTTTGTTAATGGGGAAGCTGAAACAGAAGATACATGGCTAATTGAATGGTTTAAGAATAGAGGTTATAAGGTGGAAGAACCTGCTGATAATCCAGTAGAGAACAAACAGTTAGAAGACAAGGAACCCGATGCAGAGCCGAAAAAGTCTGAGATAAATAAAAAATCAGGAAAGACAAAAGCAAAAGAGTCAGATGACAAAAAGGATGAGTAATCATGCCTTACATTGACCAAACATTCTATACTGACGTATACAAGGGTGCCCCAATAGATGCGGGTGCCTTTCCTCGTTTATTGGAGAGGGCGAGTGACTCCATTGATCATATTACTAATTATGCTCTTGTTGGTCTTGATCTTGATACTATGCATCAAGTAATTCAGCTGAATGTGAAAAAGGCTGTAGCTGCTCAGTTAGAGTACCTATCAATTGCAGGGGAAGGTGCAGTACATGGAGAGTCATCACCTACTAATGTCTCTATTGGGAACTTCAGTTATTCGGACGGTCAAAGGCAAAACGGATTATCTCGAGAAGAACGGAGAATTAGTCCGGCGGCTGTTTCTTATTTAAGGGCTACAGGTTTCCTAAACGGAGGAGTGACAGTCCGTGGTTAAACCTATCCCCAAGCATGTATTGATCCACACTGTCACGTATGAGGAATGGCAGGAGGGTGACGGGATAACGACAGAAAGTGGTTTTCTACCTCCTATCACCCTTACTAACGTTCGGGTCCAATCCTTATCAAACATTCGGAAGAATACTAACTCAGAGGAGCTCCTGTACGAAGCGATGCTTTTTTATGATATGGTGAATTCGTCCTCTAGTGGCCCTTTTGAATTTGTTGAAAAATCAAAAGTAACGTTTGCAGGAAAGACGATGCATGTTAAGAAAGTGAACCCAGTTGAGGCACTGGCACTCCATCATTATGAGATTGGATTGACTTAAATGCTTAACTTTAATGTCAGGGTAAATTTCGATGAAACGGATCTTCAGCGGAGGTTTGATAATGCAAGGGATCAGGCTCAGCTTGCTTTAGATACCCAGGTGTTAAAGGATAGTAATTTCTTTATCCCTAAACGAGAAAGGTATTTAGAAAGTTCCGGAGTCCTCCACAGCCGTTTAGGTGAAGGGCATATTGAATGGAGAACTCCTTATGCCAGGCGGTTGTATTACAATCCTCAATATAATTTCTCAAAAGATGTAAACCCCAATGCTCAAGGATTATGGTTTGAAGCTGCCAAAGCAGCATATCTAAGGAGATGGGAAGAAATCGCTGGGGTGCCTTACAGCAGATTTTTTAATGGGAGAAGGTGACTAAGTGGATTTTATTAAGCAAGTATCCAATTATCTTACGAAAAATGTTTCACTGAATGCTCCAATTACTTCACCTATTTTAAGTAGTGATCCTAGTTCAGTGGCAATGCGTGAGGTTCCTTCTTCTATTGGTTCCAGGTATATTAACACTGGGAAAACACTTCAATTCCAGTTTCAAATATTGGTTAAGGATCCGAGCGTAATAAAAGCTAGGGGTACGATTAACTCCATATTCAAATTATTAGATGGACTGTCATCAGCTGCCATAACAAGCACTGACGGCAGTTTTTTAATGACTAAATGCGAATGCTCCACTCTGCCTAGCTGGGTGGAAACAAATGAACGCAATGAACATATATATACTGCTATTTTTGTAGCTGAATTAGAGCAAGGAGGGAATTAATAATGTCCTTTGATTTAATGAACAGTCATTCTTTCATGATTAAAACGGGCACAGATACTACAGCAGGCACAGACATTATGTCTCTGATTGCAAAAGGCATCACAAATGTTGAACCGAGCAACAATGAGGAACTTTCTCAGGATAAATACTTGGATGGGGATGGTTATGGAGAAACAGATGTAATTGGTGCTCAAACTGTTTTAGCCTTTACTGGTCATCGTTTTTATGGTGATCCAGCACAAGACTTTATTTTTAGCAAAACTCTTGAATTAGGTTCAGCTCGCAGAACTACTTTTGAGTGGACCGAACCAGATGGAGGAAAGTTTACGGGGGCTTGTACCATTGCTAATATTTCTGGTCCATCCGGTGCAGCCGGTGCAAAAGGTGAGATTTCATTTGAAATTCACTTTAACGGAAAACCGGCGTATACTCCACCTGCAGCTACCTAAATACAGAATAGAGCCGTTCCCTCGGCTCTTTTTTTAAATTTGAAAGGATGATATTATGCGTAAGTTTGAGTTTAAGAAGTCCTATGAAGAAATAGAGATCGCTGGAAAAGTCTATAAGGTTAGTCTAACAGACGAGGACCGCAAGAAATATAGCGAGCAGCTGAAGAAGTTTTATGACTTGGTTAACAAAGTGAATGTCGTTGACGCGGATAAAATAGCTATTGAGGAAGCGCTGAACCTTGAGGAAGAATTCAAAGTGATTACATTAGAAACATTAGATGTTTTATTTGGGGATCATGCAGGAGAAGAGCTTTATAAGACTTCAGATGAACAGACCGAGGAGTTAATTCCAATTGTTTTTGCTGTAGCCGAAATTATCAATGAGCGCAGGCAAGAAAAACTCAGTAAGTACACTAAAAAGAAAAAAGTGAAGTAGTATGGGTTTTACCTTAACTATGTCATTTGACGAAGACCACTTCGAATATAAAGAAAAGGTCTACAATGTTGATATGGCATTCGATAACATTTTGCTATTCTTAGAAATGTTTGATGATAAAGAAGTCGAGTTTGTAGAAAAGATTTTTCTTGGCCTTCAATTGCTAATAAACGAATATGACGAGTTAATACTTGAATCTTTCGAAGAAGCTTATGAGTTGTTCAAATTTGTATTAAGAGAGTTTCTTGGATTCGATTTGGACGAAAAGAATGAGGGCGGAGAGACCCAAATAAAAACACATGATTATTCAAAAGACGCTGAGTTAATATATGCGTCTTTTTTTGCTGCCTATAAATTGGATCTTTTTGATCTTAAAGGCAAACTTCATTGGAAAAAATTCCAGGCACTGCTTAATAATCTAGACGACAATTCACCATTTAAGCAAGTCATTGGCTATCGGATCATGAAGGTACCTTCTGAAAAGGAATCATCGAAAGAATACCGTCAGCACGTTTTGAAAATGAAACAGCAATATTCACTTGAAGATGGACCAAGAGACGTAACCAGCGTATTTAATTCGCTTGCCAATACCTTTAAATCCCAAGCGAAAGGGGTGAGGGATAGTGGCTGATGGAAGAGTTGTTATAGAAAGCCAAATTGACGATGACGGCATTAATAGGGGATTAAGGAGAATCCAGTCAAGATTAGCAAGCCTTAATGTTTCTTTACTTAAAACGGCTGCATTAGGGTCTGCAATCACCTTAGGTACTTCCTTTGTTCCTGCTGCAGCCGCGGCAACAGGTGCAGTTCTTGCATTAAGTTCTTCCCTAAGCGCAGCTGGGATAGGAGCAGTAGCGTTTGGTGCTGTAACTGTTTCAGCCTTAGGTCAGGTGTTTGAAGCAGCAGACGAGGTTGCACAGCTTGAAGAAAAGATCGCCAATGCAGACACTGCCAAGGAACGAATCGCTGCACAAAAAGAATTAGCTGCATTGTATGCTGATATGAGCAAGGCTCAACGAGAAGCTTTAAAAGATCTTCAGAGCTTCAAGTCCTTTTGGTCTGACTTCGTAAAACAATTCGAAGATCCGATTTTTGAAGCGTTTAGCTCTAGCCTTTCCTTTACTAAAAACTTATTGCAAGGCCTTGCTCCAACGATTACGAACGTGGCAGATGTAATCAATGAACTTCTTGATGAAATGAATAGTTTTGGTGAAGATGGGGGATTCCAGGAATTTTTTGAGTGGTTAGAGACTAATGCAGCTGAAGCACTTTATAACTTTGCCCACATTGCAGGAAATACAATGCAAGGCTTTTTCAGCTTATTGCAAGCTTTTACCCCTTTAGGTGTAACTATGGAAGAGGGATTGCTCAACCTAACTGAACGATTTAAAGAATGGGCTGCATCATTAAGCAGTTCAACAGCATTTCAGGATTTTATTGCATATGTTCAGGAAAATGGGCCGGTATTGTTAGAGACGATTGGGAATATTGCAGAAGTTTTTAAAAATTTGGTTACTGACTTGGCTCCTTTAGGTTCAACCGTCCTTGAAGGAATTCAATCATTTACAAGCTTAATTGCCGATAATTGGCCAGGGATCCGGGAGACTGTCATCGGAGTAGCAACTGCTGTTGGATCATTTCTTGCAATTATGAAAGGATTACAAATCATTGGAGTTATAAATACATTAATGCTTGCTTATAGATCAGGGACATTGTTAGCCACACTTGCCCAATATGGTTTGAATGCAGCAATGCTTGCTAATCCTATTACCTGGATTGTCGCTTTAATCGCTGGACTAATCGCAATAGGCGTCTTGTTATATCGTAACTGGGATACCGTTAAAGCGAAGGCGAAGGAATTATGGAGTGATATTAAAGAAAAGTGGGAGGCCATTAAGCAAGCAACCATCTTAGTATGGGGAATTTTAAAAGACGTAATATCGGAAAAGATCTCGGATGCAAAGACTGCAGTTGTAAATAAAGCCAATGAATTAGCATCTGGAGCCAAGGGGAAATTCCAAGACTTAGTTAATGGAACAAAAGAAAAATTCAATTTAATCAAAACTACTGTGTCGAATAAGATTTCCGAAGCGAAAACCGCGGCAGTTAATAAGATTCAAGAACTTGCTACAGAAGCAAAAAACAAATTTCAGGATTTACTAAATGGGGCGAAGGAAAAATTTTCAAACCTTAAATCGACTATATCTAATGAAATTTCTGAAGCCAAAACTGCAACAATAAACAGAGCTCAGGAGCTCGCATCAGGAGCCAAAAATAAATTTCAAGATGTAGTTAATAGTGCTAGAGAAAAATTCAATTCAGTAAAAGAGAAAATAACTAGTCCTATTCAAACAGCTAAAGAGAAAATCAAGGGATTTATAGAGGATATAAAAGGATTCTTTTCTAATTTAAAACTCAAACTTCCTGATATATCATTACCTAAACTTCCTAAATTCTCTCTCAGCACAGGTAGTAAAACGATATTGGGGAAAACAATTACTTATCCAACTGGGTTTGATGTTGATTGGTTTGCCGAGGGTGGTTTATTCCCGGCTAATAGCCCTCGTCTTATTGGGGTGGGAGATAACAAGAGTTATCAGGAAGCGGCATTACCATTATCTCCATCAGTTTTAGGAATGATTGGACAGAAGATCGTAGATAACATGCCTAGCGGAAATCAAGGGAAAGGATTCTCTCCGCAAATAACAAATTATTTTACACCAGCTGAGTCGACACCTTCCCAGAGTGCAAGAAAACAGGAGCAAATGTTGCAAAGATTAGGAATGGAATATGGAATGAGGTAATGTAATTGAGTAAGCTTATTTTCATTAATTCAAGAGGGGGTATCATTGAATTACATGGGCCTCCTTTTCATTTGATTAAAGTAGATGGCCTTGGTGATGTAGAGGCTGAAATTCAAACACAAAAATCACCATACCAAGATGGAAGTGACTATATCGATTCCTACCTTGAAGAAAGGCCAATAACAATAGAGCTGAAGATTAGGGGTTCCGACCCAGAAGACCTAATTCAAAAACGCCGGGAGTTATCAGCTATATTTAATCCAAAATTGGGTTTAGGCCTCCTCCAGTATATTGATGAAACAGGGATTAAAGAAATAAGGGGAGTCGCTGAGAGTGTTCCGTTTTTCCCATCGGGCATTGAAAACAGAGGGGCAACCTATCAAAAGTCCCTTATTCACCTAAAGTGCCCCAATCCATTCTGGAAGCAAGTAAATGATATTAATGAGTCTCTCTCAGCCTGGATAGGTAAATTCGAATTCCCCTTTGAGTTTCCGGTAGAATTCGGAGAAAAGGCCAACCGGGCAACCATTTTAAATGATGGTGATGTAGCAACCCCGGTAATTATCGATTTCTATGGTCCGGCCATTAACCCGACCGTTACGAATGAGACTACCGGCCAGAAAATCAGAATAAAAAGGACATTATCGGCCACAGATCGCCTTGAAGTGAGCACTGAATTTGGCAATAAGTATGTAGAAATTGTGGCAGCTGACGGTACCAGGACAAATGCATTTCACTGGATTGACCTTTCAGCGGATCCTATTCTTTTTCAACTAGAGCTTGGGGAGAACGTCATTTCCTTCTCTTCTGATGATCCAAATAGTACTGGTTCGGTAAAAATTAGATATAAAAAGCGCTATGTGGCTGTATAGGAGGTGCTACTTTGGAAAAATTTTATTTCTTTGATTCAAATACAGCTATTGGAGACCGTCGAATATATTCTGCAGCCGATTGGTCAAAAGTTTTAGCGAAGTTTTTGGAAAATGGAATATACAAAGAGGGAAGCGATCTTAATGTAACCACTACAGGAACAGATATGACTGTAACTGTTGGCACAGGGGTTGCTTTTTTAGATGGGCATATGTATGAAAATGACAGTGCTCTTACTTTAAATGTGGATGCTGCTGAGGCTACTCTTGACCGAATTGATCTAGTAGTATTGAGGCTTGATTTAACAGAGCAAAACAGATTTATAAGGGTATTTGTAAAAAAAGGAGTTGCTGCTTCCTCTCCAGTGGCTCCATCAGTTGAAGAAACAACTTTTATAAAAGAAATCGCTCTTGCTGAAGTAAGGGTTTTAAAAGGTCAATCTACTATTGCCCAGTCGCAGATAACTGACAAACGGCCTGCAGATTTTGTGGATCCGTTTGTGGATGGATCCAGGATTACCACGCTTGAGGAAGTTACAGTTCCTCAAGCAAAAGAAGATGTTATGAATTGGGTTAAGGGGTTTGGATTAGGACATACGCCTAAAGCATTGGGAAATATAGATTTAAATAGTATTCGTTGGAATAATGGATATCAAACTGGATTTTACTCAGTTTCAAGTGGGGCATTAAACACCCCTTTATCAAACTTTAGTTTCTTCTTACAACTGATTGCAGAAAGCAGTGATACCACTATACAAATTGCTTTTATGAACAGTACAAATACAAGAATTTTTTGGCGGAGGCATACAACCTCTACAGGTTGGAATGCTTGGTCTGAAATCGTAACAACTGACAGAGCACAAATTCATAAGTTGACAAATGATGATGGAGTGGCCATTAACTTTTCAGGCGACTTAAATACCCTTACAACACCGGGACGGTATTACATTAACGGTACCGCGACAAACAGGCCAGATTCACTGCAAGGGCTTTGTGTTGTAGACAGGCTTATATCATCAAACGGCTATATGCAAATGTTTATAGCAGGGACAACAGGAAGGCAATTGTTTAGATATTATAGCAGCGGTGTATGGGGGCCCTGGACAGAATACGCAGCATTTGGTGCATTGAAAAATAGAACCTATATCAGAGCAACTACGAGCCAAGGGCAGACCATCGCTGCCGACGGACTTGTAAAGTTGACTTTTCCGGTAGAAGTTGTTGATCGTCTGAACGAATTCTCTAATAGCACTTTTACCGCAAAAGAAGAGGGTGTTTATCAAATCAATGTAACAATGAAAAACGCAAGCTACAGCACTACAGCAGAAGGAGGAAACCTCCGAATACACAAAAACGGGACTTTCCTCTTAACAATTGCAAGCGGAAGTATGGCGCATGGGGTATTTGGGTCAATAGCGCTTGATCTAGTTACAGGAGATTACATTGATGTGTATGTACTATCAGAGAGCAATTCCAGTGAGTCTGTCTTTAATGAAATCAGCATTGCAAGAGTATTATAGAGAGAAGGTGCATATTTTGCTATCTTTATCCCAAAAAATTAATTTAATATTTCCGGATGCAAAACAAATGGTTGACTTTGTGGCTCGAGACGATTCGGATGGAAAGGGCGAGTATATAGCTGAGTGGAATCTCGATGCGCCACAACCAACAATCGAGGAACTAGAAGCGGCTTGGGCAGAATACCAGGCTAACCCGCCGGCACAGCCTTTGACGGATGCGCAGCGCATAGCAAACCTTATGCTGCAGAGCGCGGAAAAGGACGCACAAATAAAAACACTGGAACAGAAGGACTCGGAAAACTTAATGCAGCTGGCAGACAAAGAAATAAGGTTGAAAATGGTAGAAAGCCAAAATGCAAACATCATGTTAAAACTAGCCTTAAACGGCATCAAATAAGGGGGCTTTTCAGAATGTACGCAGACGTTAAATATTATTATGATCGAGGCTTTTACACTAATGACAATGTAAAAGTATTTGTCCGGGCAGAGTGGATTACACCAGAACAATATCAGGAAATCACAAATGAACCATATGTTCTATAGGTTCTTTTTTGTGCCGGAAGGAGGTAGCTTATGCAGCCTATCCGAATTATTACATTAGGGTTTGAGTTGAAGGGTGAAATCGATAACTATGAATCGATGTGGTTCACCCGTTCCTGGAGCGGAATTGGCCAGATTGAATTGCGGATCAATAGATATAAAAGGCATGTTGAGCACTTAATTAAAAACAATCTGATCATGATAAATCCCAAGAAAGTTTTTATTATCAAACACAGGGAAATAGAGCTCGATGAGAACGGAAAGGCCACAGAGAATTGGCTGATTAAAGGTTTATCTTTAAAAGCGTTAACCAGCCAAAGGCAAACCCTGCCTCCTTCTCATACAGCATATGACAATAAACAGGGGAATACAGAAACGGTTTTAAAACACTATGTTGACCGGAATATTGTAAATCCTGCTGATATAAGGAGAAGAATGGACCAGGTTATCTTAGCTGAAAATCAGAATAGAGGCCCTTCAATATCTTGGCAGTCCCGGTTTAAAAATCTTGCTGAGGAGCTTTCTGAGATTTCGTTAATTACCGGAACAGGGTGGGATATTTCAGTAGATTTTACTTTAAATAAATTTGTTTTCGATACACAGGAAGGAAATAATCTCACAGCAGGTCAAGTGGTGCTTCCTCCGGTAATTTTCAGTCCGCAATTTGAATCTTTGCAATCCCTTCATTACACAGAGAGTGAGCTTAATTATAAAAACGCTGCTTATGTTGGGGGGCAGGGTGAGGGTGTTGATCGTCGGATTGTCGAGATAGGTGATGCTTCCGGCATTGATAGACATGAAATCTTTATCGATGCCCGAGATGTAGAGGAAAAAGACGAAAATGAACAGCCAATACCAGAATCACAGGTTATCCAAACTCTTACTGACAGAGGAAATCATCAGTTGAGCGAGCTTCTCCAGGAGGAATACTTAGAAGGGCAGGTTCTGACGAAAAGTCCCTTTAAATATGAAGAGGACTATGACCTGGGCGATATCGTCACAATCCAAAGCGTTGATTGGGGTGTGACAATGGATACCCGGATCACAGAGGTAAAAGAGATATATGAAACAGGCGGATATAAGCTCGAGGCCACCTTCGGGAACAATCGGCCGACTTTAATAAAAAAGATAAAGCAGGAATTATCGCAAATTAGCGGGGAAGTCCGAAGGTAGGGCTTTTTATTTTGCCTTCAAGGGGGGATTGTGAGTGACACAGGAGGCGACAGCAGTGAATGAACAAGAAAGAGAAATAACCAAGATGGAAAGCAGAGTATATAATCTGGAAACTCGAGTAACTAATTTGGAGAGAACCACAGATAAACACGATCAGCAAATATTCTCTATTAATGAGAAGCTTAATAAGATTGATGAAAACACGACTTGGATAAAGCGGACAATTACCGGTGCCATTATTACTGCGATGTGCACGGGGATTATTGGTGGAAGTATAGCGATTATATTCACAGTTTTTAAAGGAGGAAGTTAAAAATGAAAAAAGATATTGCAACACTTTTAGGAGGGTTCCTTACAGCCCTTCTTTTTTTCTTGTCTACGGTTGGAATTGCATTTGACTGGTTTACTGAAGAAAGTATTAACGCATTTGTGGTATTAGTATCAGCAGCCTTTGCCCTTTTAGTTAACCTGTATGCTGTGTGGAAAAACACCTATGCCAGCAAGAAAGCGCAGCTGCAGAAAAAGGCTCTTCAGGCACAAGGGTTGATGAAAAAAGATAATACAGTAAAAGCATTTAGTTCAACCAAAGCTTTTGAAGATGACGGTAAATAAGCTGCCCTTTTGGGCGGCTTTTATTTTTTTATAAAGGAGAGGTTAATATGACTTACGCATTTGAAAAATTGCCTCAGCTGGTTGATATGAGAGGGAAGCTTCCGAAAAAAGGTTCGTATTCAAAAAGGACCAAAAAGATCACTGATCGGGTTTGGCATCATTCATTAACTTTAAGTCATTTAGCAGGATCAACAGCTGAAGCATTCGCGAAATATCATGTATCGCTTGGATGGCCAGGTGTTGGTTATCATTTAGTTATTGAACCTAAGCGTATTGTAATGACACCTAAAGGTGCTCGAGCTCAAATCGTTTACGCCAATGATATTCATTTAAGAACATATCATGTTGGTAACAGCAACCAGTACTCATTAGGCATTTGCGTTACTGGTGATTATCGAAAAGAAAAACTGGATGATGCCACAAAGGCTACAATTGATGAGCTACAGGCAGCATTAGTTAAAGACGGCATCGGCCAGCGCGATAAATCACACCAAGAGATGCCGGGGTATTCTTGGAAGGCATGCTGCGTGTTTGATTATCAGAAAGTATTTAAGTTCCTTGATGGGAAAATCACTCCAAAACCTTCTCCAGGCACGTATATAATTCAGCAAGGAGACACGTTCTGGGGGCTTGCAAACAATAATGACGGCATCACTGTAAATGATTTGATTGTGGCTAACCCTGGAGTGGATCCTAACAAACTAATGATTGGCCAAAAGGTTATTTTAGGTAAAGCCAAGAATGCATATACTCCTAAGCCAAATACACCTAAGAAGCCTCAATCCTCATACAAGTATCCTCTTCCATCTGGTGTTCTTAGAGAAGGAAGCAGAGGTGTTCGTGTTAATCAGCTAATACGTGCATTGAATGCTGTTTACTTCAAATGTGGTACTGCTGATGGGATCTATGGACCTAAAGTTAAGGATGCCGTAAGACGCTTCCAAATGGTCTATCTTCCTTATGAAGTAGATGGAGTTTATGGTCCTAATACTCGTAAGAAGTTGCAGGCTGTTTTGAAGTCAAATGGATATTAAAAAAATAAGCCCTTCCGGTTGGGAGGGCTTAATCTCTTCCTAAATATAAAATATACCTGTAAAGAATTGAAACATTCCTTACCGATAAAAATAGACTGTATAAAATAATTGTCAGCCACAGAGCCCCAAAAATTGAAAGAGTAATCGATGGAATAAGTGGGGTTTTAATTGGCGATAGATCATAAAGGATACTAAAATTTGAAGATAATATAACGATTAAAGTTCCAAAGATCAGGATAATTATTTGGGTTAGTATTGAGTATGCAAAAAAAGTCACAAGTTGTTTAAGTACACTTGATCTTTGAGCATCTTGGCCAGCTTGGTTAAGTGCTCTCAATGTGTCACGGTTAGCTGCTGCTATAACAGATAGACTTGTAGTGTTAAAACCGGCTAAAATAGCTAAAACTGATAATGAAATTGAATTAATATTTAAGATAATATCTAATATTTTCTTTCCTGAAGGCTCAATAATACCAATACCAAGAAATACTATAACAGATATTGCAAGAGGCCAAAGAAAGTCGTTTCTCTTTTCTGCGGCAGTAGAATATGCGAAGTAATCTTTAATTATTGCTTTTATATGCTTATTTACTGAGTTTCTCTCTCTAGTCTCTTCAGTGGGCCTAATTCTCTCCATTCTTGGTCGCCTAATCGTCAATATTTTCACCTACTTGTATTATAGGTTCAACCCCCTGGTTTTTATTAATAATCGGGTTGTCAAACTTAGAAATTCTTACCATGTGTCTTATTATTTGTGAGCCATCAGGTATCCCGTTCTCATTAACATAAACTTCTTCGTAGTAAGCATGTGGAATTTTAGCCATACTTATTGTTTTAGATTTGCCGGATGGTAAATGACCTGATACCCCGTAATTATCGTACTTATCAAGATCTGATAGATGTTTTAAAAATTGTTTTACTTGCTTAATTCCACCTTTTGAAACTTTATTGCGATAAGTTATTTTCATTTCCTGAAAGTCTTCCATGTTTTGTTCATGAGCTTCATTTGTTAAATACTCGATGCCTTCGTTATTTATATTTCCTTCCACATCAACCATAACGAAAGCTTCTTTAATACGAACAAAATCATCAAGAGCATTAAAAAATTCCTGAGAAGGTAAGGCGATAACCTTAACAAATGATCTCTTCATTATTTTCGCTTTTGGATTAATGGTATTGAATGCCTCCCTATACGATTCAGCTAAATCAGAATGGTGATTTAGGAATCTGTGAATCATATCTCTTCCGACGACACCTTCCCTGTCATGTTGAACCAAAATGAGACCATTCCTTTTATCAAGTACAAATTTTATTTCATTCTTTACACCATGTTCTTTTTCTTTATCTCCAGTTTTGGATTGTGTATATACGTCAATAATCTCTTGTTTTTGCCCATATTTTGCTGAAGTAAAAGTTCCTTCGATAAAATCGGTATCATCTGAGGTTTGGAAGTTGATTAGATTAATCATTTTCCCTTTTCTATGAAATGCACGATTTTGTATAGGGATAGTTGTAATTTTGTTTAAAAGGTATTCAATTTGCTCATGGTCATACCTGTCCTTGGAATAGTAATCACCAAAAAACTTTGGTGTACAGAATTCAAAAGCATTAATCTTAATATATTCATTTCTCCCTGCCATATTTACCTCCAAAAGCAGGTCCCCAAAAAAATTTCGCTTTTTTTATTTATATGCCATATAATAAAGATAACCAAATCTTTAAAGGACATGTCGGGGTAACCTGCATGTCTTTTTTTACTAATTATAATCTAAATGCTACATTTTGGCGATATTTGTAAAAAAAGCTGCCCCTTTTTCAAATTAGGTTTTTAAAAAGGCAAATCATCCCTCACAACTGGTCTAATTTTTCTTCACATCTTCAGTAACTGTTTTCATCATTTTTTTAAAACGCTTATACAGATAGTACTCCAACAACTCTTGCACTTTATTCCTGATTCGTGGATTAAAGTAATTGTGCTGTTCCTCAAACCCTTTATAGATAAATAAAAACATCGTAAATGCTTCATCTCGAGCAACCTGCTCAACCTTCATCTGCCCTTTCCTCATGGCTTGTTTAGCTTCCTTTAAATCTTTTTGTACAGCTTTTATTGTTTCCTCAATTAACTGAAGATAAGGCTCTTTTAGCTTAAATCCTGCCTTATCAATAACGATCAGATCACGTTCAAGAATAGTCAGCAGCATAGGTAGATACATTGCTTGTTCTATAATATCCCGGTCTTTTTCTGGAATCCTTGTCATCTTTAAATCCTCTCAACAGCCGTAATTTCTTCAATCCTGATTCTTCTTTTTCCTTCATCAGATTCAAATAGTATGCACTTCATTAGCGTATCCACTTTGTCAACAATTCCAGTTGTAGCCTGGAAAAAACCATCCTTCCAGACTGTCACTTTGATTGGGACAGTGTAATTTAATGATTCCATGACAATAAATCCAATTTCCTCATATTCCTGTTCATCCAGCTGTGGCTTTTTTTGTTTGTTCTCATCGATGGTTATTTGTTTTAGCATTTTTACATGCTCAGGCATAAAGAAAGCAGTTTGCCATTTCATTTTTCCTCGGTCACAGATCATCCTTTTTCATCTCCTTATATTATAAATTATACAAACGTTTGTTCGTAAATCAACTTGAAATCGAACGTACGTTTGTATAAAATGATGAAAAAGGGGGTTCAATCGATGAAAGGTCTTTTATTAAGGGCTCATGAGTCCGGAGAGCAGCTTGAAATAATTTACCATAGTGGCTCTGGTGAGATCAGTCAGAGAGTAGTAAAAATATTAGAGGTCCAGTCTGATTCCATTAAAGCATTTTGCTTACTCAGGAAAATGCCAAGGGTCTTCAGGAGAGAGAACATTTTATCAATTGGACCAATAAATAGACATAGAAGAGGCGCATGAAATTTATTTTCATCAGAAGGAAGAGTTTTATTATTTAATTTATTAAATTTTCAGTAATTTTCCATTAAATATGTTCAATTCTCTTTAATTAGGTTATATTATGGTTAAACGGAGTTTAATTACGTTAAAACGTAGAAATATTATCTATAATAATAAAAACTAGGAGGAATTTATAATGGCATATGAGACCCAAGATGTCGTTAACTGGTTCCTAGCTAAAGAAGCAATGACACCGAAAAAACTTCAAAAAATATTATATTATGCTTATTCTTGGACTCTTACATTAGAAAACGATGATGTTAGAAATCTGGATAATAAATTATTTGAAGCTGATTTTGAAGCATGGGTGCATGGTCCAGTCATAAGGGAAGTATACGAATATTTTCGGGAATATGGATATCGTGAAATTGAGAAATATGAAGGGGAAATCCCAGAGTTTTCTCATGATATAGAAGGAATTCTTGAAGATGTGTGGGAAGAATACGGTTCATATACAGGCAATGAGTTGGAATCGATTACACATCAAGAAGCACCTTGGTTAAAAGCACGAGAGGGATATAGTCCCCTTGAAAGATGCACAGAAGTAATCACTGATGAATCCATTTTTAGTTACTACATTCAAAGAGTGGTGTAGGAAATTTAATGGCTAGAGAGAAACAGAAAAAAGTAAGGAAATCAAAAGGAACAGAGCCAAAGAAAGCTGTAATAAGGGGGACTGATCCGAACTGGACAGATTCCCCTTTAACTTTTGATTTATCTCATAAAGAATGGTTAAAGGGTGTATCTTTTCGTGATTTTACGAATAAGTTTGATGACGAGACTATGTTTGCGCAGTACCTGTTTGAATTATTCCATAAAGTAATTCCTACTATTCAGCAAAACTGGAAGGACATCGTTCAGGGCCAGGGAAAAGGCAGCTGGCGTCATTGCCGACCTGTAAGTGAGGAAAAACTAGATTTTGTCTTGGGGATTATAGAAAAAACACACAGTCACACATTTAAAGATAAAATAGGTGTGGGGTCTTCTTTATGGCAGTTGGGGTTCACTCAAAATATTAGACTTATCGCAATCTATGATTATAGAAACAACTCTTTAACACCTGTTTTTGTGGATTATCATCATTTGGTGCACCCAGATAAGAACTTCAATCAGCCCGATTATAAAAGATTTGGGTTTTGCCCGGTTTGTGAATATGCATGCTAAGAAATTAAAAAACCGCCTCTTAAGGAGACGGTTTTTTAATTATTCATCATGAAACGTAACCTAGATTCTTAATTTATTTTAATGTGCTAAAACAGGTCAAAAATGCGGTGTGAAATCGATAAAAAATTTCATTTCGTCAACAATTCGTCAACAAGTATCAGTTCATACTAATAATTAGGTATGAGGAAAACAAAAAAAGCCTTGATATACAAGGCTTTTTCTTATGGAGAATAGGGGGCTCGAACCCCTGACCTCAACGCTGCCAGCGTTGCGCTCTCCCAGCTGAGCTAATCCCCCAAGTGGTGGTACAAGAAAAATTATAACCACATAGGGGATTTGATGCAAGAGGAATTTTAAAAAAAATTTCGCTTAATGAAGGCTTTCAATCTCCATGCATTGAACACCATTGATATTTGATACGCTGTAATAGACATCAGTGGTCCTTCTTTTGTAATCTACAGCAACGATAAGCTGTACAAGATGCTGCTGTTCTTCCTCCAGGTCTTTAATCCGGATGTGTTTGATGGAAATATCGAGTTCTTTAATGGCCGGGATGATGTCTGCGATATTTTCTTTATCTTTTACTTTTAGCTGAAGAGTAATTTCCTTTTCCCTTAATTGACGCGGACCGATGAATCCCATTAATAATGGGATAACTTCAACGGAGATAATCAATAAAGCCACACCGGCCATTGCTTCAATATAGAATCCTGCTCCAACCGCAATCCCGATTCCCGCTGCTCCCCATATTAAAGCAGCGGTTGTTAGCCCTGATATGCTGTCATTTCCTCTTCTTAAAATTACGCCCGCCCCCAGGAAGCCGATCCCTGAAACAATCTGGGCTGCTAAACGAAGAGGATCCATCGTAATATTGATTTCATCATTTCCAGGAAACATATAAGCTGATTCAATGGAAACAATCGTCAACAAACAGCTGACAATCGAAATAACCAAACTGGTTTTTAAACCGACAGGCTTTCTTTTTAATTCCCTCTCGAGGCCAATAACCAGACCCAAAACAGCTGAGATCCCCAATTTCATTAAGATTTCAATTTCTAGACTGCTCATAATATCTCCCGCTTTTTTAAAGTATTATATATCCATTATCACTTTGTATAAATCATTAGACATAAAATTATAAAAATATAGTAAAAATTCATTGGTACGTTGTAAAATAGTATATACCCTAAAATTTAGTATATAGAAACAAGGAGTAAATAAAAATGTCAGATGCAAGAATAAATCCTTATGTAGCCCTTGCCATTGGAGTCATTTCCGTCTCTACCTCAGCAATTCTTGTAAAAGTATCCAGCGCTCCATCAGGAGTCATTGCCTTTTATCGGCTCTTTTTTTCTGTTCTTTTCATGATGCCTGTATTTCTTATAAAGTATGTTTCCGAACTTCATCTTATTACAAGGCGGGATTGGATCTATTCTTTCGTAGCCGGTGTTTTTTTGGCATTCCATTTTATTCTTTGGTTTGAGTCACTAAATTACACATCAGTAGCTAGTTCTACCGTCCTTGTTACACTGCAGCCCTTATTTGCTTTTGCGGGTACGTATTACTTTTTTAAGGAAAAGTTTTCCTGGAAGGCCATTTTGAGCGGACTATTGGCAATAGGCGGGAGCGTCATTATTAGCTGGGGGGATTTTAAAATCAGCGGTTCTGCTTTATTCGGGGATATTCTGGCACTTATTGCCTGTGCACTTGTAACAGCGTACTTAATGTTTGGCCAAACTGTCAGGAAAAGGCTGTCGCTCATCACTTACACCTTTGTTGTATACAGCATAAGCACGGTCACATTGTTGATCTATGTACTTATCGTACAAGAGCCTTTACTGCCATATGGAAAGAGTGACTGGGTCTATTTTATTTTGCTGGCACTTATTCCAACCCTGCTTGGGCACACATTATTTAATTGGTCATTAAAGTGGCTGAGTACTTCAACCATCTCCATGGCTATTCTATTTGAGCCAGTCGGTGCTGCCATCTTAGCTTATTATCTCCTGCAGGAAACAGTTGTTTGGACGCAGGCTCTTGGCGGAGCAATCGTAATTGGCGGGATTTCACTTTTCTTATTAGATGAAAGAAGAATCCGTATGAAGGAATTAAAGAAAAAAACAACGATTTCCGGTTGAAGGGGGAACAATGGTGAATATTAGAACTGCAAAGCTGGAGGATGCACGAGCTATTGCTGAAGTACATGTGAAAAGCTGGCAGGAAGCATATCAAGGGATTTTGGATCAGCGCTTTTTGGATAATCTTAAAATTGAAAACAGGGAACAGCTTTGGCTGGAAAACCTAAGTTCCAAGAGTGAGACTGAACCTGTTTTTGTGGCTGTAACCCAAGAAGGCGGTATTATTGGATTTGCTTCCTTCGGACCGGAGCGCACCAAAAAGTTTTGCGCTGATGGAGAATTATATGCGATCTATCTATTGGGGGAATACCAGGGCAAGCAGGCAGGAACCAAGCTGTTCTTAACAGGGGTAAAGGAGCTTTTCAAAGCAGGTTTCAGCTCTGTCCTTGTGTGGGTGCTGGCAAATAATAAAAACAGGCAGTTTTATGAAAAATTGCAGCCTGTGAAAGCTGCTGAAGAGTATATAAATATCGCTGGCACACATTATGTTGAAATTGCTTATGTATGGAAAGATATTAAAGACCTTATTATAAATTTAGAAAAACGTATTCAATAAAATCAAAAAAACTCCCGCAAATTGGGAGATTTTTTATATAAATACATAGGTGAATCCGGAAAAAATAAATCCAGCAGTAACTGAAATTATGAAGGTGCCTCCATAGACCTCTTCTTCTGAATTCGCTATTTTAATACCTTCTGCATACGCATAAGCAAACAAAAATACTGCCATGATTACTGATAGATATAGTGCTACGGTTTCCAGCATGATTCACACCTTCCGATTAATTAGTAGAGTTAATAGATTTTATGAAAAACAAACTAAAACTATTACTAATTTCTTTTTAAAGAACTTTTGAGAGGTCACAAGTAAAATCAATTGTGGAAAAAGTGCGAAAATTTATCCACATCCTGTGTGTAACTTTGTTGACAACTTGTATTTAAGGACATTGAATAGTGGATAAGTTTGTGGGTATGTAAATGAGGGATGGCTGAAATGTGTTTTTAATATAATAAAAATAGGGAATCTTGGATGAGAAATGAAAGACTTTAGCTTAAATAGGAGAGAAGCAATTGAAGGATAATTGAGAAATGTATTACGAACAACTATTATATAGAGAAAAAGTTTCTTTATACCCAAAATAAAGGATGAACAAACTTTTTTTAAAATTATATTGCAAACATTTAATTGGCATGGTATATTAATTCTTGTCCTCAACGAGGGAAGTAAACAGCAAAAAAACATTTAAAAAAATGTTGACTTGATTAAGAGGTATGTGTTATATTAATAAAGTCGCCTCTGAGCGAAAAGGTAAAATATAACATGGAGAAATTGATCTTTGAAAACTGAACGAACAAAAACGTCAACGTTAATTCTTTAGTCTTTTTTGAAAAGACANCAGCGGATNGTCGATTAAGTACGCCACGTCCTGTGGCAACATCGACGCCAACACATCCGTGTGTAAGTGAGCTTAATCAACTCTTATATGGAGAGTTTGATCCTGGCTCAGGACGAACGCTGGCGGCGTGCCTAATACATGCAAGTCGAGCGGACGGATGGGAGCTTGCTCCCAGACCGTCAGCGGCGGACGGGTGAGTAACACGTGGGCAACCTGCCTGTAAGACTGGGATAACTCCGGGAAACCGGGGCTAATACCGGATAATTCTTTCCCTCACATGAGGGAAAGCTGAAA
>NZ_JAEL01000201.1 GCF_000518885.1 Bacillus sp. J33 | reverse complement strand
GCCCCCCTCCACCATTTAAATAGGGGTATAGTTTAATGGTAAAACGAAGGTCTCCAAAACCTTTGATGTGGGTTCGATTCCTACTACCCCTGCCAATATTATAGTGGCGGCTGTGGCGAAGTGGTTAACGCATCGGATTGTGGCTCCGACACTCGTGGGTTCGATTCCCATCAGTCGCCCCATAATTATTAAAGTGATAATATAAACAGCAATCTCATATATATTAAATATAAGTTGTCAATGGGCTATAGCCAAGCGGTAAGGCACCGGACTTTGACTCCGTCACTCGCAGGTTCGAATCCTGCTAGCCCAGCCATTATGCGGAAGTAGTTCAGTGGTAGAACATCACCTTGCCAAGGTGGGGGTCGCGGGTTCGAATCCCGTCTTCCGCTCCAGAACAAATATATGGCGGCATAGCCAAGTGGTAAGGCAGAGGTCTGCAAAACCTTTACCACCGGTTCGAATCCGGTTGCCGCCTCCATATCTTAAATCTTGATAACGCTGATATACGCCGGGGTGGCGGAACTGGCAGACGCACAGGACTTAAAATCCTGCGGTAGGTGACTACCGTACCGGTTCGATTCCGGTCCTCGGCACCACCACAAGATTTAAAACATTTTAATATGCCGGTGTGGCGGAATTGGCAGACGCGCACGACTCAAAATCGTGTTCCTTCGGGAGTGTCGGTTCGACCCCGACCACCGGTATCCAAGGCAGCATGCCAAAGCTGTCAAAAAAAAGACTTTCAACATTCTGTTGGAAGTCTTTTTTTGTGTGAATAACAAATGGTAAATTTGCTGACAAAATATTGGGGCAGGCAAGAAAATCACAATGATATCTAAGGTTCCGAACAATTCAGAGGCTTATTTCGAAGGGGCATTCCGAATTGTTCGGAAGGTTAAATGAAGATAAAAAAATATAAAACGAACTTAAGTGAATAGTGCCGATGAGTGAGGAAAACGAATACTGACGGGAATTAATCAGGGTAAATAGTGCCGATGAGTGAGGAAAACGGATACTGACGGGAACTAATCAGGGTAAATAGTGCCGATGAGTGAGGAAAACGGATACTGACGGGAACTA
>NZ_JAEL01000200.1 GCF_000518885.1 Bacillus sp. J33 | reverse complement strand
GTGTTTGTCAAGAGCGATTGCGGCGCATCTCCATCCAGTAAATAGGAGAGAAACTAACCCTTTAGGTAGTTTTCATAAATCTTTTGACACTACCCATTCTGTATATTAGCTGTATAGGAGAAAAGTCCTTGTGTCTAATTTGTGAAAAATTTCAAATAATATCAATATTTTAACCCAAGTTTTCTATTGTTGCGTATAAATTCTTCCCTGAAACAAAAACTAAAAGAAATGATTAAAGGGTAGGTCACAAATGAAAAGCAAAAATGTCTTCCTGGATTATCAGGAAATAAGAACCGTACTTAATGACTCGCCAGATTTGATGTGTAGAAAAATGGAATTGGGAAGGCAAACTATTCAAATCGTTTTTATGAAGAATTTAATTAATCAGGAAGTCCTAAATGAATATGTTATTAAATACATGCAAACAATTCCAGAAAAACACTTAAATTACACTTATTTGGTTAATAACATACCAATTGAGGAAATAAAAACTGAAATCGAAAAGAATGAGTTCATCTCATCTCTTTTAAAAGGATTTTCTTATATTTATTTCTTGAATGAGAAAAAAGGTTTTATAGTAAATTGCAATAATACTCTTGAAAGATCCATTGAGAAGGCAGAAACAGAATCATTAGTATATGGTCCTAAGATATCCTTTACAGAGTCATTGTCATCAAATATCAAGATTATCAGGCAAAACCTTAATGATTATAATTTGTGTACGGATAGCTTAACGATTGGGGAACGTGTTAAGAAGGAAGTTAGAATCGTATATATAAAAGATATAGCAAATGATGAAACACTAAATAACCTTAAAGAAAGATTAGAAAAAATAAAACCAGATAATATTAATGACAGTTCAGTTTTAGCGCAATGCCTAGAAGACGATCACTATACATTTTTTCCGCAGCTTCTATTAACAGAATTACCCGATCGATTTATTTACTCGATTTTGAACGGACGAATTGGTGTATTTATGGATGGCAGTCCAGTAGCTATTATTGGGCCAGCTAACTTTTTTTCGTTCTTTGAATCAACAGAAGATATCTATTTAAGATGGTCGCTAAGTTATCATGAACGAAACTAGCTCCTTACTCGTAACACCGTAGGTTAATTTGGTTACACTGTTTACTGGAAAAGCAAACCAAATCAGAGCTAC
>NZ_JAEL01000199.1 GCF_000518885.1 Bacillus sp. J33 | reverse complement strand
GAAAACTTATTCAAAATCGGCATCATACCCGGGATCGCTCCAAAGGTGTTAAGGAGCTTAAGCAACGCCTCATTTCTTACTTTGAAGATCAGGTTCAGGCAGCTGATTACTTAGATGAGATTAGTCAGAGATACCCGAGGTATCGTCGAGACCAGTTTGCGATTATCTATAAAGTGATTCAACAGTATCCGGCATTAATTGATCCTATTTTGACCAAGTGCATGACAGAGAAGCTCTACAATGCGAATGATTTTCGTGATATCGCTGATCACCTTGATACATTACGAGATGAACCGGTTGAAGAAGTACAATCCTTTTACACGAGTCCGCCAAAACATTCTCATATTAAAGCCTCTACCCGTTCTCTCAATGCATATACTAGCATTTTAGGAGGTAGAGCATGATGAACAAAACTGTACATGAACTACAAGATCAATTTCGGCAACTACGCTTAGCAGAGACTGCGGAGGAGCTGCCACAGCTTCTTCGCGAAGCTGAAAAAGCATCATGGACCTACTTGGAATTTTTAGAGTCTATCACCCGATATGAATTAGCCAAACGTGAAGCGAAAAGCCTTGAGAAAAGAATGAAATGGGCACACTTCCCTTTCGTGAAGTCGTTAGATGAGTTTGAGCTGAAAGGACAAAACGTTCTGACAGCTCGTCAGCTCTCTCAACTCCGGGAATTAAGCTGGCTGGAGCAACAGTACAATTTAATCCTTCTAGGTCCGCCTGGCATTGGAAAAACGTATATTGCAATTGGACTTGGACTTGAGGCTGTTTACAGAGGGTTCAATGTTTATTTCGCTACAATGGGCGAACTTGTGCAGCTTCTAAAATCAGAAGAGTACCTCAATAAATCTAAAGTTCAGCTCAAAAGAATTAGAAATGCCGACCTTGTGATTATCGATGATTTAATGTATATGGCCATGGACCAGAGAGAAGCAAACTTATTCTTTCACTTGATTAATCATTTGTACGAACGAAGTTCGATCATCCTGACTTCAAATAAAAGTCCAGATGAGTGGGGTAATTTAATTGGGGACCAAGGGATTACAACAGCTATTTTAGATCGCTTACTTCATCGTGTGGAAGTCATCCATGGAGGTGAAAACGAGGAAAGTCATCGCATGAAAAACCGGAAAAGCATTTTTTCAGCAGAAGTGTAAAAAGGAAACGAGCAAAAAGTGTAAAATTCAACTTGACGTCTACA
>NZ_JAEL01000198.1 GCF_000518885.1 Bacillus sp. J33 | reverse complement strand
TGAAGTGACCCCTGTAAAGTAGACAGTAATAAAAAAGCACAATTATGCAGCCTGAGTCCTGAATTGATAAGGGCTCAGGTTCTTTAATTTCTTTTGAAAACGTCCATGATTATAGAATCTCATATATTTTTTTAAGGCGTCTTTAACCTCTTGAGCTGTTTTGAATGAATATAGATAAAAACATTCAGTCTTAAAATGACTAAAGAAGTTTTCCATACAAGCATTGTCCCAGCAGTTGCCCTTTCTAGACATGCTCGCTTTCATTTGATATTTTTTAATTAGGTTGTTGTATTGACGGGATGTATATTGAAACCCTTGGTCGCTATGCAGGAGGATTCCTTGTACATTCCGTTTTTTCTTTGCCTTTTTGAGGGTATCGATAACCAGTTTCAGGTCATTTCTCCGACTAACATGATAAGCAATAATTTCATTGTTGTATAAGTCTAAAATGGCAGACAAATACAGCTTCTGGCCATTAAAAATTAGATAGGTAATATCCGTTACCCATTTTTCATTAGGTTTAGAAGCGATAAAGTTTCGATTAAGATGGTTGTCTGAAACAACGTATGCTTCTTTCTTCCCGTAATAGGGTTTCTTCTTTCGAATGACTGCCTTGATCTCCAAATCCCTCATAAGTCGCTGTATCCGTTTGTGGTTAATGTGTAGTCCATATATTTTTTCTAACCACACCTTCACCCGTCGGTAACCGTAAATTCCTCGTAGTTTCTTATGGCATTCCATGATTTTTTTCTTTACTTTCTCATCCTCCAGCTGCTTTGCGGTAGGAAACTCCTGTCGCTTTAACCACTTGTAATAACCACTTTTAGAAACTTCAGCTATCTGACATAACAAAGAAATAGGATAATTTCTTTGAGACATTTCAAGGATGACTTCGAATTTCTTCGTTTTTGGAAGGTTAGTCATTCCTCCTTTCACATTTTTAAGAGCTTTTTTAGCATTTCATTCTCAGCTTCCAGTCGTTTTATTTTAGCCTCAGGATCTTCCGGAGAGGTCCTGGGTCTGCCTTGACCTGGTCCTTTTGCTTTCCCTCGTTTTTCTTCCAGCCCCTTTATCCCTTCAGCCTTAAAATGTTTAACCCAGCGTCTTACCATTGAATAATTAATATCCAGCTCCTTAGCGACTGTTTCATAACCCATCCCCTCTTTTAAGTAAAGGTCTACGGCTCTTTTCTTAAATTTAACATCATATGTCTGTCTTGTTTTCCCCATCAAAAATCCCCCCATAGTAGACAGATTAGTATGCTTTCTTTTTTCTGTCTACTATAGGGGGATCATATCA
>NZ_JAEL01000197.1 GCF_000518885.1 Bacillus sp. J33 | reverse complement strand
CGTCACGATCTATTTTACTAAAGTAGTAGGTTGATTGAGCAAAAGTGTAAAATCTTATCGAGCAAAAAGTGTCAACTTTATTCTAGCGTTTACATAGGTGGCTAAAGCTTTTGATAAGTCTAGTTTTTTAGTATCTATATGATGTATATATAGGGTTCAAAACATAATAGAAGCTAACTTAAAAAGGCCTTTTTGTGTTTTATTTCAGCCACTAATGGTTTATGCCTTTATTTCCACTCCCGCCATTCCCTCTATAAACTTCGCAATCGCCGTATGATCCATTTCGCCTCCGCCCTGAGACTAGAATTTATGTTGAAAAATCAATTCTTCCTAAATTCACAGCCAAGCTTAAAGAGGAGGTGGCAAAAATTAAAGCAGGTTTAGGTTATGAACCTGATGCAGACATAGGCCCTCTTATTAATGAAGCAGCCTACGATAAGGTTAAAAAGCATATTGACGATGCAGTTGAAAAGGGAGCTTCCGTTGAGATCGGCGGAAAAAGGATAGAGGGATACATTAACGGCTATTTCTTTGAACCAACAATCTTAAGCGGTGTTAATGATGATATGGTAATTATGCAGGAAGAAACTTTTGGTCCGATAGCTCCTATTATTGAATTTAATAGTATCGAAGAAGTAATTGAAAAGGCAAACAGTTCCCGTTACGGCCTTGCTGCTTATGCATTTACCGAGAATTTAAAGACAGCTATTACAGCATATGAGAAACTTGAATTTGGAATAGTTGGCATTAATGACGGTATTCCTTCGACTGCACAAGCGCCTTTTGGCGGACTTAAGGAAAGCGGACTGGGCCGTGAGGGAGGACACCATGGCCTTGATGAATTTTTGGAATTAAAATATGTTTCTATAAAATTATAGAAATTATTGTAAGACCCAAAGCATTTTGCTTTAGGTCTTTTTTATATCAATTTTAGGTCGCTGAAGTACAGTTAGAAATTTCGATAAGATTCCTATCAGGATCCCTAATATATATTGACATTAAGGGGCCAAGTGCCCCTGTCCTTGCAACAGGTCCTTGCTCAATTGCAATATTGCAACACTGCAAATGATTAATGACATCTCTTAAGTCCGTTCTTGTAATAAAACAAAGATCTGCTGAACCTGGCATTGGACTGTGAGCTTTTGGCTCAAACTCCTTCCCTATCTGATGCAGGTTTATTTTCTGGTTTCCAAACTGAAGAGCTTTTCTGCCTTCACCAAAGGTAATAACCTCCATCCCTAAAACTAATTTATAAAAATTACTTGTACTTTCAATACTTTGTACAGTGAGCACCAGGTGATCCAATCTTTCTATTTCCATACCCTACTCCTCCTAAAGGGCTTATTTGGTATGCCTTCTTTTGTTCCCTTCGCCCTTGTTAAACAATCCTCAAACCATTGGCGTGTTTGTCAAGAGCGATTGCGGCGCAT
>NZ_JAEL01000196.1 GCF_000518885.1 Bacillus sp. J33 | reverse complement strand
CGTGTCAGCGGGAGACCCCGCAGGTGCGAATGCACCGAGGAGGCTCCCGGACCGCCCGCGGAAAGCGAGTGCCTGCAGCGGAAATCAACAGGCAATTTTAACAGAGCTTTGTACAAAAATAAAAAAGCTATAAAACAAAAAGGCTAATATCATTGACTCTTGGGAATAACGGACACATCTTATCGCTTCAAGAAACCCCTTACATTTTTCCGAATTATTAAAGCTATCAAGGGAACAGCTTAATGGTTGATCTTATTTAACCTGTTCTCTTTTTTTATAGGTAAGGCAAGCGAATAAGACCTGAATTATTCCGTATTGTGGAATTAATTCCACAATGTAAAAACCTTTAATAAGATTAAAAAACATTATCATTTTTTTGTCAATGCTTTATATTCAGAAAATTAGGAACCGTATGTTTACATAACTCTGCCCTTCCTGTAAAATAATAAGAAATGAATTGACGTTATTCTTATATAAAGTCAATGAAGGAGCACATACATGGTTCAGTCAATAGATCGAGCAATGCATATTATTCATATTCTCACATCCGATGATGATAAGAATGCCTGGGCTATTTCTGAAATTGCAGAAAAAACAGCTCTTCCAATTAGTACGGTACACCGCCTTATTGGGTCACTCATTAAAAACGGGCTGGTTATGCAAATTCCAGATACGAAACTTTATAAAATCGGCTATACGTGGATGGAAATCGGCCTTAAATTACTTGAAAATACAGACTTTCGCGATGTAACGAGACCCATTATGGAACAATTGGCACAGGATGTGAAAGAAACCGTTTACTTCAACATTCCCAGCGGAAATTATTCCATTATAATGGATCGGATTGACAGCCCGCGAAGTGTAAGAATTATTGATAGCTTGGGAGAGCGTATCCCGCTCCATATCGGAGCTGCTAACAAAACAATTTTGGCCAATATGCCGGAAAAACAAGCGGAACAAATTATTCATAGCCTCATTTCCTCACAAAAAGAAAGAGACAAATTCATAAAACATTTAAGAGAAGTGAAGCGAAATGGGTATGCCATCAGCTACGGGGAAAAGACAGATGGAACAGCGTCTGTCGCAGCACCTGTCATTGGCTTTAATCATAAAGTAATCGGCGCTATAAACATTGAAATGCTGGATTATGAAATTACAGATGAGCACCTCACTTTTTTAACGGATAAAGTGAAGCTAGCTGCACAAACGATATCGATGAAAATCGGGAGAACCTTTTAATATGGCCGTCAAAAACAGGACTTGAAGCATTCTTCAAGCCCTGTTTTTTATATTTTCCGTAGAACAGCTTTATGATATTACCAGGCCAGGAGTGATAGTTGTTCATAGCATTTTGAGTAGCAATATCGGATTTGCAGAGAGACAAAATGGCTGAAGGATTCATTATATTTAAGCTGTGATAAAGCTTATTGTTGATTTTAGCACCCTGTTGATTGGAGCGGAGGGTACGAGATCCTCGAAAATGCTATCGCATTTTCTTCGTGCGGTGTTCATTCGAGGAAGCTTATTCAATGTCCTGCGGGAGAAGCGTGTCAGCGG
>NZ_JAEL01000195.1 GCF_000518885.1 Bacillus sp. J33 | reverse complement strand
CATGCCCATCAAGCTAACAAAGTAAATTACTAGATACGAAATGATCCTTGTTTTAAAACTAGCGAGTGATGGAAAAGTAGGCATGCCAAAGAAGCCTATTAAAACGCGATTTTTTCGCTAGGCAGCTTGTCTATGCTTCACCGTCGTTTCATACACAACCCCTAGAATATCAAAGACGGTCATCTTCTTATACCGATGACATTTACGACCGTTCTTTTTTAGCAGCTGATAAAGGCGATGCAGAATTTTCATAAGTTCTTCTGTGCCAACTGCTATCGCTTGAAACAGTAACGGAAAGTAATCTTTAATCATATAAATCGCTTTGTATTCACTCAGCTCCTGCTTTTTCTTTTCAAGCAGAAGCTGTCGCATTTGAAACATCGTAGAAGAACAGAGGAGAATGCCAATGAGTTGTCCATATAAATGGCACTCTAGGCGTTCTCTTTTAATATTTTTACATTCATCAATTTCAAAGAATGACTTCCACGTTTTAAACAAAATCTCAATCTGCCAACGAAGTGAATACAATGAATGGACGTAATTCGTCAGTACTTCTTCTAGCGACGTGTTCGTGATATATACATTCATGCCCATTAAACGTTTACTTTTATCCTTCATGACAATGCCTTTCTTCTTTTCACGTATCGCTTGGTTTTTCAGGCGTGTTTGCGTTTGATCATCGGTTAAACGATGGATAATGACACGTGCTGGAAGCTTCTGATTTTGGCCAATGTATGCCTCGGGGATTTCCATCGTTTCACCAGGGGTTAGACCAGACATCATTTGTGTCATATCAAGCTGGATGTATTCTGTTTGCTTTTTTAACGTGCCATTGTTGAAGTATTCTGGCTCAGGGTTCTTGGTATAAATGCGTGTATTCAGCTTCAACCGCGAGATATAGTAAGCCTCTTTATCATGAATGGCTTGTAAGTCTCCTAAATCGAAGTAACCAAGATCACGCAAACACAAATCGCCCGCCTCTACGGTTTCAAGGCAGATGGTACCGTATGTTTTATCATTATTTTTTCCTGGTCCAAGCTGCACGTTAAGAAATTGACCACTAAGTAAATCATATTCCAATTGGATTTTCACGCCTGCCGTATTACTACTCCCACCTGAACCTTGATAGTCAGTGGCGAAATGATCAGGCAGTTGAAACACTGTCGCATCTAAAATACGGATACGATTGAAAGTAGAGATCATGTGTACAGAAAGCGATTGATTTGAACAGAGTTTTTGTGTGAGAAGAGAAGTAAAGACTTCTCGAAGAAATGCGACAGCTGCTGGATTAAAGCGTTGATTCAGTCCTTCTGAGCTCATCAGTACCCCAGTGGAAGCTTCTAACTGACTGCACAATTGTGTAAGTGATGTGCTAGCGATTTCTTGACTAAGCCATACGCAAAGGGCAATGAGTTCGTTTGCTTGATACTTACTAGATCGCTGTACAAAGCCAACTTGTTTGGCGATATCTTGTAAGACTACTGGAGATAAAAAGTATTGTAGTTCTTGTGCAAAAAGATTCAGTTCATTTGAAATGATAGGATTCATCAAAAACGCCATCCTTTCTCGTAAACTTCTTACGATAAGCATAGCGTTTTTTCATTTTGAGGGTATGATTTTAACTTCGCTTGATGGGCATG
>NZ_JAEL01000020.1 GCF_000518885.1 Bacillus sp. J33 | reverse complement strand
CTGTTCAGTAGGTTTAACGAACATGCTTTTACCAATCAATAAAGTAAGCAATGTTCGAATGAGTTGTTCTTGATAGTTTATAAAAGTTAATAAATAGGTTATAATTTGAGGGTACAAATTGTCACTTCCATTCTTGGTTGTTGGGTGTGTGGTAACCTCAATTATCCAAAGAATTTAGGGGGTGGCAATTTTTTTGCCTATAAAGCCCTCTATGGAGATATTTTATAACCTATTTCTTATAGAAGTTTTGACAATACGGATACGCTAGGGGGGGGGCAATATGGCTGCCGGACTTATTCATCACATTGAATTGAATGTTTCAGATTTAAAGGCTTCTGTCAGTTTTTGGGGATGGTTTTTAGAGGAAATGGGATACAGCCCTTTTCAGAAATGGGAAAAGGGACAAAGCTGGAAATTAGGTGATACCTATATCGTCTTTGTGCAAACAGAACAAAGGTTTCTTGCTGTTCCGTATCATCGATCAAGAGTTGGCCTGAATCACCTGGCTTTTCATGGGAGGTCGCGTGAGCAAGTTGATTACATTACTGGACAGATGGAAGAAAAGGGAGTGGCCATTCTTTATAAAGATAAGCACCCTTATGCTGGTGGGCCCGGCCATTATGCAGTGTACTTCGAAGACCCGGACAGAATAAAGATCGAGCTGGTAGCCCCATAGAAAGGAAAGAGCTCAATGAAAGTTTCCAAAAATACATATGAAACAGCGGGAAGGTGGATTAAACGGAATGCGCGGCCGCTGGAAGAAGCTTTATGGTCCTTTTATTTTGAAAATGGGTCCGCTAAAGAGATTATTAATTGCCTCGAATCCTTTCAGAATGAAGATGGAGGGTTCGGGCATGGAATTGAACCGGATTTCTGGACGCCGGATTCTTCACCGATGGCGACATGGGCGGCAGGGAGGATTCTGATAGAGATAGGCGCAGATTCAGAAGAAAAGGCCGTTCAAAGGATGATAGGGTATTTAGTAAAAACCTATTTACCGGAAGATGGCTTGTGGCCTTCCGTTGTGCCTTCGAACAACCATTTTCCGCATGCGCCCTGGTGGCGCTGGACAAAAGATGCCCAGCAGAGGTGGTCTTATAATCCCAGTGCAGAACTGGCTGCATTTCTTGTATATTGGTCTCCGGCAGGCAGCAAACCCTCGGAAGTCGGATGGGAAACTATAGAAAAAGGTATCAGATACTTAATGGAAACAAGCCAAATGGATAGACATGAAGTCAATAATTTTCAGCAGCTAGTTAGAATAATGGCGATGCGGGAGGCAGAATTTAATTCGAGAATGGCATATTCACTCAAACAAGCTGCAGAGAAAGTTAACTTTCTGGTATTTAAAGCTGCTGATGTAGACAAAGCGAGTTGGGGAACCGGATATAAGGCTTTGCCTATGGACTTTGTCCAACATCCTGATGATCCTCTGAATGAGATGTTTGGCAAATTAATTGATGACAATCTGGATTTTTATATACAGCAGCTCTCAGTGGAAGGGGTTTGGGATATCTCCTGGAGCTGGGGGCAGTTTGAAAGGGAGTTTCAAATTGCACGCAGGCAGTGGCAGGGAATTCTTGCGGTTCAGAGATATAAGATACTTCTTGCCTTTGGCCGTCTGGAACATAATAGGGATTGAGGTGGGACTATGAATCTGGTGATGAAAAGTGATTTAGCCAATAAGCTGGATGGGGCTGAAACAGATGCCCTTATTTCCAGATTAACAGCTATAAAAGAAAGAAATGGGAATCCCATCGGAATTGAAATAGGAAAGTTTGGCCATGCAACAGCCTTTTTTTCGAGAAATATCCCAGGTCCATCCTATAATCTGGTGAAGGGTTTACGGGATGGAGATGAAGAAGCAGTCGATGAAATCATTAGGTTTTACAGTGAAAAGAGATACCAGTCCGTTTGGAATTAACACCATCCTACTCTTCGGCTGCTCTAATGAAATTCCTTCATTCTAAAGGGTTTTATCAATGTGATTTCCATACTACGATGTATGCAGTGCCATCAGTCTTAACTGACTGCCCCATAAATCCTGCCATCGAAATTCGCAGGCTAAAGAAACATGAATTTAATCTGTTTGGAGAAATTTACACAAAGGGGTTTGGCCTGCCAGATTTTTTAAAGAGCGGAGTAGCAGAAAACAATGTGATTCTTTATGAAAATAACTATTGGAGATTTTACCTGGCAAGTGTCGGCAATGAGCCAGCTGGCATAGCTGTGCTATTTATGAAGGATGGATTTGCAAGTCTGGCAGCTGCAGCAACCCTTCCGGAATTTAGGGCAAAAGGAGTCCACTCTGCTTTAATACAAGCCCGTATTTATCAGGCCATAACTGATCAGTGCAAGCTAATCACAGGGCAGGCAAAGTTTGGATCAGTCAGCCAGAATAATATGGAAAAATCGGGCCTGAAGATTGCGTATACGAAAGCAATCTGGATTAGAGATCATATATAGGATCTTATTTGCATGAAAAAATAGAATAGATTGAAAGGAGAAGCGGGAAAAGCATTGGCCAATTCTATTCATTTACGTAAAGCTGCCGATAAGGATATTCCACAGCTGGCACACCTGATGGGATGCTTGGGTTATCCCACTTCGGTTGAACAAATGAGAGTTAGGTTTAACGAGATCCAATCAAATCCCATCTACTATACGCTAATTGCCTGTGATGGTGAAAAGGCTCTGGGTATGGCCGGGTTTCATACTGCACTTCTATATAATAATGACGGCTTTCATGCCAGATTGATTGCCTTAGTTGTCGATCAGAAATATCGAGGTTTGGGTATTGGCAGCCGGCTTTTGCTGGCAGCTGAGAAGCTTGCCCGGGATTTGGGGGCAAATGGAATCGTATTAAATAGCGGCAACCGGGCTGAACGGGATGCTGCCCATCTATTTTATAAAAAAATGGGCTATCAGGATAAAAGCACAGGGTTTGTTAAAAACCATATATAATAATAGATGCAATGGAAGAGAGAGGGCGTGATGCCTTCTCTTTTTAATTTCTGCGGGACAAACACCGTTCCCTATTTTCCGCCTTTTCATAGCATGTAACTAGCTTATGGAAAGGAGGACAAACATGTTTGGATTTTCTATGATACAAATGGTTCGCACATATGCAGATAAGCTGGATTTACCCCTTCGCCAAGATTTAATTCATCTTTATACCCCCTTTAAATGGACGCCTTGCTTTTTGCATTCTCCTTTAGAAAAGGTAATGAAGAGGACAAAGAGTTTTCCTGTAGTCGTTGAATTTAATAATAACTGCAATTTTTCTGATGCAGTCAAGGAATGCCATGTTATTTCAGAACGGCATTTTCGAGCAAAGGTAAACAGAAGCTTTTCGAGCATTTCTTGCTGCAGTATGGATATAACACCAGCTGCATTGGACGATCTACTAACCTCTTGCTCCGATATACAGAAAATCTACTATGACCGAAAAGTCCACGCACTGCTGGATGTTGCTACACCCTCAATTGAAGCAGGAGAAGCACTGAGTGAAAGCAGCCCCTTTACAGGAAAAGATGTAACGATTGCTATCATTGATACGGGAGTGTACCCGCACCGGGATTTAGGAGAGCGCCTAATAAATTTCAAGGACTTTGTAAATGACCGTACAGAAGCATATGACGATAATGGCCATGGCACCCATTGTGCAGGAGATGCTGCCGGTGATGGAACCGCATCAGGCGGGGTTTATAGAGCCCCTGCTCCGAACGCTAGCATAATTGGCGTTAAAGTGCTCGATAAACTTGGTTCAGGGTCATTATCCACAGTCATGGCAGGGGTTCAATGGTGTATTGATTATAACAGCAGCGCTGAAAACCAGCCGAAAATTGACATTATTAGCATGTCACTTGGCAGTTCACCCGTAGGCAATATAGAGGATGATTTAATGGTAAAGGCGGTCGAGACAGCTTGGAATTCTGGTATAGTTGTTTGCGCTGCAGCAGGAAATTCAGGTCCGGATGCAGGCACCATCTCCAGTCCAGGGATTAGTGAAAAAGTAATAACAGTCGGTGCAATGGATGACCGAAATACTCCAGCTCGTGAAGATGACACAATCGCCAGCTTTTCTAGCAGGGGACCAACCCCAAATGGGGGAGCTAAACCTGATGTTGTCGCACCTGGTGTGAATATCATTTCATTGCGTTCCCCCAATTCCTATTTAGATAAGCTGCAAAAGTCAGCGCGCTTGGGCGCTGAATATTTCTCATTATCCGGTACATCAATGGCAACGCCAATTTGCGCAGGTGTGGCCGCATTAATCCTTGAAAGCAACAGGGAGCTATCGCCTGATCAGGTAAAATACAGGCTAATGGCAGGGGCAGATGCCTGGGGTGAACAGCCAGGGGGAGAGCCAGATTATACGTACGGAGCCGGATATATTAGTGCCAAGAATTCGATTTTTGAAATAGACGATCAATAATATTTCATGGCGATTCTCCCAAAGGGGAATCGCTTTATTTATCTATTAGTAAGGTACATCATAAATGGAAAGAAATATTCTGAAGGATAAAGGAATGGCAAATCGCGAAAATTAGTGTTATACATTGCTGCCAGTTTGGATAGGTACATCGCAAGGAAGAATCCCTTGATTGGATCTTTAAAGTTGAAGGGGAAGGTGACAATGGTTATTCGGCCTTTTATGAAACAGTTGCAAAACAACCAATTTGCGGAGCTGCGTTACGTGGTCAAAAAATATTGAAAACAGGCTGCTATGGAAGACAGCCTGTTTTTCACATGTTAGGAAGCTTTGGCATTTAGCTCTTCAGCTCTAGAGGGTTCCTGTTTTCCGCCATTGCTTAAGAGCATTCCAATTGCTGTCCCTGCCAGAGCGGGGATCACCCATTCCATACCTGCTGATGAGAAAGGAAGAATCATTCTTACGTTTTGAAGAACACCAAGATTAATGCCGGATGCACTTAAACCTCCCATAGCTGCAAAAATTCCTGTGAATAGCATCGCACTTCCATAAACTTTGCGAGGACTTTTAAAGCAGCGGTTAAAGAAGCACAACGTCATAAGCACAATGGTTAGCGGGTAAGCAGTTACAAGGAATGGGACTGATACTTTCAGAATTTGGTTTAAACCCAGATTTGAAAGTGTAAATCCAATGAGTGTTACAGCTATGACTACTGTTTTATAGCTTGCTTTTGGCATTAGATTAGAGAAATACTGCCCGCATGCTGCAGTTAACCCAACAACCGTAGTGAAGCAGGCAAGAGTAAAAATGAAGCCAATAAAGGCAGTGCCGGCTTTTCCGAATAACAGGGTAGAGGCAGAGGAAAGAATAGCTGTTCCGTTTTCATATATGCCGTGGGAAGCCATGTTTCCACCCAACAAACCAAGGGAAACATATACTAATGCCAATAAGCTACCTGCCACAAGGGCAGCTTTTAAAGTATGGCGGGATAATTGTTTTTCATCGTGTACACCCTTTTTCTGAATGGCTGTAAGAATGACAATTCCAAATGCAAGTGCAGCTAGAGCATCCATCGTGTTATAGCCTTCAAGGAAGCCTTTGAAAAATGCGCCGCTTTCATAGCCGGCTGATGGAGCAAGCTTAGCTGTGTCTAAGTTTAATAGTCCAGATGTACAAAGGGCAACGACTGATAGAAGCAAAACAGGAGTGATCCAGCGTCCCATAAATTTCTCCATTTTGGCAGGGTTTAAGCTGACGGCGTATACCAGCAAAAAGAAAACCGCCGTATACAAAAACAGAACCAGGGTGGAATTCCAGGAATCTTTTGCGAAGGGCATTACGCCCATTTCAAAAGCAACACCTGCATTTCGCGGAATGGCAAGGAATGGCCCGATTGATAGATAGATAACAACCATAAATACTTTGCTGAAAAGAGGATGGACACGACTGGCAATCGTATCAACACCGCCTTTAGCTAATGAAATAGCCAGTAGAACAGCAAATGGCAACCCTACTGCTGTAAGGATAAAACCGGCCATGGCCAGCCAATGGGAGGTACCTGATAGCGCTCCAAGAAACGGTGGGAAAATCAGATTTCCAGCACCGAAAAACATTGAAAATAACATAAGTCCGATAAATAAGCTGTCAAATTTTTTCATAGTTCGTATACTCTCCTTTGTAAATAAAAATAAAAAAGACCCGTCCCTATGAAAGGGACGAGTCTGTACTCGCGATACCACCCTAATTCTGCAGTTTTAAAAAATACTGCAGCACTCAGTCACGTACAATCATACGCGTTCCATTGTAACGGCGGAAAACCCGTCAAAGCTTACTTGATTTCAGCTTTGCATCTCGGAGATGATCTTCGGATAGGAACTGAACGCCAGCTTTCACCAAATGCCAGCTCTCTTGGGAACAGTTTTCCTGTCTTACTCTTCTCGTCAGCGATTTATTATTTGAAAATAATTTATCAGACAAATTTATTGTAGTCAATATTTTTTGGCAATTTAAATTAGTTTTTAAGAAAATACAATAAAGCATCCCAGCAGTAAAGGGTGTTTACAACTATTTAATACCATCCCATACGCCATCCTCTATCTGATTGATAAGGAGAAATTTCTGTTTGTTCAGGATATAGTAATCAATAATGTTTAAAATATCTTTAACTAACGATTATTAGGGGAGTAACATGATCAGAATACAAGCAGTCAATAAGAAAAATGAATTCATAAAAGACATTGCCCTCGAGAATCTGCATACAGATTCAGCAAACATCAAATGGTATTGGGTAGACTTTGACCAGCCCTCAGATGAAGAAACAGCTGAGCTTGAGAAGACATTTCAATTCCATCCCCTGGCTATTGAAGATTGCGTAGTCAAACTGCAGCGGCCCAAATTGGATTACTATGAAGACTATAGCTTTTTTGTGACCCATAGTCTAAATCAGATAAATGAAGAAAAACAGGAAATTAACTTTTTTATAGGACCGAATTACATTGTTTCTTATCATCATGAAAGTTCTGAAGAGATAGACGAGGTATGGGATTGTTTTGCCCTAAGCAAAAAAATCAATAAATGGGATCCTTTTTTAGCAATGTACCATATTATGGATAAGATTGTTGATAATTATTTTCCCATCGTTTATCAGCTTGAAGATCGATTAAACCTGATTGAAGATAATCCAAACGATGAGTCCATGGAAGAGTTATTGGAGAAATTATTTGATATCAGGCATCATTTACTGCAGATTAGGTATACCGTGATTCCAATGAGGGATCTTATATACCGTGTTATTAACTCTCATCGGCTTATGGGTGTAAAAGATAGGTATGAGTACTTCGCAGATATTCATGATCATTTGTTAAAGCTTACAGAGATGATTGATGGAAACCGGGAATTGACAAATGATATACGTGATAGCTATTTGTCCATCAACTCCCACCAAACAAACCGTGTAATGAAGGTGCTGACAGTTATTACAACCATTTTTATGCCGCTGACGTTTATTGCCGGCATTTATGGGATGAACTTCGAAAACATGCCGGAGCTGTCTTGGAAATATGGCTACTATGAAACACTGTTCTTAATGTTTATCATTGCTGCAGGCATGTTTTGGTGGTTCAAAAAGAAAGGCTGGTTTCGTTAAGTATGGGGTCCTGAAATTGAAAAGCTGTGTCGAATTGATCGACACAGCTTTTTGTTTAGAAGAATTTTTTCTTCCAAAAAATGAGTGCGGTAAAACTGGATAATAGGAAAACTAATACGAGTATCATAATGAAAGCATAAGGATGGTTCTGATAAGGCAAGTTTACATTCATTCCGTAAAAGCTGGCAACCATAGTAGGCAAAGCCAGGATAATGGTTACGGACGTGAGAAATTTCATTACCATGTTTAAATTGTTAGAAATGACTGAGGCGAAGGCATCCATCATTCCGCTTAAAATTGAACTATAAGTTTCGGCCATTTCGATTGCCTGCTGATTTTCGATCATAACATCTTCCAGCAGATCCTTATCCTCTTCATACATTTTCACGTAATTCATGCGCAGTATTTTTTGAAGTACAACTTTGTTCGACTTCAATGAAGTCGTAAAATAAACAAGGCTCTTTTCCAATGCAAGAAAAGCATATAATTCCTTATTTTTTAAGGACTGGTGGAGTTCGCGCTCAATTTCATTCGTTTTTCTATTAATTTGCTTAAGATAGCGAAGGTAGTAAGTAGAAATAATGTATAAAATCTGGAGAGCAAACCGGGTCTTCTTATTTGTAAAAAACCCCTTAACCTTGTTTTTCTTGAAGACTTCCAAAATCGGTGTTTCCTTTGAGGACACCGTTACAAAGCAATGATCTGTCATAATTATGCCAATCGGAATTGTTTCATAAATGGGAAATCCTGCATCATCATGCGTCATATAAGGAAAGTCGATGATAATAAAAACATTCTCATCTTCTTTTTCAATTCGTGACCATTCATCGTCATCCAATGCATTCTTAATAAAGTCAACCGGAACGTTCAGCTTGCCGGAAACGAGCTCAACCTCTTCATGGGAAGGCTTGACCATGTTTATCCAGCATCCTTTTGATATTTCATCAGCTGCTATTACTTTGCAGTCCTGATCTGTTTTAAAAATTTCAATCATAAAAAAACCTCCTCGTTATAAAGAGGAAGCAAAAATACCTCTAGCATTGTTGATATTTAAGCAATAGTACTTCCCGCTCAACAAACAGATATGTCCCGCTTCCTCCTGCAAATTCTCAGGGTCGGGTTCTAAGGAACCGTAGCTACTCAAAAATATCAACTCCTTTACGTGGTATACCTTTATCATATATTTAGAGGGCAGGGGTTTCAACCTATTTTTTCTGCCTCTTGCTAATGCAGAAAATTCCTAATTGACAGTCGGAAAAGGAAATTAATATGTAAAAATCGAATATAAGTAGAGAAATAAAGAAGGGAGAATCAAGATAATGGGGTGGTTGGCGATTATGATTATTGCGTATCTGCCAATTTGTTATAAAATCCATAAACACATGGTTTATTGGTTAAAGAAGTTAAAAACTAAAGGGAGAAAAGAGAGGACAATTTTGAAAACATGGAGATACTTGAGGTTAAGTCAATTGAAAGATATCTAACTGGTTTAACAGAACTTTTAGTAAAGGTAGTAGACGAAGGGGCCTCAATCGGGTTCTTGCCGCCGCTGGGAAAGTCGGGGGCTGCTGCCTATTGGTCAGGGGTAAAACAATCGGATGAAGCAATCTTATTTGCAGCCCTTATTGATGATAAAGTTGTGGGAACAGTACAGCTGCATTTATGTACAAAACCGAATGGAAGCCATCGTGCAGAGATTGCAAAACTGATGACAGATCGTACCATCCGCCGAAAGGGCCTTGGGCGATTGCTGATGAAGACGGCTGAGGAAAGAGCACAGAAGGAGAACAGAAGGCTGCTTGTACTTGATACAAGAGAAGGTGACCCATCAAACCACCTATATCAATCGATGGGCTATACTGCTGCCGGCAAAATTCCTAATTTTGCCCAATCTTCAAATGGCCAATTGGATGCAACGATTTTTTACTATAAAAATATTTAAGGAGGGGTATCTTGTCAGAAAAAAATCTAATAATGATGCAATGGATCATCTAAATAAGGTAGAGGGGTACCCAACGGATATGGAGTTAAAGAAGCTGCCGAAGCCTCTAAGGTATTTTGGATATTGTTTTATCAGCTTCTTTGCTGCAGCAATCCTATTTATTATGATTATGAACCTTTTGGATTAAGGACTAGGAGGAAAACAGTGACCAACGAGATGATTGATCTGCAAATACTTCGCCCTGAACATATTCAGGCGCTATTGTCATTTGAACTTCCGGAGGAGCAGGAACAGTTCACGGCTTTGCCAAAAGATGTTATGGAATCGGGAGAGGGACAATTTCCCGTTGTTATAGTAAAGAACAATGATCCTGTCGGTTTTTTCATTCTGCATGCTACTAAGAGAGTAAAGGAATATAGTGACAATCCTCATGCTATGCTGCTGACTGCATTGTCCATCAATTATTCACAGCAGGGAAAAGGATATGCCGGGAAAGGCATGGCACAGCTGCACTCTTTTTTAAAAAGGCAATTTCCAAGCTGCTGCGAGGTTGTTTTGGCCGTAAACAGGCGGAATCTTGCAGCCCAGAAGCTATATGAAAAAGCCGGCTTTCAGGATACAGGCAGAAGGAAAATGGGGAAAATCGGTGAACAATACATATACAGTCTTTCTATTAATTCATAAAAAAACAGCGTCCCTCAGAAAGCGAGGGTTGCTGCTTTTATTTAAACCACCTGTGTATGATATACAAAAAGAAGATAGTCGTACTTGTTAAGATGATAACCATAAGATGTGCATCTGCCATTCGGTTTGCCTGTACGGCATCATAAATCGCGATAGAGAGTGTCTGTGTTTTCCCAGGAATATTGCCTGCTACCATTAAGGTTGCGCCGAACTCTCCCATCGCCCTTGCAAATCCGAGGACCAGACCGGCAAGAACGCCTTTATATGAAAGCGGAATAATGATATGAAGCAGCAGCTTTAACTGGCTGGCTCCATCCAGTTCTGCAGCGCCAATAATATCTTTATTGATTGATTCAAAAGCTGCCTGTATGGGACTAATCAGCAGGGGAAGAGAAGCAATCATTGCTGCAATCACAGCTGCTTTCCACGTGAAAATGATTGGCCCTCCGGCAACTGCTTCCATCCACTTTCCGAGGAAGGAATTTCTGCCAAGCAGCAAAATTAAATAATAGCCCAAAACAGTTGGCGGTATGACAAGTGGAATTGTCACAATGATAGATAAAAATTTCGTCAGTTTATTTTTCTTAAAAGCAAACCACCATGAAAAGAAAATCCCGATTATAAAGGCTATTATGGTGGCAAATATGGCAACTCTTAACGACAAGGTTAAAGGTGCAATTATCGATTCCATTATGGCAAATCAAATCCATACTTTGTTAGGATTTCCTGGCCCTGTTTGCTTAAGATAAACTCGGAGAATCTATTGCTTTCTTCTTTTTTGTCCGATTGGACAGGGATTCCCAGTGTTTGCCTAATTGGCGAATGAGCTTTTGGGTTAATGAGCTCAAATGGCAAATCGGTTTTCTGAAGCAGAGCATATGCGATAATTCCTGCATCCGCATTGCCTGATTCAACATATTGAAAAGCTTGCCTGATATTTTCCGCATAGACGATTTTTGGCTCTATTTCTTCCCAGATTCCTGCAGATTCTAATGCCTCTTTAGCGGCTTTTCCGTATGGGGCATGCTCAGGGTTGGCAATTGTGATGGACGTTACGTCAGGATTTAAGAGGTCGTCCATATTCATTTTTGAACCAGAACCAAGAATGGCAATTCTTCCTGATGCGTAATATTTTTTTGAATCTGTTACCACTGCATTGTTATCAATGAGCTTATCAATATAGGATTCCTGGGCAGCTGCAAACAAATCGAATGGGGCCCCCTCCTGGATTTGCTGTGTTAGGAGGCCAGTGGAGCCAAAAGTAAATTCAACTTCAATACCTGTTTCCTTCGTAAATTCATCGCCTATTTCTGTTAAGGCATGATATAAATCAGAAGCAGCCGCTACATATATCATTTCCTTTTCACTTTTTTCTTGGCTGCAGCCGCTAAGCATTATTAGTAGTGCTAATAACAAAAATATTAAATGTCTATTCATCCAACCCGAACCTTCCATATGTATGTAAAACATCAATAATAAGGACATTATAACACCAATAATCATCATTTCGGGAATGATGTTGTTGAAAAACGGTGACATCCCAGGACCGTAATAAGGGATTCAGACACGGACGGGACTGGTCTGAATTTAGATGGATGATGGGTTAATCTGCCCTTTTATTTTCCTCAAGCAATTCGATTATTCTGTCCAGTTTCTTTTCTATTGACTTAGTTTCACTTTTGTTCCGGAGAGCGATGGACCGGATAAAAAAGTATACCGAGAAGATCAGGCCCAATAAAACGAGGAGCATCATCAGCTGAAAAAACAGATCCCCAATATTCATAAAATCACCTTTTTTGGTTCATTATAGCATAATTTCTTTTCTTTCCCGGAATCTTTAATCTATCACTTGTTATCCTTGATATGTTAAAAATTTCTATATTAATGATTGCAGGGTCTTTAAAATTTTAGAAGGAATACGACAAGTTATCTCGAATTTCAGTTTTAATACTTACAAAAATTGGAGGTATACAGTGGGGCATTCATTTGATCTCTTTCTGGACAAGTATTTGAATGTTTGGAGAAATTGTTCTTTGGCGGAAATGAAGCAAGTAATAGCAAGAGACTACATGGCTAGGGAAGTTTCGAACGGTGTGGTTTCCGATTTTGGTTATCAGGAATCGATTACAGGCTGGGAAAAGGGTTTTGAATTTATTAAAGACAATCAGGCCCAATGGGATATTAGCAAGATTTCCACCGTGCAGCTGAGAGAAGGAGAAATGCTGGCCATCATTTCAGCAACCATTATTACTAATGGGATAAGCCTGGATACAGCCAATTTGTTTTTTCAAACTTTCAAGGAAGATACCCTCGGGGAATGGAAGCTGGCCAGGAGCTATATTGAAGCTGGCATACCTTTAGAAAATATAAGTACCTTGACACTAAAATAACGAAAAAAACCCTGGCATAAACCAAGGCTTTACGATTGATAAGGGTCATTATTATAATCAGCATATGATTCTATTGCATGTTCAAGGGCATTATAGGCTTGTCCAAAAGCGGCAGAAGAGGAAATGTCACCTGCGATTTGAAGAGCAGGGCGTGCATTCTTCGCCTGTTCCAGGGCTCGAATGGCATTTTCAATCATTGTGCCTTTATCTCCCTATGTTTCTCTGGCTTCCTGAAGCATCCTGATGCTGCTCTCCAGATCATGGGAGCCAGGGTTACTATAAGCTTTTTCAAGTTCCTGCTTTACTTGCTGCAAAATTTCATTCATTTGTAATCCTCTTTTCTATAAAAATTTCAATCAAATGATATTTTCACCAGGGATATTGAAAACATACAAAAAAAATATAGGCTACATATCAGCTTCGTCAGGATAATAAGGAAGCAGACTTTAAGGGGTATATGCTAGAGACACAGGTATATTCTCCAGAATAAATAACGTGGGAATATGCTTTTTTGTTGAGGAGTACCGGAAGAAACAAAGAAGGCTCTCTAAAAAGCAAGTAATACGTAAGGCAGCAGCCAAAATCTGCTGCCTTTTTTTATGATCCTTTTATAATCGCATCCCGATCCAAAAATCCAGGCGGCTGTTCCAACCAGCCGCGTTCTATCAGCAGGTTTGCACCGTCTTCTGCATACGCGGTTGCCCGATAAATGAAGGAGCTATAGAGTCCGCCCAGGTCGTGGCGAATGCTCATGGAGAGCGCAATCCCATACGCTGATATGCCCAGCAAGGACAAAGAGCTTACAAGAAACAGCATAAGCTGTTCCGAGTAGGGAGCTTCTGTCGAGTCTGATACATTTGAATCCCATGTCATTGAAGCAGGGACATTGCTATCCTGAAATACATCATGTGTCTGGTTTAAAATTTTCGAGCATAAATCGGCACCACGCATAAAGTAGCTTTTCAATTCCTTATCTTTGGCCACCTGAGCAAAACCGAGCAGTGTTGACTTGCCAATTTCATTATGGAGGGATGTTATATATAAGTGGCTGACTTCCATCCCCAATAGAGGCCTTCTTTTACCAAACCATCCTGTAAGAAAGTTTTGTTTCTCAACAAAGTCCACTTGTTTTGGGTAATTCATGTAAGGCGGCCGGATATAGACCCCTTTTGATTTCATGAGATCTGTTACTTTCTTATTCAGGCCGATGCCGTCACCAATAAAAGACTCAAACATCTGCCTGATATCATTGCGTGATGAAATAGCAATGGCAGAAGCATGAGAAGACAAGCCGAATTTACTCATATGATGGATATATTCCAAATAAAAAATATCAGAGAAGAGGCGGGGAGCATTTAAATTTACATGTTCGTCGACAGGAAACGCTTTAGGCACTGAGATCCCCTCCTGCTGATAAAGCTCCTCCAGGACCCGCAGATGGCTGGATGCAACCTTAATGGTTTCCTGAAGAAGGGGACGTACTTCTTCGTCTTCTGCCGTTTCAAGAAAATGGCTTAACACACATACAACCAGGCTATCATTAATGTAAGTGCTCCAAAGATTGGAGATTTCTGCGGAGGTTAAACGGGTTTGCTTATCTTCATTAGACAAAGTCCTTCTCTCCTTACCGTCTGTAAATTGCTTATATACTATTATGGGAGAAGAGGGACATATCTATGTAAAAAAACGGTGCCGATAAAAAAACGTCATGCTTCTTTTATAAGCCCGTAGATCTTTAGCATGTCATCTTTGTTAAAAATTTTTGGCACTGGATATAGAGGGTTGGCTTCTTTAAGTGCATGATCAGCCATGATCGGAATATCACTGTCTTTGATTCCGCTTACCTTTGTGGGTATATCCATTTTACTGTTAAGTGTTTTAATGCTGTTAATAAATTTTACAGCTTTTTGATCTATTGTCTCTGAACCTTCAGCAATTCCGGCTGCATCAGCCAATTCGGCTAAAGGCTTATGAACCGTTTTTTCATAGTGTTCGAGTACATGGGGAAGAATAATGGCATTTGCTAAACCATGCGGCACTAAATAGAATCCTCCAAGCGTATGGGCGATAGCGTGGACATTCCCTACGTATGCGCGCGTAAAAGCTGCACCGGCAAGAAAAGCAGCTTTTTGCATATTTTCCCGAGCTGCCAGATTGGATCCATTGCTATAGGCCTCATAAAGATTTCCGTAAATAAGCCGAACTGCCTCTATGCTGTATTTCCTTGTTTCTATCGTATTGCTTTTTCCAATATAGGCTTCTACTGCATGTGTTAATGCATCCAAGCCTGTAGCCGCCGTAATGGTAGCCGGCAATTTGATTGTCAGGAGAGGGTCCAGTACGGCATAATGCGGCATTAAGTTCAGATCAATGATCGCATATTTTTCGTGGGACTGACTATCAGTGATAACTGCAGCTATAGTCGCCTCACTTCCAGTGCCTGATGTAGTTGGCACCGCAAAGAGAGGCGGGATTTCTTTTCTTATTTTAAATTGTCCTTTCATTTGTGTGATGCTCTTTTCCGGCCTTGCCACACGGGCGCCAACCCCTTTTGCACAATCCATTGGCGATCCGCCCCCAAAAGCAATAATCCCCTGACATTCACTATTTTGATATAATTCAAGTGCTTCCTCGATATTCTCAATAGTCGGATTTGGTACCGTTTTATCATAAATGAAAAATTCAATTTGAGATGTCTTCAGCGCTTCAAGAAGGCCATTTATCAGACCCAGGGATCGGATATCACTGTCAGTGACAATCAAGATCTTATTAATTCCTATAGATTTAATAACCTCTGGAAGTTTCTCCACGCTATTTGCGCCCTCTATTAGTTCCGGTTCACGCCAGGTCAAAATAGGGGATAAAAATTTTAAGGTTCTTTGATATGCCCTGCAATAGGCTTTGTACATTTCCTCACCCCCAAAAATTTTTAGAATATTAAATTTCTGCAATTTATATATACCTTTATGTTTAGAGGGGTGTCAATATGTGGAATGGGATAAATAAGTTTATAAAAGAGATAAAGTTTGACAAGGCATTTAAACTATTTTATATTTATCTCGAAATAGAGATAAACAATTTCAAGGTATTGAGGAAGGTGATAAAATGGAAAGGCTTTGTCCCAACCAAACATTCCTGATCCTAATGCAAACTTCCAAGTCCATTCAGGAACGTGTCAGGGAATATATCACCAGCTACAGCCTAAGCATGACAGAGTTTTCTGTATTAGAGGCTCTTTATCAGAAAGATATGCAAACAATCCATGAGATTAGCAAAAGAATTTTAATTACCAGTGGTTCTATGACTTATATAATTGATAAACTCGTTGAGAAAGGACTTGCAAAAAGAACATCATGTCCAAAAGACCGACGGGCAATCCATATTGCCTTAACAGATAAAGGCGATAAATTACTGGAAGAAATCATGCCGAAGCATCAGAAATGGGTGGATTCTTTTTTTAAAGAATTAAATCCAGTTGAGATGGAAAACCTTAAGAACCTGTTGGAAAAAATCAAAAATAAAACTGAGAAATAGATTTTGATTTTATCTCTCGAAATGAACATATTTGAATCAGAATGAGTTTTAATGAATTTAGTTAGGAGAAATTAAAGGGAATGAGGTGGCTCAATTGGGCCGAAAACAAAAGGGACCTATCATATATCTGCAGCTGCAGGTGTTTTGGGGCTGAATAGAATCATGCAAAGCATCCCATCTAGAATTGGAAAGTAGGTACATCATTGCATTTTTTCCTTTGGAGGGTGCTTTTAAGCGATTAATAGGAGGTCCTATACCATTCCTTAAAGAAAAGAATGGATGCTGCCGAAAAGCATGAGAAAATGCGCGACCGCTCGTACGGGAGATACTCCCTTTTGAACCATGAGAACCCGATTGATAAAGGAGACGACATGATGAAACATATTATTCAAAAAGGGAAGGACCCATCTAAACCAACATTATTATTGCTGCACGGAACAGGAGGCACTGAAAATGATTTGCTTCCGCTTGCAAGCCATATTGATCCAGATGCCTCTGTACTAAGTGTGCGAGGAAATGTTCTGGAAAATGGCATGCCGCGATTTTTCAGAAGGCTGGCTGAAGGTGTTTTCGATGAAGAGGACCTGGTTTTCCGCACGAAGGAATTAAATGAGTTTTTAGATGAAGCAGCAGATAAATATGAGTTTGACCGTAAAAATATTGTGGCCATTGGCTACTCCAATGGGGCCAATATCGCAGGCAGCTTGTTATTCCACTATCAAAACTCGTTAAGAGCAGCTATTCTGCATCATCCGATGGTTCCAAGACGCGGCGTTAACCTGCCTGATTTAAAAGGAAAATCAGTGTTTATCGCAGCTGGAACCAATGATCCAATCTGCCCGGCAGAGGAGTCCAATGAGCTTAAGTCATTATTGGAGAATGCAGGTGCTAAGGTAGAACTGCACTGGGAAAATTTCGGTCACCAATTAACCATGGGCGAGGTCCAAGCGGCAGCCCGCTGGTATAAACAAGTTCAATAGGTACTTCTTCAAAAAGACAGGTCCTTGAACTAGGCAGTGGCGGGAAATAGTAGCAGGCACAATCGTATCGCAAGAGAAAAGCCATTGGGCTTGTTGCTTTACGCAGGCAAGCTTGAAAAGCCAGTTTTTGTTTGCGGCCATTTTGCAATGAACACAGAGGAAAAAATCCGTATTGGGTTTCATAGGGAATACTTTTGAAATAAGACGTTTGGGGAAGCGCAATCTTTATGGTTGCTCTTTTTTTTTGCGGCCGTATAAAATTTCATGGAATTTGGAAAAATTTATGCAGGAATGGTGGATTTTTATCTGATTGAGAGACAAAATAACGCATTACTGTAAAAAGATTTTTATAAGCTGTGTTTATCCTGCGGGAAAAAGCGTACCTGCAGGCGGAAAGCTGGTGCCTGCATCGGCTTTAATAAGCTTTTATAATCTGCCAATGCGTTTATCTACGTTATAGAAGGATTTATTCCTCTTATAATAATTTTTATCTGTGTTATAAAAAATTTTATCCATCATATAAAAATTTTTATCCCCTTTTTGGCATTTTTCAGTTTGCTTCCCCTTAGAAGAGCAGCTTAAAAGCGGAAAGCGGCATCCAAGGTACATTTTAAAAAAAGAAAGGCTCTGTTAAATTTGCCTGTTGATTTCAGCTCGAGGCACTCAAGCGTTCAGCAGGTGTTCCGACGCTCCTCGGTGCATTCGCACCTGCGGGGTCTCCCGCTGACATGCTTTTCCCGCAGGTCATTGAATAAGCTTCCCCGAATTAACACCTCTTCGTAAGGAAATGCGTTAGCATTTTCGAGGAGCTCGTACCTTCCGCTCCAATCAACAGGGTGCTAAAATCAACAATAAGCTTTAACACAGCCAAAAGAAAAATAAAGGATTCCAAACAATTTTAGAGAAGTATTAATCATCTTTATAACGGAGGGCTTTTCATGTACGAATTAAAAACAAAAGAGAATGATAGCAGTGTTATTGAATTTATAGAAAGAGTTGAAAGTCCGAAAAAGCGCAAGGATGCATATAAACTGCTGGATATTTTTACAGAAACTACTGGGTATCAGGCGAAAATGTGGGGGCCAAGCATTATAGGGTTTGGATCTTATCATTACAAATATGCGACGGGGCATGAAGGCGATGCTCCGCTTGTTGGCTTCTCTCCGAGAAAAGCGAAAATCAGCTTATATTTCGCGACAGGTGATCCGAAAAGAGATAAGCTGCTTGAGAAATTCGGAAAACATACGTCCGGGAAAGCTTGTGTGTACATAAACAAAGTCGCAGATATTGATGTGGATGTTTTAAAGGAATTAATTCTTCAATCAATTGCATTTCTAAGGGAGACGTATCCGGAGAAATAGTGCTGGAGGGCAAAAATAAGTGTACATTGATAATTTAGAGGAGTACCAAGACCCTGATTTATACGATTGGGAAAATGAAACAGTTTATGAGCTTCCCTTTTTAGCTAAATGGGCTGCCAGGAGTAAAGGACCGATTATTGATTTGGCGTGCGGTACAGGAAGAACAGCCATTCCGCTAGTCGAAAAAGGCTTTGAAATAATTGGTGTCGACATACATTCTGGGATGCTGGAACAAGCAAAAAAGAAAGCTTCTAAAAAAGGTTATCTTATTAAATGGGTCTTTCAGGATTGCAGGAATTTGTACCTGGACGTGCAAAGTTCAATGATTTATATGGTTGGCAACTCTTTTCAGCATTTTTTAACGAATGAAGATCAGAATAAGCTAATGAAATCCGTACATAGGCATCTGCGGGATGATGGTGTTTTTATTTTTAATTCGAGGTTTCCAAATGCAGAAGAACTATTGCAGCCGCCAGCAGAAGAATACTGGAGGTCATATATTAACTACAATACAAAACAAGAGGTTGATGTTTATACGGTAAGCAGCTTTGATCTCCTTAGCCAGATACAGCATTACGAAACGATTAGAAGATATAAAAATTCAGCCGGTAAATATCTTAATGAAAATAGGACAAACATCAGATTAAGATATAGTTTTCCAAAAGAGATGGAAAGGTTGTTAACTGAACAAGGGTTAAAAATCATAGAACTATACGGAGATTGGAATGAGACACCAATTTCGCAGGGCAGTTCAGAAATGATTTACGTATGCCAAAAATACTAATAGCTAAAGAAATTTGCAAATCAAAAATTCTTGGAGAAAAATGAAAAAACATGAAACCGCAGCTAAAGTAACAAGGTGAATAACAATCGACATCCTACAAAAACAATATAAGGCTCCTGGAACTTCTTATAAAACCCAAACCGGGTGTTTCCCGGATTGGGTTTTTTGCTTAAACCTCCAATTTTTATCTAAAGATAACTTGAAATCATTCTTTGAAATGAAAATAGAATGCACACTTTTTTCAGGAAATTCTTATAATATCTAATGGAAAATAAGAGAAGATTTAAAGATTTTTATAAACAGAATATCTTTTCATTGCATTTAGTTTGCCTTGAAGATAAAATGTTTACCAAATGAAACTTCTTGAGTTAGGCGCATATACTTTATAAATAAAGGATATATATTTTTTTAACATGAAAGTTGCCCTGGAGAAACTTTTTGGCAACAGTGAAAAAGGAGAGAAGAAGATGTCGCAGGAAGTACTTTTTGCGTTTAGTTTAACGTTGTTTGCAGGTTTAGCGACAGGTATTGGCAGTTTAATGGCTTTTTTCACTTCGAGAACAAATACCAAGTTCTTGTCCTTGGCACTTGGCTTTTCTGCAGGGGTCATGATATATGTATCTATGATTGAAATATTTGTTAAAGCAAAGGATGCACTTGTTGGAGCAATGGGTGAAGTGAGCGGGAACTGGGCAACAGTCGGAGGCTTCTTTGGGGGAATGATTCTCATTGCATTAATTGATAGATTTATTCCAAAGCAAGAAAATCCCCATGAAGTAAGAACGGTCGAAGAAATGAATGACCATGGCAAAGTGATTGAACACCAAGGCCTATTAAAAATGGGGACTTTTGCAGCCCTTGCCATTGGTATTCACAACTTCCCGGAAGGAATTGCAACTTTTACATCTGCACTGCAGGATCCAGCTCTGGGAATTGCCATCGCAGCAGCAATAGCCATCCATAATATTCCTGAGGGAATAGCGGTATCAGTCCCGATTTATTACGCAACAGGAAGCAAGAAAAAGGCTTTTAAGCTATCGTTTTTATCGGGCCTCTCCGAACCAATCGGGGCATTGGTTGCCTATCTGATCTTAATGCCTTATTTAAATGATATTATGTTCGGGGTTATATTTGCGGCAGTTGCCGGGATTATGGTATTCATCTCTCTTGATGAGTTGTTGCCGGCTGCCAAGAAATATGATGAAGCCCATACCTCCATTTACGGTCTTGTCGCCGGGATGGCGGTTATGGCACTTAGCCTGCTGCTTTTTATTTAATATGAAATTCAAAAAAGGCAGTCCCTCCATTATTAGGAGTGACTGCCTTTTTGGATTGTCAGCCCATTTAATGAGCTGGGCCTTTATCGAAATTGCTCCCGCTGACATCTGCAATATTCTCAATAGCCACTAAAGCGTTTGGATCTATGTCTTCTACAATGGATCGAAGTGCAGATAATTCAATCCGTGTCACAATGGTATAGATAATTTTCTTGGGCTCACCAGTAAAAACACCCTGGCCTTGGATATAGGTCATGCCGCGACCCAATTGTTTAATAAGTGCATCGGATATTTCCTCTGGCACATCCGAAATAATCGTAACTGATTTTAATTCTTCCATGCCTTCTACAACAATATCGATCATCTTATAAGCGATATAATAGGTAATAATAGAATACATGGCAGTTTCCAGGCTGAAAACAAGCAGAGCTGCCAGAATAAAAATAAATACATTGACGATCATAATAAACTGGCCAACAGATACTGGCCTTTTCTTGCTGACCAGGATGGCGATAATTTCAGTTCCATCCAATGAGCCGCCTGTTCTGATAACAAGTCCAACACCAGTACCCAAAATAACAGCTCCAATAATGGTCGCTAAAAATAGATCATCTGTTACCGGCTCGAAATGATGTAAATAGGCTGTACATACTGATAGAACAATGACCCCATATAAGGTATGTATCGTAAACTTTGTCCCTATTTTTCGATAGCCAATGTAAAGGAACGGCAAATTCAAAATAATTAAAAATATACTCATTGTCATCCCGGTTAACTCGGCAGCAATGATGGAAAGGCCAATCACTTCTTTATTGCCAAAAATATCAAGCCCTTCTTTTTGCAAAATCCTTTCATATTATAGCACTTTTCACGCAAAGTCTTTAAGAAAAAGCCGCTGAGAGAAAAATTGTATTAGACAGAGGGATAAGCAACCACTACGCAGAAGGTTAAAAGAAAAAATATTAAAAGCGGGGAAAGAAAAAATGACAGCTACCTATGTGAACTGGGGAAATTCCAGAATTAGGATGGATTGGCAGGCGGCAAAAGAGCTTCCGGAATATAAATTAATTACCAGTGTTCATGGCCTTTGTTTTTTGGAAGGAAAATTGTTAATAGTAAAGCTAAAACACCGGGGATGGGATTTGCCAGGCGGACATATGGAACCTGATGAATTTCCGGAAGCATGCTTTAAGCGGGAGGCTATGGAAGAAGGCTATGCAGAAGGAGAATGTGAACTTTTAGGGTATGTAATTGTAGGCCATAGCGAAAACCTGGAATGGAGTGAAAGCAGTCCGTATCCAAAACTGGGCTTTCAGGTATTCTATCGGATGGACATTAAGAAAATGCATAATTTTGAAGGGGAATTTGAATCTGAGGAAAGAATGCTGATTGATCCGAATAAGGTGCCGGAGTATTTCGAGGGGTGGCATGCAGTACTTGCGGAGGTGCTTAAGTATGCATTAAGGAATACGTAAGTTGTAGTAAAACAAAAAAAGAGCGTCAAAGCTCTTTTTAAATTTACAGTTAATTAGTTCCCTTAGGAACCATTTTTAGATTGGGCAAGTTTTTTTCGGTTTTTTGTTCCAGGCGGTTTTTCCATCCAGTGGTGCTTGATCATGATATCGGCCCCGGTTTTGGCATACTTGCCAATTTCAATCGATAGGCGTTCATAATTCATGGCCAAATCGCTTCGCTGGCTGGCTGCTGCAGCAGTTGCATAATTTCCAGTTCCAGCGGCGCTAATCAAACTCATATGAAACATCATTAACTTATCAGAAAAAGTCTGCGTCACCGAATTGCTAACACTTACATCAGGCAATCGAGGGGTAGGGATATCATTCTGCAGTAAAATATTCGTAAAAACCTTAATATGCTTATTGGCTATATCGGCTCCCCTTAACATATAATCCGATACTTCTTTCGTAGGGGAGGTCTGAGCAAAACTGAGACTTAAATTGACACCAATCGCATTGGTCATGACATTCATATATAGGTGGGAAATCTCTATAGCATTTAACGGCCTTTTATTTGCCAATGGATTTAAGCCGCTTAAATAACTCTTGTCATCAATATATTCCGCTACTTTGGGCGTCTCTATATATGGATGCCTTGCAAGCAGTCCTTTAGTAAGAGCTATCCGATTGGATTTATTATAAAGAATGGAGGTTTCATTTAGCCCTTTTGTGTAATAATCGCATATGTCTTCTCTTGAGCTCATGGACAAAAATCCGCTGTATGCAAGTAAGCCTGTTTTTGCCATGTGATTAATATATGTTAGACAGAATATATCCGAAAAAAGCCATGGGGCTGCCATATTTACATCCTTTTCAGAAAAACCGTCCGGGACGGGGAGCTGTTCCTGTTTGTAAATCTTTAACAATTTCTTCAGATGGCCGGCTGCCAGATCATGCGCAAATTGGACAGCACCTTTAATTTCCTTGTCACCAAGATGCTTAAGCATAAACCCCAAAATGCACTTTGCCATGCTATCATTCATATACGAAGTCCAGAGGGAAGCTATTTCAGCTGCCGTTAAATGTATCTTGTTCTGGTGCATTCCTAAGCCAGCCTCCTATAAAATGCGTAAGTATGTATGATACATATTTTTTCCTTTTAAAGGCTTATTATTCCTTCAAGAAATATTATTAGTAGTAAAAAGAGATGTTTAAAATATTTCACCCTCAAACCTGTGTAAACGTACATCATTTTTTCTGCCCCAAATAAGTAACCTGCTTTGGGAGCATTAATTATTCCAAATTATTACTTGGAATGATGGAGGACAAAACTATACTATTGCCGTATATTTAAATAATCGCGGCAAAGAGCAATATTCTCAGGGATGAGCTAATTTAAATTGCTGATTCGCTGGAGCCGTATTACTTATCGAAAGCGGGTTGATTGGGCTGAATCGGGTTATGGTTATTGGGATTTCGGCAGGTGCAGGCAAATCAACGTTTGCCCGGCATTTGGGAAAAGCTTTAGGAATAGAGGTTTATCATTTGGACAGTTTGTTTTGGAAACCTGGATGGATCGAGAGCGAACTTGAAGAGTTTTCATCAAAGCAGCTGGAAATTGTTAAAAAGAGGCAGTGGATTATAGAAGGCAATTACAGTAATACATTTGACATCAGAGCAGATCAGTGCGATACGGTAATCTATCTCGAACTCCCATTAGTTATTTGCCTGTACAGGGTTTTGAAAAGGTGGATTACCAACATCGGCAAGACCAGGCCTGATATGGGTGAAGGCTGCAAAGAAAAAATAGACTGGGCCTTTATTAAATTCATCCTTACCACGTACAGACCAAGAAAGAAGAAAATGGAAGACCGATTGCGGAAATTTGAAATAGCGGGGAAAAATGTGATTGTGCTGAATGGTAAAAAAGAAATTGATTTATACATAGAGAAGTTAAACATTGATGCCAATCGGGTTAGCTAATGGGTATCTTGATGACACCAGAATATACGTGATGAAGAAAGTTTCATTCAATCTTTAGCTGATAAAATATAAGTTTTTCAATGAAAGCAGGGATAAAATGAATCCTCCAAAGCATATTGTTTCAGCAGCTGCCATTGTTTTAAATGATAATAATGAAATCCTGCTGATCAAAGGGCCGCGCAGAGGGTGGGAGATGCCTGGCGGACAGGTAGAAGAAGGAGAATCTCTTAAAGATGCAGCAATCAGAGAAACGAAGGAAGAGTCAGGAATTGATATCGAGATAACGAAATTCTGCGGTATTTTTCAAAATGTCAGCAATTGCATATGTAATACTTTATTTCTGGGAAAACCAGTTGGAGGGAAATTAACAACCAGTCCGGAAAGCCTGGAAGCCGGGTTCTTTCCCATTGAAAAGGCATTGGAAATGGTAACGTGGAAGAACTTCCGGCAGAGAATTGAATATTGTTTGAATGATGAGTTTCAGCCTTTTTATGTGGATTTTAATAATTCTCCACATGATAGAGAATAATTCATTATCAATACTGTGAAAAAAGCAGTAAAAAAGCGGCAACTGCCGCTTTTTTACTTAGCGATGTTTTCGTAAAGTTTGTTGCTTTTCAAGGATAACCAACTGAGTTGATTGCAGAGGAGGGCATTTGACTCCTCAAAAATCATTCGCATTTTCTAACGACGAGGTGTTAATTCAAGGATGCTTCTCCAATGTCCTGCTCTGGAGAGAGGGAAGACCCCACAGGCGAAAGCGAGGTGGCTCTCATCCCTCCCCGTGAAAAGAAAATGCTCTTAGCGGAAATCATCGGGCAGAATTTATAAGTAAAAACAACATTTATGATAAAAAAACCATATTTAATTAGCAGACCGGCTGCTTTAGCCAAAAACTGCTTTTGTCATTAAAAATAGAACAGAGGGTGCTAACAGACAGCCCAAACCTGTATAAAATGTTGCAGTAACCGCTCCATATGGCACTAGTTTAGGGTCAGTTGCAGCCAATCCACCTGCTACTCCGCTTGTAGTTCCCATAAGACCTCCATAAACCATTGCAGAGCGAGGATTATTCAATCCGATATACTTCGCTACAAAAGGAGTGCCTATCATGGTCAGAATGGATTTTACCAATCCAGCCGCAATACTGAGAGTGATTACTTCAGAACTTGCCCCAATAGCTGTTCCTGTTACAGGGCCAACTATGTATGTTGCTGTACCCGCTCCAATTGTTGTTAAGCTGACTGCGTCTTTATATCCAAATGCCAAAGCAATACCTACACCTACAATGAATGAAAGCACTACTCCCAAAAAGAGAGACATAATTCCATTTAATCCTGCCTTTTTGATTTCACTGAAGTTGGCTCCAAACGCTGTGGCCACAATGGCAAAATCCCGAAGCATGCCTCCGCCCATCAGACCGATGCCAGCGAACACACCAATGTCTGACAGGCCTTTTTCCCCGCCGGTCGCCAATCCGCCAATATAAGCAAGCACTAAACCAAGGGCTATGGCAATTGCTGAGCCATGAATACGCCCTTTTGTTAGTTTATCGGAGAGGTAATAGGAGATAAACATAGTAATCCCTACAACAGTGAAGGCTACAATTAGACCATTATCCATTAGTGCATTACTTACTATTTCCAGCATGCTGATCCCCTCCAGTTATATTAGTTTCCAGGGTTTTGCTTGCCTTTCCGCCCTTGCTTAAAGCAGGTACTGCTGCCCAGCTGATCAAGACTGCTGCTGCTCCTGCTGTAATGGCAAGGGGTCCTCCGTCCAAAGCAGCTACAACATTTTGCTGTGCCGACATTGCAATAACTATAGGGATATACATGGCACTCCAGAATGATAATCCTTCCTGAGTCTGGGTTTTTAGTTTATCTTTCTTCTTTAGGTATTCAACTAGAAGAATTAACATTAGCATAGCAATGCCGACACCGCCGACATTTGCATCAATCCCAAGGAATTTTCCAAAAAGGTCTCCCAAAAATATACCCGATAGTAAACAGATAGATAGTAAAGCAACCCCATATATAACCATTTCATCTCTCCTTTTAATTTTTTGCTGTGAGCTTAGGGACAGGGATGCAAAGTGAGTCTTAGAAAATCTGTCTGGACTAGGCTGCAGGAAAAATTACACAGGAAAGCGCTTGCATTTTGTAAATCTACAGTCGACTGTATTCCTAGAAACCATAATAAAACGAATGAAAAGCATAAGTCAATTTATTTTTCAAATTTTCTTAAAATATTGAATTATTAAAAATGAAAGAGTATAATAAAATCGACAGTCGACCAAAACATTTTTTAATAGAGGAGACGGTGTCATGAAAACAGATAAAATTAATCAAAATGCTTTGTCAAATCATATAGCCGAACACATCACTGAACAAATTATTAAGGGGGAGCTGGTTCCAGGTGAAAAATTGATTGAACATATTTATGCCGAGGAGTATGGTACAAGCCGTGCACCAGTAAGGGAGGCCATTTACTTACTTTCAATTGAAGGGCTTGTCGAAAGGATTCCCCGAAAAGGAGCGGTAGTTAAAGATTATACAGAAAATGAAATTTATGATCTGCTGGAAATTAGAGTCATGCTGGAGTCCATGGCCATAGATAGAATCAATAGAAATGGGATCGACAAAAATGGGCTGGAAAAAATGTCATTACTCTTAGACACGATGAAGAATGTTACTGATATTCATCAATATACGCAGTTGAATCATTCATTCCATACCGCACTTGTAGAAATGAGCAAAAGCGAAACCATTAAGACAATGTATTCCCGGCTTGGATGGCCTTTATTGAGAATACAGAGCCTTTCATTCGCTAACCAGGGAAATATTGAAAAGTCAGTACGTGAGCATGAAATGTTAATCGGTCTTCTATACGAAGAAAAAATAGCAGAGGCAACAGAGCTGCTAACAAAACATAATCAGGATGTAATAGCCAGCATGAAGAGAAAGCTGGGTAAATAGGAGGAGAGGAGATGAAACTTGCATTCTTATTTCCTGGCCAAGGTTCACAAAAAATTAGGATGCTTCACCACCTGCCTGACCATCCAGCCGTAAGTGACGTTATGCAGGAAGCGAGTGAAGTAATTGGTGAAGGTGTTTATAATCTCGATACTGCTGAAGCATTGATGTCCACTGTATCAGTTCAATTGTGTTTGCTTATTGCGTCAGTTGCTGTATCAAAAGCACTCGTTTCAGAAGGGGTGAGGCCTGACTTTGTGGCAGGCCATTCAGTTGGTGCCTTTGGAGCTGCCGTTACTTGCGGGGCAATGGATTTTACCGATGCTTTGAGGCTTGTAAAGCTAAGGGGGGAACTGATGGAACAGGCTTTTCCTTCTGGTTATGGGATGGGGGTGATTTCAGGGTTAGATCCAAGGTCGGTAAGGAAAGCAGTTGAAACCATATTTACAGAAGTGACCCCAGTATATTCCTCCAATATTAATGCAGCCGACCAAATTACAATCTCCGGCTCCATTCCAGGCATCAATATGGTTCTTGATCAAGCAGCAAAAAGTGGTGCAAGGAGGGCTGAACTTCTTAACGTAAGTGTACCGTCACATTGTCCATTGCTAAATTCTGTAGGTGATATCTTATATGACAAGCTTAAACATATCAAAATCAGTACACCTGCAGTTCCTTATGCCTCAAATAGGAAAGCCCGGTTAATTAGGAATTCGGAACAAATCAAGGAGGATCTCGCGTTAAATGTTTCACATCCGGTCCGTTGGTATGAAATATGCTCTTTACTTTGTGAGTATGGAACAAGGCTCCTAATTGAAATGCCATCTGGAAGTGTTCTAACCAATTTAAATAAAAAAACGCTGCCTGGTGCCCGATCTGTTTCGGTGGAAGAAAATGGTTTCGAAAACTGTGTCTTCCTGGCAAAGAGGCTATGTTCGTAAAATGAAAATTTGAAATCAGAAGGGAGATTCTACAATGCAGGCTACTAAACAACGATCTTGGAATACCCGTCTTGAAGCCAAGCAAAAAAGAATAGAGAAAATGAAGGAAATCACCAGCAGCAGAATTATTCCCACACACCAAATCGTCGAGGCTTTGGAAACACTGATTATGCCAGGAGACCGGGTGGTTCTGGAAGGAAATAATCAAAAGCAGGCATCCTTCCTTTCAGCTGCTCTTGCCAAGGCGGATCCTAAAAAACTATTTGATCTGCACATGATTATGTCAAGCATTTCCCGGCCTGAACACTTGGATTTATTCGAGAATGGAATCGCTAACAAAGTGGATTTTTCTTATGCAGGCCCACAAAGTCTGCGAATGGCTCAAATGCTGGAAGATGGAAAGCTGACAATGGGTGAGATTCATACATATGTCGAGCTATATGGCAGGCTATTCATTGATTTGATTCCTTCGGTCGCTTTAGTGGCTGCAGATAAAGCTGATGCTGCAGGGAACTTATATACAGGACCAAATACTGAAGAAACTCCAACCCTTGTTGAGGCAGCGGGATTTAGCAGCGGCATTGTTATTGCCCAGGTGAATGAATTAGTTGACGACTTGCCTCGTGTTGACATCCCGGGCTCCTGGATTGATTTTGTGGTTGTTGCTGATAAGCCTTACCAACTGGAGCCGTTGTTCACCCGCGATCCGCGCCATATAACAGATATTCAAATTCTCCAGGCAATGATGATCATTCGTGGAATTTATGAAAAACACGGGGTGAAATCTCTGAACCATGGGATTGGCTACAATACTGCCGCAATTGAATTGCTACTCCCGACTTACGGTGAATCCTTGGGCCTGAAGGGGAAAATTTGCAAGCATTGGGCATTGAATCCCCATCCGACTCTTATTCCAGCAATTGAAAGCGGCTGGGTAGAGAGTATCCACTGTTTTGGCGGAGAAGTAGGAATGGAAAAATACGTAGCTGCCAGGCGTGATGTATTTTTTACCGGTCATGATGGAAGCTTGCGTTCAAACAGAACACTTTGCCAGCTTGCAGGTCAATATGCTGTAGATTTATTTGTGGGGTCTAGCCTGCAGATTGACGAAGCAGGCAATTCTTCAACCGTAACAAGAGGAAGGCTGGCAGGCTTTGGGGGAGCACCGAACATGGGGCATGATCCGGGAGGCAGGCGCCATTCCTCTCAAGCCTGGCTGGACATGATGACTGATACGGACCCGCTTGCACGCGGAAGAAAATTAGTAGTTCAGGTAGTCGAAACATTCCAAAACGGAAATAAACCAGTTTTTGTTGAATCGCTGGATGCTGTGGGAGCCAAAAAGGACATAGGGCTTGAGACAGCACCTGTCATGATTTATGGAAATGATGTTACACATATAGTGACCGAAGAAGGCATTGCCTATCTATATAAAACGGACAGCATGGAAGAACGAAGGCAGGCAATCTCAGCTATTGCCGGTGTAACGCCAATAGGCCTGAAGCATGATGTGAAGAAGACGGATAGGCTGAGAAGAGAAGGGATAATTGCTCTTCCGGAAGATCTCGGAATTAGAAGGACGGAAGCAAAAAGATCACTGCTGGCAGCCAAAAATGTTGAAGAACTCGTGGAATGGTCAGAAGGTTTATATGAACCGCCTGCCAAATTTAGAAGCTGGTAAAAGGGACGGAAGTGAATTCAATGATAGACTTGCACTCTTACAGCCTATGCCTTGGAAAGATGGCAGTACAATCACTTATAGAAGAGGCTGAGCTTACACCAAAACCAGGTCTTGTTGATAAGAAAAATTCAGGCTCTCATACAGATATGTCACTAAAAACAATGATTAAATCTGCTAAAGCACTAGAAGGCACATTTATTGAAATAGCGAAAAAAAGCTTTAACCGGTCTCCTTCACAGGAACTGCGGGAAGAGATTGCGGCCATTGGGCGGCAGGGAGAACGGGAAATGTTTATGGCCACTGGTGGGGTAAATACCCATAAAGGAGCTATATGGGCATTAGGGCTGCTGGTTTCAAGTGCTGCGATGTACTTAGGTAATTGCGAAATTGAAGATGTAGCTGTTCAAGCAGGAAGGCTGGCTCTCTTTCCTGATCGAAAACTGCCTCCGATTAAAACAAATGGCAGCAGTGTTAAAGCAAGGTTCGGAGTAGGCGGAGCCAAAGTGGAGGCGGAGCAAGGATTTCCTCATGTAAGGCTTATTGGCCTGCCAGTCCTTTATGATTCCAGAAAAAAATGCAAGAATGAGAATCTTTGCAGGCTTAACGTGTTAATTGCCCTTATGGCAGAGCTTAATGACACCTGTATTTTGCATAGAGGCGGGAAGGAAGCTTTGGAAGGCACAAAGGAGCGTGCAAAAGAAATTTTAAAAGCTGGAGGAGTTTCTACTATCAGAGGCTGGCAGTTATTAGAGCAATTGGACCAATCACTATGCCTTCGAAATGTATCTCCTGGGGGAAGCGCAGATCTGCTTGCTGCCACCATTTTTATGGATTATTTAGATCAACATATGAAAAGCAAATTTAAGAGAAACGAAGCTTTACCAATTTAATAGAAGGGGAGCTGTATGATGGAAAAATTAAACTTTCGTTTCCCTGCAACCAAAATGCTGGATTCAAAAGCTCATGTTGGAGTCGTAGGTTCAGGTGACCTGGAGATTTTAATGGAACCTTCGGACCAGGGATATGCAGATGTAACTGTCCGTACAGGCACCACTGGATTTCATCAGCTCTGGGAAACGGTATTAGAGCGGTTCTTTAGTAAAAATGATATTTCAGCAATTATTAGAATCAATGATTTTGGGGCAACTCCAGGGGTTGTATCATTAAGGCTTTCACAAGCTTTGGAGGTGGGCAGAGATGCTGGATACATTAAAAAGTAGCTTTGTTGAATGCGGCGGCAGGGAGCGTGCTCAAGTACTTCTTGACAAGGGTACCTTCAGGGAGCTTTTGGGGCCATTTGAAGGCCTTGAATCGCCGCACCTGGAAACGCAGGGCATTGTTCCACAAAGTGATGATGGAGTCATAATTGGCAAGGGAATGGTAAATGGACAGTCAACAGTAGTCATCTCCATTGAAGGCAGCTTTCAGGGAGGCGGAATAGGTGAGGTCTCAGGTGCAAAGATTGCCGGGGCTTTAGAGATGGCACTCGAAAATAATAAAATGGGCAATACGATTTACCCCATTTTGATATTAGATACTGGAGGTGTCAGGCTCCAGGAAGCCAACTATGGCCTTTTATCAATTGCCGAAATTGGTGCAGCCATTGTGGCGTTAAGGGAATATGTGCCCGTTATTGGGATAATTCCAGGTAAAATCGGAGCCTTTGGCGGGATGTCAATTAACGCAGGTTTATGCAGTACCTTAATCATAACACGTGAAGGCAGGCTTGGATTAAATGGACCGGAAGTAATTGAGCAGGAAGCCGGCATTCAGGAATTCGATTCAGCCGATCGACAGCGGATTTGGAATACAATTGGAGGAAGACAAAGGGTGGCTGCTGGCTTTGCGGACATAGAGGCTGAGGATAATATCAGCTCATTAAGAGAGGCCATATTTACTGTAATCAAGCAGGGAACAGTGGAAAAACCAAGAAGCTCACAGGTTGACAGATACCTTTCATTTATCGGATCTGTAAATACATCACAAGTCCTCTATCCACAGAAAGTACAGGACCTGTGGGCAGAATCCGATCCAGATAGTTTAAATCAATACAAGAAAGCTGCTGATCATACTGCTGTTAAAATGAAAAGCAGGGGACATAGATGGTTTAACCTTTTGACAGCGGGCAGCAAAAATATTGGGGGTGTTCCTTCGGTTTTATGTTCTGATTCAATAATTGGCAGCAAGCCTATTCGCTTCCTTGCTGTAGTGCCAGATGAATCAAGCCGTTTTCCAAGAGCTCGTTCAGGTGAATTTGGCCTTGAGCAAGGGTGGATGATTGCCAAGCATGTCCGGGATGCAATAGAAGAAGATAAGAATAAAGAAGAAAAACGTGCAATTGTAGCTATTGTTGATGTCCCTAGCCAGGCTTATGGGTATCGGGAGGAACTTTTAGGGATCCATCAGGCCTGTGCTGCGGCAGTTGATGCTTATGCAACAGCAAGGTTAGCAGGTCATCCGGTGATTTCATTTATTCCAGGAAAGGCTATCTCGGGAGCATTTTTAGCACATGGATTGCAAGCCAGCCGATTAATTGCCCTGGATGATGAAGGTGTCAATGTACATGTAATGTCAAAGCAGTCAGCTGCAAGAATTACTCAAAGAACCATTGAAGAACTTGAAGAAGCAGCGAAACAAGTCCCGTCAATGGCCTATGATATACGTTCCTTTGAAAAATTGGGAGCACTTCATGAATTGATTTCCAATGTAAATGCTGAAGAACCTGCTGAAGCAGCCCGTGACTTAATTTATAGAAGCATAAATACAGCTATAGAAGACATTCAAAGCAGCCCGCGTGACTTGAGCAACAGGCTTAACTCGGTTAATGCTATAAAAGGCGGCAGATCAGCTTCAATTTTAGTCAGAAAGAAGCTGGCGGAGCAATGGTGATCGAACCTCATGATTTATTGAAGATTGATCCAAAAAATCTCATAAGTTATTCTCCAATTCCAGCCTGGGCGATTCAATCGTTGAGGATTGCACCATATGTTGTTGTCCGAAGGGCAAATACTCCAAAGGGAAAGATAGCTATTGGAATTAGGGGGAGGGCAAGGAGCGAAAGATTTGGTGCATTTATACCGGAGGATGCCATCATTCATCAAATCAAGCCTGAGAATTTGACGGATACGAAACTCTGGGAAAATAAACAATCACCTGTCTTTTCTTCTCTTAAAATAGCAAGGGAAATACTGGATAAATATAAACTTGTATGGGGACCTGGAGGAAGTGCAGGGTTTGAACTTGCAGCCGAAGTTAGGGCTGTAACAAGTGAGAGCGATCTGGACATTGTTCTTCGGACTCCAAATCCAATAAGTGTTAACCAAGCAGCAAGCATAACAAAGGACTTGCAGGACTGTCCTGCAAGAGTGGATATACAGGCTGAGACGCCATTTGGTGCAATTTCTTTAATGGAGTATGCGAAAGGTTCATCATTATTGTTAAAAACAAAAAATGGTCCGTTACTTTGCGATAATCCCTGGAAGGTACAATTAGTAGAGAGCTGCAAATGATGTTTTGGCTCGGTATAAAGGCAAAAAAGCCCTCTTGAACACAACTTCAAGAGGGTTATTTCAATATTTTTTTACAGTTGGGGGATCAAAAAACTATGATTTCCTTTGCAGGTTGTACTTTTTAGCTTATTTTATATTTTACTAGTGGATTGGCATTTTGCCACGTTAACCCGCCCGGAGAAAAACACTGCTCCACCGCCCATGTCAGAAAGCCGGTCCGGAGTCAGGGAGTTCACAAGCTGATTGGTCCCAGGCATGTCTGCCCATAAGCCTTGCGAAACAACAACACCTTTGAGGACGAGTTCGCCAACAGCTGCTTTCAGCTCGCATTCTCCACGTTCATTCCACACTCGCACCATGTCTCCATCATTTATTCCCGCAGCTTTTGCATCTTTGATATTCATATGAAGGCGGGGTTCCTTTTCGAACAAGACATGCTTGGCATTGTTGGAAAAGGTGGAATTTAAGAAGTTATGGTTCGGTGCAGGGACAAATAGGAATGGCAAGCTGCTTTCATCCTTCAAAGGAATATAAGTTGGCAGAGGAGGGTAGCCTGCATCTTTCATTCTCTGTGAATATAATTCAATTTTTCCGCTTGGGGTCGGAAGTTTGCCAGGGAAAAGCGGCTTGATCTTGGCTTTTATAAATTGGTTTTTCTTTAGAGACTCGAAATTAATTTCATCAATAAATGGATTTGCAGGAAAATCCAGCGCCTTTTCAATCATTACCTCTTCTGTTTCCTGAAAAGCTGGTTCATCAAATCCCATAGCCTTAGCCAGAAGCCGGAATACCTCCACATTCGATTTGGATTCCCCATGCGCTTCCATAACCGGCTGCTGGATTTGCATGTAATGGTGCCAGTAAGAAGAATAGAAATCGATATTTTCATAGGAAGAAGTTGCAGGCAGTACGATATCAGCGTATTTCGCAGTTTCGGTTATAAATAAATCGTGAACAACCAGGAATAGATCATCCCGCTGCAGCCCTTTTTTGACCTTGTTTCCTTCTGGCGCTACTACAGCCGGGTTTGTGCCATACACATACAAGGACTTTACCGGATTTTCCAGCTCAAGCAGGGCATAGCCAAGCTGATTCATATTGATTGTGCGTGTATTCTTTTTCTCCAGAAAGTCGGGACGCTGTAATGCAGATGTGTTAAAAGCAAGGTAACCAGAATTTCCTTTTATGGCACCGCCGCCTTTCACTAGCCATTGTCCAGTCATGGCAGGAAGACAGGAAATGGTACGGATGCACATACCCCCATTATCATGATGCTGAGGGCCATTGCCAATCCTGATAAATGAAGGGGACGTATGGCCATACATACGAGCAAGCTTGTAAATATCCTCAATGGGCACTCCAGTAATGGCTGAAACAGTCGCAGGATCATATTGAACCACATGATCGCGGAGCTCTTCATGGCCCACAGTGTACTTGTGCAGAAAATGGTCATCGACCATGTTTTCCGCAAACAATACATGAATCATGCCCAGGGCCAGTGCGGAATCGGTACCGGGTTTTATCGGAATAAACCAATCGGCCATTTTGCCTGTCTGGTTTTTATGCACATCTATCACAATAATCTTAGCACCATTTTTCCGTGCTTTCTGTGCCAGTACGACTTGATGCATGTTGGTGCTTACCGCATTAATTCCCCAAAAAATTAGAAGCTTCGAATGGATGGTATCTTCTGGATCAATCCCGAAACTTCCTCCCATTGTATACGTATATCCAACTGTTCCAGCCGATTGGCAAATTGTGCGATCAAGACGTGATGCCCCGAGCCTATGAAAGAAGCGGCGGTCCATTCCCTCCGCATTCAGCCGGCCCATATTCCCATAAAAGCTATATGGCAATATGCTTTCAGGCCCTTCCGTTTTAATCAGATCTTGCCAGCGGGCTGTAATCGTTTCAATGGCTTCCTTCCAGCTGATCCGTTCAAACCTGCCATCACCTTTGGCACCCACCCTTTTCAATGGGTATTTCAGCCGCTTCTCATCGTATAGACGTGCGGGCATATTCCTTACTTTGTTGCAGATATTTCCCTTTGTAACCGGGTGATTGGGATCCCCTTCGATTTTCACGATTCTGCCGTTTTCTTTATGAACGAGAAGCCCGCATTGATCAGGGCAATCAAGTGAACAAACCGAAGGAAAAATGCCATTATGTGTATTACTGTAAGAGCTCATTTCAAAACACCTTCTCTGAACTTATTAAACTGATAATATCACAAAAATCAGAATAGTTGGGAAGCCTGAGAAGATTGTTTTTGACTTTAAACCAGTGAATTCAAGAGAAATTCGCTGAAACGCCCCAGATTAAATGCATGAATACCTTTCATAGTTGTAAGGAGGCATTTTTGGCAATACAGTTTTTATTAAGGGTTGATTTTGATAATCATTTTCAATTAAAATAATACTGATAATAATTTTCAATTATGCTACTTTAGCTTATTACATATAACAGTTTGAAGGACTAAGGAGGCAGCTAAATGGTTAAAAACACACAGATATCTGTTCAGACCATAACTGACCAGCATTTAACAGATTTTATCCGATGCCCATACAGGTTTTACTACACACATATAGAAAAGAAAAAGCATCCTTTTGGCTGGCGCCAGGCAATCCAGCATGTTGTAAATAGGGTGGTATATTCTTATTATCAATATCCGTTAGGGCATAGAACACCAGCCAAAGTTCTTGCATTAATTGAGAAATATTGGAGTAAGCTCGAACTTCGCATGTTTGATAATAAGCTGCAATTTTATATGGCTGCTGCAGCCATAACGGACGGATTAATGAAAAATTTATCGAGTGATTCGAACGTTGAACAGCCCTTGTTTCTTTATGAAAAATTTAGCCTGAATGTAAAAGAAGTGGATGCTGACCTTTCTCTAACCTTCGATGTTGCAGAATGGGAGAACTCTTCATTTATTGTGAAAAAATATTTAGTTGATGCAGATGAGCAAATGTTGAAGCTGTATTTCCATTTAATCGTTATTTTTTCTGAAAAAGTCTTTGGAATAAGGCCGGAAAGAATAGAAGTTATTACTTTAATGGATGGACAAAAGCATATTTTCACACCTGATGAATATAGCCTTGAAAACGGAATTAGCTATCTGCAGCTAATGAAAAATTTGATTGAGGATTCACAGCGTATGACTGAATTATATAATACCAATGAATGTCCATCCTGCCCTTTTCTGGAGGTTTGTGAAAAGGATGAACAGACTGATAAAAAGAATAAATACTTATCGTAGGAAAAAGACGCATGAACGAGCGTCTTTTCTATTTAAAGAGCTGAATAGCCTAAGGGCCGCAATGCTTTCACCATTTACAAGAAGTGGTTTTTTTAATGAATTGCTTTAAATTAGATCTTGTAAAGAAACCTTCCGGATATCTCGATGCCGGATACACCAATCTTCCCATCTCCCATGGCAGCATGGAAATCCCCAAGCCCCAAAAGAGCTCCTTCTGCAAAGACAGGCAAATTCAATGTAGAACCTTCTGTAATCAGCTTTGTATCCATATTATCCATATTCCCGCAGTGGGAGCCAGGTGTTCCTGCAGAAACCGCTTCGTCCTCCGGTCCGACTCCAATTACACCAATTATCGGATTAAGCGGGATATCCAAGAATAAAAGGTCCGCCTTACAGATCTTAGGGCAATGAAAGGGATTTCCATTGCTTTTAAAGGATTTTCCCGCTAAAGTTTTTAATAGACTTTATTGATAGGAAAGGTTGCGATTCTTCTTTGAATATACTTATTACTGGAGCAAATGGATTTTTAGGAAAGAAGCTTTCGATAAAGCTATTGGAGCAGGGGCATGAGCTGTATTTATTAGTTAGAAATAGAACCAGGTTGAAGTCTTTCATGGATAAAGAGGGAGAGGTTTACTCAAGGCAGATTCATATATTAGAAGGAGATGTAACGGGAGATCACCTCGGTTTAAATAAAGAGCTTGTGGAATCATTGACGGGAAAGATTGATGCCATCTATCATGGTGCCGCATTGCTGTCATTTGATGAAAAGGATCGGGATAAGACCTATAAAGTAAATGTTGAGGGAACAGAGAATGTTTTGGAGCTCGCCTTGGAAATTGGCTGTCCCAAAGTATTATATATTAGCACTGCCTATACGGTTGGAAAGGAAACTGCAGGGGCAGAAGTGCTTTATTCTGCAGAAAGAAGTTTTGTAAATCCTTATGAAGCTTCAAAATGTGAGGCAGAGCATCTGGTTTACAGATATAGAAATAAGCTGGAGGCAGTCATTCTCCGTCCGGCTATTATAATCGGTGATTCAAAGACTGGTGAGGCCGATACCAATTTTGGCTTGTATGGATTTTTAAAAGGAATTAAGATTTTGAAAAAACGCTCAGAACGGAAAAAGAATTACCAAAACTATAGAATTTTCCTGGAACCAGGTGTGGCCCAGAACTTTGTGCCGGTTGATTTTGTCATAGACGTACTGGAGACAGCTTTGGTTCATGGGAGAAATGGCGATATATTCAATATCACTAATCCTAACCCCCCGCTGCAATCAGAGGTTTTGTCGATTGTTAAAGAGGTCTTGGATTTTCCGCAATTGGAGATGCATCCGCCTTCTTCTATCGGGGATATGACAAATGAGGAGAAGGACTTTCATGATTCAATGAGCATTTTTCACAGCTATTTTCAGCGGACGATTGATTTTCCGGCAGACAATACGGCAAAAATGCTTTCAGCTGCAGGTAAGCCTATGCTCGAAATGGATCAGAAAGTTCTAAAAAGAATTATTGAGGGATATTTAGCAGATAAGATAAGAGTTTCCATGTAATATGCAGAAAAGACCACGGAAAAGAATCCGCGGTCTTTATTTTTTGGTGGTGCTAGTAGGAAAAGATAATCCCGTTTCACTTCGCTTTTATTCGCGCAATTCCTGATCATTCGTTTTTATGCCATTATAGGAGCCTGTCACGTCCGGACTTTTTAGAAGCCTCCGGTGCTTGATTTCCATAGATTGGATATGATTCAGTTCCTCTATTAAATCATGGATAGACAAAATTTCATATAAAATGGCTGTTTCAGGCTGGACGTGATGGTGTATGCGCGGTTTTAAGCCGCCTGCAGGGTTCTGCTGTTTTTGATCGATAAACCATTGTGTAACTTTGCTTATTTTTTGATGATGGCTTTCGGTAATCAGAAAGCCAGGATCATATAAACTGTCCTTCAAATCATCAAGAACAGAGGAAGCAAAATTCATCTTGCTTTCATCAAGCTCCATTTGGCCCGGCGGCAGAAAAATTAAGTTGCCCACATGATAGGTTATTTGCCTTAAAATCGTAAGCTTTTTATATTCATAATGAAAGTCACGCATATCATCACGGCTGAACCGGTGAAATCGATATTCAGCTTTCTGATAATTGCATAATGTCTCCGTTTTATCAATATCTTTTATAAGCTTTTGAAATTCGGCGCGGATATCATGATCTGGAGTCTGGAGATTAAAGATCTCCAATCCTCGTTTGTGTAAAATCTCTCCGGATCTCCGGTATAGGGAATGAATGCTTCGCATAATCGATTTTGAGTAATTTGGAGGCATAACAAAAAAGTTGACGGCAGTTGATACAATGATACCGGTACTGGTTGTCCCCATTCTGATAAAAAAAGAGGATAAATAATGGTCATGAACCGTTGAAATCATTGCTACACCTGTCAAGGTGGCGACCAGCATTCCATCATGAAGCTTCAGTTTATGGCAGGCAATGATCGTAGCCAGTGATACTGAGGCATAGGTATATGGACTATCACCAAACAAAAAAGTAAATAGCACTGCAAATCCGGCTCCAATGGCTGCTGCAGGAAACCTGACGTAAGCTTTTCGAATCGAATCTGCAACGGTTGGTTCGATTGTAACAATTGCTGTTATGACCGCAAACATAGCAGGCCAATCGAGCATATGACAGATAAAAGCTGTTATAAAAACAGCCAATCCCGTTTTGGCAATCCTTCCGCCAATAAACTTGTATCGAATAGGTTTCATAAACAATCCTTCTTTAAAGCAAGTATATTTCAAGTTTCAATTATATATCTATCTTAGTGGACTAATGCAGCAAGAGCAAATATGAATATTCTGATAAAAAAGGGTATCTTCCGTGACAGTTAAGGATAGTATGTTAAAATAAAGTGAACTTCCAATAGTGAGGGTTTTTTCATCTCCGTTGGTTAGTTGAGGCCCGCAACAAGCGGGTCACTCAGGCGCTGCCGCAGTTAGTCTGAGTTTTGATACTCGGGCTTATACGGGCATCTTTTGAGACTCTCTAAGGAGTGAGAAGCAATCATACTGCCCGTTAATGCGGGATATAGAATAGGAATACCAGGTTCCGCAATAAAGAGTCATGGTACATAGGGGAAGGGTGAGTGTGAATGTCGATTGAAAGGGTGAAGGGCCATTTTAAGAAATGGGGCCGGGAAAAAGATGTGATGGAGTTTGAGTCTTTAAGTGCTACAGTAGAACAGGCTGCTGAAACGATCGGTGTTATTCCGGCACAAATAGCCAAGACTCTTTCCTTTAGAGGGGATGGGGATGAAGCTATTCTAGTTGTTGCAGCAGGGGATGCCAAAATAGACAATAAGAAATTCCGGAATACTTTTGGTTTTAAGGCACGCATGCTTTCTGCAGATGAGGTCCTGGAACAAACCGGCCACGCTGTGGGTGGAGTATGCCCATTCGGACTGGCTAATGACCTTGATGTTTTCCTGGATCAATCTATGAAAAGGTTTGACACACTTTTTCCGGCATGCGGCAGCAGCAACTCGGCTATTGAACTAACACCTGCCGAGATTGAGGAATATTCGAATGCAAAAGGCTGGGTGGATGTGTGCAAGGGCTGGGAAGATGAGGTGATCATTGAACGGGCTACGGAGACGATTACAAAATAGTTTTTTACTGACAGCTGCCAATACCAGATTGATTAACTGGTACTGGCAGCTGTCAAATTGCATTTATAAATTTGCTAATTAACTGGTTCAGCTCTTTTGCAGCCTTTGTCGGGATCCTGTGGTCAACATTTTCGATAATATGTAATTCGTTTTGAGGCAATTTTTCATGCAATTGCCGGGCATAGGAATGGAAGGGCTTATCCTTTTGACCATATACCAGCAAAATCGGCAGGCGGATCTTTGAAAGCTGATTGACGCAATTGTATTTTAAACTGTATTGATAATACTGCTCAATATTTCGGTAATCGCCTTTTTTTGCTTCTGTAAACATTTGTTTGAACAGCTTCATATTATTGGAATTCTTCCAGGAAATCGACCAGGCTAAAAGGTTTATGGCACCCTTGCTTGAAAGTTTAATTCCTAAAGAAATCTTCTTTCTCAAATAATCATCATTTACATCTGGCATTGCACCAATCGCGATTCCTCCGAAAGCTCTTTCAGCAAATGTCAGGATGTATTCTAAAACAATAGAGCCTCCTGTAGAATATCCGCATATAAAGGCTTTGTTAATATTTAAATAGTCCAAAAGACGAATAATATCTTTAACAATCAGCGGATAGGTTACAGGTTCAGGGGAATAAGGACTTTTTCCGTGGCCGCGAATATCAAACGTAATAACCTGAAAATTTTTTGAAAGTTCTTCTAATTGATATTTGAAATTCATCGAAGTCAATACAGGCGGGTGGATGAAAACAATCGGAGTACCGCTTCCTTTAACTGTATAATTCAGGGTAGCTCCGCCTAAATCTGCGATTGGCATGGATAAAACACCTCTATTTATAGTTGCATTTGAGTAAATTCCTTTACTAATATGTCTTTTATATTCTGGTTTATACGGTGACGAACTGTTTTTTTTTTACATCTATGAAAATGTTCCTTCTTTTGAAATGATGGCATTAATCAATTGGAAAGAGTTAGTAAGAAAATTGTATAATTTAATAGTATGTATATTAGATAGAATGGGAGATTGCCTTAATGGGGAAAAAAATTATCATCGATCAAATTGACAGTTTAAAACCTGATTTTTATAGCATTAGCCAATATATTGGTGAAAACCCGGAACTTGGGCACGAAGAGTTTAAAGCATGCGAGCTATTGACAGAAGAACTGAAAAAGCATGGCTTTTCGGTAGAAGTGGGAACATGCGGTTTGCCAACAGCATTTACGGCGACCTTTGACAGCGGGAAAGAGGGGCCTGTTGTTGGCTATATGTCAGAATACGATGCGCTGCCTGAAGTCGGACATGCCTGCGGCCATAATTTGATTGGCACAATGGGAATTGCTGCAGGAATTGGATTAAGCAAAGTAATCAATGAAACAGGCGGGAAAGTGATTGTATTTGGTACGCCGGCAGAAGAAACGAAGGGTGGAAAAGTGACTATGGCTGAAGCAGGTGTATTTGATGCACTTGATGCTGCCATTATGGTTCATCCGTTGGATAATTATGTAAAAAGCGGCTCATCACTCGCAATGGATGCCATCCAGTTTGAGTTTTTTGGAAAATCAGCACACGCTGCTGCAAGCCCGCATCTCGGCATCAATGCATTGGATGCTGTTTTGCAGACCTTCAGCAGCATTAATGCTTTGCGCCAGCATATCACCCCAGATGCCAGAATCCATGGAATCATCAAAGAGGGCGGAAAAGCAGCCAATGTGATTCCTGATTATGCTGTGGCGCAATTTTACGTACGAGCTGCAAAACGTGGATATGTAAATGAACTCGTAGAAAAGGTTAAAAAATGTGCAGAAGGTGCTGCTTTGCAAACTGGCGCAGAGATGAAATGGTCATTCTATGAGCTTTCATACGATAACATGGTTACCAACAAGCCTTTATCGGAAGCTTTTAATAGAGAATTAATTTCTTTAGGAGTGAAAGAGGAAGAAATAATGGAACAAAAAGATGGCTCCGGTTCCCTTGACATGGGGAATGTCAGCCATGCAGCGCCTTCGATTCATCCGTATATAAAAATTTGCAATGAGGCATACGCCTGCCATACACATGAATTTCGCGAAGCGGCAATGAGTGAGCAAGGGAGAGAAGCCATGATCCTGGGTGCAAAAACAATGGCGCTGACAGGATATGAAATATTAACCAACAAGGATCTTTTACAACAGATTAAAGCGGAATTTAAAGCTCAAAAAACGTTGGGATAGAATAAAAGCATGATTCTTCCGTTTAGCGGGGAGGATCATGCTTTTTTATAATTGAACTTCGATAAAAGTAAGTTTTGACGTCTTAGATTTTTTTAAGAAAGACTGCTCCATTCTGAATACAGTCCGGTTCCATTGCATCCTGGGCAGTCAAACTGGTTTGCATGATAAGCGAACTCATTCCCAGGATAAAGAGAAAAGCCTCTTCCGTAGCAGTCCGGACACTTATTTTCTTCCTTCATGCGGTTGACATGATTTTGATATCTCATCTCACGCCATTCATTAAAGGCATTCAATAATCCCATCTTTTTCACCTCAGCCATTTTTTCCTTATTTTGAATAAAATGGGCAGATTTTATACATTTCATCACTATATAGTATGAAAAAGAGGGGACAAGTGTGAAAAAATGTTTGTCCAAATTTTTTTAATCACATATAAACGAGCAAACAAGTTTCAGTAGATTTCTTTATATATAGTATAAATTTCACTCATTGCATCATCATATTTTATTTTGATTTCAATATTGTCAAAAAACCACTTGTCATTGGATTCAACATAGAAAGGATTCCCATTGCGTTCTTTTCTCTTTAGAGTGAAGGTTTGTGCAGTCTGTGCCGGATGTACAAAGCAGGGTACTATTTTGCCTGAGTTTTGTCTGGCCATTTTTTACGAAGCGCGTCAACGAAGATGCTGACATTCTTTTTTTCTTCCATGATAGGGGAAACCACATATGAAAGTGTCCGTTTAAATTCCTGGTTTTTAATCCGGATGATTGATAGGTTTTTTTGTTTAACGTCCCTTTCTACGACACTGCCTGAAAGGATGCTGATGCCCATTCCATTGATTAGCGTTTCTTTTATTCCCTGATTGCTGCTGATCGTAAGGAGAGATTTTACTTTCAGCCCATTTGATCGGATAAAATGGTTAAAGTATTCCCGGGTGCCTGAACCTGTTTCTCTAATGATCCATGCCTGGTTTTGAAGGTCCGAAATGGTTACCTCATCCTTATAGACCAGCTCGTGGCGGGTAGAAGAAACAATAAACAACTCATCCTGCATAAAAGGAGTAACAGCAAGTTCCTTCTCATTTGTCTGGCCTTCAATTAATCCAATATCTGCATGATGTGAACGAGTGGATTGAATAACCTCCTCAGTGTTGGCGATTGTAACCTGAAGGTTTAATTCAGGATACTCCTTTTGCAGTTCAAGCAGCAAGGGAGGCAATATATACTCGCCGATTGTAAAGCTGGCAGCTATTTTCAGCTCGCCTTTGATGGTGTTCTGCCGTTCTAAAATATCCTGCCGGGTCTGTTCATAGATCGTAATCATCTGCTTGGCCCGGTCATATAATATTTCACCGCTTGGCGTTATTTTTAAATATTTGGGAGAGCGGTGGAATAGCTTGGTCTGGAATTCCTTCTCAAGATTTTTAATGTGAAGGCTGACGCTTGGCTGCGACATGAGAAGGAGCTCGGCTGTCTTCGTAAAATTTTTCACTTCTGCCAGAGTGACAAATGTTTTTAAAGCATCATAATACAAAGGATCACCACTTTATAATTAGTAATGTTAATAGTTATGATAATTAATATTTATTTTACTAATTTTAAATCATTCGGTAAAGTTATAGATATATATTTTTTAAGGTTAAAACCGACTTTTTTTATAGGAAAAGAGGAAATTTAAAGAAATACGATAAGGCCAGCGATCTTTAGCTGGTTTGTGAGGTGGATAACGTTGCAACTTCAGGTAATGAACAGTCCGTTTAATCAGGAGCAGGCAGAGCTCCTTAACCGCTTGCTGCCAACATTGACAGAAAGCCAAACTCTCTGGCTGAGCGGTTATCTTGCAGCACTGCAGTCATCATCATTACAGGCTGCACCGGCAGTGGCAGTGGAGGAAGTGCCTGCAGCAGCTTCCGGCCAGGCTATCTCTAAAGAGGTGACCATTCTATTCGGTTCACAGACAGGGAATGCCCAAAGCCTTGCCAAAAAGGCTGGAAAAACATTAGAGGAACGTGGCTTTCAAGTCACCGTATCTTCAATGAGTGATTTTAAGCCCAATAATTTAAAAAAGCTAAAAAACCTTTTGATTGTTGTAAGTACACATGGTGAGGGAGACCCGCCTGATAATGCATTGACTTTCCATGAGTTTGTTCATGGTAGAAGAGCGCCAAAGCTTGAGGAATTGCGATTCTCTGTTTTGGCGCTAGGCGACAGTTCATATGAATTCTTTTGCCAGACTGGGAAGGATTTCGATAAGCGGCTTGAGGAGCTTGGCGGAACACGCATCACTTCGCGTGTAGACTGCGATCTTGATTTTGAAGAGCCTGCTGCAGAATGGGTGGAAGCTGTGTTTGCCGGATTGAATGAAGGGCAGGGTACTGCGGCTTCAGCTTCTGGAATTGCACCATCCGCACAAGCTCCGGCGGAAACAGTATATTCCAGGTCCAATCCGTTTAGGGCCGAAGTGCTAGAAAATATTAATCTGAACGGGCGCGGTTCCAATAAGGAAACACGTCATCTTGAATTGTCTCTCGAAGGATCGGGATTGACGTATCAGCCTGGTGATAGTTTAGGTGTTTACCCGGAAAATGATCCTGAACTGGTAGATTTGCTGTTGGCTGAAATGAACTGGGATCCTGAGGAAGCGGTGAAGGTCAAGGATGAAGTAATGACTTTGAAAGATGCCCTCCGTTCCCGTCTTGAGATTACGGTACTTACCAAACCGATAGTGGAAAAAGCAGCAAAGCTTTCTGGTAACGAAGAATTGCAATCGCTTGTTTCAGAAAGCGAGCAATTAAAAGTATATATGGATGGACGGGATCTGCTTGATCTGATTCGCGATTTTAAACCTTGGAATGGTTCGGCACAGGATTTTGTTTCTATTTTACGGAAAATGCCTGCTCGTCTTTATTCGATTTCAAGCAGCTATGAGGCAAATCCTGAAGAAGTCCATTTAACAATCGGAGCGGTCCGTTATGATGCACATGGCCGTGAGCGCAAGGGCGTTTGCTCGATTCTATGTGCGGAGCGTCTTCAGCCTGGGGACACATTGCCGGTATTTGTACAGCATAATGAAAACTTTAAATTGCCGGAGAATCCTGAAACGCCAATTATAATGGTCGGGCCAGGAACCGGGGTTGCACCGTTCCGCGCATTTATGCAGGAACGTGAGGAAACCGGAGCAGAAGGAAAGTCCTGGATGTTCTTTGGTGACCAGCATTTTGTAACAGACTTCCTTTATCAGACAGAATGGCAGCAGTGGCTTAAGGATGGCGTACTAACAAAGATGGATGTGGCATTCTCCCGCGATGGCGAGGAAAAAGTTTATGTGCAGCACCGTATGCTGGAAAACAGCCAGGAACTATTTGAGTGGCTGCAGGAAGGAGCTGCTGTATACATCTGCGGCGATGAGAAAAACATGGCACATGATGTCCATAACACGCTCATAGATATTATTGAAAAAGAAGGCGGCATGAGCCGTGAACAGGCTTCTGCCTATCTTGCTGACATGCAGAAAAATAAACGCTACCAGCGTGATGTATATTGATTTGGATCGAAAGGAGTTTTTCAGCATGGTGAACCCGAAATTAAAAGCGCCCGATGGCCCTCCGAGTGATGTTGAAGGAATTAAGGAACGAAGCAATTATTTGCGCGGTACACTGGCGGAAGTGATGCAGGACAGGATCAGTGCCGGAATTCCGGACGATGATAACCGGTTAATGAAGCATCACGGCAGTTATTTGCAGGACGACCGCGATCTGCGGAATGAACGCCAAAGGCAGAAGCTTGAGCCTGCCTACCAGTTTATGCTGCGGTTAAGATTGCCAGGAGGAGTAGCAACGCCTGAACAATGGCTAGTTGTCGATGATTTGGCCGAGAAATATGGAAACGGCACATTAAAGCTGACAACACGGCAAACCTTCCAAATGCATGGGATTTTAAAGTGGAATATGAAAAAGACGATCCAGGCCATACATGACACAATGCTTGATACCATTGCTGCATGTGGGGATGTAAACCGTAATGTGATGTGTATTTCAAATCCTGATCAGTCTGAAATTCATTCGGAAGTGTATGAGCTTTCAAAAATGCTAAGCGACGAATTGCTTCCTCGTACCCGGGCATATCATGAAATCTGGCTGGACGAGGAAAAAGTAGCCGGTTCCCCTGAAGTGGATGAAGTGGAGCCAATGTACGGCCCGCTTTATTTACCACGTAAATTCAAGATCGGAATTGCTGTTCCGCCTTCAAATGATATAGATGTATTTTCACAGGATCTCGGTTTTATTGCGATTGTTGAAAACGGCAAGCTTGCTGGCTTTAATGTGGCGATTGGCGGAGGCATGGGCTTCTCGCACGGTGACAAGGAAACATATCCGCAGCTTTCAAAAGTAATCGGTTTTGTTACGCCAGACAAGATTTATGATGTGGCTGAAAAGGTCATTACGATCCAGCGCGATTATGGCAATCGCTCTGTTCGGAAAAATGCCCGCTTTAAATATACGGTTGACCGTCTTGGCTTGGAGACAGTTAAAGAAGAGCTGGAGAATCGCCTGGGGTGGAGCTTGGATGAGGCTCGTCCGTTCCAATTCGATTCTAACGGAGACCGCTATGGCTGGGTAAAAGGTGTCCGCGGAAAATGGCATTTTACAATGTTCATTGAAGGCGGTCGCGTAGCTGACTTTGCAGGATATAAGCTGAAAACAGCCTTGCGTGAGATTGCGAAGGTTCATAAAGGTGAATTTAGGCTGACTGCGAATCAGAATTTGATTATTGGGAATGTGGCTACGAAAGATAAGGCCAAGATTGAAGCGCTGATTGAGCAGTATGGCTTAACAGACGGCAGCCGCTACAGCGCACTTCGCCGTGGATCAATGGCATGTGTTGCGCTTCCGACATGCGGATTGGCAATGGCGGAAGCAGAGCGCTATCTTCCTGTTTTGATCGATAAAATAGAGGAAATTGTGGATGAAGCGGGTTTGCGGAACGAAGAAATCACGATACGCATGACCGGCTGCCCGAACGGCTGTGCCCGCCATGCGCTGGGCGAAATCGGATTCATCGGAAAAGCAGTAGGCAAGTACAACATGTTTCTTGGCGCAGCCTTTGACGGCAGCCGATTAAGCAAAATGTACCGTGAAAACATAGGGGAAGAAGAAATTCTCAACGAGCTGCGCGTCATATTGCCGCGCTACGCCCAAGAGCGATTGGAAGGCGAGCGCTTCGGCGACTTCGTGATCCGGGCTGGGATTATTGAAGCGACAACTGATGGGACAAATTTTCATGATTAATGGTTAAGGACAGGGCGTAGGCCCTGTCTTATTTTTGTTAGGGGGATTTTTTAAAGGGGATAAGAATTTTTATAAGGGAGATAAATTATTTTATAAGATAGATAAACTTTTTTATAAGAGGGATAAATCCTTTTATAAAGCAGATAAACAAAAAAGGAGTCTGTAAAAGCCTAGTATTTTACAGTGCTTCACACTTATATTGTGATGAAACTCTACTGTTTTTCGGGATTTTTTACGCAGATAAATTCTTTAATATCGCAGCAAAATTCACGATCCTAACAATGATTTTGGAACTCTATTACAGAATTATTTATTAAAAAAGAATAAAATGGAGTGAAAATATGATCAAAACGACCGGCATATTCCTCTTGCGATTCTGAAGTTAGAAGCGCTGCTTCGGAGATTGCCCTCAAACCATTCAAAAATCCCCCAAATAAAAGATGAATTGGGTAAAAGGATGGCCGGTTTCAAAGGCGAGGTTTCATTGGATTTTCCCCTCGAAGTTATCCAGAATAAATACTTTATTCTGGATGATTTACCGGCTCCCCAGTGGGAATCACCATTTTCAAATTGATACCCTTTTACTTTCTAATAAGTTTATCCTCATCCTGGAGGTTAAGAATATAAGTGGCATTTTGTATTTTGACACGATTTACAAACAGCTTTTCCGAATTAAGGATGGGGAAGAGACTGTTTTTCCGTGTCCGCTGATGCAGATTGAAAGGCATGAAATTCTGTTGAAGAAGTGGCTTTCTGAAAATGGAATGCCTGAAGTGCCTGTGCTTTCAATGGTTATGATCAGCAATCCCTATACTGGCATTAAAACAATGCCTCCACATGTTCGCCTCAATCACAAAATTCTTCATAAAAATTCTCTCCCTTCCAAAATTGACTCAATCGAAAAAAGTCATGATAAAAATATCCTTTCTGATAAACTCCTTAAAAAAATGATCCGTTTGTTCAAAAAGCAAAATAGTGAGGAGGAAATCGCCATTATGGACCGGCTTCAGATCGGGGAAAATGAAATTTTAAAAGGAGTTTACTGCCCCAATTGCAATTATTTGCCCCTTGAAAGATTAAAAAGAACGTGGCACTGCACTAAGTGTAAACAGAACGCACAGGACGCTCATATTCATGCACTTATCGATTTTTATCTGCTTATTGGCGGTACAATCACCAATAAGGCTTTCCGGGATTTTCTTCAGATTGCTTCACCTATTACAGCCAGCAGGTTCATTAAATCACTTAACCTTCCTCATACTGGAGCGTATAAAAATAGAATCTATACATTAGATATACTAAATGAAAAACCTCCCGGCTGGGGAGGCGATAATATTAGTAGCTATAATGCTGTTCAGGCAGGTTTTCATAAACAGCTGGGTCAGCATTGTTAATAGATCTGTCAGCAATGGCTTTGGCGGTTACATCCATTGCGTTAAAGGCCTGTTTGATCAAGTAGCCATTGGATTTTTGGCCAAGCACGTAAGGCTCATAGGCGTGATCTGCCATTCCGCGCATTTCGAATAGCATGACAGCAATATCATATTGAAGTGCCATAGCATTTGATGCTACAGCAGGGTTTGTTGTAGGTTCATCAAATTTTAAAATAAAAGACCACCCTGATGTATCTACCCCTTCATAAAGAACAGTTGCGAGTTTTTTAGAATTTAAGAGGACTTCTGGATCGACTTCCGGGCTTTGTGGCGTTAGGACTGCTCCAGTTGTTAGTTTGCCATAGTAATCCTCCTGCGTGCCCTGGTGATGGAGGTCAATCATGTAATCGATTTTGTACTTTTGCAGGACATTTTTATGAAGAGCCTGTGTTTCAGGTGCTGCTAAATTTACATGATCTCTGTTTAAATCAATTCTGTCTGCATTATAGCGAGTAAGATGGCGCCCGCTTGCCATGTAGTCATCCAGTGGGAAGTTCACATCTCCCATGGCTCCGTCAACATTCAGCATCGGGACAATTAAAATATTTACATTTTGGAGCATTTCCTGGACATTTTTACTGTTAGATCCAAGGTGGCGGATATAATCTAAAGCGCCTTCCGTTGTCATTGCTTCATTTCCGTGCTGTTGTGTTAAATAAAGAATGGTTGGGTTTTCAGGGTTTGATATGTATTTAGCCAGAAATAGGTCACGTCCTTTTACAGATTGACCAATCACTTCAAGTTCCAAATGGCTTTGCTTTGCCTCTTCTTTTTTAAGGAAGGCAGCCATTTCATCATATGTAGTTAACATGGCTGTTTGGACAGTTTCATTTCCATTTACATCCGGGCCATTACCTGCAGCAAAAACTGGCAAAGAGAAACCAGAAGCTGCTAATCCAGCAGAAAGGGATAGTGCAAGGATTTTCTTCTTCATTAAATTACCTCCTGTAAGTTTAGTAGAGTTAAATTATAAAACTGAATAAAACGAAAATTCCATTAAATTGGTTGATTACTAAAAAAATGAATCTAATTTACCGTAACATAGGTAATTTGATGGTCACTGTTCAACTTCCGGTCATCAGACAATCTGCCCTGAAAGAATAAAAGGACTTCTTACTGGAAGTGTCGAAACATTTAGAAAGCTATAAACCTACTAAGGGAAACGGGGGATGAAACATGCGGAATGAAGAGATGCTGCTGATTCCAGGACCGACACCGGTTGTGGATTCTATTTATGATGCGATGGCGCAGGAGACCAGGGGACATACGGATCCAAGGTTTGCAGCCATTTATAAGGGGGCGATTGAGAAGACCAGGGAAATGCTGAAGACGGATGGAGAGGTATTTGTAATCTCCGGCTCCAGAACGATTGCTATGGAGATGGCTCTTGTCAATACGGTTGCTGCAGGGGAGAAGCTTTTAATTATCAGCCACGGATTTTTCGGGGATCGCTTCATTCACTTAGCTAAGGCATTCGGTATTGAAGCGGACGTCATTCAATCTGAATGGGGGAAGCAGGTTGATCCTGTATTGGTCGAAAATAAGCTGGAAAGCGGATCTTATAAGGCAGTGACGATTACACATGCGGATACGTCTACTGGAGTTGCCGCCGATTTGGATGCGCTTGTTCCTATAATTAAAAAGCATGGCGCCCTTGTTATTTTGGACGGGGTCTGTGCGACTGCCGCGATGGAAGAGGATATGAGCAAGACTTATGGAGACGGAAAAATCGATGTCGTTCTGACCGGTTCTCAGAAAGCCATTGGCGTTCCGCCAGGGTTAGCGATTGTTGCATGTAACCAGACTGCACTCGCATCACGTGAAAAAATAGAAAGAGTCCCGGCCTATTATTGTGATATTTATAATTGGATCCCTATTATGCATGATCCGCAAAAATACTTTGCCACTCCGCCTGTTAATCTTATTTATGCCTATGATGAAGGAATGAGATTGGTTTTGGAGGAAGGGATGGAGAGCCGCTATAAGCGCCATGCTGCATATGGAAAAGCAGTTCGTGCAGCACTTGCAGTATATGGCATGAAGGCCCTTGCGGATGAAAATGCTGCCGCCGCCACTCTTAGCTGCATTCTCTATCCAGAAGGTATGAATGACGCTGAATTCCGTGCAGCTTTGGCGAAGAAAGGCATAATCGTTGCCGGGGCGCTGGCACATCTTACAGGGAAAGCATTCCGGATTGGCCATATGGGGAATACAACCGAAGAGATGCTTGAAGATGCAATTGTAAAAATCGGTGAAACGGTTAAAGAACTCGGTTTTGCCGCTGATATTAAAGAAGCAGTAAAATTGTTCAGAGAATCTGCCTTGCCTGTTGCTTAATAAGAAGGAATTAATGTGATGGCCTCATAGAGCTCTCGATACAATTGAATAGAAGGCATATAAAGTCTTCTGAATCAAAAAAGCTGCTTTTATCAACAAAGCAGCTTTTTCGGTCGATTATACCCTTTTTATCCAAAGGCGTTTCTTTCAACAATTATTGGTTTTGGTTTCACGTTATGGAAGATGAGGTTAGCCATCGCGGGCAAATAAGAGCCATTAAAAGGCAGATGGCACAGAAGATGAAAGGTTAAGACATTGTGGAACAAAACCTAACCTCTGACATTTTACCAAAAATATGAAACTTCCTTTTCTTATAAACGTATGAAAGGTATGAAAAACGGGTGAGGAGGTTAACAGTTTGGATAAGGAAAAAAAGACTGAACGTTTTATGGGAAGCGGGATGGCCATAGGGCTGGCATTGGGCGTTTCTTTTTGGCTAGTTTTTGATAACCTGGCACTCGGACTTGGGATTGGAATAGCCATAGGAGCTGCGTTGGGATCCTCCAAAAAGAAATGAAAAACAGCAAGTTATTTTAGCGGCCGTTTTATTTATTGCGCCAATCATTTTAAACTTTCAAATGGGTTACCTCCATTAAAGCTTGGCAGAAATGCGGGTTCAATCCTGTTGGCGATGTGGAGATTGATAGATAAGAGATCATCATTACCTCCTGCAAAAAGCGGGTGGTCAGCGAATATTTATCGATAAAACACCCTCCAGCCAAGAGGGTGTCCATCCATTCCATTATAAATCCGATTTCGGGTTGGTGTTAAATGTGCCGTTTTTGTTTTCTTTTTCATGTCCCTGCACCTGGTCGCCGCCGTTTCCTTTTTCACGGGCCTTTTTTCCGCCGAGCTTAACGTTTGGATATTCTTGTTCTGCCATGGTTTTCACCTCCATGTTATTTAAATTATCCATAATAAAAAAATATATAAATTTTGGAGGATTTGCATGGAAATTACGCTTATCAGACATGGCCGCTCATCGCACAATGATGAACGCCGAATGGCTATCTCAGATTTTAAAGACTGGGTTAAAAAGTATAACAGAAACGGGATCATAATGAATGAAATGTGTCCCCCTGAAACAGCTGATCTGGCAAATTCAGCAGCGTTTCTGTACACAAGCGATTTACAAAGGTCCATTGAGTCGGCAAGAAAGATAAATCCGGCAGCAAATATAAAAGCAGACCCGCTTTTTAGGGAAACAGAATTGCCATCAGCTGCAAACAGGCTTATGGCCTTGAAATTGAAACCAAATAGCTGGGCTGTATTGTTAAGAATCCTGTGGTTTCTTGGTTATTCCAGCGGCTGTGAATCATACCGGGAGGCACAGATTAGGGCAAAGCATGCTGCATTAAAATTAATTACTTATGCAAACGAGCATCATGCAGCAATTCTGGTAGGACACGGTATTTTCAATATGATGATCGCAAAGGAGCTGCAAAAAATGGGATGGAAAGGAAAGCGAAAAACCGGCTCCAGCCATTGGAATGCAGCAACCTATAAACCTTGATTGGAGGGATGAGGGTTGGATAACAGCATTATATCGAATAAATTTAAATCCTTTGCATTAAAAGAGTGCCAAGGCTCCAGTGATTTATATGAATTTTTGTCATTGAGAATTGCTGATGATGAGGAACTGCTAAACTTGGCATCAGAGGCTGGAGAAGGCCAGCCGGTTCCAAATCTGCTTTTTGGTGCAATTCATTATTTGCTTTTAAAGGGGATGGATCATGGCCTTAAGGAATTTTATCCAACTATAGTCGAGTATCCGCGAGGAGAGGAGGAATCATTTTTTTATTTTAAGGAATTTTGCCGGCTGTATTCGCAGCAGATTAAAGAGCTTTTGAAAACAAAGCTTGTTCAGACAAATGAAGTTAGGCGCTGTTCCTATTTATTTCCTGTATTTCATTTTATTCATGAACAGTCAAAAAAGCCATTAGCATTGATTGAGATTGGAACAAGTGCGGGTCTGCAGCTATTGTGGGATAAATACTGCTATTCATATGGGACAAGAGAAGTATATGGAGATCAAGAGTCAAAAGTCCATTTATCCTCAGAAATAAAAGGCAGCCGAAAGCCGATTTTTCCTGAAAGTATTCCGCCAGTAGCATCGAGATTAGGGATAGACCTTCATACCAATGACTTAAATGATAAGGAAGATTACCTTTGGCTGAATTCACTTATTTGGCCGGAGCACCAGGAAAGAAGAGCGTTATTTGAAAAAGCGGCAGAATGCGTAAAAGAGAATCCCATTACCTTAATACAGGGCGATGGAGTCCAGCTGCTTCCCGAGCTGATAAAGGATATGCCAGATGGACATGCCATCTGCGTCTTCCATACCCATGTTGCCAATCAGATGCCGGCAAAGACAAAAGAAAAACTTCTTCAGGAGATAAAAAGAATAGGCCAGAACAGAGACATTTTCCATATTTATAACAATATTCAGGATCGGGATTTGCATCTGGATTACTATCTGGAATCCCATGAACATAAAAGGGTGGCTGGAAAAACGGAAGGCCATGGGAAATGGTTTACATGGGAGCTATAATTTGTGCTTTCCGATTTGCCGCCTCCTATTAGTTTATAATGGACTGTCACCCAATAGGCAAACAGCCAATATAATACGTGTACGAAAGCATTATTTATTAAAAGGTGACTGTAATGGAAAAGGTCTTGCTTTTTGCCGATCCTGGGATTGATGATGCGGTAGCTATTATATACGCACTGTTAAATCCGAGGATTGATTTGGTTGGAGTCGTAACGGGATATGGAAATGTGGATGAAAGGCAGGCAACAGATAATGCATCCTATCTGCTGCAATTGGGAGGGAGGCCGGATATCCCAGTAATAAGAGGCGCAAAAGGTCCTTTCTCAGGGGAGCTTGTAGGTTATTATCCGGAAATACATGGTCCAGAGGGTTTAGGTCCAATCCGCCCGCCTGAAAATCTAGTGACAAACGTGCAGGATTACAGTGCCGTTTTTGATCTGATCAACAAGTATAAAAATGAATTAACGCTTGTCGATGTAGGCAGGTCGACGTCCCTGGCTATCTCTTTTATATTGAAAGGCGCAAAAGAGGTAAACTTAGTTAAAGGGATTTACATTATGGGAGGGGCTATTTTCTATCCCGGGAATGTAACCCCTGTGGCAGAAGCTAATTTTTACGGTGATCCAATTGCAAGTGATCTTGTCCTAGAAAAGGGAAGAAATGTAACGGTTATCCCGCTAAACGTGACTAATCATGCTTTGGTGACTCCCCAGATAGTCAATTTGATTGCATCGCATCAATATAATCCCTACTCTGGACTGATTAAACCAATTATTGATTACTATATTGATGCTTACAAAAAATTGGTGCCAGGATTGAATGCTGCCCCAATGCATGATGTAATTACCTTATTTGCACTAACAAGCCCTGGTTCTTTTCAATTTTTATCACGCAGGCTGAGAGTGGAATCTTTGGGCTTATCAAGAGGAAGAACAGTTGCGGACTTTCGGGCAAATCCAAAAGAGGAACCAAAAGAAACCCTGGATCGAATCGCAATGGCATTTGATTATAATGCCTTTATTCAGGATTTTATCAGTGTCATGACTGCTAAAACACAACCCATAAAGTGACAGGATAAACGTCTTTTAGGAAGAAAGCTTTACCCAATGCTGTTTATGAGACCCCACAGGCGAAGCCAAGGAGGATCCCATCCCTCCCTGCGGAAAGCAAATGCCCCGTGCTGAAATCAACGGGCAGAATTTATAAGTAAAAACAACATATGATAAAAGATTCTTTCTCTAAAACGATGTCCATTTAATGACACGTTTTTTTTAACCCCAAAATAGATTTTTGGAAACTTGACAGCATTTGTTATACTTATCTAGGTAAGTATATATTGTTTAAACCTATTAACAGATATATCTTGCAAATATAAAGTGATAGGTGGAAATAAAAATGAGTCAAAAACCATACAGAGTATTGCTGTATTATATGTATGTTCCGATTGAGGACCCCGAGGAGTTCGCGAAAGAGCATAAAGCGTTTTGCAGCGAGCTTGGCCTAAAAGGGCGCATTCTCGTAGCGAATGAGGGGATTAACGGGACTGTTTCCGGAACTGTGGAACAGACTGATCGCTATATGGAACTGATGAAGCAGGATCCGCGTTTTGCGGAGATGGTTTTCAAAATAGATGAAGCGGATGGCCATGCCTTTCCGAAAATGAAGGTGCGCGCACGTCCAGAGCTAGTTACATTGCGTTTGGAAGATGATGTCAATCCGAACCAGCTGACAGGTGAATATCTTGAGCCTAAGGAATTCTATAAGAGGCTGCAGGATGAAGACACGATCGTATTAGATGCACGCAATGATTATGAGTATGATCTTGGACATTTCAGAGGGGCTATCAGACCGGATATTAAAAATTTCCGTGACCTGCCAAAATGGGTCCGTGAAAATAAAGAGCTGCTTGGCGATAAAAAGATTATTACGTATTGCACTGGCGGAATCCGCTGTGAAAAATTCTCCGGCTGGCTTCTAAAAGAAGGTTTTAAAGACGTTGCCCAGCTTCACGGGGGCATAGTAACATATGGAAAAGATCCTGAAGTGCAAGGTGAGCTATGGGTTGGCCAGCTGTATGTATTCGATGACCGCATAGGTATTCCGGTCAATCAGAAGGAACATGTAATCGTAGGGAAAGATTATTTCACAGGCGAGCCTTGTGAACGCTATGTAAACTGTGCCAACCCTGAATGCAACAAAAAGATTCTATGCTCTGAAGAAAACGAGCACAAATATATGCGCAGCTGTTCACACGAATGCCGAACACACCCAAGAAACCGTTATATCGAGGAGCATGGGCTAACAGAATCAGAAGTTAAAGAGCGTCTTGAAAAAGTAAATGCGTAATATAGAATGAGCAGATTTCTTTTTTGGAAATCTGCTCTTTTTTCATGTAAACCTGCTATAATTATCTTAATATTTTTAAAACAAGCGGGTGTGAAGCATGGAAAATTTTCTATTGTTCTTGTTTATGTCGTTTCTGCTGGTGATTTTGCCAGGACCTGATACAGGCATCTTAATTCAGAATACCATTAAGAGCGGCAAAAAAAGCGGTTTAAAGACAATGTCCGGCTCAGTGGCAGGTCTCCTTGTCCATACTATGGCTGTCGTGTTTGGATTGTCAGCTATCATCGTAAAATCTGCATACGTTTTTTCAATAATCAAATATGCCGGTGCCGTTTATCTCATTTATTTAGGGATTGTTTCATTGAAATCCCTGACATCCAAGGATGCCCAAGCTGCAGGGGTTGAAAAGAAGCGGAAAAACAAATCCCATTTTTTGCAGGGATTTTTCACATGTGTCTCCAACCCAAAGGTTGCTGTGTTCTTTTTAACGTTTTTCCCTCAATTTTTAAGTCCTGGCGAGAACCACTTTGCTCAATTTCTGACGATGGGATTCACCTATAGTGTTATTACAATCATTTGGTTCTTTTTCTATGTTTATTTGATCGACTTTTTTAAAAATTGGCTGAAAAAGCCGGCTGTAAATAATGTTCTGCAAGGTATTTCCGGAGTGGTATTAATGGGATTCGGCATTAAATTAGCTCTGGAAAAACAGCCATAAGGAGAAGGGGCTGCTTAGCTGAATCATAAAAAAGCAGTCCTTTTTTGTTTAGTACCCATAGTTTCAGAAGTCTGTATAGTCCGTAAGAAATCCTGCAGCAATGAATACGCCTTTTAACAATAGCCCCTTCCAGAAAATTATTTCCATATTTTTACCAAATGATGAATAATAAAAGCTGTGTAAGGGACATTAACAAATAAAAAGGATTATACATATGATAGGAATGCTTATAGCTATTGTTCTTTTTAATGTTGTTGCTTTTAAAACAAATAAACGGCTGACCAAAAATCAGATTGTACATATTTGGACATTTACGATAGCTGCTCAGCTGGCATTTGACTGCATGATTGAATTTAAATACTTGGGGTACTGGTATTTTACAAGAGAACCGAATTGGGGAGGACTGACGGCGCATCTATTTATAGTGCCGCCAGTCAATATGATGTACCTGAACTGGTATCCTTTAAGCTCCGACCTGATTAAACGAGTATCCTATATAATCTTCTGGGTCGTTGCTATACTTTTGTATGAAGTGGTAGCCTTGCTTCCTGAACCTTGGGGCTACTTCCGTTATGGATGGTGGAAATTGTGGCATGCTGCCATTTTGGATCCAATTCTTTTACTCATTATTCTGAAGTATTATAAATGGATTTTCAGGCTTGAAAAAGAGGCATGCAAATGAAATTTGCTTCTTACCTTAGAGAGACGGTCGGTCTCTCTTTTTGCGTATATTCATGTAATGAATTTTTGTTCTTCCTTATGGTACAATTTTTATATCATTCCCCGGAAGGAGATCGTATATGGATATCAGATTGACTCATAAAAGCATAAAAGAATTGTGCGGAACAGTCTCCTTCAAAAAAGGGGACGCTTTTTTTCGTAATCATAAAGTACGTTTTTCTGAGTATACTGCTGATCGCTGTGAGGCAGCTGTGGCTGGGGCTGAAGATTTTCACGTGACTATTGTAAAGGATTCGGAAACCAGTTTTAAAACTTCATGCAGCTGTCCCAAGCTTGCTTCCTTTGCTAAAGAATGCCAGCATGTTGCGGCTGTTTTGCTCGCCATATATGAACAGCAGCGGCAAGGAACAGCGCCTCCTGAAAAAAAGAATGCTGCTGCAATAGAAAATTCCCTTACAGATAGCTTGCTGACGCTTTTCAGCGATTTTCCTGTCCGGTCAAGCGGCCATCAGCTGCATTTTGAAAACAGGCAGGTGCTTGGCACGGAATTTACATGCAAGCCTGTGCATTTAGGACAAGGACAGTATATGTTTACCATTAAAGTAAAAATCAATTCTGTCCAGGTGCTGGATATCCGGAATTTCTTACAATCGGTAAATGAGGGAAAACGGTGTTTGCTGTCGTTAACTATTACATATGATCCCGGTCTGCATTGCTTTTCATCAGAATCGGATGCTGTCATCCAGCAGCTGATCCAGATTATTCATGACGAGTCTGTATACGTGAATGCTTTAATGGACGAGTTTAAATATACTGCAAGCAAGCATATGCTTTTGATTCCTCCTTCATCATGGGAGCGGCTAAAGCCATATCTGGCACATGCGGAAAACGTAAAGCTTGAGTTAGCTGGAAAAGCTTTTGACAAGCTTCATTTTTCAGACAAAGGTTTGCCTTTGCGATTTGAATTAGCAGAAGTGGATAGGAAATGCTATTTAAAAATTAAAGGGCTTGACCGTTTGCTTGTCCTGAATTCATATCATGCCGTATTAAACGGCGGCAAATTTGTTACGCTTAAAAAAGAGGATTGCCAGCGGCTGTACGATCTCATGCAAATGATTGAGGCGACAGGGAAGAATATGATCCCAATCGCAGCAGAGCAGATGGATCTTTTCTTGGAGAAAGTCGTTCCAGGCTTGAGGAAATTAGGAGAAGTACAAATTTCCGAAGAAATGGCCAAACAGTTTATGAAGACACCACTGGCTGCCAGGCTCTACCTGGACCGGGTAAAAAATCGCCTCCTTGCAGGTCTGGAATTTCACTATGAAAATATTGTGATTAATCCTTTGGAAAGAAGAGAACCAGGGGGCGGAGCACGGATTATCAGGGATGTTGAAAAGGAAGAGGAAATCCTGCAGCTGATGGAGGAGAGCTCGTTTGCCAGAACGGATGGCGGCTATTTTTTGCAAAATGAAGAGCTGGAGTATGAATTTCTTTACCATGTCGTTCCGAAGCTTCAAAAACTTGTTCAAATCTATGCAACGACATCGGTTAGAAACCGTATTTTTAGAGAAAATGCCAAGCCGCAAATCCGGATCAGAATGAAAAAGGAACGGACAAACTGGCTGGAATTCAAGTTTGAAATGACAGGTATTGCCGATCAGGAAATCCGGGATATTCTATTTGCTCTTGAGGAAAAACGGAAATACTACAGGCTTCGCAATGGCTCACTTCTCTCCCTCGAAGCAAGGGAGTATGAGGAAATCCAGCGGTTTCTAAACGCAGTCCCTGTGCAGGCAGAAGATCTTGAAAGCGGATTGAATATGCCGATTGTCCAGGGCCTTAGAATGCTCGATACGATTGACGAACAGGAGATTTTCCGCATGGAGGAATCCTTCAGGTCGTTTTTGGAATCTCTTGAAGACCCTGACAGCCTGCAAATCGAAGTGCCGGAAAGCCTGGATACCGTTCTCAGGGATTATCAAAGGCATGGCTTTAGATGGATGAAAACAATGGCGCATTATGGCTTTGGCGGTATTCTGGCAGATGATATGGGTCTCGGGAAGACGCTGCAAAGCATTACGTATATTCTGTCTGAGCTTTCTGATATCCGTGAAAAGAAGCAGCCGGCATTTATTGTATGTCCTTCCTCGTTAACGTACAACTGGTTAAGCGAACTGATGAAATTTGCTTCAGAAATACAAGCTGTTGTCATCGATGGCAATCAAAAAGAGCGAGCGGAGCTGCAGAAGGATTTAACAGGCATTGATGTTATCATTACTTCTTATCCGCTATTGCTTAAAGATATTAAATGGTATGAGGTTCAGGAATTTCACACAGTATTCTTTGATGAAGCCCAGGCATTTAAGAATCCGGTAACACAAACCGCTAAGGCAGTTAAGAAGATCAAGGCTGGTTACCGATTTGCACTGACTGGCACACCGGTTGAAAATTCACCGGAAGAGCTGTGGTCTATTTTTCATGTGGTATTTCCTGAGTTATTTCAGGGGTTGAAGGACTACAGTAATTTGACTCGGAAAGCAATTGCCCGAAGAATTAAGCCATTCCTGCTGAGAAGACTAAAGGAAGATGTGCTTTCCGAGCTTCCTGAAAAAATGGAATCGGTCGAGTCCGCTGAGCTGCTGCCTGAACAGAAAAAACTGTATGCCGCCTATTTGGCAAAACTAAGAGAAGACACATTGAAGCATTTAAATAAGGATACGATCCGGAAAAATCGGATCAAAATCCTTGCCGGCTTGACCCGTCTCCGGCAAATTTGCTGCCATCCTGCATTATTTGTGGACGGATATAAAGGCAGTTCGGCCAAATTTGAACAGCTCAAGAGAATTTTAGAAGAATCAAGGCTATCAGGCAGAAGGGTGCTTATTTTTTCACAGTTTACCAAAATGCTTGACCTGATAGGCAGGGAGATGGCGCTTGAGGGAATGCCCTTTTTCTATCTGGATGGACAAACACCTTCAGAGGAGCGGGTTGAGGTATGCCGCCGCTTTAATGAAGGAGAACGGGACTTTTTCCTGATATCACTGAAGGCAGGCGGTACAGGACTCAATCTGACTGGGGCGGATACAGTCATCTTATATGATTTGTGGTGGAATCCTGCGGTTGAGGAACAAGCTGCCGACCGGGCACACCGCATGGGCCAAAAAAATACGGTTCAAGTCATCAAGCTTTTGGCACGCGGTACAATTGAAGAAAAAATGAATGAGCTGCAGGAAAAAAAGAAAAACTTAATTGAAGAAATCATCGACTCGGATGACAGAGCAGCAAAGAGCCTGACGGAAGAAGAGATCCGTGAAATTTTAATGATTTAACAGGAGGACCCAGATGGAGGAAAATCAAATCAAAGAGAACGACCTGCCGGAAAAGCTTGCAAAACCAGCTCGCCGGGCGCTTGAAGGTGCAGGTTATTTTCGGTTGGAGCAGCTGACTGCTGCCGCTGAAGCAGAAATTTGTAAGCTGCATGGTATGGGGCCGAATGCCATGGACAAACTCCGTAAGGCAATGGCGGAGAAAGGATTATCATTTGCGGAAAAATAAGAAAGGACGCGTCTTTTTGAAGTGACCCCTGTAAAGTAGACAGTAATAAAAAAGCACAATTATGCAGCCTGAGTCCTGAATTGATAAGGGCTCAGGTTCTTTAATTTCTTTTGAAAACGTCCATGATTATAGAATCTCATATATTTTTTTAAGGCGTCTTTAACCTCTTGAGCTGTTTTGAATGAATATAGATAAAAACATTCAGTCTTAAAATGACTAAAGAAGTTTTCCATACAAGCATTGTCCCAGCAGTTGCCCTTTCTAGACATGCTCGCTTTCATTTGATATTTTTTAATTAGGTTGTTGTATTGACGGGATGTATATTGAAACCCTTGGTCGCTATGCAGGAGGATTC
>NZ_JAEL01000194.1 GCF_000518885.1 Bacillus sp. J33 | reverse complement strand
AAAAAAAGAGTTCGGAATGAGACTATTCCGAACTCTTTTTGTCTACAAACTGAAGGGGTCTCCATACCGGAGACCCCTTTTTGTTAGTAATAGGCTGAATTTGCTTTTCAGCTGAAACTGCAAGTTTTTTACCCTGCGGACTGCTGCGCAGCTTTTCTCTCTTCCTTTTCCCGTTCCAGGCGTTTCATATAGATCTCACCCTCACGTTCAATGCTGTCATTCTCTGCTTTTTTCTCTTCCCTTCCTGTCTTAACGGCCATATATGCACTTACAACGATTCCGGCTGCTACAAAATATACCCAGATAGGAATCATTATTTTTCCCCTCTTTCTATCAAAATGGTTGTCCAAGTACTATAAAATATGCTTGTACCATAAAAATATGATTGAATTTCAATAAAAAACCACCTTTCCCCAATGGGAAAGATGGATGATTTTATTTATGGAACGTTGGCTTATAAAATGAACGGTTGTCCAGAGCAAATACCCGTTCTGTAAATTCTCCCGGCTTTACTCTGTCCAATGCCCGATCCAGCATATTCATTTTGGCATCTATATTATCGATATAATGAAGAATTTCAGCTTCCTTGATAAGAGGCGGCTTTGGACTTCCCCATTCAGCCTTTCCGTGATGGGAGAGTACCAAATGCTGGAGTATCATGATTTCTTCACCGTTAATTCCAAGCTCCTCTGCTGCTTTACCAATTTCATTAATCATAATGCTAATATGGCCTAACAGATTTCCTTCAACAGTATAGGATGTTGAAATAGGTCCAGAAAGCTCCGTAATTTTTCCAAGATCATGCAAAATGACTCCTGCGTATAATAGGTCTTTATCAAGGGTTGGATAAAGGCTGGCAATTGCTTTAGCCAAATCAAGCATAGATACAACATGATAGGCTAAACCTGAGACAAACTCATGATGATTCTTTGTGGCAGCCGGATATTCGAGAAATTCCTTTTGGTGCTTTTTCAATAGATGGCGAGTGATTCTTTGAATATTGGGGTTTTTCATTTCGAATATATATTGAGTGATTTTACTCATCATTTCATCTGTACTTAATGGCGCTGTTTCGAGGAAGTCTGCAAGTTTAACCGGATCTGACGGAGAGGCCGGCCGAATTTGGCGGATTCTAAGCTGATTTCGTCCTCGATAATTTAAAATGTCCCCTGCCACTTTTACAATGGTCTCAGGGCTGTAGTTCTTTGCATCATCCTCTGAGACATCCCAAAGCTTTGCTTCAATTTCTCCGCTTTGATCCTGGAAAATAAGTGTCAAAAACGGCTTTCCATTACTTGCAACCCCTTTAGTTGCATTTTTAATAAGTAAAAAAAGCTCGATTTGCTCTCCTACTTCGTAATAAACAATTCCTTTTGACATACGTGCACTGACGCTCCCTTCAAGAGGTTGTTTAAAAAGGAAGGAAAAAACAGTCAGATTTTTTGTCCACCTTTCTAAACACGCAATTCTATTAACCTAGTATACCATACAGACCTGCCCCTCTCCTAAAGTAATCATCTGCTATTCTATTGTTAAATCATGAATTAAGCCCATTCATCGACTTTGAACTGCCCCCTGTCAAGTAGACAGTGGAAATAATAAAAATGTTTTAAGCGGCTTTAGCTCTATATTCCATAGGGCTAAGGCCGTTTAATCT
>NZ_JAEL01000193.1 GCF_000518885.1 Bacillus sp. J33 | reverse complement strand
TCCTTCTGATATTTCCAATCCCATTTCTTCTAGCTTCACCTTTGTCAGGCTGGCTGCTTTGCCGATTTCTTTCTTTGTCTTGGCAAATAGAAGAAGGCAAGTAGACCACTGGAACCTCCCCAGTAGTCTCTCACAGAACCGGACGTGAACCTCTCAGCTCATCCGGCTCCCATTATTCAGCCGAAGGTTTAATACCTAATTCCCAGTGTTTAAAGAGTCTGGGATTTTGCTTGGCAATTCTACCTATAAAATATTCTGCTCTTTTCTTATGCCGAGCGTACTTTTTATATTTCTTCCGTACCCACATGATTAAAGCTTTATTGATATGCCTTAATGTTGAGTACATTTCAGACTTATAGAACTTGCCATAGTAGTTAATCCAACCTTTTATCTTAGAGTTAAACATATTCGAGAGGTCCGTGAGGTCCTTTTCTGCTTTCAGTTGTAGCTTCCAGCCTCTCACTTTTTGCCTAATCGATTTCTTAGATTTATTACTAATCGCAGGTGTGAAGTTGATAAAATACTTTCCCCATCTATTCTTCGAACGTCTAGGCCTGAACGTGTATCCAAGAAAATCAAACGAAATATTTTCATAATCTTCTTTCCTGTCATCATCCTTGCAATACACAATTCGTGTTTTGATTGGATGTAGTTCAAGTTTGCATTCATTCATCCTCTTATTTAAGGATTCAAGCAATCTCATTGCTTCAGTTTCCGATTTACAATGGATGACTGCGTCATCCGCATATCTAGCAAATGGATTGGTAGGATGGTTAATTGTCATCCATTTATCAAATGTGTAATGTAGAAATAAGTTGGCAAGAACGGGACTTATGACTCCACCTTGTGGTGTGCCAGAAGTACGTTTTAATATAGTACCTTCTTTCGTTTGAAAAGGTGCCTTTAGCCATCTTTTAATATATAGTTTTACCCATTTAATATTTGTGTGCTTTTCCACTGCTTTCATTAGTAATTCATGATCAATGTTGTCGAATAAGCCTTTAATATCAAATTCTAGAACCCAGTTGTATTTCCAACACCTTTTACGAGTTATCTCTAATGCTTGAATAGCACTTTTGTTAGGTCTATAACCATAAGAATCCTCGTGAAAGAAAGGCTCTACCGAAGGTTCAAAATACATTTTCACAACCATTTGTGCAATTCTATCTGCCACAGTTGGAATTCCTAGTGTCCTTGTACCGCCAGCTTTCTTCTTTATATCAACAGCTTTCACTGGTGGAGGAAAATAACTTCCCGAGGACAGTCTATTCCATAGTTTATAGAGATTATCTTTTAGGTTCACTTCGAATTCTTCTATTGACTCTTCGTCAACTCCAGCTGACCCTTTATTTGCTTTTACTCTAAGAAAGGCATCATAAACTATCTTTTTAGATATTGTATACGACTTTGTCTTATTCATAAGTTCCTCCCAATAATATGGTTGACTTGTCAATAAAACTGAATAACATAACCCCTTCGCTCCACTTCCGTTAGGAAGTTTCATAACTACTACGAGTTATTCCGCCCCTATACATGGTATTGGTACTCTGATTCTTGTGGGGCTTCCACTTGAATTTCTCCCTTAGCACCCATGTCGTAGGTTCCCACGTTCCACACTCAAGCCTATATTAAGTTCACGCCGCCTTTATACCGGTCACCGAACGGACAGTAAACAGGTTTCCTCCGAACTTATCCTGAGTTAACGACTCCCCCTC
>NZ_JAEL01000192.1 GCF_000518885.1 Bacillus sp. J33 | reverse complement strand
GTTTGTCAAGAGCGATTGCGGCGCATCTCCATCCAGTAAATAGGAGAGAAACTAACCCTTTAGGTAGTTTTCATAAATCTTTTGACACTACCATCCAGTCCATTTTCTATTGAAATCTCCGCTGCCTGCCTTCCCCTTAAACATTATTAAAAACGGTTTCGCTAATATCCAAAACATTTTCAATTCTCTCCAAAACTCCGATCATTTCTTCCCATGATAAGCCATTGCCAAGTTCATTCGCATGGGCCAATTCATCACGCAAACTGCGGATTTCTTTCGCCATGGTCCGGCCAGCCGACTTGGAAGGAACCGAAAAGATGATCCTTAATTTTTCGTCCTCTACAAAAACCAAGTCGAGCTTATCACTGATTTGCAGGCATTCTACCAGGTTTAAATCTTCATTTTTCTCTACCTTTACCCTGTAAATCTCCTCGGCTTTTTGAAGCCTTCCCGGGCTCAATCGTTTTTTCCAGCTCTGGTCTGGAAAATGAATATTGATGATTTCGCCAAGCTTCATTTCAAGGAGTGTAATATAGCCAAAAATAATCATTCTTACGGGTGCTTTCTGCAAATCCGAGAATGTTACGAGTTTTGTTACCTTCGCTTTTTCAAGAATGAAAACCCGCTTACTAGCCTTAAATATGTATAGCAGATGAATGAGAGGCGTTGAGTCCGAAATCAAGTCCTTTGCGGTGAAGTCTTTCATATAGTCTTTCACAAACCCGGATGACAAAGAGTCCCGTTCAATATAGCCGGCAATCTCTCCATCTTTTTTAACACCAAGCAGATCAAAATGGCTTCTTGCCATTTCCTCTCGTATCGATAACGCATCATCATCTCCGCTGCAAAACTGAATGGATTCCGCGATGCTGTTAACCGTAATGCTGGTCTCAAATAGGTTTTTTAGACTTTGAAAAGAACTGAATTGGTTTGCTTTTAAAAAGTAATCCATCATACCCCTGCCTTTAATTAAGTGTTCATTTTCCTCTATTGTAGCATGAATCTCCATCCCTTTAAATTGTAAACTATTAAAATCTAAAGTTGACAATCACTATTGTTAACCATAAAATAAAATTAGTTAACTATCATTCAGAATGGAGAGCTATTATGAAAGTTAAAGAGATTACATACGTGGCTTTATTTGCAGCAGTGATGGGCGCACTGGGACTGGTTCCCCCTATCATGCTATCCTTTACACCTGTTCCGATTACACTGCAAACGCTAGGTGTGCTGCTGGCAGGAGGAATTCTGGGCGCCAGGCTCGGCGGTATCAGCATGGCTGTTTTCCTTCTTCTTGTAGCGGTTGGGGCTCCATTATTATCGGGAGGACGCGGGGGAATTGGCGTCTTCTTTGGTCCGAGTGCCGGCTATTTGATTGCCTATCCGCTTACAGCATTTTGCGTAGGGTATTTGCTTTCTCGTTTCCGTACGTTAAAATTAAAGAGTGTATTGTTTGTTAATCTGACTGTCGGAATCTTTCTAATCTATGTTTTCGGAATCCCAGTCCAGGCATTTATGATGAATATTCCAGTCTTAGAGGCTATAAAATTAAGCACCGTCTATATTCCAGGCGATGTTTTAAAAGCCGCTCTCGCATCCCTATTAGTATATAGGCTGCAAAAACATCCAGTCATTAATAAGCAATTTTCAAAATCTCTGGAGACACTTTAAAGTGTCTCTCAGACTGTCGACAAACTCGATGAAAATCGTGCTTGTCTGCAGTCTTTTTTATTTTAAAATAGAAGTAATACAATGCTTGAGGTGATTTAAA
>NZ_JAEL01000191.1 GCF_000518885.1 Bacillus sp. J33 | reverse complement strand
GTGTTTGTCAAGAGCGATTGCGGCGCATCTCCATCCAGTAAATAGGAGAGAAACTAACCCTTTAGGTAGTTTTCATAAATCTTTTGACACTACCTGACTACAAGACTTTTTTTAAAAGTACTCCTGAAGTTTTAACTAAGACCCTTTATCACTTTACCATTTTATCACGAAAAAGATTCTGTAAGACTTTCGGATAAAGCTTGTGTTCAACTTCATGTATCTTTTTCTGAAGGCTCTCTCTTGTTTCATCCACATTTATCTCAACTGGCTCCTGGGCAATGATCGGGCCCGTATCCATGCCTTCGTCCACATAATGAACTGTGACACCGCTGACCTTCACATCGGCTGCCAAAGCCTGGCCGATCGCATCTTTACCAGGAAAAGCTGGCAGTAGGGAAGGGTGGATATTAATAATTCTTCCTTCAAATTCTTTAAGAAGAGTAGGGCCAATCAGCCTCATATAGCCTGCGAGAATAATATACTCGGCACCGCTCTCCTTCAGCTTCTGCAGCATAACTTCTTCATACTCTGCTTTGCCGGCAAAGTCCTTGGCTGAAAAAACGAACTGGTTAATCCCTTCGTTTTGGGCACGCTCTATGCTGTAGGCCCCTGGACGGTCACATACAAATAGGACAATATCCGCCTCCAGCTCGCCTTGTTTGGACGCATCAATAATAGCCTGAAAGTTCGTTCCGCTTCCGGAAGCAAACACTGCGATTTTCTTCATGACTTCCTCCTTAAGCGTTTCAACTTACAGAATTTCGATTCCTTCTTGCTCCGTTACGATACCCATCCGGTAGGCTTTTTCCCCTATTTCGTTGAAGTAGGCAATCAATTCATCTGCGATTTCCTTCTCAACAGCAATTGCCATGCCTGTTCCCATATTAAAAATGTTGTACATTTCTTTACGCTGAAGCCCTCCGATTTTCTCCATCATCGTAAACACAGGCGGGATATCCCAATTGCTTTCTTCCAGCTGGGCACCAAGGCCTTCCGGAAGCATGCGCGGAATATTTTCAATAAATCCGCCACCTGTAATATGGGCCATGCCCTTCAGCTTATATTTCTTCATGGCTGATAAAAGAGGCTTTACATAGATTTTTGTAGGGCGAAGCAGCTCTTCTCCCAATGTGCAGCCCAATTCTTCTGCGTAATCCGCTAAGGACATGTTTGCTTTTTCAAAAAACAGCTTTCTGACAAGAGAGTAGCCATTGCTGTGAATGCCGCTTGATGCAAGTCCGATTAGCACATCCCCCGCTTTAATATCTGCCCCATTTACCATGCTGGATTTCTCACACGCTCCGACTGCAAAGCCGGCAAGATCATACTCGTCAGCACTATACATGCCAGGCATCTCAGCAGTTTCACCGCCTACCAGTGCACACCCTGCCTGTTCGCAGCCATCCGCAATTCCTTTTACAATTGCTTCAATCCGTTCCGGCGCTGCTTTTCCGCAGGCAATATAATCCAAGAAATAGAGAGGCTCTGCTCCCTGTACGACAATATCATTCACACACATTGCGACAGCATCAATCCCGATCGTATCATGCTTATCCATCATAAAGGCGAGCATCAGTTTTGTGCCGACTCCATCCGTGCCTGACACTAAAACGGGTTCCTTCAGATTGAGAACAGAAAGATCGAACATACCGCCAAATCCGCCCAACCCGCCAAGCACTCCTGGGCGAATGGTCTTCTGTACATGCTTTTTCATTCGTGAAACAGCCTCATAGCCTGCTTCAATATCTACTCCAGCCTGTTTATATGCATTTGCCATTCTTTTTCACCTCATAGTTGGAAAAATAAAGGCCGATTCTTCTACTTATCGGCCAAAATGGTGCTTTTAACGGCCAATATTGATACTACGTCAAGAAAACGGACAAATTAAATTGGGCACTTTCTTACTTTCTTCCTACCGCGCTATCGCTTGGTAACCTGGACAAATGAT
>NZ_JAEL01000190.1 GCF_000518885.1 Bacillus sp. J33 | reverse complement strand
GCGGAAAGCGAGTCCCTGGAGCGGAAATCAACAGGCCAATTTTATAGAAGAAAAAAGAGGGTGCCCGAAAGTTAGACTTTTGGGACACCCTCTTCGTATTTTTAACTTTTATCTAATTAAAGTTGGCTGTTTTCGTAAAGTTTGTTGCTTTTCAACTGCGAATTATGTTAAAGCAACGGGCAGAATTTATAAGCAAAAACAGCAATCTTTAAGAAAAGAGCCTTAATGTTAAATTGCTTTTAGAAGCACGTCTGCAAAAAATACAAAAAGGACAACCTGCCCAATGATTAAAGATGGCATAAAATATTTTACAGTTTTCTTTACAGCATCAGAGAAAGCTAGGCCAGCAACTCCCCAGGAACACAGGTCTTCCATTGCTGATTTTTTAGACAGAGTTCAAGAAAATGTCGTCTTCATTCATTTCAATCTGCAAGGAGCGGAAAGGCGAAAATTTTATTCTGCTGGTATATTTTCATGTTATAAAGCCAAATAAGAGGATAAAGAATACTATTTAATAGGAGGTATGAGTATGCGAATCGGAGTACCTAAAGAAGTAAAAAACAATGAAAATAGAGTAGCCATGACGCCGGCTGGAGTGGTAAACCTGATCCAATTTGGGCATGAAGTGTTTATTGAAGCCGGAGCAGGAGCAGGATCGGGATTTTTTGATGAGGACTATGTAAATGCAGGCGCAAAAATTGTTCAAACTGCAGAGGAAGCATGGTCAATGGATATGGTCATGAAAGTAAAAGAGCCGCTTCCAAATGAATATGTGTATTTCCGTGAAGGATTGATACTGTTTACATATTTGCATTTGGCTGCGGAACCTGAACTGACCAGGGCTTTGATTGAGAAAAAAGTGGCAGGCATTGCTTACGAAACTGTACAGCTTCCAAATCGAAGCCTTCCCTTGCTGACGCCTATGAGTGAAGTAGCAGGGAGGATGGCGGCCCAGGTCGGAGCGCAATTTTTGGAGAAGGTGTACGGCGGTAAAGGAATCCTGCTATCCGGGGTGCCGGGTGTACATCGGGGAAAAGCTACGATCATCGGCGGCGGTGTAGCTGGAACAAATGCGGCTAAAATGGCTATCGGCCTTGGAGCTAAAGTTACTATTATCGATTTAAACCCTGAACGCCTTCGCCAGCTTGATGATATTTTTGGAAAAGAAGTAACAACTTTAATATCAAATCCTTATAATATTGCAGAAGCTGTCAAAGAGTCCGACCTGGTAATCGGAGCTGTCTTAATTCCAGGTGCAAAAGCGCCGAAGCTAGTCTCAGAGGAAATGATTAAAACCATGAGCTCTGGCTCTGTTGTTGTTGATATAGCTATTGATCAGGGAGGTATCTTCGAAACAACGGACAAAATAACGACGCATGATAACCCAACCTATGAAAAACATGGTGTCGTCCATTATGCGGTGGCCAATATGCCTGGTGCAGTTCCGCGGACTTCTACTCTTGCTTTAACAAATGTAACAGTTCCTTATGCTGTTCAAATTGCCAATAAAGGATATAAGCAGGCATGCTTGGAAAATGAAGCACTGATGAAAGGCATAAACACATTGAATGGATATGTAACATACAAAGCAGTAGCTGAAGCACATAATCTTGATTATTCAGATACAAGAACCCAGCTGGTGCAGCAATAAATGAAAAAACTTACTCAGCCATATTGCTGAAAGTTTAAATGATTTTTACCATGATAATGCTGTAAAGTTGTTAAGACGCAAAGTGACCGATATATTGAAAAAGTGACCGATAAAATTAAAAAGTGACCGATAAACCTAGGGAAGTGACCGATAAATGTAGCGAAGTGGCCGATAAAATTGACAAACATGGCAAAATAGAGCGTTTTTCCTTCCCTTTTTTTAAAATGATTTATTATCAAAGCCAATTAAAAAATCCGGAGTCTTAAAACTCCGGATTTCAGTTTGTAGACAAAAAGAGTTCGGAATAGTCTCATTCCGAACTCTTTTTTT
>NZ_JAEL01000189.1 GCF_000518885.1 Bacillus sp. J33 | reverse complement strand
CACTTGATCCTCGAAAATGCTACCGCATTTCCTTCGTGCGGTGCCAGGTCAGGGAAGATTATTCAATGTCCTGCTCAGAAGAGAGGGAAGTGGGAGACCCCACAGGCGAAGCCGAGGAGGCTCTCATTCCTCCCCGCGGAAAGCAAGTGCCCCGTGCTGAAATCAACGGACAAAATTTATATGTAAAAACAACAATATATGAGAAAAGAGCCAAAAAAAAGAAATCAGCAAAGAGGCTGGTTTCTTTTTTTGTTGGGGATTATGTAAAGCAGATGCAGAAAAATGTCGAAGGTAAACTTTAAAAGGAGTGAGAGAAATCTTTGTCCCATCAACTCCTGGATCAATCAGCAAAAGGTTTTGCACATCATTTGGCCTTTATCTGAGAAGAAGCCTTCTTTTAAGCAGCAAAAGCAGCCGCTAAACGGCTGCTTCCTTCTGCCTAACTATGATAAATTATCTCATCAATGATCCCATACTCCTTCGCTTCTTCAGCGCTCATGAAATAATCCCGATCCGTATCACGCGCCACTTTTTCCAATGACTGTCCGGTCCTTTCTGCTATGATGCTGTTAATATGCTCTCTCAGCTTGATAATCCGCTTAGCAGAAATTTCAATTTCCGTAGCCTGGCCCCTTGCCCCTCCAAGCGGCTGGTGAATCATAATTTCACTATTAGGAAGGCTATAGCGTTTTCCTTTTTTTCCTGCCAAAAGAAGCATGGCACCAAACGATGCGGCCATTCCAGTGCATATGGTCCTAACGTCAGGCTTGATATATTGAATCGTATCATAGATGGCAAATCCTGCTGTTGTTGAACCGCCTGGGCTATTGATATAAAGGGAGATGTCCTTATCCGGAGATTCTGCTGCCAGAAATAGCAGCTGGGCAATTACACTGTTTGCTACAGCATCATTAATTTCTTCCCCAATCATAATAATCCTGTCCTTTAGCAGCCGGGAGTATATGTCATAAGAACGCTCTCCCCTGCTGGATTGTTCAATCACATATGGTATAGCTGTCACCTGAATCCCTCCTATTCTTGGCGGATCTATGCCGCCAGACAGAGCGTGTTAGCAGGAGATGATGAGGTTGTGAAATCAGGTTTTTGTGCATGGCTTTCAAGGGCTTGCAAGAAAGGAATTGCATTGATCAGGATAGTTGGATCTTCCGCAGCCACTGATTCCTTCAGGAGTTCATATACTGCCTTTTCCTCTTCAGTAAACTTTCTTTTGCCTTCTCCTTTAATCTGAAGCTGTTTTCGTGCACGATTTAGTAAGGCTTTTACCGCAAACTCGGTTGTTTGCATGATTTCCGCAATTTCTTTTGACTTATATTGGAAACCTTCCTTAAGCGTAAAAATGACAGCCTGCTTCAATGTTAGCTGATTGAGGAGATAATCGGCTGAGTGCCCTGCGCCATATATCCATTTTCCGCCATCGTATTCCGGCGCCTCTTCCAGCTGTTCCCGTTTTCGGCATCTGATCATATCCATCCAGCAATTATAGGCAATCTTTTTTAAAAGAGGCTGATTGATCTTACTAGGCGGATAACTGTTATATGCACGTACTATAGCCTCCTGGGCAAGATCATCGCCGTCCCACCGGTTTTGTGCAAGAAACCTGCCATAACGCAGAAGGGACGGATAGATATTTTCAATGAAGCTCTCTTCTTCCTGCTTGTAAATTCTTCCTGATTCGGCCTGAACTTTCCCCTGCTTCATAACCCTGCTCACTCCTTTGACACATCTCTGCTTTTATAACGGAAAAAAGGTTCAAAAAGATACGGGCAACAGAAATTTTTATCAGTTTATTCTAAGTTTAACTGTTTTTATACAGTTTGGTAGTATTTCGTCATAAAACTGGGCTGCTCACACCCTTTTACTTTATTTTAATTGCATTTTTCCTGTCTTATTTGCAGATTCTTAAATTTATTTGCCAATCACTTATTGCTGCCAAGTTGAACAGCCTTTTATCAGCAGCAGAAAATGACATTAAAAAACCCCAATCCCAGCATGAACTGCCCCCTGTCAAGTAGACAGTGGAAATAATAAAAATG
>NZ_JAEL01000188.1 GCF_000518885.1 Bacillus sp. J33 | reverse complement strand
GGACATTGAATAAGCTTCCCTGACCTGGCACCGCACGAAGGAAATGCGGTAGCATTTTCGAGGATCAAGTGCCCTCCGCTCCAATCAACTCAGTTCACTAACCTTAGTTGGCCCTTAAAAGCAACAAACTTTACGAAAATAGCGTAAATTGAAACAGGAAACATCTTCCTGTTAGGATCTTTAGTCCAAGTCAATGAAGGTGTAATGATTCCAGTAATCCACACAGTATTGAAGATGCCCCTTATATGATTATATATAAAAATTCGCGATTATTTGCATGAATCCTTTAAAATTAACGGAATATTCAATAATAGTAATAATTTATAAATCCAATAGATAACTAGTAGACCTATTGGCAGTTTAATTTCATTTGCTGCAGAAAAAACTGTTTAGAATATTCCGGATAATCTATAAAATAGATAATAAGAATTAAAAAGGAGAGATTTTATTTGGAAAGCCAGGATCGATTAATTAGTTCATTTAGCGAGATCAATTTACAAGAGTATCGAATGCCGATCATCTGTATTTTTTCAAGTCCAAAAGATTATCAGGGAATGTTTGTGGCAAGGGTTTTTGATGTAGATCAGCCGACTGACTACATCCTGATGAGAACAAATCTAGAGGCGATCAGAAAGGAAATTCCGAATGGATTTTCTTTGGTGCCAAGGTCAGAAACAGATGACCCAAGAGTGGTTGAGACTTGGATTTGAATTCGTAAAAACCATACATATTAAAAAAACCCATTTCGAGGGAAATGGGTTTTTTTAAGTGGCTCTGTTAAATGGGCCTGTTGATTTTCGTACCAGGCGCTCGCTTTCCGCGGGCGGTCCGACGCTCCTCGGCGCATTCGCGCCTGTGGGGTCTCCCTTTGACTCGCTCTCCCGCAGGACTTTGAATAAGCTTCCCCGAGTTAACACCGCACGAAGGAAATGCGAAAGCATTTCCGAGGATCTCGCGCCTTCCGCTCCAATCAACAGGGTGCCAAAATCAATATTATAAACACAGCAGATTAATCAAATATACAAAATTAGAATCGTACAAAGTGTACCCTGCTAATCTCTCTAGAGGGCAAATTAGGTGTGTTGTTTTCCATTTGAAGACAAAGATGAGTTTTTGGACGGGTTTATTAAGGGAAGTTAACAGTCTATTTACAAATCGGTGAACACCCGATGGTTCGACATATTTTTAAGTTTCACTTGTTATAATGGCATTATTTTAGAGGAAGGGGGCTGAAACTGCTAATAATATAGGGATTGAAAACGACTTGGAGGCTTGGAAAAATAAGTGATTTTCTGGCAGCAGTCTTGGATATGGATGCAGCAGCAAGAAGACGATCCACCTTGGGAAAAGCAACTTGACATTGTTTTTAAAAAATCCAAGTCAAACCGATTTTGAGGAGGAACCATGATGGAGATATTACTTTATATAGGTACATATCTTTCCGTTTCACTTGCTCTTGGCTGGCTGATTACCATTGCTTTTAATCTGTTTGTAGAATAGAGTACCATGTCTGTATATTGGGGAAGCTCGCTAATTGCTTGCATTCGAAGAAGTTTCAATAGAATCCCAGAAATGTACTCCATCATTCGGTAACATACAGAGGATTTCTAAAATGGGCGGGCAATGAATTTGCCACAAACTCATATGTACCTGAGACTTACAAAATCCATCTAACAGCTACTTTTGTGCACTTTAATAATGTGTTACGTTTCTTCAGTTAATCTTTAATATCCAGGGAGGGAACTGATATGTGGATTCTAACCCTTTTTTTGCAAGACAGAATTAAAATGTTCGAGTATGACAATAAGGATGAAGCCAGAGGGGAATTTGAAAGAGCAGATGGATGCAAGATCCTTTCTGAGATCATCCATTACAAGGACTTTGAAAAAAGTGGAACGTAATAAAAGAAGATGTCAGAAACTCCCGCTGGAAAAATGAAGAGTGAGATAAAGTTAATCTTTATTGCTATCCTAAGATAGTTAAAAGGCCTTCAATTGAGAAGGTCTTTTACTTTTCTGCCAAAGCTTCAATTTAAATATAGGCTCTGTTAAATTTCCCTGTTGATTTCAGCACGAGGCACTCGCTTTCCGCGGGCGGTCCGACGCTCCTCGGTGCATTCGCACCTGCGGGGTCTCCCGCTGACACGCTTCT
>NZ_JAEL01000187.1 GCF_000518885.1 Bacillus sp. J33 | reverse complement strand
CTTTGGCATGCCTACTTTTCCATCACTCGCTAGTTTTAAAACAAGGATCATTTCGTATCTAGTAATTTACTTTGTTAGCTTGATGGGCATGTGGTAGGACCCCTATAAGATAAATAAAAAAACCGAAATGCTGATCACATTTCGGCTACATTCTTGTGTTAATTTTTCTTCTTTATTAGTATCTGTGTTTTCTACATCATTAGAAATTTCTGTGTCATTTGTTGAACATGCCACTAGAATAAAAGATAAAAGCAAAATAAACAATATCCTCATAAAAACGCTCTCTCAAAATAAGATTTAGTTTTTTTTAATTTAATCTTGGAAAGATGTTACTTCCCCATCCTTAAGGTAAACGTATTTATTTAATTCTCTGTAAACCCATTGTTCACTTGACCCTTTGGCAGTAGTTGTTGAATTAATATCGTTAGGAAAACCCATAGAAACGACTAGTTCAAATTTATCCATTCCAATATCAATAGTTTGAGTATTGTATATTTGTGTGAGTGGATAAATTTTGTCCTTTAGTAATTTCACATAATATTTATTTCCTTTTTCTTCATGATTTTTAATGATAATATCGTATCCTTTAGTATGTAAGGAATTCATGTTTTCCTCAACCGTTCTTTTCTTATAGTCCACACTATCTTCGGTAGTGAGAATGTAATAAACTTCACTGTACTTATCAATTATTCCCCTTGCCTGATCCTCAATTGATTTACCATTATCCTCGAAAATTTCCCTACACTGTTCTAATGGAGTTTCAAGACAGACCTTTGAGATTGCCTCTAGTGGACTAAGTTTTTCTACAGGTGCATTGTTCGTTACTTCCTTTTCTTTATTTGAACATGCTGACAAAACTAGCATTAGTAAGAAAAGTAGTAGGATTCCTTTTTTCATAAGAAAATCCCTCCTATAATTATATAGTTAAATATTACCACTATAACAGGAGTATTAGATCGTGTTTTTTCTAAAAATTTCAATTTATTACATTGTTTTATTCGCTTCAATGGATTCTCACATGCAATCAGATGGGCAATCGTCGACTTTATTTGTTCATTAAGGGTAGACTCTAGATGAACAATTTCAAGTGTAGTATTATCAAGGTTGTCACTTTAGATGTTATTTTGCACCTGTTTTAGTTGCTATTTTGCATTATAAATAATAAAAAAAGCTATCAAATCCAAATGATAGCTTTTTTATATTTACTTAATTCCAATAACTAAACTATCTCGTGCAGCTTCAACAACTTCAGTTGTAATGGTATCAAGATTATTAATTTCAAGTATTCTCTCAATCTGTGTGAAAAGTCTCTGTATAAGCCTAAAATTTCCTCCAGTAATCTTAATGATACTGGTTATTGCTTCATAATCGGAAAAATCTTCAAGTTTTACTTTAAGTCCTAACTCTTCCCATTTATACTCCAATATATGATGAGTTTCATCTTTACTAAGTTTATCAAATTCATGAGCAAATCCTATTCTAGAGTAAAGTTGGGGATATCGAGCTAATCGCTTCTCAATACCGGGCATTCCAATTAATATCATTGCTAAGTCGTTTCGATCATAAATATCTCTAAGTTGTTCTAAATTTTGCATTTTTAGTCGATCTATTTCATCAACAATAATCAAGTCGATATCTTCATAAGTTCTAGTAGAATTCGGTTCTTCTTCTCCCTTAGTAAGTACTTCATACATAGTTTTTACCAGTTTTATTCTAGTTCCAATTGTACGAATTTCGTCGGTCATTTTAGTAGCCCGTACTGCAGGAGCTGTATAAAAAATTGTTTTTGCTTCAAGTATCTTTTCATCTGCGTTTATGCCAATTTCATTTGCTTTTTTATAATCAATTTGCTTCTCGATGAAATCCCAATTTGAATAGTACCTTGAGGATAATGTTTTTCCAACGCCGGGCAGTCCATAACAAATACCTATATATTTATATTTGATACACGCATCACAGAACTCAGCAAATCTTTTGTATTCTTTTGTTTCAATAAACTTTTGCACTTTATTCATTCAAATACCTCTTCAGTTTTGACTTTTTTGAATCAGATTTACTAAGCTGGTTATTTGAATTTTTTTGCTTTGATAAGACAATTTCTTCTACAACAGTTTTTCTTGTATTTGGCAAGCAAAAAATGCATGAAACGGCAGTTTAAAATGTAACCACTTGCCAACATTATTGCTAGTTTTGTAATAATGACTCTTTATA
>NZ_JAEL01000186.1 GCF_000518885.1 Bacillus sp. J33 | reverse complement strand
TTTAAATCACCTCAAGCATTGTATTACTTCTATTTTAAAATAAAAAAGACTGCAGACAAGCACGATTTTCATCGAGTTTGTCGACAGTCTGAGAGCCTGCATTTCTGCAGGCTCTTTTTATGCTGTAAAAAACACAAAAATAGTGCTTTCTTGCCCTTCAAAAAACAGCCTCTTTTTTATGTCTGCCATTCATAAGTTTTCCAAAACCGGCAACAATAAGCGTAATGCCAAAAATGATGGTGATTTTCCTATGAAAAGTTGGTTGAAAAATAAGCGAATTAAAGAGGATATCCAGCATAAGGAATGGGAACAGTCCTTAATTAAATCCAAAGACTTTAAGAAAATTTTTTATTATAACCAAAAAACAAATGTTCGTTTCGGGCTTACGTTCATGTCCACTTTGGTGGATGAGAATGTCATTCAGGATGGCATACTTCCAAATTTGCTGGAAGAAGAATTCCGGGAAATTGAAGATATTAAACAGCTGGTCCCCATAGCAGATGTCCAAATCTGTGACGATCCATCATTAATTGAACAAAAGATTATGAATGGATATGTGATGCTGACCATCGAAACAGAGCTTAAGCACTTTGGCTTTATTGCAGCTCAAAAGGAGATTGTCAGGAGTATAACCCAGCCAGAAGTCGAATTCTCTGTTATTGGCCCTAAGGAAGCGTTTGTGGAGTCATTGGGGCAAAACCTAAATCTCATCCGGAAGCGTCTGCCTGTTAAAGAACTGATTGTGGAAGAGTTTACTCTTGGCAGCTTGTCTAAAACGGGAGTCGCCATGCTGTATATGGAAAACATTACGAACGAGGATAATGTCAATGCTGTCAGACAGCGGCTTTCAAATGTAAAGTTTGATGCCATTACAGACAGTTCCTTTATCGTTCAGCTGATTTCGGATAACTCAAACTCTCCTTTCCCGCAGCTTCTCGATACGGAAAGGCCTGACAGGGTAGCAGGTATTTTAGCTGAAGGAAAAATTGCGATTGTGGTAGATGGATCGCCTCATGTCCTAATTACGCCAACAACACTTGTTGAGTTTTTTAGTTCATTTGAAGATTATTTTTTAAATTGGCTGCTATCGTCCTTTTTCCGTTTGATCCGTTTATTTGCGGTTGCCTTTTCAATCCTTATTACACCTATTTATGTGGCAGCACTGTCTTATCATTATGAACTTATTCCAAAAGATTTGATGAGTACTTTAATTACATCAAGGAGGGAAATTCCCCTCCCTCCGATTCTTGAAGCATTATTCCTGGAACTGACGATTGAACTGCTGCGGGAGGCCGGAGCCCGGCTCCCTACAAAAGTCGGCCAGACAATCGGCATCGTGGGCGGGATTGTTATCGGGACAGCTTCAGTAGAAGCCGGACTGACGAGTAATGTCCTCCTAATTATCGTGGCCCTTGCCGCTCTTGCTTCCTTCACTACGCCGGTATACAGGATGGGCAATACAATCCGTTTGCTCCGCTTCCCCTTCTTATTTTTTGCTGAGCTTTGGGGGCTGCTTGGAATTGTTTTTTGTTTTTGTATATTGCTGACTCATTTAATCAGGCTTACATCTCTTGGAAGGCCATTTCTTGAGCCTCTGTATCCGCCAAGGGTTACTGATATGAAAGACGCGCTTATCAGGCTTCCATTTCAAAAGCAATACAAGAGGCCGCTCTTTTTACGAACTAAAAATCCTTTCCGCTTTAGCAAGAAAAAAGCTAAAGAGAAAAAGGATATTGATGACTAACACGGGAGCGGGGACGCAGTTTTATACAGCAGCCAGTTACCAATCATGAAACGGAGGTGAACCAGATGCAGGAGCAGCCAGTACCAGACAGATTGAAGATATCTCCATTTCTAGTGTTTTATTTAATTATGTCCATGCAAATTGGCATCGGGGTTCTTGGCTATCAGAGAATCATCGCAAAGGATGCAGGCTATGATGCCTGGATGTCCATCCTGTTTGCCGGGGGATGCATACATATCATTCTATGGATGATTTATAAAGTTGCCGAAACGGTTGATGGAGATTTTGTGACAGCCCATAAGTACCTTACAGGCAATTTTATTGGCAAGGCAATCAGCTCCATTTTCATAGGCTACTTTATTTTGTACGCCGTAGCTGTAGTACGAACATTTATCGAGGTCATTCAAGTGTGGATGTTTCCGGAGCTTAGCACGTTCTGGTTCTCCTTTGGATTCATGATTCTTTGTACTTATATCATTTTTGGAGGATTCAGAACGGTAGTCGGTACAGCCTTTTTCGGCCTTGTATT
>NZ_JAEL01000185.1 GCF_000518885.1 Bacillus sp. J33 | reverse complement strand
ACCCCGCAGGTGCGAATGCACCGAGGAGCGTCGGACCGCCCGCTGAAAGCTTGAGTGCCTCGTGCTGAAATCAACAGGCAAATTTAACAGAGCCTAGTTTTTAAAGAAGTTTTTCTCCAAACAATGAACCCATAAGAGCTACAGCTACTGTGGCCGTTTTATTTTTATCATCCAAAATCGGATTAACTTCTACAAATTCTGCCGAGGTTATAATTTGTGACTCGGCAAGCATTTCCATTGCCAGGTGGCTCTCACGATAACTGATTCCTCCAATTACCGGAGTCCCTACACCTGGGGCATCATGCGGATCCAAACCATCAAGATCCAATGAGAGATGAACACCATCTGTATTTCTCTCTTTTAAATACGCGATAGACTCTTCCATAACTTTTGTCATGCCAAGTCGATCGATTTCATGCATCGTATATACCTTAATGCCTCTTTCTTTAATAAGCTCTCTTTCGCCTTCGTCTAAAGACCTGGCACCAATAATAACAATGTTTTCAGGCTTAACCTTCGGACCGTATCCACCGACATTTGTTAATAGGGGATGTCCAATTCCAAGGCTTACTGCAAGAGGCATTCCATGAATGTTTCCAGATGGCGAAGTCTCAGCTGTATTTAAATCTCCATGGGCATCATACCAGATAACCCCAAGATTATTATAATGCTTGGATACCCCCGCCAATGTTCCAATTGCGATGCTATGGTCACCGCCAAGCACTAATGGAAAGGACCCTGCCTCTATTGCTTTATCTACTTCTGCTGCCAGCTTTTCTGTCTTTTCTGCAATCAAATCTAAGTTTCTAAGATTGGAATCCGGATCTACCTGAACCTCCGGCCGCCCAATGGCGATATCACCCTGATCATGAATTTCTTCGAACAAGCTTTTTAATCGTTCATTTACACCAGCGTAGCGAATGGCACTTGGCCCCATATCCACACCGCGTCTCATCTGCCCTAAATCCATCGGCATTCCAATTATCGATAATTTCTGTCTTTTCATAATCTGTCTCCTCCCTTTCCCTTCATAATAATATTTTAACCGCTTTCAATCCCATGACTCAACTCGACAAAATTGTGTATATATATGCGGCCAGAAGCGGAGGTATTATGTGGAGAACTCTAAATTTTACTTCCTGCAGTGATGTAAGTGTGAACTCAGCAAACAAACCAGTGATACTGGGTAATAAGTCATGTAATTTATCAAACAAACACACCCATTCACCTAATAAATTGTGGAGATAATAAATTATGGCTGGAGCCCTCGAGTCTTTCAGAAAACCAGGTAAATTCCCTTTCAATATCCGGCTAATCTCTCTTTAGATTAACTTATGCATTACTTTTCTAATTTTTTTGAACTATTATCTGCGGTTTATGCGTCACTTTTTACTTATATGAACTACTTTGTCCGATTTACGCGCCACTTTTGAATTTTATGCGTAAATTCCCGAGCTAATGGGTTTTAGCTTCTTATCCAGAAAGCCTGCCCAATAGTTCAGATTTCTAAGTTAGAAAAACAAAAAAACCCTTAAACCAAGATGGTATAAGGGTTTTACAATATGTATGTTGGTGGAGCCTAGCGGGATCGAACCGCTGACCTCCTGCGTGCAAAGCAGGCGCTCTCCCAGCTGAGCTAAGGCCCCTTAATGGAGCGGAAGACGGGATTCGAACCCGCGACCCCCACCTTGGCAAGGTGATGTTCTACCACTGAACTACTTCCGCATACAATTTTATTCGCAAGTAAGACCTTCAGGACTCGATTCCCAAGGTCTGCGTTATTTTAAAATGAGCCATGAAGGACTCGAACCTTCGACCCTCTGATTAAAAGTCAGATGCTCTACCGACTGAGCTAATGGCTCGAAATAATAATATTTCCTAAATCTTGATACTGCTAAGTCAGATGTTCCAAAGCCCTGCGTGCTTTGTCACAGATTGCTATTCGGTGAAGAAGAAGACTGAGATGCTGCAATCTGCTCTACCGACTGAGCTAATGGCTCATAAAATGGCTGGGCTAGCAGGATTCGAACCTGCGAATGACGGAGTCAAAGTCCGGTGCCTTACCGCTTGGCTATAGCCCATTAATTAACAAAATAAAAAGGACATTCATAGCTTGTCCAATTTTTGTTGTTTTTATTAAAAAATAAATGGTGGAGGGGGGCAGATTCGAACTGCCGAACCCGAAGGAGCGGATTTACAGTCCGCCGCGTTTAGCCACTTCGCTACCCCTCCGCATATTAACTTTGAAGAATGGTGCCGGCGAGAGGACTTGAACCCCCAACCTACTGATTACAAGTCAGTTGCTCTACCAATTGAGCTACACCGGCA
>NZ_JAEL01000019.1 GCF_000518885.1 Bacillus sp. J33 | reverse complement strand
GGGATATTACTGCCCGTTAATCTGCGATAAAGTGAAACTTCCATCCGTGGTGTTCTTCCACGGATGGTTAGTTGGGGACCGCAGGATGCGGGTCACTCAGACGTTGCCACAGGACAAGGTAAGCTCCGACAGCGATACATCGCACGACCGAAAGCAGCAGCTTTTGGAGGACGTGGCGTCTTTAGTCTGAGTTCAGATAATCGGGCCTTTATAGGCAGTTTATAACTGGATTTTAATTGTATAAGAAGTGGGGATATTACTGCCAGTTAATCTTAGATAAAAAGGATGTAGGACCCTATGAAAATTTTAAAAGTAACTGACCAGATTTCCATTAAACGGTCCGTTGATAATGGGACGGAAGAACAGCGGGCGATTGTAAAAAATATTATTGAAACGGTTCGTCAAAGGGGAGACCAGGCGTTAAAAGAATACACCAGAAAATTTGATGGCATTTCGCTTAATAATTTTTCGGTGACACAGGCTGAAATCGATGAAGCCTATAACGAGGTAGATGATGAAATCCTTGCGGTCATAAAGGAAGCCGCGGAGAATATCAAGACCTTCCATGAAAAGCAGCTTCGCCCTTCCTGGATGACAACGGAAGAAAACGGCACCATCCTTGGGCAGAAAATTACACCGCTTGATTCAGTTGGATTATATGTGCCAGGCGGAACAGCGGCATATCCGTCATCCGTCCTTATGAATGTAATTCCGGCAAAGGTGGCTGGAGTTAAACGGATTGTCATTACGTCGCCTCCTGATAAAAAGACGGGCAAGCTGCCTCCTGCGGTTCTGGCAGCGGCACATATAGCGGGCGCAGAAGAAATTTATAAGGTCGGCGGGGCCCAGGCGATTGCAGCATTGGCATACGGCACTGAAACTATTGCTCCGGTTGACAAAATAACAGGTCCAGGAAACATTTTTGTTGCCCTTGCCAAGCGCGAAGTTTTCGGGGATGTCGATATTGATATGATTGCAGGCCCAAGTGAGATTGCCATTTTAGCAGATGACACGGCCCAGGAAGATGAAGTTGCGGCTGATCTTTTATCACAGGCAGAGCATGATCCAATGGCAAGTGCTGTTCTCGTTACACCATCCTCAACTCTGGCAGAAGCTGTTTCTTCAGAAGTGAAGCGCCAGCTGGCGGAGCTGCCGCGGCAGGAAATTGCTGCTCAGTCCATTGAAAATTATGGAGCCATTTATGTAGCTGAAAACATGGAGGAGGCAGTAGAAACGGTAAACAGCCTTGCTCCGGAACATTTGGAGATTTTAACAGGAAATCCGATGGAGCTTCTTGGACAGATTCGCCATGCGGGTGCCATTTTCCTTGGGCGATTCAGCCCTGAACCGGTCGGCGACTATTTTGCAGGCCCAAACCATGTTCTGCCGACAAACGGAACTGCCCGTTTCTCAAGTCCGCTGAACGTGGAGGATTTTCAAAAAAAATCAAGTATTCTTTTATATAGTGAACAAGCTTTAAAAGACAATGGTGAAAAAATCGCTGCATTTGCACGCCTGGAAGGGCTTGAGGCACATGCCCGTTCCATTGAAACGAGACTAAGTAAATAAGCTGGAGGAATAATCATGGTAAGAACTGCAGAAATTTCCCGCAAAACAAACGAAACCAATATTACACTCTCCTTAAATATTGATGGGGAAGGAAAGAGCGACCTGGAAACAGGCGTGCCTTTTATGACACATATGCTTGACCTGTTTGCCAAGCATGGCCAGTTCGACTTGAACATTGTCGCCAATGGCGATACAGATGTCGATGACCACCATACGACTGAGGATATCGGCATCTGCCTTGGGCAAGTATTAAAGGATGCTTTAGGCGATAAAAAAGGCATCAAGCGCTATGGCAATGCTTTTGTTCCGATGGACGAAGCATTGGCCCAGGTTGTGGTTGATCTCAGCAACCGTCCGCATTTGGAAATGCGCGCTGAGTTCCTGAGCCAAAAGGTAGGCACGTTTGACACGGAGCTTGTCCATGAGTTCCTCTGGAAGCTGGCGCTTGAAGCAAGAATGAACCTGCATGTAATCATCCACTATGGTCAAAACACACACCATATGATTGAGGCTATTTTTAAAGCGCTTGCTCGTGCCCTAGATGAAGCAACGACCATTGATCCCCGGATTAAGGGAGTTCCATCAACGAAAGGGATGTTGTAAATGATCGGCATCATTGATTACGGAATGGGGAATCTGTTCAGTGTCAGCAAAGCGCTTGAACGTTTGGATGTTCCTTACTTCCTATCTGAAAATAAAGACGAGCTGATGAATGCTGATGGGCTTATCTTACCGGGAGTAGGCTCATTTAAGGATGCGATGGCCATTTTGAATTCTGCTGGCCTGGCGGATCTGGTAAAAGAGTTTGCGGAAACAGGCAAGCCGCTGCTGGGCATATGCCTTGGCATGCAGCTTTTATTTGAGAGCAGCGAAGAGAATGGTCTGACGAAAGGCTTGCAGCTGCTGCCCGGCCATGTTAGACGTTTTCCAGGCGCAACAGCAGAAGGGGAAACGTATAAAGTGCCGCATATGGGATGGAACCGCCTTGAATTCCTGCATAGCTCACCGATTTTAAAAGGGCTTGAAGAAGATTATGTCTATTTCGTCCATTCTTACTTTGTGGACACAGATGATCAGGAAGTTGTCATCAGCAGAAGCTTGTATGATGTGGAAGTGCCGGCTGTTGTCGGCAGGGGCAATGTGTTCGGCATGCAATTCCACCCTGAAAAAAGCAGTTCGCTCGGCATGTCGCTTTTGAGCAATTTTACTGAGCTGGTTGAAGAAAGGATGTCTGTGAAATGAGTTTTACCATCTATCCGGCAATCGATATGAAAGGCGGCAATTGTGTTCGGCTGCTGCAGGGGGATTACGATAAGGAGACGGTCTATGGAGATTCTCCTTTTGATATGGCGAAAAAGTTTGCTGATGAAGGTGCTGACTGGATCCATATGGTGGACCTGGACGGTGCAAAGGACGGCAAACGCGTCAATGATCAATATGTGATCCAGGCAGCGCGAGAGCTTGGTGTTTCCGTGCAAATAGGCGGCGGAATCCGAACGGAAGAAGACATCCTGCATTATCTCGAGAATGGCGTGACCCGTGTCATTATCGGAAGCATCGCTGTTTCCAATCCGGAGTTTGCAATTGAAATGGTCGGTAAATACGGCAAAGCTATTGCGGTAGGGCTTGATGCGAAAAATGGCTATGTTGCCACACATGGCTGGCTGGAAACCTCTGAAGTCAAGGCAGTCGACCTTGGCAAAAGATTTGCAGATGCCGGGGCCGAGACATTTATTTTTACTGACATTGCAACGGATGGCATGCTATCGGGCCCTAATGTGGAAGCAGTTCGGATGCTTGCAAAAGAAACAGGCACAAATGTGATTGCTTCCGGAGGCGTCAGCCAGCTGGCAGATTTGTCTCAATTAAAAGAGTTTGTTTCAGAGGGTATAGCGGGAGCAATCGTAGGAAAGGCCATTTATGAAGGACGCTTTACAGTAGCGGAAGCGCTGAAAGAGGTGAAGGGATCATGCTGACGAAACGAATTGTCCCATGCCTGGATGTGAAGGAAGGCCGTGTTGTAAAAGGAATCCAGTTTGTCCAGCTTCGCGATGCCGGAGATCCGGTTGAGCTTGCCCGTTTTTACGATGAGCAGGGTGCTGACGAGCTTGTTTTCCTGGATATTTCTGCATCCCACGAAGGCCGGAAAACAATGGTCGAAGTTGTTAAGGCAGTTGCTTCAGAACTGGCAATTCCATTTACAGTCGGCGGCGGGATCAACGCGCTGGAAGATATGAAGCGGATTCTGCGCGCTGGAGCAGATAAGGTTTCCCTGAATACCGCTGCAGTAAATCATCCTGATTTAATAACGGAAGGTGCCGGCTTCTTCGGATCCCAGTGCATCGTTGTAGCGATTGATGCAAAGTATGATGAAGAGCTTGGTTCATGGCGCGTATACACACACGGTGGACGGAAGCCAACTGATCTTGAAGTTATTGCCTGGGCAAGGGAAGCGGCCGAGCGCGGCGCCGGGGAAATTTTGCTCACAAGCATGGATTCAGACGGTGAGAAAAAAGGCTTTGATATCAAGCTGACGAAAGCTGTCAGCGAGGCGGTTTCGATTCCGGTTATCGCTTCGGGCGGCGCCGGCAAAGCGGATCACTTTGCTGAAGCCTTTATCGAGGGAAAAGCCGATGCCGCTCTGGCCGCATCCATCTTCCACTATAAAGAAACATCTGTTGCCGAAGTTAAAGCCTATATAAAGGAAAAAGGGGTGGTAGTCCGATGAATATTGAAAGCGTAAAGTTTGATGAAAAGGGACTGATCCCTGCCGTGGTGCAAGATGCGAAAACAAAAGAAGTTTTAACATTAGCCTATATGAATCGGGAATCCCTTTTAAAATCAGCGGAAACAGGCGAAACCTGGTTTTTCAGCCGTTCCCGCAATGAATTGTGGCATAAAGGCGCCACCAGCGGAAACACACAGAAAATCGCAGAAATGAAGCTTGATTGCGACCAGGACACGATTGTAGTGCTGGTTGAGCCGGCAGGACCTGCCTGCCATACAGGTACAGTTAGCTGTTTTGAAGAAAGAGTATACGGGGAAGAGACAGGTGATTTATCTGCTTACGAAATCCTCCACACACTAGAAAAAGTAATCGAAGAACGCGAAAAGACCCGCCCAGAAGGTGCTTACACAACATACCTCTTTGAAAAAGGCGTTGATAAAATCCTTAAGAAGGTTGGCGAAGAATCCGCAGAAGTCATTATCGCTGCCAAGAACCGCGATAAAGATGAGCTGAAATGGGAAGCAGCCGATCTGATTTATCATTTAATGGTCCTTCTTCGCGAGCAGGACCTCCCTTTTAACGAAGTATTGAAAGTTCTCAATAAGCGTCACGATAAGAAAAGCGAACCGTCCTCTGAATAAGGGAGGCGGTTTTTTTTTGATTTACTTAACCTTAAATTGTTCCAAATGTAAGATAAATTCTAAAACATGTTAGATAAATCTCGGAACATGTTAAATAAAATTAAAAATCTGCTAGATAAAATTAAAAACATGCTAGAAAAATCAAAATAGGTAAGTAAAAAAGCAGGAGATTAGGTAATATAGACGAATACCATTTTAAAATACAGTAAGGAGTGATGCATTTGATAGCAAAACATCGAACAATTCCAATAAGGATTCAAAAGAATGATGTCCTTTTAAGAAGGCTGCCCAAAAATCATAATGTGCGGTCGGAAATTGAAAAAGATCAGGCAAAACGATGGGCAGGACATCGAGGGGAATCGTCTTTAGATTTCCATTTAGGTAAGCTGCCGGAAAAGGAATATATCATTCTTCATGGAATACGCCTCACAAACCGCCAGTTTTTCTTTCAAATTGACACTTTAATCCTTTCTAAGAAATTTGCCCTCATTTTAGAAGTGAAAAATCTAATAGGAAAAATATATTTTGATCCTCAATTTAATCAAATGATTCAAACCACACCATATGGTGAAGAAAAAGGATATTCGAATCCTATAGAGCAGGCCAGCCAACAAGCTAGAGAGCTACAAAAATGGTTAACCAAACGGGGCTTTCATTTACCTGTTGATTACTTTGTTGTTTTTAGCAAACCTTCTACAATTCTCCAAAGCACTTCAGGAAATAATCAAATCCACCAAAAAGTAATTCATGCCCAATATCTAGTAAGTAAAACTGAAAAGTTAGGTATGACATTTAAAGAAAACTACCTGGAATATAAGGTGCTAAAGAAAATATCTAAAAATATTTTGAAGGAGCACACCCCTGAAACGTTTGATATATTGAACTTCTATAAAATATCAAAAAACGAAATCATAAAGGGGGTTTTATGCCCTGTCTGTATTTCCGAGCCAATGACCAGAAGAGATGGTGTCTGGATATGCAAAGCATGCAGAATAAAAAGTTCCGATGCCCACATTAAAACTATAACTGATCTGTTCTTATTAAATAATGGTGAACCCATAACAAATATGGAATTTCGGGAATTTCTTCAGCTTTCATCTCCTCATATATCCAGGAGATTATTAGAATCCCTCAACCTCCCCCAAACAGGCACCAACAAAGGCCGCCGCTACCATCCGCCACCCAACTATCAAAATATGACAGACCTGAATTTCCAGCAGTACTAAACTAGTGCAATAAACTCACAACCGAGATTTCCAACAAAAAAACCCCACTGGAAATACTATTGTGCTTTCATCCCTTCTCCGCAGGCTTGTTCGTATGATATACTACTTTAGTTACTAACATTAATGGAGGATTTCATGAGCAAAGACTCTAAAGCTAGACACCAAAAGGGAAAGTTATTGTCATTTATTCCGAATGGTGAGTACTATTTTTCCAAAGGGATTAAGGCGTACCACCGAAGGGATTTTCATAAAGCGAAAAAATATTTGATGCGTGCAATGCAGCTTGAGCCGGGCGAGCCGATGATTGTTTGCCAGCTGGCGATTGTCCATTCCGAGATGGGCGAGTATCAGGAGTCGAATCGTTTGCTTCATATGATTCTCGAAGAGCTTGATGAGGATATGGTAGAGTGCCATTATTTCCTTGCGAACAACTATGCTCATCTAGGATTGTTCAAAGACGCTTATCAGCATGCGAATACGTATCTTGATTTGGATCGGGACGGAGAGTTTACGGAAGATACAGAGGATTTGCTGGATTTGCTGACGCTTGAGGCAGAGGGTTTGGATGAGGATCTGTACGAACAGGATGATTTGATTACGAAGCAGGAACACGCTCGGGAACTGCTGGAATCCGGCCATTTTCCGAAAGCGGTTGAGATCCTGAATTCGGTTATCGATGAATATCCGGAGTATTGGTCCGCATACAACAACCTTGCACTGGCTTATTTCTACCTTGGGGAAGTTCAAAAGGCCTCTGAAATTTTGGAGAAGGTTCTTGAGGAAAACCCGGGCAATCTTCATGCTCTTTGCAATAAGCTTGTATTTGCTTTTTACGGGCGGGATTTCAGGCAGGTACGCTTGTTAAAAGAGGCACTGAAAAAAATCAAGCCGCTTTCAATCGAACACCAGTTTAAGCTTGGTGCAACCTTTGCGCTAACAGGCGAGTATGAAGCTGCTTTTTTATGGCTGAGGAAGCTTCAGAAAAAAGGATTTGAAGGGGATGGCCCATTCTATTACTGGCTGTCTTATTCTGCATATTTCACTGGCCGCGAAGAACTGGCAAAATCAGCGTGGAAGAAAGCAATCGAAATTAATCCGGATAAAGCCGGTTTCGAGCCTTGGAATGATGAAAAGGTGACCAGCAACGGATTTGAGGACCATTATTCGTCCATTTTAAAAAAGCTGGAGAGCGACTATATTGAGGAGCGTCTGTTTGGTCTTTTCCTAACGTCTGTTTCCAGCAGGAAAAATGAAGTTCTGGCATCTGAATCAATCGTGAAGAACCGAAAGTTTACAGCGCTGGAAAAGGATTACCTTTCCTTTGTGAAAACAGGACAGAACATTCCGGCTCAGATTCAGGCAGGCCATGAAACAGCAGTGCTGTTTTACGAAAACTACCATCCGATTGGGACTGTGGAGGCCGGTTTATATTTAATGTGGTTCACCATCTTTGTTGAATTAACAAACAACCATCAAGGCATAAAGAACCAAAAAGCATGGGCCGCAGCGATTGAATATGTATGGCATAGGCTGAGGAACGAAAAGGTTTCGCAAGCCAAGATTGCCGGCAGGTACGGAATTTCTGCTTCGACCATGGGGAAATATGTAAAATCAGTGAACGAACGCCTTCAATGAGCAGATTTTTGGACGAAACACTCCCTGATTTTATAGGATAACAGTAAGAAGGTCATACTATAATATGCGTATTAAAGGGCATTTATAAAATACCTTTTTCGGATATTTACATGAGAGCTGATTACTGAAGGAGTGAACCGTTGTGAGTGAAGAAAAAATCTATGATGTCATAATCGCTGGGGCAGGCCCTGCAGGTATGACAGCAGCTGTTTATACATCCCGTGCGAACCTGTCTACCCTCATGCTTGAGCGCGGCGTGCCAGGCGGACAAATGGCAAACACGGAAGAAGTTGAAAACTATCCTGGTTTTGACCATATTTTAGGGCCGGATTTGTCTACAAAAATGTTCGACCATGCGAAGAAATTCGGTGCTGAATATGCGTATGGCGATATTAAAGAAGTCATTGACGGGGAAGAGTACAAAACGGTTGTGGCAGGCTCCAAGCAATACAAAGCCCGCTCCGTTATTATTTCAACTGGTGCCGAGTACAAGAAGCTTGGCATTCCTGGCGAAAAAGAGCTTGGCGGACGCGGCGTGTCCTATTGCGCGGTCTGTGATGGTGCTTTCTTTAAAGGCAAAGAGCTTGTTGTAGTCGGCGGCGGTGATTCTGCTGTTGAGGAAGGCGTGTACTTAACACGCTTCGCTTCAAAAGTGACAATCGTTCACAGACGCGATCAGCTTCGTGCGCAGGCAATCCTGCAGCAGCGTGCATTTGATAATGAAAAAATTGACTTCATCTGGAATACAACCGTTAAAGAAGTCAATGAAAAGGATGGAAAGGTAGGCAGCGTAACGCTTGTTTCTACTGAAACCGGTGAAGAAAGGGAATTTAAAGCAGACGGTGTATTTGTCTACATCGGCATGGTCCCTCTTTCCAAGCCGTTTGAAAGCCTTGGCATTACAAACAGCAATGGTTATATTGAAACAAATGACCGTATGGAAACAAAGGTGGAAGGCATTTTTGCTGCAGGAGACATTCGTGAAAAATCCCTTCGCCAAATTGTTACAGCTACAGGCGATGGAAGCATTGCTGCACAAAGTGCACAGCACTATGTGGAAGAATTAAAAGAAAGCCTTAAGGCGAAAAATTAGCAGATAGAATTCGGCACACTGTCTTAGAGATAGGTGCCGTTTTATTTAGAAAATTTAACCACTAGTTGCAAAGATTAACAAAAAGTCACGTTGTTTTAATTATCCTGTAACCTGGGTGAAATAAATATCAGGTAATATAGGAATAGAAATTGACCCCCTTTTAAAGATATAATCCTTTGTAAGCACAGGTACTTGGCCTGTGCTCTTTTTTTTAGCTGTGTTCAAGAAAGTGTTCATTTCTTTCATGAGGTGCTGCTCAGAAGTCCGAGCCCGCCGACGTCTGTGACTTCAAGCGGAAAGAAAGTGCCTGGAGCTGAAACAGTTAACAGGGCCATTATCTTGAGTCAGCTTATACATTTTTTTGCGTTCCTTTTGGAAATCTGTATTCATTGTGGCTATCAGACAAAAATAGTATAATGTAAGGAATAAAGAAAGCGTTAGCCAGCTTTTACATAAAGCGATTCCGTGCAAAAGCAGTTAACGGAATGATTCGGAAATTAGAGGTGAAAAGTGTTGCAGCGAGTCACGAACTGTGTGTTATTAAAAGATGATCAGGTTTTGCTTCTGCAAAAGCCAAGGAGAGGCTGGTGGGTTGCGCCGGGCGGGAAAATGGAGCCGGGCGAATCGGTAAGGGACTCGTGCATCCGTGAGTTCAGGGAAGAGACAGGCATCTATCTGCGCAATCCCAATATAAAAGGGATCTTTACTTTTATCATGAAGGATGGCGATAAGGTTGTGCAGGAGTGGATGATGTTCACATTCCTTGCAACAGCCTCAGATGGGCTGAACGTGGATGAATCGGAAGAGGGCAAACTTCGCTGGCATCCGTTTTCAGAGATAAAAAACCTTCCGATGGCTGCCGGGGATTCTCATATATTAGAGTATATGATTCATGGGCAGGGAATGATTTATGGAACGTTTACGTATACGCCAGACTTTGAATTAATCAGCTACAGGCTCGATCCTAGCTGAATTTGATATAAACAGGGGGAAAAAGAAATGAGTATGGGTGCTGTGAATGATACTCAAATGGTCATTATTACAGGAATGTCAGGGGCCGGCAAGACGGTAGCCATTCAAAGCTTTGAAGATCTTGGCTTTTTCTGTGTCGATAATCTGCCGCCGACGCTGCTGCCGAAGTTTCTTGAACTGATGAAGGAATCAGGGAATAAGATGAATAAGGTGGCATTGGTGATGGATTTGCGCGGACGCGAATTTTTCGATCACTTGTTTAAAGCGCTGGATGAGCTGTCTGAGACTTCATGGGTTACTCCGCAAATCCTTTTCCTGGATGCGGACGATTCGACATTAGTGAGACGTTATAAGGAAACAAGAAGATCACATCCCCTTGCTCCATCTGGCTTGCCCCTTGAAGGGATTAAGCTTGAGCGGGATCTGCTTGAAGAGTTAAAAGGCAGGGCCCAGCTCATTTATAACACTTCGCATATGAAGCCAAGAGAATTGCGGGAAAAAATTCTTATGGAATTCTCTTTAGATAAAAAGACGATTTTTACGGTGAATGTCATGTCCTTCGGCTTTAAGCATGGCATTCCGATTGATGCAGATCTTGTGTTCGATGTCCGCTTCCTCCCAAACCCGCATTATATTGAGCATATGAGACCGAAGACGGGTTTGGATGAAGAAGTATCCAGCTATGTGCTGAAATGGACGGAAACAAGCAAATTCCTTGAGAAGGTCACTGAGCTTTTGAGCTTTATGCTTCCTCATTACAAAAGGGAAGGAAAGGCTCAGCTGGTTGTTGCCATTGGATGTACGGGAGGCCAGCATCGTTCGGTAGCGCTGGCAGAGTATATTGCCAATTATTTTAAAAAGGACTATCATACGGCCATCACTCATCGTGACATCGAGAGGAGAAAGGAAAACATCAAATGAACAGACAGCCAAGAATTGTCATCATCGGGGGAGGAACAGGACTGCCCGTTCTATTGCGGGGGTTAAAGCAATATCCTGTTGATATTACTGCGATTGTAACAGTAGCCGATGATGGCGGCAGCTCAGGAAGATTGCGTCAGGACCTTCATATCCCGCCGCCTGGGGATATCCGCAATGTGCTGGCGGCCCTTTCCGATGTGGAGCCGCTGATCGAGGAAATGTTCCAGCATCGCTTTGCGACGGCCAATGAGCTATCAGGCCATTCGCTGGGGAACCTAATCCTTGCAGCAATGACTTCGATTACGGGCAACTTTGTCCATGCGATACAGGAAATGAGCAAGGTTCTGAATGTGCGCGGCAAGGTGCTGCCGGCAGCGAATCAAAGTGTAGTGCTTCATGCGGAAATGGAAGACGGAACCATCGTCTCGGGTGAATCGAAAATTCCATATTCGGGGAAAAAGATCAAGAAGGTCTTCTTAACCCCGAAAAATATTAAAGCTTTGCCTGAAACGCTGCATGCGATCAGACAGGCGGACATGATTATTATTGGCCCTGGAAGCTTGTACACAAGCATTCTTCCCAATTTGCTTGTACCCAAGCTGGGCAGCGAGGTATGCCGTTCCAAGGCCAAAAAAGTGTATATATGCAACCTGATGACACAGGCAGGAGAAACGCTTGACTATAGCGCCAGTGACCATGTGAAAGCATTATATGACCATATGAGCTGTGCTTTTATTAACACAATTCTTGTCAATAATGAAGAAATTCCTCCGCATATACAGGAGCGATACAGCGAGGAAATGGCTAAGCCTGTTGTTTATGATACAGATGCACTTTCTGAATTGGGCCTTGAGATCATGCACGGCGAGATTGTCAGCCACGAAAATGGAATGATTCGCCATGATACGAAAGAGGTTGCCCAAATGCTTTATAATTTGCTTTTAGATGAAACCAAAAAGCGTTTTAACGCGTAATATATAGATGTGCAAAGGCAGATGCCCGGGATAATAAAAAACTGTGCATACGGTTGCCCGGAGTCGAGTATGATTTCTAAAGACGATTTATCCTGGCTTTATGTTCTTTGCAGATAGGGGGTGAAGGGATGTCTTTCGCTTCGGAAACGAAAAAAGAATTGACGAACCTGGAAATGAAAGAGTGCTGCGGGAAAGCGGAGCTATCTGCGCTTATCCGAATGAATGGATCACTTTCTTTTTCCAACCGGAAATTGATTGTGGATATCCAGACAGAAAATGCGGCAATAGCAAGAAGAATTTACACACTGATAAAGAGGAACTATCACGTTCAGGTCGAGCTGCTTGTTCGAAAGAAAATGAGATTAAAAAAGAACAATGTTTATATTGTCAGATTAAATGAGCAGGCCAGCATGATCTTGGATGACCTGAAAATTCTAAGTGAAGGCTTTGTTTTTACACACGATATTTCCAATGAACTGATTAAAAAGAAATGTTGTAAGCGTTCTTATCTGCGCGGCGCATTCCTTGCCGGGGGATCCGTTAACAATCCGGAAACCTCATCCTATCATCTTGAAATTGCTTCCCTTTACAAGGAGCATAATGACTCCCTATGTGAATTAATGAATACGTTCGGGCTGAACAGCAAAACGCTTGAACGGAAAAAAGGGTATATCACCTATTTGAAGGAAGCTGAGAAGATTACTGAATTCCTGAATATTATCGGCGCCCATTCTGCACTTCTTCGTTTTGAAGATATCAGGATTGTCCGTGATATGAGAAATTCGGTTAACCGTCTGGTAAATTGTGAAACAGCGAACTTAAACAAAACGATTGGAGCAGCTTTGCGGCAGGTCGAAAACATCCGGTATATTGACCAGACTGTCGGGCTGCAGATTCTTCCTGACAAGCTCAGGGAAATTGCCGAATTGCGGGTAGCCTATCAGGATGTCACGCTTAAAGAGCTTGGTGAAATGGTTTCAGGCGGAAATATAAGCAAATCGGGGATAAATCACCGGTTAAGAAAAATAGATGAAATAGCTGATAAACTCCGGGCTGGAGAAAAAATTGGCCATCAATAACAGAGTATCGGCAGGGAGGAGATTTACATGGCTGAGAGACAGGTTGAAGTGAAATTAAAAACAGGTTTACAGGCACGTCCGGCTGCATTATTCGTTCAGGAGGCAAATCGGTTCTCTTCCGATATCTTCCTGGAAAAGGACGGAAAAAAAGTGAATGCGAAAAGCATCATGGGACTCATGAGCCTTGCTGTCAGCTCAGGGTCTGTTATTACCCTAAGAGCAGAAGGAAACGACGAACACGAAGCGATTGAACAACTGGCAAAATACATCCAGGATGAAAACTAAAACAACTCGCATCGAGAAGATGCGAGTTGTTTTTTCTTGCTTATTTTTTCTCGTCTAAAGAGTTGCGGGAAATGATTTGGTCAACCAAACCGTATTCAAGCGCTCTTTCAGCTGTCATAAAGTTGTCACGGTCTGTATCTTTCGCAATCACTTCAAGCGGCTGGCCAGTGCGCTCTGAAAGAATCGTGTTCAGCTTTTCGCGAAGGAAAAGAATGCGCTTTGCAGCAATTTCAATTTCAGTTGCCTGACCTTGCGCACCGCCAAGCGGCTGGTGAATCATGACTTCACTGTTAGGAAGAGCGAAACGTTTGCCTTTTTCTCCAGCAGCAAGCAAGAAAGCACCCATGGAAGCTGCCATGCCGATGCAGATTGTTTGTACCTTAGGCTTGATGAACTGCATGGTATCATAAATAGCCATACCAGCTGTGATGCTTCCGCCAGGGCTATTTATGTAAATGGAAATATCTTTCTCAGGATTTTCAGCTTCAAGGAATAACAATTGGGCAACAATCGAGTTCGCCACATTGTCATCAATTGCGCTTCCCAGCATAATAATGCGGTCTTTTAAAAGGCGGGAGTAGATATCATAAGCGCGCTCCCCGCGGTTTGTTTGTTCAATAACTGTAGGGATTAAGTTCATTTTTCCAATTCCTCCTTTAAGATAAGGGTCAACATACAAGATGGGCAAGTATGTTCTTCCAAGTGAAGAAAATTTTGTGTCTGGCTTCAGCGCCTAGCTCCTCGAGTCATAAGCCAAATCACTCCAGAAATCAGGATTTCCTGCGGGATTCGTCTTATGCTTGTCGGAGCTGACCAAGGCGCTTCCGCATTTCACTTCTGTATGTAATAACATGATACACTGATGGTCAATTAAGGTCAAACGAATCGCATAGAAAGCCAGGCCGATTCGTTCGACACAATTTTCTGTGCTGTCCTATCCCATTCCATGATACCCATTGTTCCAATTTTTAAACAAAAAGTATACTTGCAAAGTGGAGAAACATATCATATAATTAATACTCGTAACGGCTGAGCGCATAGTCAGTCAGCCAGTTAAATATCTGCCCTCGTGGTGCAACGGATAGCACGTGAGATTCCGGTTCTTAAGATGTGGGTTCGATTCCTGCCGAGGGCGCTGCCAAAACTCCTTGTCTGATATGGACAGGGAGTTTTTATTTTGCTTAATGCAGATAAAACTTTTTATAATGCCAATAAATTTTTTTATAAGAGTGATAAAAAAATCTATAAGAGGGATAAAGTTTTTTATAAAAGGGATAAATGCAAATTCCCCACTTGAACTAAAATGATTAATAGCAAAATAAATCAGCATTCCAGCCGTCCCCTTCCCAAATTACATTAGAAATACAAAAAAATCTGCTAAAAATCCACATTTTATCCCGAATAAAGAATATTTTTCCCTCCTGCATGCATATGGTGAAGTATTCAGAATGATTGAGCGGAGCAGGTAGCAGAAGGTTTTTTGGAGCTGGCTGGCAAGATATTTCCATACAACATTTTCCGCGAATATTGTAAAATGGGGACAGGGGGAATGTACGATGAATTTGAAAGCTGGGTTATGGCAGCAGCAGACAATGAAATTAGCAATGACACAGGAGCTGACGCAGGCGATTGCCCTTTTGCAATACAGCACACAGGAGCTCTCATCTTTCCTCGAAAGCAAAGCACTTGAAAATCCCCTTTTAAAAATCGAGTCAGGTCATGTCCAGACGATGGATCCCCGTTATGACCGTGTGAAACAGACAAGAACAAAGGTTGAAAAAGATAAAATAAATTGGATTGAGCAAATTGGCGGCTGCAAAACGATGCTGCTGGATGAATATTTGAAGTCACAGCTTAGCCTGGATCTGAAGAAAACCGAAAAAAGAGTCATTGAGCGCCTTATTGAAAGCCTTGATGAAAACGGTTACTTTCGGGCTGATTTAAACTCAGTCGCATCAGAGCTCAGAATATCCGCAGACGAAGCAGAGCGGCTGCTGGCGATGCTTCAGCAGCTTGAGCCTGCTGGTGTAGGAGCGCGAAGTCTTCAGGAGTGCCTCTCCCTGCAGCTTAAGAGATTGCCTGAAAGGAACGAGCTGGCTGAAGTTATTATTGATGAATACTTCATTCTGTTCGCGGAAAAGAAGTGGAAGGAGATTGCCAAGCAGCTTGGGGTGGAACTGAAGGAAATCCAGGAGGTTTTTGACCTTGTCCAAACCATGAACCCGAGGCCGGCTTCTTCGTTTCACAGTGAGAAATCAGCCTATATCACACCGGATGTCATTATAAAATGGGATGGGGATTCGTTTTCAGTCAGCGTTTTTGATGAAGTTCTTCCGAAAATCAGTTTTAATGAAGATTATTTTAAAAGGTTTTCGGCTGCCGGAGACAGAAGTGTCAGCCGTTTCCTACAGGAAAAGCAGCAGGATTATCATTGGATCATGAGGAGCATTGAGCAAAGAAAAGAGACGCTTACCAATGTGACTCTTAAGATTGTGGAGAAGCAGCAGGACTTTTTTATAAAAGGGCCATCACACTTAAAGCCAATGACAATGAAAGAAATATCGGATGAACTTGAGATTCATGAATCAACTGTCAGCCGTGCCGTCCGGGAAAAATATGCGCAAACCCCATTTGGGACGTATGAGCTGAGATCGTTTTTCTCAAGCACGATAAAAACAACCTCAGATGAAAATACTTCATCTCAGCAGGTAAAGACGATTATTAGTAAAATGATTGAAGGGGAAAATAAGAAAAAGCCATTATCCGACCAGGAGCTTGTGAAGCTTCTCAAAGAAAAAGAAGGAATGGTTGTCAGCAGAAGAACCATTGCGAAATACCGGGACCAGCTTGGCATCCCATCTTCTTCTAAGCGGAAAAGGTATGATTGATAAAGCGAAACTTAATCATTGGGGGACAATGATTATTAGTTGAGGCCCGGACGATGCGGGTCACTCAGACGTTGCCGCAGGGATGTGGCGTATTTAGCCTGAGTTCTGATAATCGGGCTTTTACGGGCAGTTGATCCCCCACTTATTTTATAGTAGTTATCTTAAAGTTTTGAAGTAGGGGTTTTACTGCCCGATAATGCGGGATAAAGGAGATCATCATTTTGAAACAGCCAGAGTTAGTGCTTTATACGCGCAGCAGATGCCCGCTATGCGATAAAGCGAAGGATGCAGTAATGGAATTAAAGAAAGAATACAATTTTACTTTCGTTGAGAGAGATATAGATGAGAGCGATGAACTGACAGAGAAGTACGGTTTAATGATTCCAGTTGTTGAAATAGATGGGGCAGAAGTGCAATTTGGGCATATTGACATAATTACTATAAGTGAAACGCTTACAGAAAAAAACTGAGTTTTTTCAGTTGAATTCACCAATCACTCCTGCTATTATTGATTTTGAAGCAAGGGTGATTTTTTTTACGGTAAGTGGGACATAATATGTCTATGCGGGACAAAAAATGACCACATATGATGAAGGAGCCATCCGATGTACTCACTAATTGAAATTCAAAAAAGATTATTGCCTGATCTGCTTGCGGTTATGCAAAAGCGTTACCACATCCTCCATTACATCGAAATGATGGAGCCTGTTGGAAGAAGAAGTCTTGCAGTAAGCCTGGGCTTGACGGAAAGAGTGCTGAGAAGCGAAGTTGAATTTTTAAAAGATCAGAATCTGATCCGCATATCCAGCACGGGAATGAGCTTGACCTCCGATGGAAAAGAATTGCTTGAAGGCCTTGAAGGAATAATGAGGGATATTTCGGGTATAGCCTTAATGGAACATGATTTATCAAGAAAACTTGGCATCCGCCAGGCGATCATTGTATCCGGCAACAGCGATGAATCTCCTTGGGTGAAGCAAGAGCTTGGAAGAGCAACGGCTTTGTGTATGAAATCCAGGCTTCAAGGAAAAAATATCATCGCAGTTACAGGCGGTTCTACGATGGCTGCTGTCGCAGAGATGCTGACTCCGGAGATGGCTGAACGGGATTGGCTTTTTGTCCCGGCCAGAGGCGGAATTGGCGAGGATGTAAAGAATCAGGCCAATACCATTTGCGCAAAAATGGCAGACCATACAGATTCCAGCCACAAAGTCCTTTATGTCCCGGACCAGGTGAGCAAGGAAATGTATGAAAGCATCATAAAAGAACCCAATATCAAAGAGGTCATCACCCAAATCAAATCTGCGAGCATGGTTCTACATGGCATTGGAGACGCTATAACAATGGCGGAACGCCGTAAAACAAGCGAAAAAGACCTGGAAAAAATTAAACAGGCCGAGGCAGTAGGCGAATCATTTGGCTATTACTTCAACGAAGGCGGCGAGGTTGTACATAAGGTTCAAACCATCGGCCTTCAGCTGGATGACTTATCTCATATTGAACATGTCATTGCAGTGGCTGGCGGTGCTTCAAAGGCAAAAGCCATCGCAGCTTATATGAAACGTGCACCATCTTCAACCATTTTAGTAACAGACGAAGGTGCCGCAAAACAGTTGTTAAAAGGGTAATCCCCTTTTCAAATATAAAAATCTACCTTTTTAAGGAGGAAATAATAATGGCAGTTAAAGTTGGTATTAACGGATTTGGAAGAATCGGGCGTGTTGTATTCCGTGCAGCTCTTAAAAACCCAAATGTAGAGGTTGTAGCAGTTAACGACCTTACAGATGCAAACATGCTTGCACACCTTTTAAAATATGATTCCGTACACGGAACATTAAATGAGGAAGTAACAGTTGACGGCGACTATCTAGTAGTTGGCGGCCAAAAAGTAAAGGTTATTGCTGAGCGCGATCCTGCACAACTAGGCTGGGGAGATCTTGGCGTAGAAGTAGTAGTAGAATCTACTGGACGTTTCACAAAGCGTGCTGACGCTGCGAAACACCTTGAAGCTGGTGCGAAAAAAGTAATCATCTCAGCTCCTGCATCTGACGAAGACATCACAGTTGTTATGGGTGTTAACCATGAGAAATATGATGCTGCAAACCACCATGTAATTTCTAACGCTTCTTGTACTACAAACTGCCTGGCTCCATTTGCAAAAGTATTGAACGACAGCTTTGGAATCAAGCGCGGTATGATGACAACTGTTCACTCATACACAAATGACCAGCAAATCCTTGACCTGCCGCACAAAGACTACCGCCGCGCACGTGCAGCAGCAGAAAACATCATCCCAACAACTACTGGAGCTGCAAAAGCAGTATCTCTAGTATTGCCTGAACTAAAAGGTAAATTGAACGGTGGAGCTATGCGTGTTCCAACTCCTAACGTATCTCTTGTTGACCTTGTTGCTGAGCTTGACAAAGACGTAACGGCTGAAGAAGTGAACAGCGCTCTTAAAGCAGCTGCTGAAGGTGAACTAAAAGGCATTCTTGCATACAGCGAAGAGCCGCTAGTATCTGGCGACTACAACGGAAACCCAGCATCTTCTACAATCGATGCGCTTTCTACAATGGTTATGGAAGGCAACATGGTTAAAGTAATCTCTTGGTACGATAACGAAACTGGTTACTCTAACCGCGTAGTTGACCTTGTTGACTACATCGCTCAAAAAGGACTTTAAAGGGAAGTTCCATCAAAAGGGAATTAGTTCATCCCCTTTGATGCTTAGTTGAACTTACCGGGCAGTTCCTCCTCGTTTTACTCCAGTGGTTACTGCCCGTTAATCGCGGCAATAGATAAATCTTTACCGGAAAAATATTCGTTTTGCGAAGTAGTAACAAGATGAATTTTTTCTCAAAAAAATACCTCATCTTGTTGGATATTAAAATCGCGAACGTCTATAATGGATAAGGGTAAAAGGGGAGCAGGGAAACAATCCCTCTCCCTTTTGTTTTAAAGCAAAAAGTAAAAATATTAGTTAGAAAACTGCTTTGCGGTTCGCGTGGTCAAGGTGCAGCGTTCTATTAAGTGATTTGTTTCTGCTTATAGATGTCTAGCTCCAAGCGCCATCGGCTTAAGCTTGTCGCCGATAAGCGGGCGCTCTGCGCTTTTCTGATAAGGAGGTCCTTTTGCTATGAACAAAAAAAGTGTTAAAGATATAGAGTTAAAAGGTAAACGAGTTTTCTGCCGCGTTGACTTCAACGTGCCGATGAATGATGGACAGGTAACGGATGAAACTCGTATCAAAGCAGCTCTTCCAACGGTTGAATACTTGATGAACCAGGGTGCAAAAGTGATATTAGCCAGCCATTTGGGCCGTCCGAAGGGTTCAGTTGTTGAAGAATTGCGTTTAACACCAGTTGCCAAGCGTTTATCCGAACTTCTTGGCAAGGAAGTAAAGAAAGCTGATGAAGCATATGGAGATTCAGTAAAAGCAATGGTTGAAACGTTAGGTGAGGGAGATGTTCTGCTTCTTGAAAACGTGCGTTTCTATCCTGGCGAGGAAAAGAATGATCCTGAACTTGCAAAGGCATTTGCTGAGCTTGCTGACGTATATGTAAACGATGCATTCGGAGCGGCACACCGTGCGCATGCTTCAACAGAAGGAATTGCACATCATCTTCCCGCCGTATCCGGCCTATTAATGGAAAAAGAACTTGATGTACTTGGAAAAGCTCTTTCAAATCCTGAGCGTCCATTTACAGCCATTATCGGCGGTGCAAAGGTTAAAGATAAGATCGGTGTGATTGAAAACCTTCTTGAAAAGGTGGACAACCTGATCATTGGCGGCGGATTGGCTTACACTTTTGTAAAAGCAAACGGCCATGAAGTAGGGAAATCACTATTAGAAGAAGATAAAATTGACCTTGCAAAATCGTTTATGGAAAAAGCGAAAGAAAAGGGCGTTAACTTCTACATGCCAGTTGATGTCGTAGTAGCAGACGATTTTTCTGAAGAAGCCAATATTAAAACAGTAGCAATCGAAGAAATTCCTTCTGACTGGGAAGCACTTGATATCGGACCTAAAACACGTGAAATCTACGCTGATGTCATCCAGAATTCCAAACTAGTGATCTGGAACGGGCCAATGGGTGTGTTCGAATTGAAAAAATTCGCAGGCGGAACAAGAGCAGTGGCTGAGGCTTTAGCAGAAGCAAACGATACATACTCTGTCATTGGCGGCGGCGATTCTGCAGCTGCAGTGGAAAAATTCCATCTTGCTGAGCGCATGAGCCATATCTCAACAGGCGGCGGCGCTTCTCTTGAATTCATGGAAGGAAAAGCCCTTCCTGGCGTAGTGGCTTTAAACGATAAATAATTTATGGCCAGGGCTGTTTTAGCCCTGTCATTTGATAATAATAAAAAGCAGGAAAGGATGTGCAACATGCGTAAACCAATTATTGCAGGAAACTGGAAAATGCATAAAACACTTCCGGAAGCGAAAGTCTTTCTTGAAGAAATCAATGGCTTAGTACCGGGGAAAGAGCAGGTAGATACTGTCGTATGTGCACCTGCACTATTCTTGGAGCGCCTTGTTGAGAGCGCAAAAGGTTCAGATGTTGAAATCGGCGCGCAAAACATGCACTTTGAAGAAAGCGGTGCTTTTACAGGCGAAATCAGCCCTGTGGCACTTGAGGACCTTGGGGTTAAATACGTCATCCTTGGCCATTCTGAGCGCCGTGAAATGTTCAATGAAACAGATGAATCAGTAAACAAAAAGACACTGGCTGCTTTCAAATATAACTTAACACCAATCGTTTGTGTCGGTGAATCGCTTGAACAGCGCGAAAACGGCGAAACAAAGGAGCTTGTAGGCTCACAAGTTGAAAAAGCCCTAAATGGCTTAACCGAAGAGCAGGTAAAGCAGACTGTTATCGCATATGAGCCAATCTGGGCAATCGGAACAGGCAAATCTTCTACTTCTGAAGATGCAAATGAAGTCTGTGCCCATATCCGCTCAGTTGTTGCACAGCAATTTTCACAGGATGCTGCTGATGCAATCCGCATCCAGTATGGCGGAAGCGTAAAGCCTGCCAACATCAAAGAATATATGAGCCAGCCTGATATCGATGGCGCGCTTGTAGGCGGAGCAAGCCTTGAGCCTAATAGCTTCCTTCAATTATTGGAGGCAGGCAAGAATGAGTAAATCTCCAGTTGCATTAATCATCTTAGACGGTTTCGCATTGCGCGGCGAGCGGATGGGTAATGCCGTTGCCCAGGCAAAGAAACCAAACTTCGATCGTTATTGGAATACCTATCCAAATGCTACGTTAACAGCGAGCGGTGAAGCGGTAGGGCTTCCAGAAGGGCAAATGGGAAACTCTGAGGTAGGCCACTTAAACATCGGCGCTGGCCGAATTGTTTATCAAAGCTTAACAAGAGTGAATGTGGCAATCCGTGAAGGGCAGTTTGAGAAAAATGAAACGTTCCTATCCGCAATTGACCATGTGAAAAAGAATGGAACGGACCTTCATTTGATGGGACTCCTATCTGACGGCGGTGTTCACAGCCATATTCATCACCTGTACGCATTGCTTCGGCTTGCAGCTGAAGAAGGCGTAAAAAATGTCTATGTCCACGGATTCCTGGATGGACGTGATGTTGGGCCGAAAACAGCTGAAGGCTTTATTAAAGAAGCACAGGAAAAAATGGAGGAATACGGCGTCGGCGAATTTGCAACGATTTCCGGCCGCTATTATTCCATGGACCGCGACAAGCGCTGGGAGCGTGTAGAGAAATCTTACCGTTCCATGGTGTATGGAGAAGGTCCTTCATACAGCAATCCTTTGGAATTGGTTGAAGATAACTATAAAAATGGAATCTTCGATGAGTTCGTTATTCCTTCTGTTATTACCAGGGAAGATGGCGAACCAGTTGCAACGATCAAGGACAATGACGCGGTTATTTTCTATAACTTCCGTCCTGACCGTGCGATCCAAATCTCAAATACATTTACAAATAAAGACTTCCGTTCCTTTGACAGAGGGCCAAAGCATCCTGACAGCTTGTTCTTTGTATGCTTAACCCACTTCAGTGAAACGGTTGACGGATATGTAGCGTTCAAACCGACTAACCTGGATAACACATTGGGTGAGGTTTTATCGCAAAATGGAAAGACACAGCTCCGCATTGCGGAAACAGAAAAGTATCCGCATGTTACGTTCTTTATGAGCGGCGGACGTGAAGAGAAATTCCCTGGTGAAGAACGGATTCTGATCGATTCACCGAAAGTGGCCACCTATGACCTTAAGCCTGAAATGAGTGCTTATGAAGTAACGGACGCGTTATTAAAGGAAATAGAAGGGGACAATTTCGATGCGATCATCCTTAACTTTGCTAACCCGGACATGGTCGGACACTCAGGCATGCTTGAGCCGACAATCAAGGCAGTAGAAACCGTTGACGAATGCTTAGGCAAGATTGTTGACCTAATTATTGAAAAAGGCGGAAAGGCGATTATCACAGCCGATCACGGAAATGCCGATGAAGTTGTCACTATGGAAGGCAGCCCGATGACCGCCCACACAACAAATCCGGTGCCAGTTATTGTCACACAGGAAGGCGCAGAACTTCGCACAGACGGAATTTTAGGAGACCTTGCCCCAACTGTGCTTGACCTGCTTGGACTGGAAAAACCAGTTGAAATGACCGGAACATCGCTTTTGAAAAAGTAAATGGTACCAATACCACCCGAATTTTGTCGAAAACCATTTTAATAATGGCTATGTTAGCGCAGTGTTGATTGGAGCGGAAGGCGCGAGACTCCTGCGGGAGTAGCGTACCCAAGGGAGACCCCGCAGGCGTAGAACGCCGAGGAGGCTCCCGGAAGCCCGCGGAAAGCGAGTGCCTGCAGCGGAAATCAACACTCAATGTTAACAAAGCCTAATAATAAAGGAGAGATTTGATATGCCATTTATCCAACATGTATATGCTCGTGAAGTATTAGATTCCCGCGGTAACCCAACAGTTGAAGTTGAAGTTTTAACAGAATCAGGCTTTTTCGGCCGTGCAATGGTTCCATCTGGAGCTTCTACTGGTGAATACGAAGCAGTAGAACTTCGTGACGGCGACAAGTCCCGCTATCTTGGAAAAGGTGTTCAAAAAGCAGTAGACAATGTTAACAACCTAATTGCTGATGCTGTAATCGGCTTGGATGTAACAGACCAGGTGGGCATCGACCGCACGATGATCGAATTAGATGGAACTGAAAACAAAGGCAAGCTAGGTGCGAACGCAATCCTTGGCGTATCAATGGCTTGTGCGCATGCAGCTGCTGAATCTGTAGGACTGCCATTATACCGTTACCTTGGAGGCTTCAACGCGAAGCAGCTTCCAACTCCAATGATGAACATCATCAACGGCGGATCTCATGCTGACAACAACGTAGACTTCCAGGAATTCATGATCATGCCTGTTGGAGCTCCTACTTTCAAAGAAGCCATCCGCATGGGTGCTGAAGTATTCCATTCATTGAAAAAAGTATTATCTGGAAAAGGCTTGAACACAGCTGTAGGTGACGAAGGCGGATTTGCTCCAAACCTTGGTTCAAACCGTGAAGCACTAGAAGTAATCATCGAAGCGATCACTAACGCTGGCTATGAAGCTGGAAAAGACATTTATCTTGCAATGGACGTTGCTTCTTCTGAGTTCTACAACAAAGAAACTGGCAAATACGACCTTGCAGGCGAAGGCCGCACAGGTTTAACTTCTGAAGACATGGTTAACTTCTACGAAGAGCTTGTAAACGAGTTCCCAATCATCTCAATTGAAGATGGGCTTGACGAAAACGACTGGGAAGGCCACAAGCTATTAACTGAGCGCATCGGCGGCAAAGTGCAGCTAGTTGGTGACGACCTATTCGTAACAAACACGAAAAAGCTAGCTCAAGGTATCGAGCAAGGCGTTGGAAACTCAATCCTTATCAAAGTAAACCAAATCGGTACATTAACTGAAACGTTTGAAGCAATTGAAATGGCGAAGCGCGCTGGCTACACTGCAGTCGTTTCTCACCGTTCCGGTGAAACGGAAGATGCAACAATCGCAGACATCGCAGTTGCCACAAACGCTGGACAAATCAAGACAGGCTCCATGTCCCGTACAGACCGTATCGCTAAATACAACCAGCTTCTCCGCATCGAAGACGAGCTTGGCGATTTAGCGGTATATGATGGATTAAAATCTTTCTATAACTTAAGCAAGTAATTTTGCTGGTGAGCAGCCGTCCCGGGTGGGGCGGCTGTTTTTTGAGTTTGGCCGATAAATGGGTCAGTTTGGCCGTTAAAACTGCAATTTTGGCCGATAAACATCCCAATTTGGCCGATAAATTGTTATTTTTGGCCGATAAGTTTAAGTCGACCTTTATTTTTCAATAAAATTCAAAGGGATATGGTATGTCCTGCTCTTTTTTTCACCTGAATAGGGAAGACTCAGCGCTGTCAGCAGCTTTTTTGCAATATTTGAGGAAGATAAGCGGGTGAAACTCCGGAATTGATGATTCGTTATAGAGGAATCAATCAAAAAGAAGTAATCCTGAAGAGCTTTTATATGTCCTTCTTTATCAGGAGCACTGCATGCAGCACATTTCCAGGTGCCCCGTGCTCTTTTCATAGAGAATCTGCTGCAGGAAGGACATTGAATGCCAGTAATAATCTCTTTCGCTTGAATATCATAGTAACTTAACACATCATAATTAGCTGGACAATGTTTTTTCACAAGACTTCTGCCTAGTTTCTTTAGCTCTTTAGCCGTTAATATCTCTAGTGGATATTTCATTTTCAGTCTTTCTATCCTATCTGGCAATTGATCGGCGTGCAGCACACGATCTAAAGCATTTTTATGATAGGAAGACGTCTTTATGACGGTAGAAGGATTGCTGATCACAATGAGGTACTCAACAGGCATGCTGATCTTCAAATCATTTAGCCATTTTGTTAGCTCTTTTTGCTGCCTTCTGGCTTGTATGAGAGGATCAAAACCCTCTTTCATTGTCCTGTTTGATTTGAATGAGCTGATTAAAGGCAGAGTCAAAATAGATGGTGCCGGAGATATTTTTAATTTCGAGGATAAGAATGAAGTTTGAATACAGAAGTAAAGCATCAATTTGAAAGAAGTCATCGTTTCCGCCAGCAAGCCGAATATCATGAATAATAGTGAACTCATTTAAATGTTTTAAAAAGTAATCCACAGCTTCTTCTCCGCGAAAACCGGCCTTTATCTTCGCCAAATCATTTTCGATTAGCACCCTTTTCGAATGAGATGCAGGCAGCCTTCTCAGCAGTGCTTCCATTCTCTGAATAAAATCAGGAGACTTACGCTCTTTTACTATCACATGCATCATTCCTTTCATAGTGTACATTCTCCTTATTATGATAAAAGTCCTTCTATCTAACAGGTCCTGCCAAAATCTTATTGTTTATGCTACCAAAATGTGATAAATTAAGAATAATGTGATTGTACGTTTTCAGGAGGTGGCTTCATGCATACATTATTGATTACTCTTTTAGTGATTGTTTCGATTTCACTTATCGTAGTTGTACTCCTTCAATCTGGTAAAAGCGCAGGTCTTTCCGGTGCAATTTCCGGGGGAGCTGAGCAGCTTTTTGGAAAGCAAAAAGCGCGCGGTCTTGATTTGGTTCTTCACCGCATTACGATTGTTCTTTCTGTTTTATTCTTTATCCTTACGGTTTTAGTATCTTATTTTGCAGTATAGATTGAACTTACCGCCTGGCCTCTCATAAGGTCAGGCTTTTATTTTGTTTTTAGGAGAAAGCTTTTTATTGGCATGTTGCCCCTATGTTTGCTAAAAATAAGAAATGCAGATTCAATCAAACGTTTGATTAAGAAAAATTATAGGAATGATAAAAGTAAAAGGAGTTTTAAATATGAGAGTTGTAGCACCAAAGCCGTTTACATTTGGAGATGGAAAAAGAGCCGTTCTGCTGCTGCATGGCTTTACCGGAAATACGGCCGATGTAAGGATGATGGCAAGGTTCCTTGAAACAAAGGGCTATACCTGCCATGCACCGCAATATAAAGGCCATGGAGTCCCGCCGGAAGAGCTTGTCCATACAGGCCCTGAAGACTGGTGGAAGGATGTTATGGAGGGGTACGAGTTTTTAAAAAGCAGGGGGCATAAGGAGATTGCTGTTGCCGGTCTTTCCCTGGGCGGCGTATTTTCCCTTAAATTGGGTTACACTGTACCTGTAAAGGGTATTGTTCCGATGTGTGCACCAATGTACATAAAAAGTGAAGAAGTCATGTATAAAGGGATTCTGAGCTATGCAAGAGAATATAAGAAACTGGAAGGGAAATCCGAAGAGCAGATTGAGCAGGAAATGGAAGAATTCCAAAAAACACCGATGAAAACGCTGAAAGCCCTACAGGAGCTTATAGCCGATGTACGCAATCATGTGGATATGATTTACTCGCCAACCTTTGTCGTTCAGGCACGCCATGACCATATGATCAACACTGACAGCGCCAATATTATCTTTAATGAAGTGGAAAATGATTTAAAGCAGCTGAAGTGGTATGAAGAGTCCGGGCATGTGATTACTCTTGATAAAGAGCGTGATCAGCTGCACGAAGATGTTTATGAGTTTTTGGAAAAGCTTGATTGGGAAGAATAAAAAGGAAAGTGGAAGGTGCCTGCTTTGCGGCTTATCACCTCAAGCCGTTGCACCTCCTCCATAAAGCTGCCGCTTTTAGTCGTTCGATGTTTAATGCTGCTGAAGCATTCCCTGTGGAACTAGACAGTAATCAGAGTTTAAAAATGTATAGGTATCTTTAAAAAATTCCCCTTAAGGAGGGATGATGAAATGGAAAATAATATTCAAGAGCTGATCGACAAGCTGCTTCATTATATGAAGGATGAAGCCTACAAGCCTTTGACTGTGCAGGAGCTTGAAGCTGCATTTGGAATTGAGGATTCCACCGGCTTTAAAGATTTCGTCAAGGCGCTTGTTGTGATGGAGGAAAAAGGGCTTGTCGTCAGAACGAGAAGCAACCGCTATGGTTTGCCGGAAAAAATGAACCTCATCCGCGGAAAGCTTTCCGGGCATGCCAAGGGATTTGCCTTTGTTATACCGGAAGAGCCTGGGATGGATGATATCTTTATCCCGCCGAATGAAACGAATAATGCCTTAAACGGCGACACAGTCCTTGCCCGTGTGACAACGGAGAGTTCAGGACAGAGGCGGGAAGGGACGATTGTCCGCATCCTTAAGCGCGGGGTAACGCAAGTTGTAGGAACATATACGGAAAGCAAGCATTTTGGTTTTGTCATTCCGGATGATAAAAAGTTTGCCAGCGATATTTTTATCCCCAAGGCGGCATCAAAAGGTGCTGTGGAAGGGCACAAGGTTGTTGTAAAATTAACCACTTATCCAGAGGGCAGGAAGAGTGCAGAAGGAGAAGTGATCGACATCCTTGGGCATAAAAATGACCCGGGTGTGGATATTCTGTCCGTTATTCACAAGCATGGCCTGCCGCTCGAGTTTCCGGAAGAGGTTCTTAAGCAGGCAGCGGAAACGCCGGATACAATCGATCCAAGCGAACTGGAAAACCGCCGTGACCTAAGAAATGAAGTCATCGTCACGATTGATGGTGCCGATGCAAAAGACCTTGACGATGCGGTAATGGTGAAAAAGCTTGATAATGGCAATTACAAGCTGGGGGTCCATATTGCCGATGTTACTTATTATGTTCGTGAGGACTCGCCAATTGATCGGGAAGCAGAGGAACGGGCAACCAGTGTGTATTTAGTAGACCGGGTTATTCCAATGATTCCTCACCGCCTTTCAAACGGCATTTGCTCCCTGAACCCAAAAGTGGACCGTCTTACTCTTTCTTGTGAGATGGAAATCACACCGGATGGGGAAGTTGTAAATCACGAGATTTTCCAGAGTGTGATTAAAACAACTGAACGGATGACTTATTCAGATGTGAATAAGATTTTGGAGGATCAGGACGAAGAACTTATCAACAGGTACGAATCACTTGTACCAATGTTTGAGCTGATGAAGGAGCTTTCTCTTATTTTGCGTAAAAAGAGAATGCAGCGCGGAGCGATTGACTTTGACTTTAAGGAAGCGAAAGTCATTGTGGATGAAGAAGGCAATCCCACCGATGTGGCAATCCGTGAACGTTCAATTGCAGAACGTCTGATTGAAGAGTTCATGCTTGCTGCAAATGAAACGGTGGCAGAGCATTTCCACTGGATGGACGTGCCATTCATTTACCGTATCCATGAAGACCCGAAGGAAGATAAGCTAAGACGGTTTTTCGAGTTTATCACCAACTTCGGCTATATCGTAAAAGGGACAGCCAATTCTGTGCACCCGCGCGCCCTCCAGGAAATTATTGAAGAGGTTCAGGGAAAGCCGGAAGAAATGGTTGTGTCGACAGTAATGCTTCGCTCCATGCAGCAGGCGAAGTATTATGAAGAAAGCCTTGGGCATTTCGGGTTATCAACAGAGTTTTACACACACTTCACATCGCCGATTCGCCGTTACCCGGATTTAATAGTCCATCGCTTAATCCGCACCTATTTAATTGAAGGCAGGCTGGATCAGGCGACAAGGGAAAAATGGAACGCGCAGCTGCCGGATATAGCTGAGCATTCCTCCAATATGGAACGCCGGGCGGTAGAAGCGGAACGCGAAACAGATGAGCTGAAGAAAGCTGAATATATGGCTGATAAAATTGGCCAGGAGTACGATGGGATTATTAGCTCTGTAACGAACTTTGGCATGTTCGTTGAGCTTCCTAACACGATTGAAGGCCTGATTCATGTCAGCTACATGACAGATGATTATTACCGCTATGACGAGCGCCAGATGGCGATGATTGGCGAGCGTACAGGCAATGTGTTCCGGATCGGAGACGAGATTACGGTCCGTGTTGTCAATGTTAATAAAGACGAACGCTCAATTGACTTTGAAATTGTAGGCATGAAAGGAACACGCAGGCGGGAGCCTCGAGAGGCACCAAAAGTTTTCAAAACGGGAAGCACTGAGAAAAAGCCGCGCAAAGGCAAATCTGACCAAGGAAGAGGAAATGGTTCAGGCGGGTCCAGAAAGAAAAAAGAGAAAAAGCATTACGAAAATGCGCCAAAAGCAAAGCGGAAGAAAAAGAAGCGGTAGCGGAAAGAGGGAGGGCCTTATAGGCTCTCTCTTTCCCTTCCAGACAGGGCTTCTCGTTGAGAGAATCTATGGAATTTGTTATAATTGAGGGACCGCTAAAGAACGGATGCTGCATTTTTCCTGCTTTAAAATACAGGAAAGAGGAGCAAAGGGGGATTCATCATGCCAAAAGGAACTGGCAAAATGGTTGCGCAAAATAAAAAAGCCTATCATGATTATGCAATTGAAGAAACATATGAAGCGGGAATCGTTCTGCAAGGTACGGAAATTAAATCGATTCGTGCAGGCAAGGTTAATCTGAAAGACTCATATGCAAGAATTCAAAACAACGAAATCTATCTTTTCGGCATGCATGTCAGCCCATATGAGCAGGGAAACCGCTATAACCATGATCCGCTAAGGACAAGAAAGCTGCTTCTTCACAGGAAAGAAATCAACAAGCTAATTGGCGATTCGAAGGAAGTCGGCTACTCAATCGTACCTTTAAAAATGTACCTCAAAAATGGCTATGCAAAAGTTTTAATCGGCTTAGCAAGGGGTAAAAAGAAATACGACAAGCGTGAGGATCTGAAGAAGAAAGAAGCCAAGCGTGAAGTCGAGCGTGCTTTCCGTGAAAGGCAGAAAATGTAAATCCAGAACCTTACAATTGAAAAATTAGCTCAGTGTGTTATAATAGTAGTTGTCACAGTGAGTGACACAATCTTTAGCTCATCTATTTCGAGCTTTTCCGGACGTCAGCGTGGCAGAATGAGATTCGGCGCAGACCTATTATAATGGGGACGCTACGGATTCGACAGGGATAGTTCGAGCTTAGGTTGCGAGTCGAGGGGATCGGCCTCGTTAAAACGTCAAAGCCAATAACTGGCAAACAACAAAACAACTTCGCTTTAGCTGCCTAATAGGCCTTTAGCGGTTCGCCCCTCCATCGCCCATGTGGTAGGGTAGCGGACTCACTTTTAGTGGGCTACGCCGGATTCCGCCGCCTGAGGATGAAGGAAGAGAATAACCAGGCTAGCTGGCCGGACGCCCGTCGATAGGCATAAGGACCAGCGAAACGCGAATATATCGACTACACTCGTAGAAGCTTAAGTGCCGATATTTCTGGACGTGGGTTCGACTCCCACCGTCTCCACCAAATACATATTTGGTGGTTTTTTATTTTTTGTGACCTAAAGCATAAGATTGCCAATTGGCAGGCTTATGCTTTATTTTATTTTTGGCAAACTTATACTTTATTTATTGCCTAAAAAAGTTAAATTTTTTTACTGAGGGTAGCAAGTTGAGGGCTTTCTTATAGAGAGTTACCATTATTCTTAGTAATCACTCTGTAGGGTTTGGTTTATGTTCAACCTAAAAGCTGGTAATGTTAAGTAACAATACAGCTGTTTAATTTACAATTAGAGATTGTGAAGGATTGTACTTAAAGTAAAGGTGCAGAAGAGTTAAAGAGCATCTTTCAACTTCTGAGTAATAGTTGTAAAATAAATGTGAACTGGAAAATTGTAGCTAGGGTTCCGCTATCTAAACAGGTCCGTGACCGAGGGCTACATCTTTTACCATAACGTAAAAGGCACCTATTGACATAAAAGGTCCGAGGGGAAAGGTTCAGCGTATTTGCTATGCGTTGAAATCCTATTCCCCATGGACCTTTTTTATTATTTTAAGGGAGGTTTATTAAATGAAAAGAATTGATGAATTAAAAGCAGGCGTGGCAGTTATTATTTTGAATAGGGAAAAACAAGTTTTGCTGCAGAAAAGAGCTGATGTAGAACTATGGGGGATTCCTTCAGGACATATAGAAATTGGAGAAACAGTTTCTGAAGCAGCAATCAGAGAAGTAAAAGAGGAAACCAATTTAGATATAAGAATTACAAAGCTTATTGGCGTGTACTCTGAACCTCATTCACAGGTGTTTGTTTATCCAAATGGTAAAGGAGTACATTTTATAACAATTTGTTTTCTTGCTGAAATTATAGGTGGAGAACTTAGATGTAATTCTGATGAGTCACTTGAAATAAAATTTTTTGGTCCAGGCAACCTACCGCAAGACTTATTGAAAATGCATCCTCGATGGTTAAAGGATGCTCTTGCAAATAGAGAATTGGCATTTATTCGATAGTGAAATGCTAATTGAAGCAATGCGATGAAGGCGGATTAAGTGATTTTAAGAATGAGGCAATATTACAGTTATTCTATTAATGGGCGCTATTAGAAACAAGGATAAGCGCTCATTTTTCATTTTAGGTCCAGATTCTGGAATACCAAAATGGTTGTTGATATTTTAAACATACCATAATACTCTTCCCGATTATTTTTTGTTTCGAAACTTGAAATTTGGGGACATGTCCTCAGAGTCACTAAGTTGGTTAACTGAACCGGATAGATTTATAGGATTTCAACAAATCGTAATCATTTCAATTTACAAATCGTAATCATTACGATAAAATAGATACCGAATAAAAGGGGGAGTGAAATTGATTAAAAAATTGGTAGGCGTACTTAGTTTATTTACTGTCATTTTTACGTTAGCTGCATGTGGAGGAGAAGCAACAAACAGCAGTGAAAGTGAAAAAGAACCACAAGGATCTAACGAAAAGTTAAAGATTTTTACAACGGTTTATCCTCTTCAGTTTTTTGCTGAACAAATTGCAGGCGATCAAGCTTCTGTGGAATCTATTCTGCCACCGGGAGCAGACTCGCATAATTATGAACCAACCACTAAAGAAATGCTAGAAATCGCAAAATCCGATGCTTTTATTTATAATGGAGCAGGTTTAGAATCATATGCAAAACAAATCTCCGAATCTATTCAATCCGAAGAAGTCAAGATACTAGAAGCATCAAAAGGAATTGACTTGGAAGAGCATGTTCATAACCATGCAGGTGAGGAAGGACATGAGAGTGAACACACTCATGAAGAAGGCAGTCACGAGGAGGAACATACTGAACATAATCATGGGGATCAAGATCCGCACGTTTGGCTGGACCCTATTCGTTCTATTCAGTTGGCGGAGCATATAAAAGATCTATTAGTTGAATTAAAGCCTGAGAAAGAAGAAGTGTTTAACCAAAACTTTGAAAAGCTGAAAGGAGAGCTAGAAAACTTAGACCAAGAGTTCCATGCACAGCTAGAAAGCCTGCCTGAAAATAAAATCATTGTATCTCATGCTGCTTATGGTTATTGGGAGAAAAACTATGGGATCAAACAAATCTCAGTGTCTGGCTTGAGCCCTGCTAACGAGCCTTCACAAAAAGAGGTGCAAAAGATCATTGGGACTGCTGAAAAGAATGGTTTGAAATATGTATTTTTTGAACAGAATGTAACTCCTAAAGTGGCGGACTTAGTTAGAAGGGAAATCGATGCAGAGGCTTTGCGTATACACAATTTATCGGTTTTAACAGAAGAAGATATAAAGAATAATGAGGACTACTTTACACTCATGCAGCACAACTTAGAGGAACTAACAAAAGCTTTATCTAAACCCTCATCAAAGGGATCCTCTGAAATAAAAGAACAGGATGAACATGATCATGGCCATAGTCATGCAAATGATGAAGAAACAGAAAAAATTTATGAAGGGTATTTTGAAGACAGTCAAGTGAAGGATCGATCTCTTTCCGATTGGGAAGGAGACTGGCAGTCTGTATACCCATATCTTCAAGATGGTACACTTGACGAAGTATTTGCTCATAAAGCAGAACATGAAGGTGACATGACAGCTGAAGAATATAAGGAATATTATAAAGCAGGGTACCAAACAGATGTTGGACGTATTGTGATAGAAGAGGGCACTGTAACGTTCTTTAAAAATGGAGAAGAATATTCTGGGGAGTATATCTACGATGGGTACGAAATCCTAACATATGATGCGGGAAATAGAGGGGTAAGATACGTATTTAAACTAAAAGAAGAAGCTGAAGGACTTCCTCGATATATTCAGTTTAGTGATCATAGTATCTATCCGACTAAGGCTAGTCACTACCACCTATATTGGGGAGACGACCGTGAAGCTTTATTAGATGAAGTTACCAACTGGCCAACTTACTACCCATCAGAAATGGATGGCCATGAAATTGTCCATGAAATGATGGAACATTAATTAAGGAGCAGAAAGGATGATTTTTTTAACTATCCAGCGTTCAAAATGAGTGGGATTTCTGAATAATAATTAATTGCATACTCATAACCCATTCGTCAATTAAAAGGCGTACTCATCGAATATGAGTACGCCTGTTTATGATCATTCAATTAGTCATACCCTTCATAATCTTTTTTGCGCAGGACCTCCTTTGGTACTTCTATACCCCTAGATCCTCTAATATCAACCTCCTCTTCTTCTGCTGGATAATAAACGATAAAACTTTCCGGCTTAACTTTTGCCAGCTTTTTTGGTAATTCCTCAAGTTCGGGATGCCAAGCAATTGTACCCTTTCTTGCACTTAAAATGACTACAATATCGTCCTCTTTTAACATAGATACGTAATTCTTTTGTAAGGATGGCCAACTTTTTAATTGTCTTATCTCAGTTGGAGGATCGGGCTTAATTGTCTGTATATATTTTTCATAAGTCTCTATGGAATCATTAATAACTAAAACTAGTAATGAAGCACTTAATCGACCTGTCAGCATTTTTATTCGTTCTAATGCTTCAATAAACCCTGGCTTATGATCTGCACCGTATGGAATGATTAAGATAATACGTCTTGTTGTTTGTAATGGGTGACCTAACTTTGTTACTAGTACAGTTTGATTTGTTTGATCAACAAAACGATCTATAATGCTTCCAAATAATTTATTAGATTTCCTTTCAGCATTCCACCCGATTACAACTGTGTTAATCCTTTCTTCTGCGATAGCCCTTATTATCCCATTAGAGACATTCCGGTCTACCCTTGTTATTGGCCGTACAGCAATCTCTGCACTGGAAGCATACATAACAGCATGCCCCAGCATCTTTTCTGCATTTGCTACCTCATCCTGTACTGTTTTTATATCTTTTTGAACCACTGTTAAAGGATATAAAGGCTGATCGTCCGTATTAGAATGTTTAATCAAGTTTGCAAGGTCTAGTATAGATTCCATTGTATGCGGATTAGCTAAAGGAATAAGGATACGCTCAGGTCCCTGTTTTCTCTCACTAGGTTGTTGTTCCTCTTTTAGCGCTAATTTTCTGCCGTATTTCTCAACAAAATACGGTCCGGCAATACAAGTTAATAAAATCATGATAATTACTGCATTAACAGTAGATTGGTCCAATAGACCAACTTCAAAGCCGACCAATGTGGAAGCAAGTGTTGCTGCTGCTTGTGGTATGGTTAAACCAACCATTACATTGCGTTCTGTCTTTGAGTATTTATAAACCTTGCTAATAATTACCGGGGCAGATGCTTTACCTATAAATACTGAAAGAAGAATGACCCCTGTAATAATCCATGCTTTTGGATTATTAAATAACACACTCAAATCCATTAACATACCTACAGATAACAAAAAGAAAGGTATAAATAATGCATTTCCCAAAAAGCGTATCCGATTCATTAATGTTCCATGATCAAGCACAAAACGATTTAACGCCAAACCTGCTAAAAATGCCCCGATTATTGGCTGCATACCAGCAACGATTGCTAAGAAACCTGACACGAAAAGGATAACCATTACATAGGTAAAATTCGCTACACCTTCATTTTCTGCATTTCTAAAAAACCACCTTGATAACCTTGGAGTTCCCCAAAGTATTAATAAAACAAAAACAATCAATGATACAATCATCTTTATCCAAAATTGTAAAGACAATTGACCTTCTGCAGCGCCTGTGATTACTGCTAATACTAATAAGGCGAAAGTATCTGTTAGAAGGGTGCCTCCCACTGCAGTTGTAACTGCTTTATTCTTAGAAATCCCCAATCTGCTTGCAATCGGGTAAGCCAGCAAAGTGTGAGAGCCAAGAATTGAACCTAAGAGAATGGAGGCTGTTAAACTGTAATCAAATATAATACCGACCACTGTTCCCAAAACAAGCGGGATACTAAAGGATAGTGAGCCAAATAGAATACTTCTTTTACGGTACTTTTTAAAGCCATCAATATCTAACTCTAAACCTGCAATAAAAATGATAAACAGCAATCCTATAGTACCTAATAATACAATTGTTTGATCCCTTTCTAAAAGATGAAATCCATGCGGCCCAATAATAACGCCTGCCAGTATTGGACCGATAATACCCGGTATCCTTAATTTTTTCATTAGTAATGGTGTTAAAAAGAAAATAACCATTGCTAACGCAAATATAATAACTGGATCTTCAATTGGCAGATTAATCAAATAATCCCCCCTAACTTAAACTTTCAAACGTACATTTTTGATAATAAAAATGAAAATAACATGATTTACAGTCGTAAATAAAATATTTTAATTTATATGTATCTAGAATCTTTTTATGCTTTGAATAAAAAGGCCTTATAGATCGATGTATAATGCAGAGAAATAGTAGTTTAATAGTTATTGGCTATATTAATTAACTTGTCTGAATTTCTTTATTTAACAAATTTTATAAAAAAAACACGGGGTCAACTAACCCCGTGTTAAATCCAATCCTTTTTGATAATAGTGCTTCATCATTTCTTCAGGAACCATATTACCGCCAGTTGCCCAAACAATGTGGGTACCTTTATTCATTTTTTCCGCTAAATTATGCTTCGGTAAATAATCGGTTCCTTCTTTACTTACTTTAATTGGTCCTATCATGCCTGCCAGTGCTGAAGGTTCTAAATGAATCCCCTCTGTATCAATTAGTTCCTTTAATAACTTATACAACTGTTCATCGCTAACCGTATAACTGCCTCTTAGAAACGGTTCTATGGTTTTACCCACAAATCCAGATGGTCTTCCTACTGCAAGTCCATCAGCGTCTGTTATATTATCAATACCAATATCTTGTACGGAAATTTTATCATGAAGTCCAGTCATTAAACCAAGTAACATGCATGGAGAGTGGGTAGGTTCGGCAAAGAAACAGTGAACATAATCCTGATACAATAACTTTAAGCCAAAAGCAATACCGCCAGGACCACCGCCTACTCCACATGGGAGATAAACAAACAAAGGATGATTTTCATCAATTGTTATCTCTAACTCTTCTAATTGTTTTTTTAATCGTGATGCTGCTACCGCGTATCCTAAAAATAGGTCATAAGAATTTTCATCATCCACAAAATGACATGCAGGATCCCTATCTGCTTGGAGACGACCTTCCTCTACTGCTTTACTATAATCCGATTCATATTCCATTACATTAACATTTTTGTTTCGAAGCAAGTCTTTTTTCCATTGTTTTGCATCAGCCGACATATGAACGGTCACATTAAAGCCTAACTTTGCACTCATGATGCCTATACTGAGTCCTAAATTTCCTGTCGAGCCTACTGCGATTGAATATTGTGAGAAGAAGGTTCGAAACCTATCACTATCTAAAATGGAATAGTCATCTTGAATCGTCAGCAATTGATGTTGAAGTGCTAATTCTTCTGCATGTTTTAGAACTTCATAAATCCCGCCTCTTGCTTTTATAGACCCTGCTATAGGAAGGTGACTATCACACTTGAGCAATAAATCACCTAATACAGGCTGTTGATAAATCTGCTCTAGGGATTGTTTCATGGAAGGAATTCTAATTATAGGAGATTCTATTATCCCATTCATCTTTTTTGTTTCCGGGAAAACTTTGGCAATATAGGGAGCGAAACGTTTCAGCCTTTCCTCTGCATCCCTTACATCATCTTGAGTAAGGGGGGATTTCTTAATCCCTGTTTTAAACTTTTCCATATTAGGATTGAACCACAATATCTCCTCCATCGAAATGAGTTTGTTTAGTAAAGGATAGTGTTCTTTCAATGTTTGTAGTTCACTGAATTCAATCTCTTTCACTTTGTTAATCCTCCTCATTGACTTGATTATAGTCATCAAAACTAAATAAAATAAAATTTAATAAATGTTAAATACAGTTTAACACGAATAACTTTAATTATTAATAATTAAAAGTGTTAAATTACAATTAACGGTTAATTATCAATGGGTGCATAGTAATGGAAAATATACCATTGAAAACTTATCTTTTGGGCTAGTTTACCTGATTTTACTGGAAAACTGGCAACAGCAATTATGAATTTTCCAGAATAATATGATGATAAGAAAAAGTATGATCAAATGTTCGAATTACAGGCTATAATCCAAGGATGAACTTTGAAACATCCTTTCAGCCTGGGTGTTATCTCTTTGGCTGTACTTTTCATCATCCGGAGTACAAAGAGTAAGAATATTTCTCGCTGGTTTTACACACTATTAAAAAGATAATGAAAAAGTTATCAATGTACATCCAGAAAGGACAGAGAGTATGAAAAAACATCTTGTGCTCCTTATTTTCACTATCTCATTCATGCTCATAAATTTATCTCCTGTCCACGCTCAAAATAACCCTAGAAACATTTATGAGGTAAAACCAGGAGATTATTTATGGAAGATCGCTCAGACCTATGAGACGACTGTGCAGGACCTGAAACAAATCAACGGCTTACAAACAGATCTACTATTAGTCGGGCAAAAATTAAGGGTCCCCATTGATTACGAAGTTGTTCCCGGGGATACGCTCTGGAAGCTTTCTCATACCTTTACCTCTACAGTTCCATTAATCAAATCAGCAAATGGTCTTACATCGGATATGATTTATGTCGGGCAAAAGTTAAAGATTCCTCCGAAAAAGCTAAGAATGCAAGGACAATTTTTCCTGATGACAAGAGAGGAATTCAAAGACTGGATTTTTAATCAAAAATTCACGAGAAGAGTGGGGAAGGTCCAACAGCATCACACATACCAGCCATCTTATCAGTCATTCAACGGATCCAACCATTTTACATTGATGCAGGGGATGAAGGATTATCATGTAACAGGCATGAATTGGAGCGATATCAGTCAGCAATTGACCACATTCCCAGACGGTACAGTGGCACTTGGCAGACCGTTCAACACACCTCCCGAAGGTTCATTTGGGCTGCTAAATAAAGCTGTCATGCACGAAATCGAAAAAGATGCGCTAGCGATTGAAAACGTCGGAAACTTCGATGCTGAACAAATGACTGCCGAGCAAAGGGAAACCATTATTACCGTTACCGCCTTGCTCATGTTGAAATACGGCTTACAGCCAACGGTCGACACTATCACTTATCATCACTGGTGGGATATCAACACCGGGGAAAGAGTGCTAGATGCAGGTCACGGACATGCTATCAAAACTTGCCCTGGTACTGGATTTTTTGGTGGAAACACCACGGACGATGCAAAAAATAATTTTTATCCTCTGGTCGATAAAAAAATGCATGAAATTTTGGCTACTATGCAATAGTCATAAAAAATACTTAGTCACTCTGAGCATTTTTTGTTTCTTTTAGAATAAAAATCCGGCTGATATTTCCACAAATCAAAAATATATGTTTAACTACCATGAAAATAAACTTCTGTAACTAAAAAAAGGCAATAAATCAAATGTATCACTTACTGGTATAAGCATTCGATGCATTTAATGTTATAAGTAAATTGTTGGTTAGAGCGGACAGCGATCTCAGGTTCCATTAAATGGCGCTTTTCTGAAATAAGGAAAGCGTCTATCTTTATGAAAGGCCAGATTGTTAAAGATGAATTGGCAATAATAATCAAAATACATAGTTAAGGAAACAATATTTAAGGTTAAGGTAACAGATGGTCCTGGAAGAAATTTTGAGATGTTTAAAAGTATTTACAATCAATCAGCTCTGAAAAAAATTTTCCTTTTTAAGGAGTAGATAGATGGATTTATTAACTTTTACTGAGGAATTTTTTGATTATATAAGGAAGTTTTTACTTTTAAGATTTACACTATTTGCTTTGGTTCTCATAACCCTTTCCTTTGTCATAAACCGTATTATTGATTGGTTCTTTAGGAAGTCAAATTTTTTTGATGAAGAAATAGAACAGACAATTCAAAGCGTAATTCGATCAATTTTTAGGTATGGAATTGCGATCAGCCTCGTTATTTATCTAATTAGTCAATTTGTAGATATAAAAGGTATTCTTGCAGGTGCAGGGATTGCCGGAGTTGTTGTCGGATTTGCTGCACAACAGATGCTAAAAGACGTTATATTAGGGTTCGTAAGATTAACGGACAAGGAGTTTCGTGTCGGCGATTTTGTTACTATCAACGGAACAAGTTCAGGTACCATTGAGGAAATAAGTATTCGCTTTATGCAAATTCGTGAATGGTCGGGAAAACTCCTTACCATCCCGCATGGAGAGATTAGAACGATACAAAATTTTAATAAAGGCTGGATGCGGGTTATAGAACGGATTACGGTAAGTTATCAGGAAAATCCTATAAGAATAAAGGAATTGCTAGAAAATGCAAGTGTTATCTGCAATGAAAAATTGAATCATAGCCTATATAGGATAGCGGACGAGGCTGTTGAACCATTTCAGTATATTGGTATTACAGACTTAAATCCAACCCTTAAAAATGTTGGGTACGAATTTTGTATTGTAGGCTTGGTTAAGCCTGAAGAGTATTTTGAAACTTCCAGGCAGGTAAGATTTGAACTAATGTCTATATTTCATAAGAATCAAGTTCAAATGCCAACAGTGAACATGTTCGTTCATACTGAAAAATTACAGGAGATTCTTGAAGAGCAGCCTTCACCAAGCAGGTAAAATAAACAAGCTGATTCAAGAGCTAGATCGGTCTATGAGGCGCGGTTTTTAAAGAACAGTTGTTCAACAAGGTGATCGAAGCAGTCTAGTGCAATAAAAAGGATCCCTAATTTTGTTTAGTTATACCCCCATAATACATTCTCGTTCGTTCGTATTCTTTTAATACGATTACATAGAACACGAGGGGAATTATATGAACACACTAACCAAGGGAGCCCTTGCCATGGTATTAGCGGGATCTGTTACGTTTTCTTTCACTAACTCCTGGTTAATCGAGCAATCTTCAAAATTTTTAACAAAAGAAAATGCTTTCATTCTATCCAAAGTGCAAAAAAAAGAAGATGTCATCAGTCAAAAAGAAAAAACAGTGAAAGATCAAACACTAACAGCGAATGTGAAAGATGATCAGTCAAAGCTTTCGCAGGATATCCCGGCGTCCCAAGCGGCTGATAAAAATAATAATAATCATTTGGCCGAAGCAGCCGTTCAACAGGATACTAAAAAAATCAGCAAGAGTTCGACAACAGCTCCTGTTTCAAAAACGATGCCTGTGAAAAGCTCAAAAGCACCCGCAGCAAAGCCTTCAACCACAGCAACGGGAACTAAGACAGCAAAAGCACCCGAAGTAAATGAAACTAGCCCATCCGTTGTAAATACGACTAGTCCGAAAGCACCCGAGGTAAATCAAACTAGCCCAAAAACGCCAAAGACAAAGACAGAAATCAAGCCAGCGGGAACTAGTCCAAATAGTGCAGCCGCAACAGCTAATAACCGTGGACAAGAAGTTTCGCAAGCGGCAAAAGAAAATGCTGCAAGCGCTCGTGATACAAAAGAAAACAACGGAAAGAACATGTAATTCTTTCGAAATGGGTCACCAAAGCCAGGTGGCCCTTTTTTGTTAGGGCTTTTTTAGTAAAGTTTGTTGCTTTTCGGGCGTCTAACTAAGGTTAACCAACTGAGTTGATTGTAGCGGAGGGGACTTCACTCCTGCTTAGAAGCGAGGGAAGTGGGAGACCCCACAGGCGAAGCCGAGGAGGCTCTCATCCCTCCCCGCGGAAAGCAAGTCCTCGTAGCGGAAATCAACGGGCAGAATTTATAAGAAAAGAGCCTGTGTTATAAATCAATATAAAAAGGCCTTCCCCAAATGGGAAAGACCTGCCGGAAGATTCCTTTAAATATCCTCATTAACCTTCACAATAGAGGTTTCCTGAGTTACATTACCTTTTCGTTTTAGTTTATTCCAGCCAACCGTTACTCCTTTTATTGCAGAGAAGATGGATTTAATCACCACATAGGTCATAAGCTGTTTGTACAAGATTCGCTGCAAAAACAATGAACCCAGTGGCTTGGGACTTTCTTTCTCCAATCGAAACGCATATAAAGAAGTAAAGAAATCCATCAAGTAAAAAAGCATAAATCCAATGGCTGCTTTTTCAGGATGTGAGTTGAAAAGGGCCAAAATGAACAAGATTTCTGCAATAGGCGATATTGATTGATATACATATTGGAAAAGCCACATATTTGGAAGGGCGATAAATCCTAATGAGTTATGTTTTTTATTAAATAAAGCCTCACGATGTTTCCATAAGCATTGCAGCGTACCGTAGACCCATCTGTAACGCTGTTTTGCCAGACTTTTAATATCCTCCGGCACTTCTGTATAGGCATAAGCTTTTTCTTCAAATTCAATCTTATGCCCATTGCGTAAAAGAGCAAGAGTGATATCAGTATCCTCTGCCAGTGTATCCTCTTTAAAGTATCCAGCTTCTTCTACAGCCGTTTTTCTCCATGCCCCAATGGCACCTGGCACCACCGTAATGCAATTTAGAGCCGCAAAGGCCCTTCTCTCCAGGTTAAAGCCTGTCACATATTCGATATGCTGCCAGTTCGTAAGAAGATTTCCTTTATTGCCAACCTTTACATTACCTGAAACAGCAGCCACATTTTTATCTATAAAATGGTTAACAAGCAATGAGATGGCATTTTCAGCGATGAGTGTATCTGCATCAAGAGCAACGACGATTTCTCCTTTTGCTTCTTTAAAACCAAGATTTACGGCGGAAGATTTTCCTCCGTTGGCTTTTTTAATTAATCTAACGAGAGGATGATTTGCAAAAGTTTTTTGAACTGTTTCAGCAGTATCATCCTTTGATCCATCGTCAATAATAAGTATCTCAAAGGCTGGGTAATCACTTGATAAAATAGAATTCACTGTTTTGCAAATTACTTTTTCCTCGTTATAGGCAGCGATTACGACACTGACGAAAGGTGTATAGCAAGGGTCGATCTGGGTCTCTTTATCCCTTTTTACCTGTTTTCTGGAAAGAAAAACGAGGAAGACAAGCCGCAAGATTCCTAATAGGATTGCTGAGTAAAAAAGGAAGCTTAATCCTGATTTCCACCCCTGCATGACCTTGAATACAGCCTTGTCATAGACTAAATAAGGGCTGTCCTGATCAGCAGGAGGCATAATCTCACTTTCATTTTTTCCAATTAGGTCAGCAACTGTACTAAATGTGTATCCTCGATTTTTTAAAGCTTCTATAAGAGTCGGCAGGGCTTCCACTGTGATAGAGCGGTCACCGCCGGCATCATGAAGCAAAATCACATTTCCTTCTGGCAGCTGTTCCAATACTCGATTTACAAGTTCAATTTTGGATGTTTTTTGCCAATCGCCAGAGTCAATGGATTGGCCGACCATAGTATAGCCCATATCCTGAGCGTGCATTATTGGCATCTGTTCGTTTTTTGTGCCTAGTTCCGTATCGGCTATATATGGTGGCCGGAAAAGGGTCATCGAATGGCCTGTAATCCCTTGGATTAACCGCTGAGTTGCATTTAGTTCCATTCTCAAGCGAGATGGCGTGATGGCCGAAACATCAGGATGCGAAAAAGTATGATTTCCGATTTCATGGCCTTCATCATACATTCTTTTTACCAGCTGAGGATGCATCATGGCATTCTCTCCTACAATAAAGAAGGTGCCTTTAATGTTATACCTGTCCAAAATATCCAGTATTTCTGGTGTATAGGCGGGGTCCGGACCGTCATCAAAGGAAAGGACAACTTCTTTCTTGCTGGATTTTCCATAACGGATTACCTCAATAGGCTTTGGAAAATGGATATAGGATTCATTTTGTATCATCCCATTTGAATCCAATTGAACCGATCTTTTGCCTTTTTCAGGTTTAGAATCAATTTTTAAAACCTCCCCATCTCCTGTATGGAGATCCGGCAAAGGACTCTCAAAGGTACTCAGGGCATGGGATGGATTAAGGATTTTCTTTGGTTTATTCAGGAAATTCCAGATAGAGGGATCTTCTGAACCGAGACGCCAAAGTGCTATTCCTCTTGAACCGCTATCAATTGCCAAATTCATTTGATTATAAAAAGTAGCAGCGTCCAAAAACCAAACCGTATGTTTTTTCCCGTTTTGTATGTATCGGAAATAAGGGTTCCCAGCTTCCGTACTCCAATTGATTTTGAGGTTTGTTTCACTGCCCAGCTTCATGATACCCCCGAATGTTATGTTAGCTGCGGGCTTCCTGGAGTTTTCTTCCCAGTCGTAACCGTAGGTCCCTAAGCCGGCAATTAATTTTTCGGAAGGGATATCGGGTTGGTTCAAGTTTTCCTTAACCCAATCTGTTTGAGCCACCGGGCCGGGCGTACTCATCGAGTAGTGCTGGTCGTAGAGCATGACGATCACACGGTCAGCGCTTTTTGCTAAGGAGGCATAATCATAGCTATTATCCTTCGGCGGGACATCCAAAGTAACCATAAGACCATGCTGGTGGAATGCTTTATAAACCTTCTCCATAAATTGAGTGAAATGAGCTTTGTCATTTGAATTGATTTCTTCGAAGTCTATATTAATTCCATCAAAGCCATTTGTTCTGACATAAGCCAGCATCTGTTTAATAAAACGATCTTCAGCACCGGGGGTGGTGAATAACTGATGAAGGACATTGCCATCCCATTTATTATTTATAAAATTATTTACTAATGGCAGAATCTTAATATCATGCTCTTTTGCCTCTCTAACAATAGAGCGGTCAGTGTCGGCCTTCAGGGTTAGATCAGGCGTAAGCTGCAGCCACTCAGGCACTAAAGTTGTAATGGAATCTCTATTCTTCCTGAAAGACGCTTTGCTGTTCTCGTCCCAATTGACGTAGAAGCCATACACTTCTTGTTTTTTGGTCATTTGGGCTTTGTTTAATTGACCCGTGTTCTTTTGGCTAAGAGGGGAAGGATTCGCAGGTTGAATCTGTGAAGCAAGCTCTTCATCACTAAATTCCTTATTAATCGGCTCAATTCCGCTCTTTGCCGTGCTTTTATCCAATTCCAGTTCAGGAAATTCCGGATTCGTATTCAGGCTTTCTATAAAAAAAGTCGATACTACAACAATTAAAATAGTAAAACCAACAGTCATTCGTTTAATGATGGACCAGCGCCTTTTGGCAGGGTCAAGAAAAACATGTTCCTGGTTCCGCTCTCTTTTTTTCAGCCCCAAGTTGTAAAACCAGTGAAAGAAGAAATAACAAACAAGTCCAACCAGGCCTCCGAAGACCCCAGATACAATGGATTCCGAAGATAAAATATTCGTTTTCAGTGATGTAAATAACCAGTAATCCTCCAATGAACCAAAATTCATGGCAGGCAGCTCGCGCATGTTTGGAATAAAAACGGTAATCAATGTTCCAAGGAATAAGGCGATGATATTTAGACGCAACAAAAGTGAAAAAGCAATCAATAATGGAATTCTAAAACTATCTAAAGGCAAAAAGGCCAGAAAAAAACCAAGTGTGCTCGCAACTGCTCCTGTATTACCAGTGACAGGTGCAAACAATGATCTTCCAACCCACCTAAAAACTCGATTCACTAAAAACCCCCCTAAATACGGTGTCAAAAAAATAGATTGATTTTATATCATTAAAATCTGTAAAAAATCTACAGGTGTCTCCACTGGAAGCGGTTGTGAATATCTTGCATCCAGCGAGCTGATATTTTCGACAAAAAATGACTAACATAAATAAATTAGGTAGTCACTTTAAGATTTTGGGGGTAGGTGAAAAAGTATTTATATTTTTTTAATGGTAATTTAGGACGATTAAGGTTTTAAGCGAGTTAAGAGAAAAGAAAGAGAAAGGTAAGTTTTGGAACCTCTTTAAAGGAAGAATGTCAAACACTGTACTAAATTTTATATAACGGGGCCGGTTTATTGAATTGAGTGATTTCACAACAATATAGGTAAGGGAAGATTTGAAAAAGGAATTTAAAAAGGTTAGTTTTGTCGTACTAACCTTTTTAACGTATTCTTAAGAACCTTCTAACTATCATTGTCCAACCTATAAAAACTCTCTAGGTTCGTTATCCAATAAGCAGTATAGTAAAGAATTAAGAAGATGCAAAAATCATATAATGTGGACCAATCTTTTGGATTATAAAAATCGATGGCGTTAAAGAAATTCATTCCTCCAAAAGCTGCAATAGCAGAGAAGATTATTCCTTTCAATAAGTTATTCATTTTGGGTTTAATCTGCAAAGCAAACATTACCCCTACAGGTGCTAAAGAAAAGTGGTACGGCAAAAATAGAAAAGGTGCCAGAGGAATAATGATCATGGGATAGGACCATAATCCTAAAGATAGTGCAGCAAGGTCAATTGTAAGAGACGAAATAATCGTTAATAATCCAGCTAAGAGAAGACGTCCTGCACTATCTTTCTTTTTATATTTAAACCATACGAGCCAAGGGATTATAAATAAAGCAAGTCCAAACCACCATTGCCACGTTGTAATGAATTCAATTTTAACTATATCTGCGAATAAAGTGCTCACTTTAGTGAGCTGCTCATAAGCTTTTTCAGACCTTGCTAATCCCTTTTCAAACGCCATGGGAATAATCCCCCCAATCATTCTAATTAGTAATGTTTTCATTTGTTATGGCTATTATGCAAGTCCGCATTACGAAACATATTTATGTACATTCTTTTGAACTAGATCATGCTTTATAATTTTTAGTCGGTTCTTTTGCAAAGTTGAAAATTAAAATAGGATTCATGCTATGTAGTTATATACTTATAGACAGACAAGCTATCGCTGGCGATGCAAGTCAGATAATTTTTAAAGCCTTTAATTTGCATTTTGACTATGCAGGCTGTAAAAATATAGTTAAAATAGGTGCTGTTTAAGAACGTGTCTGAGCGGTTCTGTGAGGAGTTTTAACGACGAATGGGTTTGAGGAACTTCTCTGAACGACATAATTTTTTATTTTAGGAGGGACCAACATGGAAGTTTTTGCGAAATATCTAGCTGGTATCGATAACCCTGACCACCGCCACCGAACAGAGGAAATTTTGGCTTGGGTTGCTAATAAATTCCCAAATTTAGAACCGCAATTCAAGTGGAATACGCCGATGTTTACCGATCACGGCACATTTATCATCGGCTTTTCCACAGCAAAGCATCATTTGAGCGTATCACCCGAAGAAGCAGGCATTGCGCACTTTGCCGATGACATCGCACAAGCTGGCTACAGCGCTACCAAAGGCTTGTTTCGAATTCCATGGAAAGAGCCGGTAAATTATGAATTACTTGAGAAAATGATTGAATTTAATATTCAGGATAAAGCAGAATATACGAATTTTTGGCGGAAATAGAAAAATAGGATCCCTTAGAGGCTCATATTGCGTTTTAAGGCCTTTTGGGTTCGTTAATGTAAAAATGTTCTGTCAACGGTAAATCGAACTAGAAGCCCATAGAAAGTCTGAGAGGGCTTCTGAGAGGTTTTAACAACGCTTTTTCATGCCCCAACACTCTTGTTGGGGACGCCTTAACATGTAAAAGTTTGTGCGCTCTTTTTTTAATATATGTAAATTACTACAGAAGCTTAAAATATTGCTTTAATTCCGTCTAGAAAGAGCATTTTAGCCAAAAAACAAAGTACAAAAAAGTCATTTCGTACCCCTATTATCACAGTTAAAGCTTTACTAATAGATTATTTAGCAATGAAAGTTAGTTGGTTTATTACCTAAACAAAAAGCATGGGGGAAGTCTAATGAACATACATAATATACTAGTAGCGGGTAACTATGAAGGGAAATTCCAAGAACAGTTACCTGCTAAAATAACTCATAGCTTTCGTTTTAAACAGATTGATGAAATAACAGAAGAGGATTTGTCATGGGCAGATGCCTATGTCGGCTTCAAGCCATGTCCAGGCTTCCGCTTTGCCAATATTAAATGGGTACATTCCTTTAATGCGGGTGTAAACAACTATTTGGAAATTGATGGATGGAAGGAACATGATATTTTTCTTACTCGCACTGTTTGCTCGTTTGGACAAAGAATAAGCGAGTATTGTTTAAGCTATGTATTAAGAGATCTTCAATATCATCACTATTTTGAAGGAAAACAAAATGAGAAGAAGTGGGCTCCAAAAACTCCGCAAATGGTGAAGGATCAAACGATTGTTATCTTTGGTACAGGGGAGATCGGACAGGAGGTTGCCAAAATATTTTCAAGTTTTGGAGCTGCCGTTTACGGCGTCTCGCAAAGCGGCAAGCAAAAGGAGTATTTTCAAAAGGTGACGAAAACCAGCTCTGCAGGCAAGTTGGCTGCACAGGCAGATTGGATTATCAGCACATTGCCTTTGACTAATGAAACAAGTAAGCTATTTGACCGTACGTTTTTTAGCCATTTAAATGGCGCTGCCTTTATCAATGTCGGCAGAGGCCTCACGGTGGACGAGCAAGCGCTCATTGAAGCGCTAAATTCACGAAAGGTCCGTTACGCTGTGTTGGATGTTCTTGAAACAGAACCGCTGCCAGAGACTTCCGAGCTATGGGAAAGAGACGATATCGTCATCACTCCGCATATATCAGCTGTGACAGAGCTGAATGAAGCAATAGCGTGCTTTTGGGATACATTGAAGAGAATCGAAAATAATGAAGTTTTATATAATAGGGTGGATTTTTTGAAGGGGTATTAATATATAAGCAAGGAAATTTAAGATGAGGAAGCATCATTCGGTTTTTTAGCATTTACGTTTTCGTCCCAGAACAGAGGGAAATTGTTTAAGGTATAGTTATTAAGCAATCGGGCGAGATTGCTGGTGCGAAGTGTTACTGGCTCAAATAAAATGTGGCCACAAAATTTCGATAAAGGTTAGGCAGTATTAGATTGAAAAAACAGAAGTCTCACCATAAAGCAATGTCATCGCTGCTTTTTTTCAAGAAAGTAGGTGCAGTATTTGGAAGAAGACAAAAACAAAAGCAAAAGGTTGAACCAGGAGCAAGAAGAGGATAACGGTTGGGATGTAGGAGAAAATTTATATGAGGCAGGAGAGCAACTTGCGTCTAAAGGTTGTTTAGGTTGTGCGGGCGGATGTTTTTTTGAAAAATTATTTTTAGTAATCACACCTCTTTATATATTCTTAACATAGGTTTTATTTATAAAAATTTAATAACATCGAAGAATGATAGGCCGCTACCACTATGGGACTAAATATCATGTGTAATGTTGGTGAGGCCACAAATAAAAAAATTAAATCGAAATCATTCTCCTTAAGGGTAAACCTGATTCGTGGCTCAGTAATTTATATTCCTTTTGTAAGAACTTTTTGATAATACATTTTATACTAAAAATAAATAAACTATTTCCGATATAGGTTATCTTTATATTGCTATATTTTCCATATCAATCCTCAATCAGAGAATCGTTTCAATCCCCTTATTAAATAAGTACCGCCAGTAACACACGTATCTTTGAAAATATTTCTTATATGTCCTGACTGAAAAAGAACATTCAAAGACTGTGAAGAAGAGTACTTTAACTATTGGCAGCTTTGTGCAATAAGGCTTGCAGTGATCATCCGCAATCGGGTGCATAACCGGAACGCCTCTATTGCTTATTATGGATACTCCTCTATTAAAGGTTGTTAGTATAAAAAAACCTAAGTGCCAAATAATAATTATGTATTGGCTATCTTTTAATTATTGGAGGAGACTATCATGCAAGTTAAAGATGTAATGAGTACGAATGTACAAAGTTGTTCAGTTAATGATGATTTAAGAAAAGTTGCTTCTATCATGCAATCTTCAGACATTGGGTCGATGCCTATTTTGGAAAACAACCAAGTTGTAGGGATGATAACGGACAGAGATATGGTTATTCGCGGTCTGACAAATGGGACTGCTAATGACACCATACAAACGATTATGACTAATAATGTAGTTACCATATCGCCGGATGCCTCCCTTGAAGAAGCCGGGCAGTTAATGGCTCAAAATCAAATCCGGCGCCTTCCTGTTGTTGAAGGCGGGAATTTAGTCGGGATGATATCGCTTGGGGATTTGGCGATACGTGAGCAAGCTAATGAAAATGCAGGACAGGCACTTACTCAAATTTCAAAGCATGACTTTTCTTAGAAGTGCTCATTAATATTGCCGCGGTAAGAACCCTATAACCAATAGCCAAGGGACCCTTTATGGGTCCTATTTTAATTTACGCTGTTTTCGTAAAGTTTATTGCTTTTCAGGGTAACCAAGGTTATCCAACTGAGTTGATTGGAGCTGAGGGCAATTGACTCCTTAACTTAAATCTTTGAAGTCATGAAAAGGAAGCTGGAGCACATAAGTGGTTACACGGGTTCACCTTGTGGATTGTCCTAAAAAGTATTTATATGGCCATAATTTTTAATGAAGTTGCTGCGTTGATCCAGAGGGATTAACGCCTTTTTTGTTCTCCATGCGGGGCAGTTTAGAATAATATTGACCACTCTGGTCATATTTGTTATGCTGAAAATGACCAAGTTGGTCATTTGTGTGAAAGGAGTGCAGCACAATTAATAATAAATTTTACAATTTGAAAATCGACAAACAAGAACGAATTATAAATGCAGCAATGAAAGAATTTGTTAAAAGCGGATATGACAAGGCATCAACAAATGAAATTGTAAAGGATGCACAAATAAGTAAAGGATCCTTATTCAACTATTTCAGCAATAAAAAGGATTTGTATCTTTTTTTAATTGAATATGCAGTTAAGATTATTGAACAAATTTATGATGAGATAGACATGAATGAAAGGGACATTTTTAAAAGAATCAGCCAGGTAGGTTTTATAAAATTAAATATCCAAAAAAAATATCCCCTAGTCTTTGATTTCTTAAAATCTCTGCGTGATGAGGAAGCATTGGAAGTAAAAGCTGATACCGATCAAATAACGGGAAATATTTTGGATAACGGATTGAAAAGAATATACCAAAATATAGATTGGTCAAAACTTCGAGAAGATGTTGATCCTGAAAAAGCAATTCATATTCTTAATTGGACAATGGTTGGTTTTGCAGAATTACAAATAGCGAAAATAGAGACTTTTGAAAATGTTGGAAGCGAGTTATTTAACGAATGGAACAGCTATACAGAGATACTGAAGCGCTGTTTCTATAAAAATGGGGAGGAATGAGCATGAGCCTATTAAAAGTAACCAATTTAACAAAGAAATTTGGCAAGTTTACTGCATTGGACGGGGTAAATCTTGAGGTGAATAAAGGGGAAGTAGTAGGCTTTATCGGTCCAAATGGTGCTGGTAAATCGACAACGATTCGAGTGTTATTAGGAATATTAAAGGCTACGGATGGAGACGTAAAGATTTTTAATAAGGACGCCTGGCAGGATGCTGTAGACATTCATAAGAGGATTGCATATGTGCCTGGTGATGTGAATTTATGGCCTAACCTAACCGGGGGCGAAGTCATTGATTTATTTGTGAAATTAAATGGTACAGCGAATAAGGCGAGACGCGAGGAGTTAATAAAAAAATTTGATTTGGATCCATCCAAAAAGTGCAGAACATACTCCAAAGGAAACAGGCAAAAGGTTGCTTTGGTCGCTGCCTTCTCATCAGATGCAGACCTTTATATTTTAGATGAACCAACATCCGGCCTTGATCCTTTAATGGAAAAAGTTTTTCAGGAATGTGTGATGGAAGTAAAAAGGCAAGGAAAAAGTGTACTGCTTTCCAGTCACATTTTATCAGAGGTAGAAAAGCTGTGCGACCGAGTCAGCATTATTCGTCAAGGCAAGATTATTGAGTCGGGATCATTAAGCGAGCTTCGTCACTTAACACGAACACAAATGCTCGTCGACACCAAGCTGCCGATCACAGGTTTAAATGAACTGCAGGGCATCCATGACATCGAAGAAAGTGAACATGGAATTTCGTTTCAGGTTGATACGGAGCAAATGGATGCTATTGTGAAGCATATTAGTCAATTTGGGATCATCAGGCTAGAAAGTGCCCCGCCAACACTTGAGGATTTATTTATGCGTCATTATGAAGGAGCGAAGGAAACAGGAGTGGGAGGTGTACACTGATGGCAGGCAATTTAATGGCTAAAGCAGCCTACCTTTCTAAATTTATTTTCCGGCTTGATCGTATCCGTATCCCCATCTGGATCATTGCACTTACTTTTTTTACAATAATCGTGCCAACAGCATTTACGGATTTATACAGCTCTCAGCAGGATAGAGACGCGATGGCACAAACGATGGCCAACCCGGCGATGACTGCCATGACTGGTCCAGCTAATTTAAGCAATTATACGATTGGTGTCATGACAGGGCATCAGATGTTACTCATGACTGCTGCTGTAGTAGGATTGATGAGTATCCTGCTTGTCACTAGGCACACACGAGCGGATGAAGAGGATGGGCGTTTGGAGCTGATTCGTTCATTGCCTGCAGGGCGTCTTTCGTACTTGAATGCATCGCTGCTTGTTGTAACAGCAACGTGTGTTGGATTAGCATTGATCAATGGTTTTGGGCTTTTTGCACTTGGGATTGAAAGCATGGATTTGGAAGGATCACTACTGTATGGTGCGGCATTAGGAGCAACTGGTCTTTTTTTTGCAGGAGTAACAGCCGTTTTTGCGCAGCTATCGGACAGTTCACGCGGAACAATAGGGTATTCGATTGCCGTACTTCTTATTTCTTATCTTTTTCGTGCTATAACGGACGTAAGCAATGAAGCACTATCATGGATTTCGCCGCTGGCATGGGTAACAAAAGCAGAAGTTTATGATACGAATAATTGGTGGCCTATTGTTTTAATGATTGCTGCTTCCATCGTTCTTTATCTTGCCGCGAATTATTTGAACGCTATTCGTGACTTGGATCGCGGCTTTTTACCATCCAAGCCTGGTAAAAAATACGCATCTCGCTTTTTGCAAAGTCCGATCGGTCTTGCTTTAAGATTGCAGCGAACTGGAATCATATCATGGGCAATAGGGATGTATGTGTTAGGTGCCTCTTACGGATCTGTTTTAGGCGATCTCGAATCATTTTTCTCCCAAAATGAAACAATGAAGCAGCTTCTTCAGCAGGCGGAAGGGGTAACGCTGGTTGAACAATTTATTCCGATGCTGATGATTGTCATATCATTGCTGGCAACTGTTCCTCCAGTCATGGCCATGAATAAACTGCGCGGTGAGGAGAAAAAGGAACGAATTGTTCACCTGTTAAGCAGAACCGTTTCACGGACAAAGCTGTTAGGCAGTTATTTCATCATTTCTGCAGTCAATGGTTTTGTCATGATTTCGCTTGCAGCGCTTGGATTATGGTCGGCGGGAACTGCAGTGGTTGAAGGCGGATTATCCTTTGGAATGATCTTTGGTGCAGCGCTGTCCTATTATCCAGCTATGCTGGTTATGATTGGTTTGGCTGTATTATTAATTGGTTTCTTACCAAAACTAACGGGTTTTATTTGGCTTTATGTTTTTTATTCCTTTATCGTGCTGTATCTTGGAGGGTTATTCCAATTCTCGGATTGGATTGGCAACATTTCTCCTTACGGCCATGTTCCGCAAACAACGATTGAGGAATTTTCATTCATGCCGCTATTATTATTAAGCATCCTTGCGGTCGTGCTGACAGTAATCGGATTTATTGGATTTAATAAACGTGATATTGAAAATTAATTGTCGCTGAAAATTTGTTTATTCAGCTCAAGGTAGTCTTATAGAACAAAGAAATGGATTTATAATTAAAATGTAATTTTTAAGCCAAATAAAGAAGGGAGGGCTAACTGCCACTCCCTTTTTTAACCTTCCATACTCCTAATAACCCTTCAGCTATTCTGCAATCCTCACTGCCCGTTGGCCAATATATTTCTATAACATTCACAAACGATGGGGAAATTAAGAATAAAGTGGTCACCAGAGACGAGATTGGTTTCCGGACTATTGTGGCTAACTGGAAAGTATGATTGATCTAAAGTGACGCCGCTAATATTAAACCTGCATCTCATGCAAAAAAGTGCTTTGTTATCAAAAATTCGAATCAGCCATACCATATAAAAGGGGAAAAGCATACTCCCCTTACTTCAATCAGGGGAGGAAAAGAGTTTGAATAAGACCCTCATCAGGTTCATGCTAGCTCTTGCGTTCATCACAATCCTCTTGGCCTGCCATTATAAAAAAGCACTTCTGATCGGCCAGGTGCATCAGAAAGAAAGCGCCATACAGCCAAAAGAAATGCTTTCTGCCCAAGAAGTATTGAATGAGCTGATCAATACAGCCCAAAAAGGGATGACGTTCGGCAGCCCGTTTAATGTCGAGAACAGTTCAATAAAACAGGTGAAAAATGAGTGGGGAGAGGCTGATCGAACCGATAAAGCGGGGATGGGCTTTTATGCAATTTATCATGAAAAGAAAATAGATATAGGCTATAACAGTAACGGCGGAGTATTTGATATTCGTCTCTATGCAAAGGTTCTTAACGAAATCACACTTGACATGATTGAAGCAGAAATCGGAAGGGCACCGGACCTTGTAAGGGAATATAACGGGGAAAACATTTATATATACAAGATAGGCCAGGGTCTTGAGCTGAAATTTATTTTTTCATCTTCCAGTGAGGGTGTCCATCACATATCCATTTTTAATCCCCAGCGGACAGATACCGAAAATCAGGGGTATATCCTCGATATAAAGGGAAGATCCAATCAATTAAGTCCGGATGCCTGGGAAAATATGCAGAAATGGCGCCGGGACATAGCGGAATTTAAGAAGAAGCATGGCCATGTCTATTTGAATGGCCCGAATAGAAAAATGGTTTCATTGACATTTGATGATGGTCCTGATGAGAATGTGACCCCGGCTATAATAGATATTTTAGAGCAGCATCAAGTCAAGGCAGCTTTCTTCTTCCTGGGCAGTGAAGTCGTGAAGCATCCGGAGGTCGTCCAAAAAGCCTATCTCAATGGGAATCTGATCCTTAGTCATAGTTATTATCATGTGGACTTAACACAATTGGGAGAAGCTGATATTAAGGATGAATTGGAGAAGGCGGGGAAAGCCATCCAGTCGGTGATTGGCAAGGAGCCTGCCATCTTCCGGCCCCCATATGGAGAAACAAATGGCCAGCTGGCGGGCATTGCCGAGGAAGAGGGCTTGGCTATTGTCTTATGGTCAATCGATACCCTGGATTGGTCACAAAAGGAAGCTGAAAATATTCTCAAGAATGTGAAGGAACATGTCAGAAACGGCGATATTATATTAATGCATTCTGATTTTGAAAAAACAGAGACACAAAAAGCATTGCCTATTATTATTGATACATTAAGGGACAAAAATATTGAAATCGTTGATTTGGAGACACTGCTCCAGATTAAGGCATATCAATAGATCGAATCTCCTGTTTTCTGAAGGCTCTGTTAAATTTGCCTGTTGATTTCAGCGCGGGGCACTCGCTTTCCGCGGGCGGTCCGACGCTCCTCAGTGCATTCGCACCTGCGGGGTCTCCCGCTGACACGCTTCTCCCGCAGGACATTGAATAAGCTTCCCCGAATTAACACCTCTTCGTAAGGAAATACGGTAGCATTTTCGAGGAGCTCGCACCTTCCGCTCCAATCAACAGGGTGCTAAAATCAACAATAAGCTTTAACACAGCCTTTCTGAAAAAAACTGCGGAAGATACAGCTATTAAGAATGATTTAATATTTTTATAACAATATTTTTAGAAGTGCAGTTTATACTGATGGGTGATGCAAACGCTTTGAGGCATGATCGCTTACAGAAGCAGTCTGTTAGTAAAGGTTGGGAAGAAAAGTGTCTATACGCAAGAGATTGATTATATCCAATATTGCGATGATCGTTATACCTGTAGCAGCTTTTCTGTTAATTGAAATGATTCTGGGTGTGCTGATATTGCGGTATTGGGATAGTGATTATCTGGAACTATTTTTACGAGCCAGATTTGCAGCCTTTTTGCTGATATTAATTATAACCAATGGCCTCCTAACTTATTTTGTTTCAAAAAGCATTATAAAACCAGTCAAACAACTTGCGGAAGCTGCCAGGAAGGTTAGTGAAGGGAAACTGGACTTTCACATCGAACCGCTGAATAATGATGAACTTGGGCAGCTGGCCGCAACTTTTGATCAAATGAGGCTCAAACTGAAAGAATCCGCCGAAATTAAAAACAAATACGAAGAAAACCGTAAAGAATTGATTGCGAACATCTCGCATGATCTTAAAACCCCTATTACCTCTATAAAAGGATATGTAGAGGGAATTCGGGATGGCGTGGCGAATACCCCTGAAAAGATGGACCGGTATCTTCAAATCATATATACAAAGGCTAAGGATATGGATCACTTGATCGACGAGCTGTTCCTTTATTCAAAATTGGACTTGAGCCGGGTTCCTTTTCATTTTTCGAATGTCAACTTGTACCACTACTTTATGGATCTGATTGAAGAACTTCGGTTCGATTTTGAAAAGGAAGGGGTTTCTATTGCATTTCATGCTGAGGATGGCCATCCATATAATGGAGTTGCCGATAGAGAGCAGTTAAAGCGCGCAGTTTCAAATATTATGCAAAATAGCTTAAAATCTATGGACAAAGAAGAAAAACGGATTGATTTCTATATGAAAGAGTTAAACGACAAGATTCTGATCCAAATCAGAGATAATGGAAAAGGGATCTCAGTGGAAGCACTGCCGTTTATCTTTGACCATTTTTATAGGGCGGATGTATCAAGAAATATGGAAGCTGGGGGAACAGGGTTAGGACTTGCCATTGTCAAAATGATTGTGGAAGAGCATGGAGGAGAGGTTTGGGCAGAAAGCAGACTTGGTGAGGGGACCAGTATCTTTTTAACTCTTAAAAAGCAGGTGCAGAAATGAGTAAAATTTTAATCATTGAAGATGAAACCAGCATCGCAGAGCTTGAACGGGATTACCTTGAAATCAACGGTTTTTCGGCAGAACTGGCTGGTAACGGGGAAGAGGGGCTCCGCCGGGCAGTCTCCGAGAATTTTGATCTCATTTTGCTGGATTTAATGCTCCCTGGAATGGATGGTTTTGAGATATGCAAAACCATAAGAAAAACAAAGGATATTCCGATATTAATGGTATCCGCAAGGAAAGAGGATATTGATAAAATCAGAGGACTTGGTCTTGGCGCAGATGATTATATTGTAAAGCCATTCAGCCCAAGTGAATTAGTGGCTAGGGTGAAGGCGCATCTTGCCAGGTATAACCGATTAGTCAATCGGCAGGATGCTTCGGATGAGATCCACATACGAGGGCTCCATATTCAAAAAAGCGCGCGCAAGGTTTTTATTAATGGGCTTGAAAAAATATTTACAGCAAAAGAATTCGATCTGCTCGTATTTTTAGCTGAAAATCCAAACTATGTCTTCAGCAAGGACCATCTATTCGAACGGATTTGGGATATAGATTCAATGGGGGATATCTCTACTGTTACTGTCCACATCAGAAAAATACGCGAAAAAATCGAAGCAAATCCTTCCGAACCACAGTTTATAGAAACGGTCTGGGGCGCAGGCTACCGTTTTAAAGCCTAAGCTCTAATATTCGTGAATTGGTGAAATTCACCGCCTTTTTTAAATAATCCTCAAGCATCCTCGCTATGTATGGGCTCTCTCATTGGCCATCCCGCTAAAAGTTCCATGCTGCACTATAGTAAAAAAGCAGGAATCGCTCCTATGCGATTTCCTGCTTTTTTCTTGTGATTTAATAAATATTTAAGTTTTTATTAATAGGTTTTTTAAAACTGTCCTGTATCTTAAGCATGTAAGGAAAACGAACTGAAGGGGAAGAAGTCATGAAAGAAAATAAAGAGTCAAAAAGAATGAGGTTTGGCAGATTCAGCTATTTGATTTTAGCCATCATCTTCTTAGCCTGTGTGCTTATGCAAATATTTACAGCAGGGCTGGCCATATTTGTCAACCCGGCAAATTGGGTTAAACATTTTTCACTTGTCCATCTATTTGGATTCAATATACCTGTCCTGATGCTCGTCATGGCCATTTTGGGCAAAATGCCGAAGTGGGCATTCTGGCAGCTATTCGGACTGCTTGCAGCCATTTTTGCGATGTACTTTACCGCCAATATCACATCTGCTTTACCGCTGGCAGGAGCAGTTCATCCAGTGATTGCGGTCATCTTATTCATGCTGTCTTACAGTAATGTTTTTAAAACCTGGAAGCTAATCAGCCGGCGGGCAAAAGAAGAAAAGAAAGTAGAGGATAGCAAGTGAGATTATTGATCTCTATTTTAGTTGGAATTATAGGAGGATTTATACTTGGAATTGCCTTGTCAAGCTTCATTGGTGTTTTAGGAATGGTGTTATTCGACCAGCCAGTCGGCATTAAATATCTGCCGTACTATTGCTCCATTCTTTGTGCTATTGTAGTGCCCATTTGGGATAATAAATCAAAAAAAGCAGCATCATAGTAAAAGGCGGAACCGGATTAAAACTGGTTCCGCCTAACTGTTTTAACTGCTGCATTAAGTTGGAAGCTTTTAAATAAAATTTAAGATAAAGAGATTGACAGAATGACGGTTTTATTTTATCCTATGAATGTAACCGGTTACATAAAAGTGATCGGTTTTAATGAAAAGATTTCTGTAACCGGTTACATTTGGTAATGGTTTTATTTTTTATCTTATGTGTAACCGATTACATAAACGTATTGCTTTGAGACTGGAGAGACATTGAATGGTAACAATTAAAGATGTAGCAAGAGAGGCAGAGGTTTCAGTTGCTACAGTTTCAAGAGTAATCAACAATCAAGGATACGTTCGGGAGAATACGAGAGAGAAAGTTGAGAAAGCCATTAAAGAGCTGCAATATCGCCCAAATAACGTAGCAAGGAGCCTTTTTAAAAAGAAGTCCAAAATGATTGGCTTTATCGTTCCAGACATTACGAATCCTTATTTCCCGCAGCTGGTAAGGGCAGTTGAGGATGTAACAAATAAAGCAGAATATACAACATTTCTGTGCAATAGCGATGAAGATTTAAAAAAAGAATTAATGTACCTGGAAAAAATGCAGGAAAATCATATTGATGGTGTTATTATCGTTTCCAATACCTTAGAACTTGAGCATGTTGAAAAGCTGAATTTGCCAATCGTTGCACTTGACCGCTTTTTCCATAACAGCATACCTTCTGTAACGGTTGATAATTATAATGAAGCACGCAAGGCTGTCCGCTATTTAATTGAAAGCGGATGCGGAAAAATTGCCCATATTAAAGGGCCGAAATACATCGAGAACTCAATTCTGAGGCAAAAAGCATATGAAGATGAAATGAAGGAACGGAATTTGCCGCTGATTATGTGTGAGGGAGAATACCATTTAAAGGATTCCGAGCAAGCCTTCCTAAAGCTGCTTACCCAAAATCCTGATATTGATGGAGTATTTGCCGGCAATGATGTCATGGCAGTAGGAGCTCTTAAAGCTGCCAGACGCCTTAATTTAAGGGTGCCGGAAGATATCTCCATTGTAGGCTTTGATGGAATTGAATGGGCAAAAACGGTTTCACCCGAGATAACCACTATGGCTCAGCCGATTTATGAAATGGGAAGAAGAGCAGCTACCATGCTCCTTGAACTAATTGATGGCAAAAGGCTTGAAGATGTCCATGTAGTCTATCAAACTGAGCTGGTTATCAGGGAATCTACCAAACCTGGGCAGGCATAAAGGGGGATATGAAAAATGATTACCGTATTGGGCAGTATTAATATGGACTTGGTTACTGTAACAAGCAAAGATCCCTCACTGGGAGAAACTGTGATGGGAGAGCAGTTTTCGACTATACCTGGCGGAAAGGGAGCCAACCAGGCAGTTGCGGCGGCCAAGCTAGGCGCAGAAGTCCAGATGATTGGGCGGGTTGGTGATGATCTGTTTGGTAAAGAGTACTTAACTCATTTACGAAATGTAGGGATCAGTACGAAAAATGTGAAACCGGTTACAGATGAAAAAACCGGAATTGCCAGCATCACAGTTTATGAGGGCGACAATAAAATTATCGTTGTACCTGGAGCAAACCTTCACGTAACACCGGAAGTAGTAGAAGGCTGCAAAGAGGAAATTTTAAAAAGCGATTGGCTTTTGCTGCAATTTGAGATTCCGATGGAGAGTGTTGAGAAGGCTTTGGAAATCGCTCACAAAGGCGGTGTAAACGTTATTTTGAATCCGGCTCCTTTCGCTCATATACCGAAGCATTGGTTTGAAATGATCACTTATTTAACACCAAATGAATATGAGGCAGAGGAGTTATACACGCTTTATAAAAGCGAACCGGAGCTTCTAAATAGAATGAAGGAAAAGCTTGTGATAACAAAAGGTTCTCAGGGAGTCCTGGTATTTGATGGAGGAAAGGAAACATTGATCCCTGCGCTCAAGGTAACAGCAGCCGATACAACAGGTGCAGGCGATACTTTTAATGGGGCGCTTGCTGTTGCTCTTTCAGAGGGAAGAGATCTTAAAAGCGCTTGCGAATTTGCGGTAAGAGCTTCAGGGTTATCAGTTACAAAGCTTGGTGCGCAGTCAGGAATGCCCAGCCGGGAAGAAGTTAATTCAATCTAATTAATAGAATGGAGGTGCAGCTATATATGAAAAAGAACGGAATTTTAAACAGTGACATTTCCAAAGTGCTAAGCGAAATGGGACATACAGATACCATTGTGATTGCAGACTGCGGCCTTCCCATTCCTGAAGGTGTAAAACGGATCGATCTTGCATTAAAGCAGGGAACGCCGTCATTTCTTGAAGTTCTTGAGGCTTTAGAGGCTGATATGGAAATTGAAAAGGTTACCCTGGCAGAAGAAATCAAAGAATCTAATGCTGAATTAGAAGATATTCTTAAAAATAAATTCATAGAAAAAGAGTATGTATCCCATGAAAGATTTAAGCAGCTGACACACAAAGCGAAAGCAATTATTCGTACAGGTGAAGCAACTCCCTATGCGAATATCATTCTGCATTCAGGAGTGATTTTCTGATGAACCAAACTCCAATAGTTGAAATGAAGAACATCCATAAATCTTTTTTCAATGTACAAGTTTTAAAGGGTGTTGATTTCGATTTGGTTCCGGGTGAGATTCATGCTTTAATGGGCGAAAATGGAGCCGGAAAATCCACCTTAATGAAAATACTGACGGGAATCCATAAAAGCAATTCCGGTGAAATTCATTATAAAGGTAATTTGACAGAATACCATTCTCCCAAAGAAGCGGAAAAAGCTGGAATAGCTGTTATTCACCAGGAGCTGAACATTATTCCTTACTTAACGGTTGCAGAGAATATGTTCCTGGGCAAGGAACTGAGAAGGCAGCCATTTGGAATTTTAAAAACAAAAGAAATGAATGAAAAAACGAGGGAGTATCTAAATCGCCTTGGGATTGATCTTGATCCTCAGATGGAAGCGGGAGATTTATCAGTAGGGCAGCAGCAGATGATTGAGATTGCCAGGGCCATTGCTGCAGATACGGAAGTTCTGATTATGGATGAGCCTACCGCTGCCCTGACAGACAGGGAGATTGAAACTCTTTTCACAGTCATGAATCAGTTAAGAAAAGAAGGAGTAGCGATCATTTATATCTCTCACCGGATGGAAGAGATCTTTAGAATGTGCGATCGAATTACCGTCTTAAGAGATGGCCAGTCGATTGGGACGAAGGTAACATCCGAAACAGATTTCGAGGAAATTGTAAAAATGATGGTTGGCCGTGAGCTGGGGGAGCGTTTTCCAGAACGGACCGCAGAAATAGGCGAAGACCGTTTCGTGGTTAAAGATCTGAGCCTTGAGGGCCTTTTTCAAAATATCTCATTCAATGTAAGAAAAGGCGAAATTCTTGGTGTAGCCGGCTTAATGGGGGCAGGCAGGACTGAAATCATGGAAACAATCTGTGGAGCACGCAAGAAGACTGGCGGGCGGATATATATGGACGGCAAAGAGCTAAACATCCGAAAACCGCACCATGCCATTGAAGCTGGGATCGGCTTTATTACGGAAGACCGTAAGGACGAAGGTCTTGTCCTTGGGTTAACTGTCCGTGAAAACCTGGCTATACCGAATCTGAAGAAATTATCGAAGTCAGCTGTTATCGTGAAGCAAAAAGAAAAACAGTGGACTGAGGAAATGATTCAAAAATTGCGGATTAAAACGTCTGGACCTGAACAAGAAGTCAAATCTCTTAGCGGGGGAAACCAGCAAAAGGTTGTGTTTGGCAAATGGCTGGGCATTGAACCTAAACTGCTAATCCTTGACGAGCCGACCAGGGGTGTGGACGTAGGCGCAAAAAAAGAAATTTATTCAATCATGAATGAACTGACTGAAAAAGGTTTTTCGATCATTATGGTTTCTTCGGAACTTCCGGAAATCCTGGGGATGTCCGATCGAGTGATGGTTATTCATGAGGGGAAACTCACTGCCATTCTAGATAAAAAGGAAGCCAGTCAGGAAAAAATTATGGAAGCTGCAACTGGAGGGGTGAAATCATGAGCCAATTGACAAAAAGCCTGGGTTCTTTGCAAAAGCTTGGCCCGGTCCTTGGCCTTATTTTAATAACAATCATTTTGACAATCATGAGTCCCAGCTTTTTAACAACCGATAATATCTTTAACGTGCTTAGGCAGGTATCCATTAATGCCTTAATCGCTTTCGGAATGACCTTTGTCATTCTAACCGGCGGTATTGACCTGTCCGTCGGGTCCATACTGGCGCTGGCTTCGGCACTAACTGCCGGCATGCTTGCAGGCGGCATGGATCCAGTGCTGGCAGTTATCGTTGGATTGCTTGCAGGGGCTGCAATGGGGATGGTTAATGGATTAATCATTACGAAGGGCAAAGTTGCACCTTTTATTGCCACACTGGCAACGATGACGATATTCAGGGGATTTACACTTGTGTATACAGACGGCCGCCCTATTACAGGATTATCAGATGCCGTTAGCTTTCAAATGCTGGGCAAAGGCTATTTCCTGGGTATCCCGTTTCCGGTTGTTACCATGTTAATTGCGTACTTTGTTTTATTCTTCATTTTGAAAAAGACAACTTTTGGCCGCGGAGTTTATGCCATTGGCGGAAATGAAGAAGCTTCAAGGCTATCCGGACTTAAAGTGGACCGCTTAAAAATAGGTGTATATTCGATTACAGGCTTCCTTTCTGCCTTGGCTGGAATCACATTGGCTTCACGATTGAATTCTGCCCAGCCAACTGCAGGCGCGAGTTATGAACTTGATGCTATTGCTGCAGTTGTATTGGGAGGAACCAGCTTATCCGGAGGCAGAGGATGGATCTTCGGTACATTAATCGGTGCACTCATCATTGGTGTTTTAAATAATGGCCTAAATCTATTAAATGTTTCATCTTTCTATCAGCAAGTGGTAAAAGGCGGCGTTATTCTTCTGGCAGTTCTGCTGGATCGGAAAAAGGCTGCTTAAATATAATTCTAGGCTATTTTCGTAAAGTTTGTTGCTTTTAAACTGCAATCTTAGTTTAACCAACTGAGTTGATTGGAGCGGAGGGCACTTGATCCTCGAAAATGCTACCGCATTTCCTTCGTGCGGTGCCAGGTCAGGGAAGCTTATTCAATGTCCTGC
>NZ_JAEL01000184.1 GCF_000518885.1 Bacillus sp. J33 | reverse complement strand
TGTATTTGGCAAGCAAAAAATGCATGAAACGGCAGTTTAAAATGTAACCACTTGCCAACATTATTGCTAGTTTTGTAATAATGACTCTTTATAGCGATGACTGTCTCCATTGAATACCACCAGGTGAGAGTGGTGGATCAGCCGATCAATGACTGCCTCTGTCAAGATTGGATCACCAAAAACATGGTTCCATTGACCGAACTGCAGGTTGGTCGTAATGATGATGCTTTTGGCCTCATAACACATTGAAATGACCTGGAATAATAGCTCTCCACCTTGTTTATGTAAAGGGATATAACCCAGTTCATCGAGGATCATTAAATCTAGCTTTTCGATTTGCTTGAACAATTTCGGCAGAGTCCCTTTTTCGTTCGCCTCGAGAAGCCGATTCACCAATCCTGCCACTGTGTAGAACTTTACCGACCTTCCAAACTTATGTATGGCATTCAAACCGATCAACGAGGCGAGGTAGGTCTTACCGACGCCTACTCCTCCATAGAAAATGGCATTCTCCTGCCTTTCCATGAACTCTCCATTCAACAGTTGATCCTTTGTCATTCCTGCCGGAATCTGAACCTCGCTCCAGTCAAACGGATTTCCTTTCACTTTTGGAAGCGTAGCCTGCGTTAACAGGAGGTTGACCCTGCGCTCTTCTCGCTGCCGGATTTCTGCTTCAAAGAGCTTCAATAAATACTCCTGATGATTCGAGCCTTCCACTTCATGAAAATGTTCCTTAATCCAGCTGAGTTTTAGCCGTTTGGCGTAGGATTGAATTTGCTCATTCATTATGCATCCACTCCTTTATGGAGCTGGTCATAATGACCGAGGCCTCGAGTAGCTTCAGGTAGTTCAGGAAGCGGTACTTTCGGTTTTATATCATTTCGGATGCCACGACCGTTAATAAGCTGATAGAATACTTGTTTGATCGCATCTACGGAGGGATGCCCATGTTCAGAAGCAATAATCAGCGCTTTCGTAATGACGCTAAAATCGTGGTCCTTTAAGATCACCGATAGTAGTTTCAGTGCCTCCGGCTTTTCGGGTACTGTACAGGATTCGAAATACAATTTCCATTCTTCCGGGAGCTGATCATAGAAATTAGTATATTTAAGTGCCGTAGGGCGTTTGGCCATTAAGTTTAGATATGGCTGCCATTTCATTGACTTTCGGTATTGGCCATAAAGGCGGGAATGACTGACCACAAGTTGGTGGTCATCATTCAAGATCTCCACAGTGTTGTAAGAGATTTTTACCAGAACCTTGCTAAGCGCATATCTTGGCGAAGTTGAATACAGGTTAAGGTCGACCTTGATATAACCGTATTTATCGGCTTTAAGAGTTTCATATCTTACACATTCATATTCTTTTGCCGGTAGTAGTAAAAAAGCTGCCTTGTCCTCCTCGAATAGCTCTGAGATTGCCCACTCTTTTTGATAATGTTTCCTATTACGATCCTTCTCGGCCTTCTCCCATAGATCCTTATTTAGCTCGTCCAGTTCAATGACATGGAGTCCCGGGAGGAGATAGTTATTCCGTACATACTTAACCATTGCCTCGACATGGCCCTTCTCATTGCCACTATTGGGATTGCAGAATTCACATTCAAAGCCGTAATGCAGAACGAAGTTCTGGAATTCCTCTGTTAGTTGCCGTTCACCATTTGGCAGTACTTTTTTTACGGCAGGGGAAAGGTTGTCAAAGCGTATGGCTTTTGGCACTCCCCCCATATGGTGAAAGACTCTTTTCATTCCCTCAAGAAAGCACTCTTTATTTTGAGAAGGAAAGACCTGAAAGTAAAAGGCATTACTAAAAGGAAAGGACACTACCAGGTATGGCAATACAATTTCTGCTCCTCCGTAAATAAAAGGAGCTTCCCCAAAATCCACCTGGGCTGTTCCTGAAATAGCTTCGAGTGGCAGTGCTGCTTCATCTGCTTCGTTAAGAAATTCTTTCTTCCTCCCGGAAACATAATCCCGGACCGTACGGTCAGAGCCTTTGAAATCATGGTAATTCTTTAATTGCTCCCACATTCTCTTGGCTGTCCTGCGGAACTTCTTTTTCTTCTTCAAGTCCTCCTTGATCCATTCATCTAGGATCACTTTTACTGGCCCTAAAACCGGAGCGGCCCTATTCTGTCTTTTCTTTGGCTTTTGGTTGAAATCCTCCATTTCTGCATACTTCTTAATGGTTCGCGGATCTCTCCCTGTCCTTTTAGCTACACTTGAATATCCGCAGTCTTTATTGTTAACCTCATGTCTGATATAATTAATCTCGGCCACTGCCAACATCTCCTTAAATACCTCCTGCACGTTTTGTACCCAACAGGAAGTGTATGTGTATTTTGGAATGTTGACAAGTGGCCATTTTTAATTTGTGCAGGCCCCTAGGGGCCAGCACAAATTAAATGCCATAACCTACATTTTTATGATGCCATAAACA
>NZ_JAEL01000183.1 GCF_000518885.1 Bacillus sp. J33 | reverse complement strand
CCTAACTAGGCTGGGGGTGGGTATAAGTATACAAGTATCAAAAATGCACATCCTAAAACGAGCGAAAATGTACATCCTAGCGTTGACATTTATAGCTTTTTCCTTTACTCCATTAACGCTCCTATTTTTGAATGATCAATAAAAGTTGATATTGCTGAATAGCAAGATATATTTCTTTATTATATGAATAGAAACTCACTGTCCTTAAACTCTTGTCCAATCAAAGTTAAAAGGTAAAACATAGTGTATAAGCAAAGGTTAAATTATGCCTTATAATCAACAGTGCCATGAGAAGGGAGGTTACATTATGAGTTGGGACAAGTTAAAAAAACTTTGTCAAGAGTTTGCCAGAATACTCGGCGGGAGTGGAAGCCTGGATGAAAATGGGGTTTGTCTAGTACAGAAGTTTCGTAATATTGACTTTACCATTCTAGGACGTGAAACTAATTCTCCACTAGTTGTTCCTCAATTTTTTACTTTTGAAAATTTAGATAGAAAAGGTAATGCGTTAAACTTAGGCGAAACCGTTCTTTTACAAGATGAAGTTAACCCCTTATTAACAGAACTTCGAAAACGAGATATTATCGTGACAGCTATTCATAATCATTGGTTATTTGAAGAACCTAGAGCGATGTATATGCACTTTGAATCAATTGAACCTCCACTGCAGTTTGCCAGAAAAGTAAGAGAAGCATTTAAGGTATTAGAAGATTAAGATATTTATTCCCTAAGTTCTATAGTATTGAATATGTGATCATTTCTAGTTGGCATTAGCGCATCTCTAGAAACATGAATAAGCGAATTCCTTATGTAAAGGTGTTCGCTTTTTTTGGTTTAATGTGGAGGGAAGCGTTAAAATAGGAAAATTCACAAAATAAATTTTATTAAAAAACTATGCTATAATTTACAGTGAAATTACAAGAGTTAGGGGATATTTCTATGTTGAAAGATCTGTTTATAGGCCTCTCCCAGAATGAATTTTTGAATGCCGCAGCAAAGAAATACGGATTGAAATTAGGGGCGCAGAGTGTCGTTGCAGGAACAAATTTAAATCAGGCTATCCAAAGCATTAAAGAACTTAACGCACATGGAATCTCTTGTACTGTCGATAACCTCGGTGAGTTTGTATATAAAAAGGAAGAGGCGGCAGAAGCGAAAAAACAAATATTAGAAGTGATTGAAGCCATTCATGAAAATCAGGTAGATGCTCATATTTCACTAAAGCCTTCCCAATTAGGCCTTGATATTGATTACGCTTTCTGCCTGGAAAGCGTAAAAGAAATTGTAGATAGAGCGAGCAAGTACGATATTTTTGTAAATATGGATATGGAAGACTCTAAGCGTTTGCAGCCTTCCTTTAATATACTTGATGAACTATCCAAGGATTATGATAATGTGGGAACTGTTATCCAGGCTTATTTCTTTGGAGCTGAGGATGATATAAAAAAATATAAAGACTTCCGTCTGCGTATCGTAAAAGGCGCATACAAAGAGCCTGAAGAAATCGCATATCAAGATAAGGGCGATATTGACCGAAACTTTATTAAATTAATAGAATGGCATTTGTTAAATGGCAAATTCACATCAATTGCTACCCATGACCATAAAGTTATAAATCATGTAAAAGAATTTGTAAGGGTTAACAATATTCCTAAGGAAAAATTTGAATTTCAAATGTTATATGGTTTCAGGAAGGACCTGCAGTTAAAGCTTGCAAGCGAAGGGTACAATTTCTGTACGTATGTGCCATTCGGGAACGACTGGTACGGATATTTTATGAGGCGCCTTGCTGAAAGGCCGCAAAACCTGAACCTTGTAGCTAAACAAGTATTCAACAAGAAAACGAATACAATGCTGGGTGTTGCAGCTGGTGCATTTTTATTAGGAAGGCTGACCAAGCAGCGTAAAAATAAATAATTTATGAAACCTCCCTTGTTATAAATAAAGAGGCTGACTCAAAAGGTTGTTGAACGACTACTCTTTTGAGTCAGTTTTTTATTTTGAGATCATTTTTTCCTCATTTTCGAGTAACTTATTCAAAATTTAGGAGAGATATCCCTAGTTATCCTCCCAAAGCTTCACTTTTTTACCCTGTTTTTCTAGAAGATCATCCCACTTTTTTAAATTGTGGGCAACACAAATAAGACCCCAATCCGTGGTGTTATTGGATAAGCCTCTTAGAGAAAACCGGTTGAATTTTCGGTTGTGTTTAATTTGTCCAAAGACGGGCTCGACATCTATTTTTCTATTTCTGTACTTCTGATTCCCTTCTTCAGAGGCAAGCCTTTCCTTTCTCGTATGGTGGGTTGTAGTGACTTAATTATATCAAAAAGGACGATTTTCTTCTTTTTTTTGTCTTAGTATTAATGCTGATATTGATTCTTGCACCCTGTTGATTGGAGCGGAAGGGGCGAGACTCCTGCGGGAGAAGCGAGTCAGCGG
>NZ_JAEL01000182.1 GCF_000518885.1 Bacillus sp. J33 | reverse complement strand
TGTTGACAAGTGGCCATTTTTAATTTGTGCAGGCCCCTAGGGGCCAGCACAAATTAAATGCCATAACCTACATTTTTATGATGCCATAAACATTTTTCTAGAACTCAGTTGTTTTTTTAGTTCATTTCTAATTTTATTTCGTGCAGAGACTATATCCTTTAAATCAACAGTATAATCAGAAATTTCAGGAGAAATAGCCGTACATAAGTATTTATCTTGATAGAACACTCGGACCTCTGCAATATCTCTTGGATCATAACGAATAATGACTGTTTCACCAACGTATGCAGCTAAATTTGTATTCGTATATCTTAAACCTTGGAAATGAATACCATCGGAGTGAACCTTTCTTGGTTTTGCAACATTTAATAATAATAAATCTAGACTCTCCAAATTATCCGGCATATTAGGAAGAAATCCAGAGTCATTCCAAGCAAGTATCGGTTCTTTTTTTGTTGTACCATGAACCCTATGATGATAGTTATATATGATAAAGTTTGCTAACTTTTCATCTAGTTCTTTAAAAGTGAGAAGTGAAGTGCTATTTGGATTGCCTAAATAACCGGGTAAATCTTGAAGAAACAACTGATTAACGGTCAAAAAAAATCTTTCTATTTTTCCTCGTCCTCTTGGAACACCAACTGTTGAGAAGATTAAATTTATTTTTAAATCAATTGTTACTTGTTCTAAATGGTTGGATGTAAAGTCACTTCCATGGTCTGTATAAAATTTTTCAGGGATACCACATATCGGCCAATCGGGATTACTTTTTTTCCATATTGCTTGGTGTAAGACCAAAGACGTTTGTATAGCAGAAGGAGCTTGAAATGTTAAAAAATATCCAGCGACAGCTCGACTATAATCATCTAAAATAATTGTCAGCCAAGGTCTTTCTGGTTTTCCTTTTTCATTTAATACAACAATATCCAATAGTGTATGATCGGCTTGCCAAATTTCATTTGGGTAATTAGCTTCTCGTCGGTGAATTAAGTCAAAATGGTTTTGATATTCTTTTTTTCCTTCATAGGCGAGTTTTTTCAGTCCCGGTGAAAGAGACTTTGAAATAGCATAAACTTGATAGTAGCTCGGTTGTATCCAGTTTTTCTCTTTGCATATCTCACATATCTTCCGATGAATTGACGTAACTGAATTTCCTTTGCAGTTGAGTATTAATTTCTTAATCTCTTCTAACACTGCATCTTCTACTTTAAAGCTCCCTGAATCTGTTCGATTCTTGCGAATCAATCCTTTTAATCCAGATTGATGATACTTATTGATCCAATATTGAAGAGTTCGTTTTGAGATACCTGATTCCTCGACAATAGTTTTCAAACTTTTCTCGTGGTTAAGATATGGCGCAATTAACCGGTATTTAATCTTAGCCTTTTGTCGTTGATCTTCTGAATACGAAGTTAATGGAGGAAGTTCCTTTTCCATGTAAGCAGCTCCTTCCAATCAGTTAAGCTACTAACTATATACCTTCTGACTTTTACCCTTATTTAAATATCGATAAAGAGTTGCTCTGCTTATTCCAGTCATTTCAACAATTTCTTTCACACTATATTGTTCAGTATGATAAAGATTAATTGCTTTTGTAATCTCTTTTGAATTAACTTTTGGTCGGCCTCCTTGCCTTCCACGTGCTCTGGCGCTTTTTAATCCCTCTTTGGTCCGTTCTACAATTAAGTCACGTTCGAATTGGCTAAACGCTTGAAACACCGTCATCATTAATCTTCCTTGTGGTGTTGACGTATCAAAATTTTCTTTTAAACTGATTAATTTAATATCATGTTCCTCAAAATAATTGACTAAATCAATTAGATCTTTTGTACTTCTACCTAAACGCGAAAAACTCTCAACTACTACAGTATCACCCGGTCTTAATTTATCCTTCAGTCGATTTAGTTCAGGGCGATTAGCTTTTGTTCCTGTCATTTTTTCAGTTAGTATTTCATTGCAATTATATTTTTTCAATAAATCAAGTTGTCGGGCTAATTCTTGTTGTCGAGTGCTTACTCGAGCATATCCATAAACATATGAACTCATTTAAAATTTTCACCTCTATGTAAAATTGTATCATAAACGGTAGTTATAGATATATAGATTTTGAGCAATGATTTGAAACATTAAAAAGGTTATTAAATCGTTCAAAATTAGTTCAAAATAAAAAATCTCAAAAACAATCGTTTTTGAGATTTTTCACACAAGAAAAATGGCATATTATTATTTGAAAAGCTACCATTTATTTAGAGAGCCGAATCTTCCATAATCGCGCCCTATTGTTGAAGATCGTTATTGAAGAAAAGCCCCCATTCGTTAAGTACAATTATTCACAACTTGAGATTTGTAATACGATATCATATTGTTTCTATTCAGAATAAAAGCCGATGTTCCTGAAAGGAAATCGGCTTGTAAACGCTAGAATAAAGTTGACACTTTTTGCTCGATAAGATTTTACACTTTTGCTCAATCAACCTACTACTTTAGTAAAATAGATCGTGACG
>NZ_JAEL01000181.1 GCF_000518885.1 Bacillus sp. J33 | reverse complement strand
TGCAATTCTCTGTAATTACTTGAAGTCCTACAAAAAATGAAAAAAAGAGTTCGGAATGAGACTATTCCGAACTCTTTTTGTCTACAAACTGAAATTAAGCTGCCTGAAAAAGGCAGCTTAATTTTTTTAGGCTGATCATTAAGAGAAAAAGGCTTTTATAGCATCGATGACACTGGAAAAGAAGCGTTTAAGGCTATCCAAAAATCCTTGGCCTTCTTCGCTCTCAAGGTATTTGGATAGTTTGTCTTTTGCCTGATTGAGCTGCTCGCCTACTTGGTTCCAATCAATGTTAAGATCCTTTAGCTTGTTAAATAAATCAATTAAACTTGAAATCTCCTGTTCTGTTAAAGTAATCCCGAGTTCCTTTGCCGAATCTTCAATAATGGTTCTTAACTCAGCATCTGTTTCAGGTGCATTTTTAGCAATTTCTTCTTTAATTTTTGCAATTAAGGCAGCTGCGTTTTCATTCCCGACAGAGTCTCCGAGCTTTGCAGTTTCAACCATTTCTTCATTGGCAGCCTGCTTAACCTCTTCCGGAATCGTTTTTTCGGCAGATATTTCATAAGCCTTTATGATCCCTGTTAGCGCAGCGGTGCCTGAAACGGAGGCAGGTGCTGTAATATAGATTTTTGCATCTTTCACTCCTGCTGTAATAAGGGCGTTAATATACATTTCATCTGTGACCCAATTAATATTTTTGGTCTCTACTTCAAGTCCTGAACCAGGTTTTGCTATGGTGACTGCTGAAGAAGAAATGGCTCTTGTTCCAATTAATGCTTTTGAGATGTAGTTTCCCAGGTATTTATGTTCTTCTTCATTAGAGACAGTGATCATGGTTGCGTCTTCAGGAGCTTCCATTTCGGCAAGGAGCATATTTTTTTGCTCTTCAGACAAATTTTCTCCCAGTGTAATAATCATGTCGCCTTCTGCCATGTCAGCAAACGCCTGCATTGGCAAGATAAGTAATAGCGAAACCATGAAAATGGCAAGCATTTTAGTCCATTTCATTTTGTGTTTCCTCCCGGAGTAGATTTTGAATTAAAAGGCAGAGAGGCCTTACTTGTAAATAGACGATTAAAAAATAAAAAAGTTTCATTGGAGCCTTTAACGAAACAGTAGCTCAAAATTCCTAAATCCGCAAGTGGAATGGAATTATATAAGAGAATAGTGTAAAATGAATGATAGTTTATGAGCCATAGGTTTGACTTTGGAAGTGGAGGCAATAAATCGTTATGAAAAAAAGCAATTGGCTTCTTTTTATTATTTTGCTGTTATTAAGCCTTGGATGGGGACTGGTTTATTGGTTTTTTATTGTATAATGTTGGCTGGTTTGTAGAAATGAGCCAGTTTTAACTCTAAAATAGCAACATTTGTCAATAATACATATAATGATTAGAGAAGTTTACAATTAATAAAATTGGGAAAAATAGTTTATGATGTTTTTATTCTAATAATGAGGGATAAATATGCTAATTCGATATAAAAAATCATTTGAAAAAATTGCAATGGGTCTTTTATCTTTTATGCCTAATGAAAAAGACTTGAAAAGATTGCAGCAAACGATGAAGCAATATGAAACGGAAGAAAATTGGCAGCTGTTTCTATGGAAGGAAGGCGAAGATATCATTGGGCTTGTAGGTGTCACAGCAAGTGACAGTACAATGGAAATTCAGCACATATCAGTCAATCCTTCACACCGCCATCAGGGAATCGGGAAAACAATGATAAAAGCTCTGGATGAACTATATCCTGGTAAAACCCTGACGGCAACCGAAGAAACCGAATCATTTCTGAATAAATGCGAATTAAATGAGGATCAAAAAAAAGGCAGTGAATAATGACTATTCCTGCCTTTTTCATTTACTTATTCTTTTCCATTGCTTCCAGCCGTTCTTGGATTACCATGCTTCTGTCCCTGTTTTTATGGCGATGCACCAAATCTTCATCCATTAAGTTGCTGCTGGCACACCAGGGAAAACCTTGTTCGGAACATGCTTCTCTGCATCTTCTCAGCAGATTTGGGTCTTCAATGGGCAGATTATAGCTCGTATATTTTTTGCCTTCCTTAATAATATGCAATCGGTTTTTTAAATCCTTAATCAATTGAACGGAATCGAGACCTAATTTTTTTATGTCAGCTGAATGGCTTTCAAGAATCGCCAACCCTTTTCCAAGCGTTCGTTCTGCGCCTTTGAAATTTTCCCGGCGATGGTGATACAGGGATACTGCCATAAGGATGAGCCCCACCCAAATAGATGCTTTGTTGTTTTTATCAACACTTTTCCAGTACTCTTCAAGCACCTCATGGCATTCAAAGTAATCCCGGTCTCCGTGAAAATGGACTAAAAACTTTATATATTCATCCGGATACATAATTTCACTCCCTGAAAATTCTATCTATATTTTAGCATATAGTAAGCAGGGATTTATGCAGGAAAAATAAAAACCCGGCATTAGCCGGGCCAGCTTGTTGAGAAAGGGGGATTTTTTCTCAACAAAGTTTTTCTTAAAAAGAAATATACCAAAGGAAGATTAGCTTTTCTGGTTTAAAAAA
>NZ_JAEL01000180.1 GCF_000518885.1 Bacillus sp. J33 | reverse complement strand
TATAAATGTCAACGCTAGGATGTACATTTTCGCTCGTTTTAGGATGTGCATTTTTGATACTTGTATACTTATACCCACCCCCAGCCTAGTTAGGATGGGGGAAAGTGTCATTAAAAATAATTGTTTCCTGTACGAGCTTCTAACTGATTATTTTCTTCTCTTAGAGCGTTAATTTCATTCTTAAGTTCATTTATTTCCTCTAATAATCTTTCAATCTTAGTTTGATCATCGATTCCTTTTTCATATGTTGTGCCTTTCCATCTACACCAATCATTGAAATCATAAAGATCATCTTCGGAAAAGTCTTCACCTGAATTTTTTCTAGATGGGTTACTGTTAAGCCAATCCTCAACCATTTTGTCATTATCTTCACATTTTACCCCATATGATCGAAAGAATTTTATTGCTTCTGATACCATCACACTCATATTATTTATCTCCTTGAATTGAGTTTTCTTTATTAAAATGATCCTTCAATCGATATGAATCTCCAATAATGCTAACCACTGTGGCATGGTGAAGCACACGGTCTAAAATAGCGTTAGCTATCTTAGGATCCTGAAATATTTCACCCCATGTTTTGAAGCTGGCATTGGTAGTCAAAATAGTACTTTTCTGTTCATATCTCAAATCGATCAGCTGAAAAAATAGCTTGGCATCTTCTGCGTCAATCGGCAGGTAGCCGATTTCATCAATGATCAGTAGCTTGTATTTCGCATAATGTTTAAGCCTATTTTCTAAACGATTTTCAAGTTTTGCCTTTTTTAAATTTAGAATTAAATCGTTACACTTAATAAAATATGTGCTCGTTCTTTTCTTGGCAGCTGCGATTCCAATACTGGTTGCTAAATGTGTCTTTCCAACCCCACTCGTTCCTAAAAAAACGATGTTTTCTTTCTGCTCAATAAATCGTAAGGTAGTAAAGTCTAAGATTTGTTGTTTATTAATCGATGGTTGAAAGTCAAAATCAAAGTCTTTTATTTCCTTCAAATGCGGGAATGCACCGACTTTTACCATTGACCTCACCATATTTACTTCTTTCATGTCGATTTCATAATCCGTCAGTTTGATTAATGTGTCTGTAAACGACAATTCGTTTTTGGTCATAAAATCAATGGTCTCATCAAGATGCAGGGCCATTTGTTTTAACTTTAAATATTCTAGGTTTTGTACAAGTTTGTTATAGCTGCTATTCATTTTTATACACCTCATTAATTGCCTCTAAATTTTTCATTGCCAGTTCTTCTATATCGGTAGAGGAGGGTAAGCCTCTCGCTAATGTATCAACGTAATGCTCCGGCTTGTAATTGATTCTTGACTGGCGAATAGGATGTTGGACAATTAAATCCGTGTTATAATAAACAAAGATATGGTTGTCATATACTTGTAAACGAACCGTTTTTCCAATGTATCCAGGTGGGACTGAATACTGATTGGATTTGTAAGGAACCATATTAGACGGATTTACTTTTACAGGTGTATGATCAATTCTATAGGAATCTCTTATTCGTTCATGTGGTAATGGGGATAAGAGATTTCTTTCTTTATTTAGTGCCAGTATTGGGATTTTCCCTGTTCCTTGATGATAGCTATTGTTAATACGATCACATAGCTTTTGGACAAACTGATGAAGTTCTTCGTAATCAAACTTTCCTTGATAAGCGTGAATTTCGTCGAGTAATTTCATCGGACTCTCTACTTTACCTTTTGTCCTAGGTCTCCCAGCTATACAGGGCTTTACTTCAAATCCCATATCCTTAGAAAATTGAAAAAACTTCTCATTTACTTTTCCTTTTTGATATTCCGTTCGGGGATTGTCCATAATCGTTTTCATGTTGTCGGTCAGAATGGTTTTAGGAACTCCTCCAAATGCCTCAAAACTTTCCGTAAGGAATGACAATAATATACTTTGAGACTTAGAGATTGAAAGGTTGTATGTACGAAATCTTGAATAGGAAAGTAATAACACATATACATTCACATAAAGGATTTCCCCGTCTTTTGTAATATAGCGAATATTTTCTTTCCAATCTAATTGCGCTTGTTCTGCTGGTGATGTTTCAAAACGGATCACTTCACTAACTGAACTCCTACGCTTCTCTGATTCAAAATAACTTTGAAATTCTGGTTTACTCGATATGTATCCTCTAAAAGTTGATTGTCCACAATCTAATCCATGATTATCTTTCAAGTATTGCCACAGTACTCTTTTGTAATAAAACTTTTGAATGGATTCATCTGACAGAAGCATCTTTATGGTTTCGTAGTGTTCATCTATTTTAGATGACCGATTCCTTGTATTCTTCGGCATATAACCCTGTAGATATTTATCAACTGTCCTCCGATCCACACCCATATTCCGGGCCAATTTACTCTTATTGATTTTCATCTTTAAACTCTCCATTAATATTTTAAATTTAGGTAAGTCTGCTAAACTCTTAATTTCAATATCTGTATTAACATTGATTTGAATATGCATAATATTCTTTCACCTCAAAAATATTATGCATTAACTCATCAAAGCTGTACATCGTTAAACGATCATTTCTGTACATCCTTAAGTTAGCATTTATA
>NZ_JAEL01000179.1 GCF_000518885.1 Bacillus sp. J33 | reverse complement strand
AAGAATTTAGGGGGTGGCAATTTTTTTGCCTATAAAGCCCTCTATGGAGATATTTTATAACCTATTTCTTATAGAAGTTTTGACAATACGTTAAATAATTCAGGGGGAAGGAAATGAAGAACCAGTGGATTGAATTTTACGGGGGACTTGTTACGGTAAAAGCAAGCGGTAAGGGAATTGAGCGTTTTATTAATACACTAACAAGAAGCGGAATCTATATTTGGAATGTAAAGAATCATGGTACACAAGCTGTAACGTTTAAAATGAAGCTAGAAGATGCTAAGAAAATCAGAAGCCTGGCCAGGAACAGTGATTGCAAAATCGAGTTCCTGCAGCGGGAGGGAGCTCCCTTCCTTTTTAAAAGGCTTTTGAAAAACAGCGGATTTGCCGCTGGAGCGTTAGCTTTTATTGCGGTGATCCTTCTTTTATCAAATATGGTTTGGGGAATAGAAATTAAAGGTGCAAACCCTGCGACTGAATATCAAATCCGCAAAGAATTGGACAAGATGGGTGTTAAAACAGGAAAGCTGCAATTCTTTGTAGATAACGTGGAATCTATACAGCGTAAACTGTCTAATAATATAGAGGCGATTACATGGGTCGGTGTGGAATTAAAAGGGACAACCTACCATTTGCAAGTTGTCGAAAAGAATGAACCTGAAAAGCCAGAATATTTAAGTCCGCGCCATTTGGTTGCAAAAAAGAAAGCGGTTATTGTAGATATGTTTGTTGAGGATGGCAGACCGGTTGTTGATGTAAATGATCATGTTCAGCCTGGCCAGCTTCTGGTATCCGGCATAATCGGAAAAGAAGGCGAAACGGAGACAGTTCCCGCCAAAGGAGAGATCTTTGGTGAAACCTGGTATAAGTCTGAAGTAACCCTGCCTCTTAAAAGCACATTTCAGGTTTTTAATGGAAATGAGAAAGTATACCACTCAATAGGGTTGGGATCGCTGAACATTCCAATATGGGGATTTGCCAAGCCTGAGTTTAAAGAATATGAAATCGAGGAAAATGAAAAAAGAATCAGGTTCTTGAAATGGGAGCTTCCTGTTACTTATAAAAATAAAACTTACAGAGAAAGAGAGCAGGTAACAAGGATCTATTCAAATGAAGAAGCATTTGATGTTGCTAAAGTTATGGCACGAAATGATATAAAAAACCGATTAGATGAAAATGCTAAGATTAAGGGTGAAAAAGTTTTGCACCAATCAGTTGACAATGGTAAAGTAACAATAGCAATACATTTCCAAATTATTGAGAATATTGCAGAAGGACAACCAATTATTCAAGGAGATTCGGAATGACAGAAGACTTGAAAACAATGAACATGCAGCTCGAAGACCCAAATGAAGCAATTGCCTTATTGGGAAATGCAGATGCAAACCTAAAAATTATTGAACAAGAACTGAACGTTTCCATTGTGACCAGAGGCGAATCTGTTTATGTATCTGGAGAAATGGGCATGGTAGAACTGGCGGGCAAAGTTCTGGATAAATTGCTTTATGTTATTCGGAAAGGAATAAATATAAGCCAGAGAGATGTCATGTATGCACTTCAAATGGCCAACAAAGGCACACTGGAATACTTCAGTGACTTATATGAAGAAGAAATAACGAAAAATGCTAAAGGCAAATCCATTCGGGTTAAGACACTGGGCCAGAGGCAATATATTAACGCCATACGGAAAAACGACCTTGTATTTGGCATAGGCCCGGCAGGAACAGGGAAAACGTATCTGGCCGTAGTGATGGCTGTAAATGCTTTAAAGAATGGAAATGTGAAAAGAATCATCCTGACTCGCCCTGCTGTTGAAGCAGGCGAAAGCCTAGGGTTTTTACCGGGGGATTTAAAGGAAAAGGTAGATCCTTATTTGCGGCCTTTGTATGACGCTCTGCATGATATATTAGGCTTAGAGCATACTCAGAGAATGATTGAAAGAGGAACAATTGAAATTGCCCCATTGGCTTATATGAGGGGAAGAACCCTGGATGACGCTTTTGTCATACTTGATGAAGCGCAAAATACTACTCAGGCTCAAATGAAAATGTTTTTAACCCGCCTGGGTTTCGGGTCAAAAATGATTATTACTGGTGACAGAACACAAGTCGACCTTCCAAAGGGAGTCAAATCAGGGCTAATTGTTGCAGAAGACATACTCAAGGGAGTAAAAGGCCTGTCATTCGTCCATTTGGAGCAAAGCGATGTAGTACGCCATCCTCTAGTTGCGAAAATTATCCAGGCATATGAAAATGACCATAATTAAGAAGCAAGCCGCCAAACTTTTGGCGGTTTTTTTGTGAAGGCTGTTTTTGTAAAGTTTGCTGCTTTTCGGGCGGCTAAATAGGGTTTACCAACTGAGTTGCCTGATTACAGCGGAGGGGGACTTGACTTATCTAATGCATTCGATTTTCTTACGGCGAAGTGTTTATTCAAGAGTGCCTTCCCAATCCGAAGAGAGGAAAATGGGCGGCCCCACAGGCGAAGCCGGGGAATCGCTCAAGCTTCCCCGCGGGAAAGCTTGAGTGCCTGAAGCGGAAACGTACAGGATTTATTAGTAAAAACAACAAATATGAGAAAAGAACCCTGTGAGAAAAGCAGCAAAACTGACTAGGGGATTTATTTTCTTTATGCTGAAAATTATGGGATAATTTGCTATTGGGGGAATGTTTATGTACCCTGTTAATAAATAGTCATATTTCTTGGTGAAACTTAGAAAAAAAACTGTTATGATTTTACATAATTAAGAATAAAAATTATTTTTAAGCTTATCTGGCAGCGCTTCAGCCAAGGGTAGTGTCAAAAGATTTATGAAAACTACCTAAAGGGTTAGTTTCTCTCCTATTTACTGGATGGAGATGCGCCGCAATCGCTCTTGACAAACA
>NZ_JAEL01000178.1 GCF_000518885.1 Bacillus sp. J33 | reverse complement strand
TTAAATAAAATGACCCCGGTACAATACCGGGGTCATCTACTAGCAGCATAGGTGCTTTTTTAAAACTGTCCGTAAACTGGGGCACAGTTCAGGCTGTGTCAGCTTCTTCTTTACCTTTTTTCCAGTACTATAGGAAAGGAATGTATAATGCTTCCATCTTTTTGGCTTTTTTCATACAAATACAGTATAACAGACCCGCTTTCCGGCAGTTTCTCTTTAGGAATTCTTAAGCTTATTGTAATAGGCTCCCAGTCTGATGATTTTGTTTGGAGCGGGCGTTCAGCTATCAACTCATTATGGCCATCTTCAACAGTATAAAAAAGCTTTCCGCTTAAAGAGCGTGCTTCTAAAGTAACTGTATACATTCCTTGTTCACCGCTGGCCTTTGCATGCCGGAATGAAGGGTTTTGTCCCGGTATATATACGGACGATTCAGAAGCCGGCTTGTCTGCCAGTGTTTCATCGTTTAATTTCCTTGCCTGCAATATGGCATTTATGCTGTACTCTCCTTCAGGCACTCTAATGCCATCTTTAACATAGCCCCACTTTTCCTTCCAGATCATGCTTTCGTCAGGATTTAACCTGAGTGTTTGCAAGGCCTGTAAAAAAGCCTTGCCGTTTGAATATGTGTATACCTCATTGCCTTTTGCATCATGTATCTTTATTTCATACTTTTGCGATGTGGGAAATTCAAATTCCAATGGATAACTCGCAGTATTTCTCAAGATTACATCCATTTCCAATGCTTCTGGCCCTGCATTGGGTATAATTTCAAAATCATAAGGTTTTTGACTGCCCGCAGCCTCAAAATTTTGCCCAGGCACAGAAAATGCAAAAATAGCCATAGCCGCAAATAAACGCAGCATCCTCCATCCCTCCAGTCATTTAGTCTCTGCGGAAGAAACCATAAACACCTGCTGTTTGAACAATATTGGTAAAAGCATTTGGATCAACTTCTTTAATAATTCTTTCAAGATCAAATAATTCATAACGAGTTATGACGATCATCATCATTTCTTTGCTTTCGTTTGTAAAAGCTCCTCTCGCAGGTATAGTTGTAATCCCACGGACAAGATGTTCATGAATGGCCTTTTTCATTTCCTCAGATTTTTTCGTAATGATAAGTGCCGTCAGCTTTTCGTGCCTTGTGTGAATGGCATCAATGACCCTTGTAGAAGCATAAAGTGTGACCAGCGTATATAAAGCCTTTTCCCAGCCATACAAAAATCCAGCCGATATTATAATGATGGCATTAAGTGTAAAAAAATATGTACCTACTGGTTTGTCTTTCATTCGGGACAATACCATGGCTATAATATCCATTCCGCCTGTAGAAGCCCCCCACTTCAGTGTAATCCCAACACCAACTGCCGCAATTACTCCTCCGAAAACTGCATTAAGCAAAATATCATTTGAAACATGGATAACGGGTATGACTTCCATAAAGAACGACATTAAAAAGACGCTGAGAAAACTATAGACAGTGAACGATCTGCCAACTTTTCTCCATGCCAATATAGTAACAGGGATATTCAGAATAAATAGCAGGATACCTGTTGAGGCAAAGCTGCCCAAAATACTTGAAAGAAGCTGTGCTACACCTGTAAACCCGCTTGCATACACATTTGCGGGTATCAGGAAAAAATTCATTGCGATTGCATTCAATACTGCTCCAATCAAAACAATAAAAACCTTCTTAGTCTCTAACCAAACCATTGTAAACCCCCTAATTTCACTTATTTAATCTTTACCCAAAATGCTTCAATTTCAACACATTTCATTGTTTTTTCTTGCTGATTTCTATAAACTTATCTCATATAGTTTGAAAGCAGGTGAAAAAAATGTCAGTAAAAATACTCGCTGACAGTGCGTGTGATTTACCGCTAAGCTTTTTCAATGATAATGGAGTCACACTTTTTCCGTTAAAGGTACATTTAAATGATTCTGAATATGATGATTTAATTACAATTGAGCCTAAACAGGTCTATGACGCAATCCGTAAAGGCCAGATGCCTAAAACTTCACAAGTATCTCCGCTGCTGTTTGAAGAAACATTCACAAAAATGGCTGAACAAAATGAAGACGGCATTTATATTGCTTTTTCCTCCGAGCTTTCAGGTACTTACCAAACAGCTGTGATGATCCTCGAACAAGTAAAAGAGAAATACCCTGACTTTAATTTAACCATTATAGACTCCAAGGCTGCCTCCCTGGGATACGGATTGATCGTAAAAGCCGCTGTAAAAAAATTGGAATTCGGCGCTTCCAAAGAAGAGGTGCAAAAGGATGTGGAATTCCGATGTCAGCACCTGGAAAGCTTATTCACGGTGAACGATCTTGAATATTTAGCAAAAGGCGGCCGTGTTTCTAAAGCTTCTGCATTTTTAGGAGGATTGCTGAACATTAAACCACTATTGCATGTGGAAGAAGGAAAGCTCGTTCCGATCGAAAAGCTGCGAGGCAAGAAGAAACTTCTTCGCCGGATCATTGAACTAATGAAAGAAAGAGGAACTTCGTTTGAAAATCAGATTGTCGGCATTAGTCATGCTGACGATGAAGAAACAGCCCTTGAAATGAAATCTTTAATCTTGGACGAGCTAAATGTGAAAGAGGTTTATATCACATCCATTGGTTCTGCCATCGGATCCCATACCGGCCCAGGCACAATTGCCATTTTCTTTCAAAATCGCATTTAAAACAGACTAATCTAGATTCGTACATACTCCTTTCCATTCTGACAGACAATAAGACTGCACTTCAGCTGGATTTCATGCTGAAGACTAATCTTCACAGAATGGGAAAGGGGTATTTTTATTATGCCGCATACTTCTGATAATGACAAAAAGGCACAAGACAATAATGCGCTGCGCCATGAAAAAAATATGATGCGCGAAAAAAACCGGAAAGCAGGAAAAAATCAGTATTCTAAAAAGACAGACCATCTTTAATAAAGGCTCTGTTAAATTTGCCTGTTGATTTCAGCACGAGGCACTCAAGCTTTCAGCGGGCGGTCCGACGCTCCTCGGTGCATTCGCACCTGCGGGGT
>NZ_JAEL01000177.1 GCF_000518885.1 Bacillus sp. J33 | reverse complement strand
TATAAAGAGTCATTATTACAAAACTAGCAATAATGTTGGCAAGTGGTTACATTTTAAACTGCCGTTTCATGCATTTTTTGCTTGCCAAATACAGTCCAAGAGTACAGAATGATTCAACTGTCAAAAGAGCAGGATGAACTTTGGCTTGAAAAGCTTGAAAATAAAGAAGCGAAGGTTATACGGCTGCTAAAATATAATCTTGATTGGAGCAATTGGATGCAGCGGGATATTGAAGAAACCGCCCATAAAGCAGAATCAATCAGAAGGCAGCTTGGCAGAAAGAATTTGCCGATTATCAATATATATGTGACAGAATACCCTCCTGTTGATGATTACGAATTTCGGATTTCAGTACCATATATGCTTGAGGGAGGGAAAGCAGCTGTTCAAACGCTGATTATTGATTCAAGAAATCCGGATAGCATAAAGCAAATTGAAGAAGCTTTTTATATTCCGCTTACGCTCCATGAAGGGGAATTTACTGAAGCAGATGCTGATGAGCTCAAACATATAGCTCTTTCAAATGCAGTTAATAAAGCAAAAAAGGAAAAGGCGCTATTTAATTTCGGAAAGCCTTTTTTCACTTATATTTTTGTTTTTATTCAAGTAGCTATGTATTTGTTTATGGAATGGAAAGGCGGGAGTACGGACACCTCCACGCTAATTAAGTATGGCGCTAAATTCAACCCGCTAATCTTAGATGGGGAATGGTGGCGTTTCTTTACGCCAATAGTGCTTCATATCGGGATTCTGCATTTATTAATGAACACTCTGGCACTGTTTTATCTGGGTTCTGCAGTGGAAAGAGTCTACGGAAATATTAGGTTCTTATTTATCTATCTTTTAGCAGGGTTTGGGGGTACTTTAGCCAGTTTTATATTTAGTCCAACCCTGTCAGCAGGTGCAAGTGGTGCTATTTTTGGCTGTTTTGGTGCACTATTATATTTTGGGTTTATTTATCCAAAGCTCTTCTTCAGGACAATGGGATTTAATATTATTATTGTCCTGGGAATAAACCTGGCCTTTGGATTTACACTCCCCGGCATAGACAATGCGGGCCATATCGGAGGGCTGATTGGCGGTTTTCTTGCCACTGGGATTGTTCATTTTCCAAAGAGGAGAAAAGCATGGGTTCAGCTGCTGTTTTTAGTTCTATCAGTCAGCTTGGCAGCAGGCTTATTAAAATATGGATTTAGTGAACCTGGAAAACTGATGAATGATCAGACAGCGATTGTCATGGCACAGGAATATATTAAAACGGAGGATTACGAGAAAGCGAGCACATTCCTTGCTGACTTTATACAAGATAAAGGTGCTACAGCCGAAGCTTATTTTCTGCTCTCCTATGCTGAAATAAAACAAGGAAACCTTCAGGATGCGAAAGAACATCTGAAGTACGTAATTGAAGAAAAAGCATCTTTCCATGAAGCACACTATAACCTGGCGCTTATCTATTTAGAAGAAGAAAACGCAGCTAAAGCAAAGCAGCATGCCCAAAAAGCGGCTGAGTTAAATCCGAAGCAGAAGGAATATCAGCAGCTAATAGAGCAAATATCAGAATAGGAAACTTCAGTCCGGCAATAAACATAGTAATTTAAGAAATGTTTTTTCTTTTGGCTCTTTTCGTAAAGGCGAACTTAGTTTAATCAACGGACGGATTCTTAAGTAAAACAACAGTTTATGAGAAAAGAGCCCTTCTTTTAAGTACTAGGAAAAACCAAAGCTATTTAAGAATTATACTGCTCGGTGGTATGATTTTTTTTTTGCATGTCTATGCTGTTGAATAGTATGCAAGGAAAAGAATGGCATAGATAGCTGAGGTGTGGATTTTGGAGCAGGTTAGACGTGAGCCTGTAAAGGTGTCGCTTAAAGAAAATATTGCCTACTTAAGAGAGGCTCTTGGTGTAGAAAAAAGCTTTGATGTTATTCAGCTTGATGTTGAATATGCCGAGAGAGAAATGGCCCTTTATTTGGTAGATGGTTTTGTAAAAGATGATATTTTGCACTATTTGATGAAAATGCTGGCAGGACTGGACAAAGATCAATTGGAAGGGGACACCCTTTCAAGGCTTATTAAAACGTATATTCCTTATGTTGAGGTTGAAACAAGCGATGACTTAAATAAAGTAGTGGATATGGTGCTGGCTGGTCCTACTGCCCTGGTTGTAGATGGAGTGGATAAAGCCATTCTGATTGATGCACGAACCTACCCTGTAAGGGGCCCTCAGGAACCGGATATTGAGAGGGTTGTCCGCGGTTCGAGGGACGGTTTTGTAGAAACCCTCGTTTTTAATACGGCCTTAACTCGCAGAAGGATAAGGGATCGCACTCTTCGTATGGAATATATGCAAGTAGGGCGGCGGTCCAAAACGGATATTGTTGTCAGTTATATTGAAGACATAGCAGACCCGGAGATGGTGGAGAAAATAAAAGAATCCCTTTCCAAGATTGATACCGATGGCCTTCCCATGGCTGAAAAATCCATTGAGGAATTTATTTCAGGACGTCATTGGAATCCATATCCAATGGTTAGGTATACGGAGAGGCCGGATACAGCAGCAACCCATCTTTATGAAGGCCATGTTTGTATTATAGTGGATGGGTCGCCTAGTGTCATTATTACTCCAACTACATTCTGGCATCATTTACAGCATGCAGAGGAATACAGGAATAAACCTCTTGTAGGTGCGTATTTGCGGTTTGTGCGCTTTTTGGCTGTTTGGGCATCAATTTTTCTTTTGCCGCTATGGTATCTATTTGCTGTTGAACCGCAGCTGCTTCCTGATGCCTTATCATATATTGGACCAAACGAAACAGGCCAGCTGCCACTAGTTGCTCAGTTTCTTATGATTGAAGTGGGGCTGGATATGCTGCGTATGGCTGCAATCCATACGCCATCTGCACTTGCCACGGCCCTTGGGCTGGTGGCAGCATTGATGATTGGGCAGGTTGCAGTTGAAGTTGGTTTATTCATTAATGAGGTCATTCTCTACTTGGCGATAGCAGCGATTGGTACTTTTTCAACACCTAGCTATGAAATGAGCCTGGCAAATCGGCTTATCAGAATTGGGCTGCTTATTGCAACAAGTATGTTCCATACATACGGATATGTTATTGGAATTGTACTGCTCATTATTATGCTGTCAAGAATGAAATCGTTTGGAGTGCCGTATTTATGGCCATTTATTCCTTTCAACCTCAGGGCATTCCGGGATGTATTGGTCAGATCTCCAATTCCGTTAAAGAACAGGCGTCCTCGCTTCCTGCATCCAAAAGATCCCGACCGATAGACCTTTCTTTGGAAACCCTCCCTGGTATTAGACTGCACCCCTTATAGTAGATGTTGAAAAACCCACAGTTGGGCAACATTGACTTAAGGGGTGATTTTTTATGGCAAAAAAAGGACAAAGG
>NZ_JAEL01000176.1 GCF_000518885.1 Bacillus sp. J33 | reverse complement strand
GCTTCTTTGGCATGCCTACTTTTCCATCACTCGCTAGTTTTAAAACAAGGATCATTTCGTATCTAGTAATTTACTTTGTTAGCTTGATGGGCATGGGGTCCTACCAGCCAATCGCGTAAAACATACGCTTAGGATCATGTTCATAAAATCCTGAGTTACTGTACGTCTCAAGGTTAAGGATTTATTAGAAGTTTCCTTACCTGTTAATGTTCAATAACTTATCTCTTTATCAATGTTCAGTTAATAGACAAAAGATAAGTTTTGTTACAGCTGTAACAGTCTTAGAGTATAAAAACATTTAAAAATTTTGCCAAATTTTGCTTAACGTATGTTTTGCGCGAAAAGTTGGTGGTACGCCAAATACTACTCCTACTTTCTTGGAAAGATTAAGAAAAAAGCAGTGATGACACTGCTTTATAAACGTTTTACTCGTCCATTAAAAGTATCTTTCCAGTACCCTTTTGTCATGTCCGCAATGGCAACGCCTGTATTTGTTTGCGCACCAATAAACTTCCCATTACCAACATAAATGCCGACATGACCATCTACTTTATAAGTATCAAAGAATACTAGATCACCTGGCTTCATATCACTAGGAGAAACAGGTTTTCCTAAGTGTTTCAAAGTTTCTGTGCTGGTTGAAGTCAATGGACCTAAATCTATGCCTATTTGAGCGAACGCCCAATGTACAAAGCTCGAGCAATCGAAACGCCCTTCTGCGATATCACTTTGATTTCGTCCGCCACCGAAGATATATTCAGAGTTTCCAATCCACTTTCGCCCGACATCTACAACCTCTACACCAGAAAGCCCTTCTGAACCGCCGCCAATGGCAACATATCCTTTTACATAAGAATCAGCAAAACCTAACACTTCTTCAACGTACCATTCCGCATGATTATAAGCAAAAACAGCATCACGGATACGTCCATCAGCTGCACCGTTTGCAGCTAAGTACTTAGCTGCTGCGAAAATAGCATCTTCTAAATCATTTGGGTCAGCCTTGCCGTCTCCGTCTCCATCAACGCCATAGCCACCATACTTTGAAATGACAGAAAGGCTAGTAATTTCAGATTGTGAGATATTACCTTTCCCTAATCCACCACACGAAGGATGGCCCCATCCAACCCACGTACAAGGCATAAACTGGAAGTGCCCAGTTGCTCCCACGGGCGAAATCATAGGATGAATGGTTGAAAATCGCGTTTCTACGCGATGATGGGCTGCAAGTAAATTCCACGGCACACCGTATTCTTCTTGAGCTGCCTTATAGATTGGTATAAATGCAGCCGGAATTTCATTTGCGCCGATTTCGGATATTTCTCCACCCCAGAACCCATCGCCTTCAGGCTTTGATTCTTCCCCACTGGATGCAATGATAAGGACCATTGCGACAGCAATTCCCATACATACGATTAATACGGCTACAGCTCCTAAAATGACTGGCCAACCTAATTTTAGAGTGACAGCTGTCCCGGCTTTTTGCCCAGCTTTCTTGATAACCTGTTTTCCGGCTTGTTTTGCAGCTACTTTACCAGCTGTACCAGCAGCACTCTTTAAGGCTGAACTTCCATCTATTTCATAACTGTTATTTGAATCGTTAGTTTGGGACATTTACTCTCACATCCTCTACCTTCCATTCACCATCCACTTGCCGAACACCGATCAAATACCAATCTTCCGTTTCTGAAATTGTGCCATCAGTTGCCTTCGCTTCACCCATCACCATGACATTCCAGCGAACAACAGAACTGCTGGAATTAACAACAGGGGTAACACTTGTTTCTTTAACAGTTAAATAGGAACGATCAAGCGGCTCTCTTCTCATGTTTCTCTTCATTTTTTCATATAAAGCATCGGTCATATAGAGTTTTGCGTTTTCTAAATATTCCTGGGGGTTCTCTGCATTGTACGTATGAAAGGCTGTAACAAATAGAACAGCTGTTGCTTTTGTTTGTTGTAAATCTTCTTTAGAAAAATTTTCGGTTTGATCGTACTTATTTACACTTTGGGATGGATCTTCTTCAGCTCCACTGGAAGTGCTGGAATCGGCTGTTTCTGCCGATTCCGTTGCAATTTGCGGTGTATTGTCCTGCGCTCCGACTTCATTTGTATTCATGCTGCGGAAAATAAATGATGATGTAAAGCCGATTACGAGAAAGACCGCTAGGATGAAGAAGAATAGTTTGATCCGGTCTGATTTGCTGTTATGAAAATCCCATCCAAACATACTCTCCCTCCTTACTCTTCATTCCTCTTAGCATTGATTTGCTGCTGAGCTTCCCATCGGAAGAGTACCAAATAAAAAAACCGGAACCCTTTTAAAGGCTCCGGTCCAATTTTTACTGAATAAAGTTCTTCGCAATAAGCTCGCTGAATTCTGGTTTCTCTTTAAGGAATTTTAAAGTGTAGGAAGAATCTGCAAAGGCCTGGATTGTTTCAGCATCAACATCATATGTGAAGCCGATTCTTTCCCAAGCACGGTCCACTACTTCTTTCTCGAGCTCTTGGCCGGTTACTTCTTTAATATCTTTAATTGTAATTGCTTTTGCATCCTCTGGATTTTCTTCGATAAATTTCACTGCATCTTTATGTGCATCTACAATTTTCTGGACTTTTTCTGGTCTGTTTTTCACGGCATCACCAGTTGCAACTAATACTGATGCAGGAAGAGTTTCACCGAAGGATACTTCATTCCACCCTATTACAACTTCAGCGTTTGTTTCCTGTTCAATTACCGCAGCCCATGGTTCAGGTGCAACGGCAATATCAACTTTTCCAGTTTTCAGCATGCTTGCATACTGGGCTGGGTTGCCTGTTAAGTGCTTCATTGTACCGCCGATGCGAGCAGAGGTGATGCCAGCTTCTTCTAAATATGTTTCATACTGAACATCGTGTGTGCAGCCGACGCCAGGCGTAATAAACGTTTTTCCTTCAAAATCTTCAAGAGAATTGATTTCTACTCCTTCTCTAGCAAGGACCACTGTTCCGCCAGTTGAAGCCCCAGCGATAATCTTAACGTCTGCTCCAGTAGAGAAGTTATTCATTGCTGGCCCTGGCCCTACAAGTCCCGCATCAATATCGCCTGTTTTCAGGGCTGTCATAAATGAACCGCCTTCTGCAAACGTCTTATATTCTACTTTTGTTCCATCACCAAGCTGTTTCTCAAAGTACCCTTGCTCCTTTGCAACCATTGCCGGAACATGGTTGATATTAGGGAAATACCCGATGACAATCTTGTCTTCGCCGCCGCTGCTCTTTTCAGATGAACCGCACCCTGCAAGGATCCCTGCGAAAGTGAATAATATAGCAACCCATAAAAATGCCTTTTTCATATTTACCCCTCCTGATTTAAGGGCAATTATCGCTCCACTCATGGATTCGGCTCTGAACATGGTTCCATTTCATACGTCACCTTATTTACGGCCTACTTTAACTTTTTGCG
>NZ_JAEL01000175.1 GCF_000518885.1 Bacillus sp. J33 | reverse complement strand
CATTTAAATCACCTCAAGCATTGTATTACTTCTATTTTAAAATAAAAAAGACTGCAGACAAGCACGATTTTCATCGAGTTTGTCGACAGTCTGAGGCGGAATAATAATTCCGCCTTATTTCTATTTATTTTAGTTAATTGTTTTGATGGTGATTGTCCCGTTTTCAAGAACAGCTTTTAGTTTGCTATAGCCGCCTTTGTCAATGATGAAATCAGCAATTCTGTCTTCAAGTTCATCCTGTATCACTCTTCTTAATGGACGGGCACCGAATTCCGGGTGGTATCCATCTTCAGCCAGCTTCTCTTTGACTTCCTGTGTAACAGTGAGCTCAATTTCCTGTTCTTTCAATGTTTCCTGAAGCTCATTTAGCATTAAATCAACAATTTTGATTAAATGCTCTTTTTCTAAAGCTTTGAATTCAATAATGCTGTCAAAGCGGTTCAGGAATTCAGGCTTAAAGAAGCTTCCCAGTGAGTCAAGAATGCCTGACTCTTTGACCGCATCGGTAGTCCCAAAGCCGACATGGATTTCTTTATGCCCAACTCCTGCATTACTTGTCATAATAATGACTGTATCCTTAAAGCTTACTGTTCGGCCCTGGCTGTCTGTCAGGCGGCCATCTTCGAGGATTTGAAGGAACATGTGCTGTACATCAGGGTGTGCTTTTTCAATCTCATCCAGCAAAATAATACTGTATGGATTTCTGCGGACTTTCTCTGTCAGCTGCCCAGCTTCTTCATGACCAACATATCCAGGAGGTGAGCCAATAATTTTAGAAATACTGTGCTTTTCCATATATTCACTCATATCCAGCCTGATCATGCTATCCTTCGAACCGAATAGTTCTTCTGCGAGTGTTTTGGTTAACTCGGTTTTACCTACACCTGTAGGCCCAACAAAAAGGAATGAACCAATTGGGCGATGCTTTGATTTTAAGCCTGCGCGGCTGCGGCGAATTGCTTTAGAGACCTTTTGTACTGCTTCTTTCTGTCCAATTACTTTTTCAGAAAGGTTTGTTTCTAGATTTTGCATTTTTTCCTGTTCATTTTCAACAAGTTTGCCAACAGGGATACCGGTTTTCTTTTCGATAATCTCTTGAATGTGACTAACTTCAATGATAGGACGTTCAGCCTTGTTGTCACCGCTTAACTCCTTTTGCAGCTTTAATTCTTCTTCGCGAAGCTTTGCAGCCTCTTCATATTTTTCTTCTTTTAATACAAGTTCTTTCTGCTTGCTGATTTCTTCAAGGCGCTTTTCAATATCTTCAGCCGGTGCAAAGCCTGATTCAAGATTACGTTTAGAGCCTGCTTCATCCATTAAATCGATCGCTTTGTCAGGAAGGAATCGATCCTGAATGTAGCGGCTTGATAATTGTACACAAGCCTTAATCGCTGCATCAGTGAAAGAAACCTCATGGTAATCTTCGTATTTTTCCTTGAGTCCCATCAGGATTTCAATTGCCTCATCAGCATTCGGCTCCTGTACATGAACCGGCTGGAATCTGCGTTCTAATGCCGGATCTTTTTCAATTTGACGGTATTCCTTCAGTGTAGTTGCACCGACAACTTGAAGCTCGCCCCTTGCAAGTGCAGGTTTTAAAATGTTGCCTGCATCCATTGATCCTTCTGCTGAGCCTGCACCGACAAGCAAGTGGATTTCATCAATAAATAGAATAATATTCTTGCGGACCTGCAGTTCAGAGATCAATTGCTTCATACGTTCTTCGAATTGGCCGCGAATTCCCGTATTTGCGACTAGAGAGGCAACATCAAGCAAATAAACTTCTTTGTTCAAAAGCTTTTTAGGTACCGTGCCTTCAGAAATTTTTATGGCAAGACCCTCCGCGATGGCTGTTTTACCTACTCCGGGTTCACCAATTAATACAGGGTTATTTTTGCTTCTTCTATTTAAGATTTCAATTACACGCTTTACTTCTTCATCTCTTCCTATGACAGGATCAATTAAGCCAGCTTTGGCTAGCTGAGTCAGATTTCTTCCAAATTGATCTATAAATCCTCTGTTTCCATTATTATGCTTAGGTGCTTCTTCTAGAGGAGAAATCGAAAATTGTTCATTACCCTGAGAGGAAGCCATCTTTTTAAGGAAATCCTCCAGTGGCATTTGGCCAAAACCTGAAAAGCCATTCAAAGCCGGTCCAAAGGAAGTAAGGCTTTTTTGCTTTTCATTTTGATAACAGCTGTGGCAAAGGTTTAAATTTCGTTCATTTCCATTTACATTCATTCTTAAATGTACATTTGCTTCTTTTGTTTGGCATTTTTGACAAAGCATTTAGCATACCTCCATATAAAATTTTTTGGTCTGACTTTGACTATCTTTGACCTTGTAACCTAATTATATTTTGACCTTCTTTGACTTTCAAGTATTTTTTTACTGGTATTTTTTAGTGGATAAAATTTTTCTTTATTACTCCATTAATTGCAAAAAAGCTCGTCTTTGTTTGTACTAGCCCACATATATTGGAATGGAAGGAGGAGATTGAGTGAGAACGAACTGGGGGGCGGCTTTCCAGATCGCTGCCGTTTATGTGGGCACCGTAGTGGGTGCAGGCTTTGCAACCGGGAGAGAGATTGTAGAGTTTTTTACCCGATTTGGCTTTATTGGCTTAGTAGGCATCTTAATGAGCGGTTATATTTTTATTTTTCTGGGATCAAAATTAATGCGAATCTCCGCCCGTATTAAGGCCGCTTCATATCAGGAATTAAATGAATACCTTTTTGGCAGGTTTTTTGGTACTGCCATTAATATATTGATGTTATTTATGTTATTGGGTGTATGTGCAGTGATGCTTTCAGGAGCTGGCGCTGTATTTGAAGAACAGATTGGGATAGGGAAAATGACGGGGCTGCTTATTACAATAGGTTTAACGATCATTACAATGATCGTTGGCATACGAGGGTTATTTGCAGTTAATACATTTGTCGTGCCAATGATGATCGTATTTAGTTTTATTTTAATGTTCATTAGCATGAAGCTTCCGAACTTTACAGAGCGGGTAATGTTTATTCCTTTTGCTGAAGATGGTTGGAAAGCAGTTGTTGCTCCGTTCTCCTATACAGCCTTAAACCTGACGCTGGCTCAGGCTGTTTTAGTGCCTGTTGCTTCTGAAATAAAGGATGACCGAATAATTAAATGGGGCGGATATTTAGGGGGAGCTGCCCTTACAATCATCCTGATATCAAGCCACTTAACACTGGTCATGCTCCCGAATATCGAATCCTATGACATTCCAATGGCTGCAATTGTGAAAACACTGGCTTCGTCTATTTATTGGATATTTGTTTTTGTCATTTATGGAGAAATTTTCACATCCGTGATTGGCAATGTTTTCGGAATCGAAAGGCAGATCAAAAAGTATATTTCGCTGCCGAGCATTATTACAGTAAGCGTCATTTTTATTATTTGCTACTTTATAAGCCTGATTAATTATGGAACCTTGCTATCTTATTTATACCCGATTTTCGGCTATGTCAGTTTAACCTTTATCATCCTGTTATGGATGAAACCGTTCGATGAAAAAGAGAAAGAATAAAGGGAAGTAAGTATCCGCCCGTAAAACGGGCGGTTTTAATTTCGCCCTATAAGGGCACTTTACTGACAATCCCCTAAAGGGGACTCTAAATTGACCGTC
>NZ_JAEL01000018.1 GCF_000518885.1 Bacillus sp. J33 | reverse complement strand
GAAGATGAACTCCAAATGGAATAATTCGTTCTTTGCCAAAATAGGACTCATCTCAACTTACTGGCTTTACTTACACAAAACCTTGGGCTACTCCCTCGAGCAGTATATCGAAGATATACAGAAGAATTCAAAAGAAAAACAGCGAAGAACAAAAGAAAGACATAAAAGAAAAGGCAAGGAGTATTATACTCCTCGCCGTCTAGAAAAGATGCAGAATGCCTGGAACGCATCNTCTTGATAATCATTGTAACATATGGGTAAGCCGTATGCCTTAGTAGGGCACGTGCGGTTTGATAAGGGGGAAGCCATGAGAATGGTTTCCCTACTTTATTTGCGGTGGAATATCAATTCAATCAAACGTTTGATTGATTCCTTTTTGCCAAATTTTTATTTCCATGCATAAGTACCTTCCCGGCTGGAAAAAATGGTTTGCTAAATGAGATAACAAGGTGGGAAAGATAGTGTGAGATTAATATTCCTAATTGTCTGGGCTGGGGTCATTTTTATCTGTACCTGTGCGGAGAGTTTTGATGCAATGGCGGAAACGAAAAACATTCAATTCAATTGGACCATGAAACCCCCTGCGGAAAAAATGCTGGAGCCTTTGCCTGCTGATCTTTCCGCTGCTTTTCTGCTAAGGAAAGCTGGGCATGCGATGGTATTTTTTATTTTTACTCTTGCTTTGTATTTTGTTTTTCCTTCGCCTTTCTTAAATTTCCTTTCCTCTTTGGTGTATGCTGTGCTAACCGAAATTCTGCAGTTGTTTTTCATGAGGGATGGAAGGCTGTTTGATGTGGGATTTGATAGTTTGGGGGCATTTGCCGCGGTATTGCTTATTGTCCTGGGCAGGAGGTTATTGAAGATAACTAGAAGGGGACTGCCCACCTAGCTATATTGTAAAGTATATTTCTATACAATCCCTATCTTACTAAAAGTCGCTCCCTATAATACTGATTGGGTATCCTTTTAAAGGGAGGTATAATAGCCTTCTTTATTTTTATAAGAGAAAAGGCTGTCATCGCAAGCTAAAATGAAAACCTTCCCTGTTGCTTAGAAGATCGTCCTCATAATAATTAGGATTACCTGACAGCTTTAATCATTTTAGAAGATAACAAGATCGCTTATTTGTTTTTCCATACCCTCAGCACATGCCCTCCGCAGCTGCACTGGCTGATATATTTACTATCAATTTTATTGCCGAAATACAGTGTAAGCGCCTCTGTCAAATAATCATCCGGGTTGCCGAAAACGGCTGGCGTCACGATGTTCACGTAAAAGCCTTTCGCCGTCCTCTGCACCGCATCAATGGCTTCCTTAATGACTAACTCCAAATCGCTTTCATATTCTTCCTTTTCAAGTGAAATGGACCAATTTTTCTCCATTTCGAGATCCCTCCATTGTGTAAGTAATCAATGATCTAATTATATCGGCAATGGAATGTTGATCCTGTGAGTCATATCACTTTAGGAGTTAACGACGAAAATGAAGAGGTCGAGGGAAAATGGCAGTTAACCGAAGGGATCAAGGACGAAATAGAAGAGTATCAAGGGAAAAAGGAGCGGGAAGATTATTCGGAAAAGCTCTCTGATCCGATTTGTGGCTTCAAGAATCCTTCTTGGCAACCTTTTTCGGCTCTCTGATCCGATTTGTGTCTTCAAGAACGCTTCATGTCGCCCTTTTCTTAGGCGGTGCCTGGTACCACGTATACAGCAGCACATAAGTCCAATCATTGCAAAAAGGGATGAACAAGATTCGGACTTCTTTTTGCAGGGTGAAGGAGTATAATACGAAGTAAGCAGAGTTTTCACTTAATTAAAGGGTCTGATTTTTGCAAAGTAATGCCCTTGATGAAATGATTTTTGGTTAGGAAATCCGTTTTTGGATTTTGTAATGAAGGGAGCGCTCCCCATGATTCTTGACCATCGCTGCATGACGATTTTGACGAAAATTGTTCATGCGCCATCACATGTTTCTCCGCAGGAGCTGATGGAGGACCTGAATGTTTCCAAGCGGACTGTTTATTATGATGTAGAAAAAATTAATAGCTGGCTTAAAGACAATAAGATAGAAGAGCTTCGGTATGTACGTGCCGCCGGTTTTTTTCTAAGTGAAAAAGGAAAGCAGCTTGTTAAGCAGACTTTAAGCTCTTTTGATAAAGTGACAAGTTATGAGTTTTCTCCGAAAGAAAGGGCTGCCTGGGCGGCCATTTTAATCCTGACCCGTGAAAAACCGATCTTTCTCCAGGATTTACTAGATAAGCTGGGTGTGAGCAGAAGTACTCTTTTGGCAGACATCAGGGAATTAAAAAGGCAGCTCAGCCATTTTGAGATTAAGCTTAACTTCCATAAAACCTCCGGCTATTTTATAGCAGGAGAGGAACAGGCTAAGCGAAAAGTGCTTATTTATTTCCTGACTCATGTGTTAACAAACCGCGGTTGGAATGATCTTTTATCAGAGGTTCAATTATCCATCCAGGAGAAGCAGCAAATATCGCCGGAATTATTCCGCCGTTCAGACTTGGATGAGATTTATGGCATTTTAAATGAAAGCGAGGCCTTTTCCGGAGTCCAGTATACGGATGAAGTGATGGAGACTTTAAGTGCCCATTTATCTTTGCTTATTAAAAGGTTTAACCAGGGAAAATACATCAAGATGGACCCCGTTGAAAAAGAAGTCATAAAAGAAACAAATGAGTACCGTGCTGCTCAATTTATTTGCCGGAGAATTGAAAGCGGTTTCCAGCTGGAGGTCCCAGAGGATGAGATCTGCTATATCACCACCTATCTGCTTGGCGCGAAGATCAGTGATTACAAAGCCTATGATTTGGAAAATCAGGATCTGAAGAATCTTAAGCAAATGGCGGCAAGAATGGTGGATGATTTTCAAAAGTATGCCTGTGTATTTTTCCAAAATCGCAGGGAGCTTGAACGCAATCTGCTGATCCATCTAAAGCCGGCCTATTTTCGGATCAAGTATGGAATTGAACTGGATAATCCTTTAGCCAAGCCGATGCAGGATTCGTATCAGGACCTTTTCATCCTTACAAAAAAAGTAGTGCACCATTTTGAGTACATTCTCGGCAAACCGGTTTCCGATGATGAAGTTGCCTATATTGCCATGCACTTTGGCGGATGGATTGACAAAGAAGGAGTAAAAGTGGAGTCCCGGAAAAAAGCAGCTGTTGTCTGTGCCAGCGGAATCGGTACTTCAAGAATACTGCAAAAGCAGATTGAGGATCTTATGCCATTTGTCGATGTTGTCCATGTGTACACCGTTCGCGAATATGAAAAGGCATCACTTTCCGGGCTGGACCTGGTGATTTCAACTACGCCGGTATCTGAGAAAAACGTTCCGGTGTTTGTGGTTAATCCCATCTTGAATCCTTCAGAAAAAGAGTCGCTGCTCAAACAGATTCAAGCGGCAGATAAACAGCCAAAGCAGGAAAGCATAGAGGCTGTCATGGATATTATCAGAAAGCATGCAGACATAAAAGATGAAAGTCTGCTTATGCAAGAGCTTAAAGCCTATTATCAATCAAAAAATGAAACGAAAAGTGAGGTGGACCATAAGCCAATGCTAAACGAAGTACTGACCGCAGACAAAATCCAGTTTGCAGATTCAGCAGACAGCTGGCAGGAGGCATTGCAGCTGGCATCCAACCCATTATTGGAAGACCATTCAATCACTCAGGAATATATTGATGCAATGATTGCCAATGTGAAAAATATGGGGCCATACATTGTCATCGCACCTGGCATTGCCCTGCCGCACGCCCGCCCCGAAAGCGGAGTAAAGAAGCTGGGAATGAGCTTTCTGAGATTAAAGGAAAGCTGCTCCTTCTCTGAAAAGCCAGAGCATCAAGTAAGGCTATTCTTTGTACTGGCAGCCATTGATAACGAAACACATTTAAAAGCATTGTCACAGCTATCCAAAATGCTGTCAGACGGAGATAGCCAGGAAAAATTGCAGAATGCTGAAACAGCAGCTGAAGTTGCAGAAATTATCAATCAATATTCACAGGATTAAGGGGGAAATGAAAATGAAAAAAATTCTAGTTGTATGCGGAAATGGCCTTGGAAGCAGCTTTATTGTTGAAATGAATGTGAAAACCGTTTTGAGTCAATTGGGAGTGGAAGCGGATGTTTCCCATACAGATTTAACCACGGCTAAATCTGAAAAGGCAGATATTTACCTTGGAAGCAAGGATCTAATTTCAACTTTGGATGATGGCTCCAGAACCATTATCGGTTTGACTAATATCCTTGACCAGAATGAATTAAAAGCAGCGCTTGAATCACATTTAGGATAATAGATAAAAAAAGAGCAGGCGAAAAATCCGCCCGCTGAAAAATAAAAAAGACAAATCTAGTATAACGTGAGAAATGCTAATGTGTGAACATTTTTTATATAAAAAGAGAAACAGAGATTAATAGAAAAGGCTTTATTTATTTTAGGCTGTTTTCGTAAAGTTTGTTGCTTTTAACTGCAAACTTAATTTAACCGACCGAGTTGAATGTAGCGTAGGGCAATTGACTACACAAAAATACTACCGCAATTCCTTCGTGTGGTGCCAGGTCAGGGAAGCTTATTCAATGTCCTGCTCAGAAGAGAGGGAAGTGGGAGAAGCCGAGGAGGCTCTCATTCCTCCCCCTGACAGCTTGAGTGCCCCGTGCTGAAATCAACGGGCAGAATTTATAAGTAAAACCAACAATTTATGAGAAAAGAGCTTTATTTTAAAAGGAGGGGTTAAATATGTTCGATTTTCTTATGAATGATATATTGGGCACGCCTGCGATCCTTGTCGGGCTGTTTGCTTTGATTGGCCTGCTTCTTCAGAAAAAGGGGATTGCCGATGTCATTTCAGGAACGCTGAAGACGATTATGGGCTTTCTCATCCTGAATGGCGGGGCCAGCATCTTAATTGGCTCGCTTGATATTTTCGGAAAAATGTTTGAAAAAGCTTTCCATATTCAGGGTGTTATTCCCAACAACGAAGCGATCGTAGCCATTGCACAGCAGACGTTTGGCAGGGAAACAGCCATGATTATGCTTTTCGGAATGGTTATGAACATTGTAATTGCCCGCTTTACACCATTTAAATATATTTTCCTGACTGGTCATCATACATTATTTATGGCTTGCTTAATTTCAGCTGTATTTGCCACTGGCGGTGTGACAGGGCTGCCGCTGATTATAATCGGATCCATCCTTCTTGGCTTGCTGATGGTGTTCCTGCCCGCCCTTGTTCAGCCATATGTGCGTGAAATTACAGGCAATGACAGCATTGCGGTAGGTCATTTTGGCTCTTTCGGCTATTTTACTGCCGGATTTATCGGAAAGCGTGTAGGGGACAAATCGAAATCAACCGAAGATATCAAGGTTCCGAAATCGCTTGGTTTCCTGCGTGATACGTCTGTTGCGATGTCACTGACAATGACCATTCTTTTCCTGGTTGTAGCGCCAATTGCAGGCAAAGGCTATGTGGAGACAGAGCTGAGCGGCGGAGTGAACTTTCTCGTATTCTCTCTCATGCAGGCGATTACATTTGCAGCTGGTGTTTATGTAGTTCTTGCGGGTGTCCGCATGCTGATCGCGGAAATCGTCCCGGCGTTTAAAGGGATCGCCGATAAAGTGGTAAAAGATGCGAAGCCAGCCTTGGACTGTCCGGCTGTGTTCCCGTTTGCGCCAAATGCCGTTATTATTGGATTCTTGTTTAGTTTTGTGGCCGGCTTGTTTTCGATGTTCCTGCTGCCGCTATTGGGATTGAAAATCATCGTACCAGGCTTAATTCCTCACTTCTTCACAGGTGCTGCTGCCGGGGTATTCGGCAATGCAACAGGAGGAAGAAGAGGAGCTATGATCGGGGCATTTGCAAACGGTCTATTAATCTCATTCCTGCCGGCATTGCTGCTTCCAGTTCTTGGTTCCCTGGGATTCGAAGGAACCACATTCGGAGATTCAGACTTTGGTATCGTCGGCATACTATTAAGCTTCTTCATTAAGCTGTTTTCATAAAAATAAAATACAAATGACAAAGGGGATTTCACTCAGTGTGAATCCCCTTTGTTTTTCGGCAAAATTAGAGTGGTCCCTGGTACTGGGTAAATACTAGGAAAATACTTCAATATAATGGTAAAATGGTAACCGGGAGGGTGATTTATGAGAAAGTTGTTATTTGTCGTTTTTGCTGCCCTGGTTTTGGTTGCTTTGAGCGGCTGCAATAAGGAGATTAAGCCGCAGGACCGCTTTGCGCAGTATGTGGAGCATTGGAATAAGCAGGAATTTGGGAAGATGTATGAATTCCTGTCGAAGGATGCGAAGCAGTCAATCAGCAAAGAGGATTATATTGGCCGCTATGAAAAGGTTTACAAGGATTTAGAGATAGACAATCTGAAGATTACATATAATCCGGATATGGAAAAGGAATATAAAAAAGAAGAGAGTGCCAGCTTTCCATTTTCAGCAAGCATGGACAGTGCTGCCGGAAAGATTGAGTTTACCCATGATGCCAAGCTTTTAAAAGAAGAGGTTGAGGAAGAAGATAATTGGTTTGTAGCCTGGGATTCAACTTATATCTTTCCAGAGCTGGGGCCGGAGGATAAAATAAGCTATTCGGCTATTCCGGCTAAGCGTGGAGATATTGTCGACCGTACAGGAGATCCGCTTGCTTTAAATGGCACACTTTATGAAATCGGAGTGGTGCCAGAGCAGATGGGCGATCAGAAGGAGCAGACCATCAAAGGTTTGTCTGAGGCGCTTGGAGTCCCGGAGGAACAGATTAATAAAAATTTGAATGCCAGCTGGGTGCAGCCGGGTTATTTTGTGCCGATTAAAAAGGTTTCTCCGGAGGATAAAGCAACGCTTGATAAAGTATTTGCGTTAAAAGGAGTTCTCAAGCAGGATGTAAAAGGCAGAGTGTATCCAATGGGTGAAGCAGCTGCCCATCTGATCGGATATGTGGGACCAATAACAGAAGAAGAAATGAAAGAAAACGAAGGCTATTCAAGTACTGATATGATCGGAAAAAGAGGACTTGAACAGGTCTTGGAAAAACGATTAAAAGGTTCGAACGGAATCAAAATTGGCATTAAAAAACAGGATGGTTCAGAAGTGGTGCTGGCTGAAAAACCTGTTGAGAACGGTGAAAATATTCAGCTTACTATTGATTTCAATCTGCAGCAATCCCTTTTCAAAGAATTGGGCGGAAAGCCGGGAACCGCAGCGGCGATTGATCCTGTAACCGGTGAAACATTAGCATTAGTCAGCAGCCCAAGCTTTGATCCAAACCAGGCTTCACTCGGCTTCACAGGTGAAGAGTGGAAGGCGCTTGAAGGGAACAAGAATATGCCGCTTATGACCCGCTTTAAGCAAACTTATGCCCCAGGCTCAGTGATGAAACCGCTGACAGGGGCAATCGGACTGACAGAAGGTACATTAACACTGGACGAAACGATTAATGTAAAAGGCCTCCAATGGCAAAAGAGCAGTTCATGGGGCGGCTATAAAGTTACGCGTGTAAAAGATCCTGGCGGTCCGGTTAATTTTGAGAAAGCGATGATGTATTCGGATAATATTTATTTTGCCCAGGAGGCTTTAGAGCTTGGAAAGGATCGGTTTGCAGCAGGACTCAAGAAGTTTGCATTTGAGGAGGAAATTCCTTATGCATTTCCGCTTGAACAGTCCCAAATCGGCAGCATGGACAGTGAAATCAAACTCGCGGACTCCGGCTACGGCCAGGGGCAGGTGGAAATGAGTATTGTTCATCTCGCAGCTTCGTATACACCTTTCATCAACAAGGGCTCGATGATCAAGCCAGTCCTCTTGGAAGGAGAGGAAAAGGGCCAAGTACTGAAGGAAGGCATAATGAGCGAGGAAACAGCTAACACGGTTGCAGCGGCAATGGCTAAAGTCATTCAGGATCCAAGCGGTACCGGCCGGGCTGCTTATATGAAGGATTATCCACTTGCCGGTAAAACTGGCACAGCAGAGTTAAAGAAAAGCGCTGACGAAAAGGGCCAGGAGAATGGCCTATTCGTTGCCTACAACCCGCAGTCGCCTAAGCTGCTCATCGCCATGATGGTGGAAGGGGTTGAAAACAGCGGGGGATCGAAAGTGGTTGTTGAAAAAGTGAAGAAGGTATTCGAGGAAAATAAAGCTCGTTTCTAATAATTTCAGATGAAATGAAAGTGTCTGCATTCCTGAATAGGAGGCAGGCACTTTTTTATTCGGCAAAATTCGGGTGGTGCCTGGTACCGTCCTGAAAGATGCATGCCATATAAGGGTTCTTTTTTAGCTTTGTTTCCGCTGCTAAATACCTGTTTTTTTCTTTGGTTGTTGCAATAAAGCAACAGTTAAGAGAGGTGAAGCGCCTGTTTCATAATATGATGACTTGTTGAATGTCTCTTATTATATGAAACAAGTTTGTTTTATATGCAGTTCTGCAACACCTGTTGCGGTATTGCAACAATTTTATAACAGTTATATAGTTTAAATATTACAAAATGTTTGAAATATCGGCATTTTATTAATTTTCAAACGTTGGCACACTTCTTGCATAATAAATTTATGAGTGGATCACTCAAAGGAGCGGGGAAATTGTTAGTTAAAGATGCGATGACTCGAACTTCATTCAAGTTTTTTGAAAACGATTACATCAATAGGGCTGCAAAAAGCTTGCTTGATTCTAAAATGAAAGGCGGTGTGGTTTTTAACCTAAAAGATGAGTTAGCAGGGTGCTTTTCAGAGCATGACATTTTAGAAGGATTGCTGAAAGAGAAGAAAGTTTTGTCAGAGATTTATCAAACAAACTTTTACATCCTTAATGAAATGGATGACTTGAAAAATATAAAACGTATAGATCAGGAGATATGGCCAGTCCAAAACAAAAATGGCCAGATAACCGGGTTCCTGACAAAAGAGCAATACCTGGCTGCCTATTCAAGAGATTCTCAGTTAGAGCTTAACCGCCTTGATGCCATTTTTAATTCTGCACATAATGGCATCATTTCCATCAATTTGGAGGGAAAGATCACATCTATGAATCCAGCAGCAGAAAAAATGGCCATGACAACAAAAGATAAGGCAATTGGCAAGTTTCTGACTGATGTTGTTGCACCAAGCGGCCTTCTGAATGTGATTCGGACAGGCAAAGGACATACGGAAAAATATCGGGTTGGAAAAAGAAAATATTTAACTCACAGGACACCAGTTTATGATGGCAATAATCTTGCAGGTGCGGTAGGAGTCTTTCAGGATATCTCTGAAATAGAATTTGTATCCAATGAACTGGAATCGGTCAAACAGCTTTTAAAAGAGCAAGAAACGATTCTTGATAACTCCACTGATGGTATATGCATTACAGATGGCAAAGGAAACATGATTAAAAGCAACCAAAGCTTCCGCGAGATTTTTGACATTAATCAAAGCGAACAGTGTGAGGCTCCGGAATATATAAAAAACATTGTCCGTCAGGCAGCGGTGAAAGGCAAATCGCATAATGTGATGGAAACAAGCAAAGAAACCGAAAACTCTTTAATCATAACCGCAAATCCAATTAAAAATAGCAGCAATCAGATTGAAAGAGTAGTGATCAATGTGAAAGATATGACGGAAATCGATGCTTTAAGAAATGAACTTGAAAAAACGAAGTCCATTTTGGAACATATGCATCTTGCCGAAAAAACTGATTCGTTTATTGCCCAATCCACAGAGATGAAGAGACTGATTGAAACAGTTGAACAAGTAGCCAAAGTGGACGTAACTGTTCTGTTAACAGGGGAGTCCGGAGTAGGGAAAGAGGAAATTGCAAAGCTGATTCAACAATCAAGTCCGCGGGCGGAGCAGCCATTTATTAAGGTGAATTGCGGGGCCATTCCGGAAACACTAATGGAATCGGAACTATTTGGCTATGAAGGCGGCGCATTTACAGGTGCTTTGAAGAAGGGGAAAGCAGGTTTGTTTGAACAAGCAAATAATGGAACCCTTTTCCTGGATGAGATTGGGGAAATACCTAACCACCTTCAGGTTAAGCTTTTACGGGTACTGCAGGAAATGGAGATTACCCGGGTAGGCTCGGCGGCGCCAGCCAAGATAGATGTCCGGGTAATTGCAGCTACAAACAGGAATTTGCAGGAACTAGTCCTGGAAGGAAGCTTCCGTGAGGATTTATTTTATCGGCTCAATGTTATTCCCATTTCTATTCCCCCTCTGAGAAAGAGGGTTGAAGATATCCCGCTTCTTATTGATGCGTACGCCAAAATGTTTACCGCGAAATATGGCAAGCATCTCAGATTTTCAAAGAAAGCCATACAAGTGCTTACCAGTTATCAGTGGCCGGGAAATGTGAGAGAACTTGTTAATATCATTGAAAGAATTTTCGTAACAGCCACAAATACGGAGGTAAAAGAGCAGGATGTTCTCTCCTTATTCAGCAAGGCAGACGAGCGAAAAGCAAATGTTAATAAAGCCATTATTGTAAATAAAGTTTTGCCTTTAAAAGAAGCTGTAGATGAATTGGAAAGAGAGCTCATCTATAAGGCATCCCAATCAGAAAAGTCCTATCGGGGCATTGCCAGAGTACTTGAAGTAAATCCATCCACCATTGTACGGAAGGTAAAAAAATTTGAGGGGGGATCCTTAAGATCATGAGAACATTACAGCACATTGTTTCCCCTAAAAGTATTGCCATAATAGGTGCTTCAGAAAGATTCCATCAAAATGCTGGGCGTGTGATGGTGAATCTTCAGAAATCAAATTTCGCCGGGGAGATTTTTCTTGTTAATCCCAACTATGAAACGATTTCCGGAATCCCATGTTATCCAAGTGTACTTGATATTAAAGAAGAGATTGATCTTGTGTGTGTCATTGTTCCATACAAATACACGCCAAAAATCTTAAAAGAATGCGTTGAAAAGCAGGTGAAAAGCGTCCTTATTATTAGCTCGGGTTTTTCTGAAAGCGGACCGGATGGCATTATCAGGGAAAAGGAACTTCAGGAAATAATTAAGGGAACAGATATAGCGGTTTATGGACCTAACTCACCAGGATTCTATCATTTTATCAAAAACTGGGGAATATCCTTTTCCCCCCGTTTTGAACCAAAAAATTTCCGAAAAGGATCTGTTGGTTTAATTAGCCACGGCGGCAGTCTTGGCAGGGCAGTTCTTGATGCCAACGAAAAAGGTCTGGGATTTTCATATTGGTTTTCACCCGGGAATGAAATGGATATCAACATGAACGACTGCTTTGAATTTTTAATTCATGACCCATCCACAGAAACCATTCTATTAATTATCGAATCCATTTCAGAAGAGGAGAGGTTCTTCCGTCTGCTGCATCAAGCCTACATCAAGCAGAAGCCAGTTATACTGCTGCCAGTCGGACATTCAAAGATTTCCCGTTTAGCGGTGAAGCATCATCTTGGCAGAAATAATGATTATGCAATCCCGTGGGATATGGTCAATCATCCGGGATTGATAAAAGCTGAAAGCATTGATGAAGTTGTGGCAGTTTCCTGGCTGTTTGATACATACAAAAAAGCAAGAGGAGAGCGGACAGTCATTTTTTCATGGGCAGGGGCTACCTCCATTTACTTGGCCGACTTATGTGCAAAGTATGGAATCGCGCTTCCTCCACTAGCATCAGAACTTCAGAAGCAAATGGCCAATATCACCGGGATCGAAAAATCGTTTATGAACCCCCTGGACCTGACAACCGTTGTCTATGATGATTTATCGAAGCTTACCAGCTGTTTGGAGGTCCTGCTGGAATCGGGAGATTTTGATAATATGATTGTTCCTTTTCCGTTCCAAGTTGACTACCAAAATGAAATTCTATCAGGACAGATAAAAAAATGGATGAATGAGAGTAATTGTATTTTTATACCAATTTTCATGTCCCAGGGATATCAGGATGAGCTAGCTATTGACATATTAAAGGAAACGAAGAAGCCATATTTTTTTCATGAGAATACAGCAATCAAAGCATTGTCAGCATATGTAAATTACTCAGCTTGCCAAAATCGAGAGGAGGGCCAGAATGAAAAAACAATTAAATCCATCTGATGCACTCAAGCATATCCAAAGCGGTGATACCTTGCTAGTTGGTGGCTTCGGGCTTTCGGGGACCCCGCTTACTTTAATAGATGAACTGGTGACATCAGATAAAGACAATCTGACAGTCATCAGCAATAACTTAGGTGAGGAAGGCAGAGGGCTTGGCAAACTTCTAGTTGCAGGAAAGCTAAAAAAAGCAAAGGGCTCTTACTTTACTACTAATCGAGATGCTGTCAAAGCCTGGTCAAAAGGCGAACTGGAAATTGAATTGATCCCGCAAGGCACATTAGCTGAAGCGATCCGCTGCGGCGGGGCAGGCATTGGCGGCTTCTATACGAAGACAGGTGTTGGGACCAAACTGGCTGAAGGCAAGGAAGAAAAAGTAATCGATGGTGAACCCTACATTTTTGAAAAAGCAATCAAGGGGGATGTAGCCATTATTAAAGCACTTAAGGCTGATACACTGGGAAATTTAATTTATGACAAGACAGCAAGGAATTTCAATCCGGTTATGGCAACGGCAGCTAAGGTGGTTATTGCGGAGGTGGACGAGATTGTGGAAGCGGGGGCATTTGCACCGGAAGAAGTCGTGACGCCTCACTTATATGTAGACTATATCGTCATAAACCGATATGTGAAAAAAGGGGGGAGATACGTTGAGTCAGTCTGAGAGAATTAAAATTGCCAAAAGGGCAGCACAGGAATTAAAGGAAGGTGAAATTGTCAATTTGGGAGTCGGCATTCCTACCCTAATCCCAGATTACCTTGGTGGCAAGAAGGTTTATTTGCAGTCTGAAAATGGGCTCCTTGGTATGGGGCCGACACCAGCAGATGAGGACATTGATATGGATTTGATCAGTGCCAGTAAAAAACCTGTTTCCATGGAGGTCGGAGCCTCACTCTTTGATAGCTCTGATTCTTTCCTCATGATCCGCGGAGGCCATGTTGATACGGCCGTTCTGGGTGCTTTGCAGGTGGATGAAACTGGTGAAGTGGCAAACTGGGCAGTTCCAGGTGAAACCATCCTCGGAGTAGGAGGAGCAATGGATTTAGTAGCAGGAGCGAAACGAATGATCATTGCATCCTTGCACTTATCAAAGGATGGAAGTCCAAAGATTGTAAAAAGGCTTTCATTCCCGAGCAGCGGTGTAAGGAAGGCCGATATGATTGTGACCGAGCATGCAGTATTTAAGTTTATCGATGGCAGGATGTATCTTGCTGAAATTCTTTCCGATGTTTCTGTTGAGGCATTGCGGGAGATGACAGATGCCGATTTTTATTTATTAGAAACGCTGTTTTCTTAAAGTTTATTGTTTTTCAGGGCTAACTAAGGTTAACCAACTGAGTTGATTGTAGCAGAGGGCAATTGACTCCTGCTCAGAAGAGAGGGAAGTGGGAGACCCCACAGGCGTAGCCGAGGAGGCTCTCATTCCTCCCCGCGGAAAGCAAGTGCCCCGTGCTGAAATCAACGGGCAAAATTTATAAGTAAAAACAACAATTTATGATAACAGAGCGATTAGGAAATACAAAAATAAAAGCAAATTAAGGGGGATTTAACGTTGAAAAAGCTTTTAACAGTATTAATTGCATTCATGTTAGTGGTATTAGCAGCATGTTCTTCAGATGAGGCAGGAAGCACGGAGAAAGAAAAAGCACAGCAAGGCGGAGAGGGTGCCCCTAGAGACATGGCCTTTGGATCGGCGACTGTCGGCGGATTCTGGTATACATTGTCCGGAGCAATGGGCGAAAAAATGAAGGAAGTTTTTCCGGAATCTTCAGTGACTGTTGTTGAGGGCGGATCGGTTTCCAATCTTTTGGGCTTAAGCCAGGGCACATTCGCTCTTGGATTCAGTAATGGCCAAACGGTTCCGGAGGCGCTGAACGGAATCAATTCTTTCAAAGAAAAAGTTGATAATGTCAGCACAGTTGCAACCTTGTATCCAAATGTATTCCATATCGTTGTCCGCGCAGATTCTGATATTAAATCCGTTAAAGATTTAAAGGGCAAGAAGGTTAGCCCGGGGATTAAAGGGTACAGCGGAGAGCTTGCTTTCATGGATATTTTGGAGCTGAACGATATGAGTTATGACGACCTTGGCGGAATTGAGTATATCGGTACAGCTGATGGAGCAGATCTTCTTCGGGATGGACATATCGATGCAATAGTAGGCATGGTTTCAGCGCCGGTTTCGACTTTCCAGGAGCTTGACACGACCCTTGGAATTCGCTTGATTCCTTTAGATGATGAAACGATTAAAGGCCTTCATGAGAAAAATGAAGGATACCTGGAATATAACATTGAAGGCGGCACCTATTCAAACGTAAAAGAGGATGTTAAAACGGTTGCTGGCTATACTGTGTTATTGGTTAATGATGACCTAATGGACGAAGAGACCGTTTATAAGCTTACAAAAATGATGGTAGAGGAAAAAGATACATGGACGACATTATCACCAATTATGAAGGACTTTAATGCAGAGTATTCAGTGAAAAACAATGTGGGCAAGCTTCATCCGGGAGCAGAGAAATATTACAAAGAAGTCGGGGCACTTAAGTAAGCCAAGCCCTTATAATATCCCCTAAAAAAAGAAGGTGAAATGATGTCTAAGCAAGGTTTAACAGATTTGGAAGCCCGGAAAATTGCTGCTGAATATGATGAAGATGGGAATCTCAACAGTAAGCTGCGCCTTTTAAAAGGTGCAGCTGCAAAAATCATATCCATTGCTGCTGTCTTAATGTCGCTTTTCCATTTATATACCGCATTCTTTGGGGTATTTGAATCTATTTTGCAGCGGTCAGCCCACCTGGCGTTTGCGCTGGTTTTAACATTTGCCATATACAAGCCTTCCAAGAAAGCAGTAAAAAATGAAAGCATCCCTTGGTATGACTGGCTATTTATGATTTTGTCAATTGCTTGTTATTCCTATTATGTCATGAATTCTCAAGTCATTTCGTCCCGAATGAGCTATATTGAACCGCTGACAGCGCTGGAAATTGCCATTGGCATAATATCTGGTTTGCTGCTAATTGAAGCAACACGACGCGTGATTGGCAATACGCTTGTGATCATTATCTTTATTTGTCTCGTTTACGGAGTCTGGGGACACCTGATTACTGGCACTCTTTCCCACCGTGAATTTACAGTGATGTGGATTATTGATCACCTCTTCTATACGGTTACAGGTATCTTTAGTACTCCACTTGGAGTATCAGCAACCTTTATTTTCCTTTTCATCTTGTTCGGTAAGTTTTTAGAAGTTTCAGGAGCTGGACAATTTTTTATCGATTTATCTGTAGCAGGAATGGGGAAATATCGGGGAGGTCCCGCAAAGACAGCTATTGTAGCCAGTTCCATTTTGGGAACCATTTCTGGAAGTGCAGTAGCAAATACGGTGACAACAGGTGCTTTTACGATTCCTTTAATGAAGAAAACGGGCTATAAGAGCCACTTTGCAGCTGCAGTAGAAGCGGTTTCCTCTACAGGCGGCCAGATTATGCCTCCGATCATGGGAGCTTCCGCTTTCATCATTGCTTCCTATTTAGGTGTGCCTTATATGGACATAGCCATAGCCGCTCTAATCCCGGCAGTCCTTTATTACTGCTGTTTGTATTTCCAGGTCGATATGCGGGCAAGACGTTTGGGGCTAGTTGGCTTAAAAAAAGAGGAACTTCCAAAGGTTACGAGTGTGCTGAAAAGCGGATTTATGTTCTTTATACCGCTAGTGGTGATTGTGGTCATGCTTGCATCGGGCTCTTCACCAATGAAGGCAGGTCTCTATTCCATTGGTGTGACAATAGTGGTCGCCGCTTTAAAAAGTGCTACAAGATTATCTTTTTCTAAAGTCTTCAAGGCACTGGATTTAGGAGCCAGAGCTGCAATTGAAACGGCAATTGCCTGTGCGGCATCAGGCTTTATCATCGGGATTATTGGACTGACTGGCATCGGTCTTAAATTCAGCAGTTTAATTATTGAATTATCCGGCGGTATTTTAATCATTACGCTTGTATTCACGATGATCACAAGCATCATTCTCGGAATGGGCCTTCCCACAGTTGCGGCTTACATCGTACAGGTTCCGCTTACCATTCCGGCATTAATCGAACTGGGTGTATCCCCGCTTGCTGCACATATGTTTGTGTTCTATTTTGCAGCTTTATCTGCGATTACACCACCAGTGGCACTGGCCGCATTTGCAGCAGCAGGGCTTTCCGGATCCGATCCAATGAAAACGGGCTTAACAGCAGTAAGGCTGGGCCTTGCCGCCTTCATTGTCCCTTATATGTTCGTATACGGGGAAACCTTGCTTCTAGTAGGGGACGTTCCGGATATTATTCTATCTGTTATAACCTCCATCATTGGAATTATTGGAATCGCTTGGGCTGCAGAGGGATGGCTTTTCCGGCACGCCTATTGGTATGAAAGAGCAGTTCTTTTTATCGGTGCCCTTCTAATGATCAATCCGGGAGCTGTATCTGACTTAATTGGATTTGCGATCCTTGCAGCCGTGTATTTATATCAAAAGTTTGTATCTAAAAATTCAACGGTTGAAAATACGATATCAAACTAAGGGGGAACAGGATGAATACCATCACAGTAGTAGGTTCGGGTGTAATGGGAAAAGGAATTGCTTATACCTGTGCCGTTTCCGGTTTTACAGTTTACTTGAATGACATTAATGAAGAAATATTGGAAAAAGCGAAAAACGAGATTTACAGCCTATTGGAAGACAGCCTTCAAAAAGGGTTTATTTCTGAAGCTCAATATGGGAAGGCAAAAGACCGCCTTTTCTTTGAAAAAGATCTGGAGTCTGCTGCAACAAGTGCAGATCTGGTCATTGAAGCTGTTCTGGAAAAAATAGAATTGAAGATTGATATTTTTAAAAAGCTGGACCGTATCTGTTCTCCAGAAACGATTTTAGCAACGAATACATCAACCATGAGCCCTACGGAGATTGGGGCTCAAACATCCCGGCCGGAAAAAGTGGCAGCTATGCATTTCTTCAATCCGGTTCATAAAATGAAGCTGATCGAGATCATCCGTGGACTGGAAACCTCTGATGACACTGTACGCATTGTGAAAGAGGTCGGCGAAAAGCTTAAGAAGGAAACTGTTGAAGTGAATGAGTTTCCTGGTTTTGTTACTTCACGCATGAATTGCCTGATAGGCAATGAGGCTATGAATATGCTAATGGAGGGTGTTGCGTCTGCTGAAGACATTGATAAAGCGCTGAAGCTGGGGCTTAACCACCCAATGGGTCCGCTTGAACTGGCAGATTTAGTCGGTTTGGATACACGATTGCGGAATATGGAGTACCTATATCAGACGCTTGGCGAAAAGTATCGCCCCTGTCCGCTGTTGATCAAGTATGTGAAAGCCGGGCGTCTGGGCAAAAAAAGCGGAAGCGGTTTCTACCAATATTCATAAGGAGGTTAAGAATATGCACCAGTATGAAAATCTCCAGGTTCAAATCGAACAGGGTTCTATGTGGCTGACAATAAACCGGCCAGAATCCCGGAATGCATTAAACCGGGAAACACTTCAGGAACTTGAGGATGCCTTTCAGTGGGCAGAAGCCAATCATGATGTAAAAGTGATCATTATTCAAGGGGCAGGGGGAAAGTCTTTTGCGGCAGGAGCAGATATAAGGCAGCTTCATGAAAGAAAAATGCTTGAGGCACTAATACCTGGCATGCAGGGTCTCTATAAGAAAATAGAGCAATCCAGCAAAGTCACCATTGCTGCGGTAAAAGGCTACGCTTTGGGCGGGGGCTGTGAGCTTGCTATGGCCTGTGATATCCGGATTGCCACTAAAAATGCAAAATTCGGGCTGCCTGAGCTAAACCTTGGCATTATTCCTGGAGCAGGCGGCACACAGCGCCTATCCAGGATTGTCGGCAAAGGGAGAGCGCTGGATATGGTCCTTACCGGAAAAATGATTAATGGAGAGGAAGCGGAAAGAATCGGTCTTGCTTCTTATCTTGCTGAGGAAGATGAATTGGAGAAAAAGGCAGCAGAGGTAGCTTCCCAGGTTATGAAAAAGGGCCCTGTTGCCATCAGGCTGGCAAAGCTTGCAATCCATAAAGGGTACGATGCGGATCTTGAAACGGCCATGCTGATTGAAAAGCTGGCACAGGCTGTTGCGTTTGGGACAGATGATAAAAAAGAGGGAACTCAAGCATTCCTGGAAAAAAGGGCAGCTGAATTCAGCAATCAATAAAAAGGGAGAGATAGAATTGGATTTTAATTTTTCGGAAGATATAAAATTTTTAAAGGATAATGTGCGCAAATTTGTCAAAGAGGAAGCAGAACCTTTGGCAATGGAAATAGAGGAAAAGGACATGATACCGGAAAAACTGGTGGAAATGTCCAAGGAAATGGGCTTATTCGGCTTAAGTATTCCGGAAGAATACGGCGGTCTGGGGCTTGATATGGTTGGGAAGTGTGCCATTTATGAGGAGCTTGGCAAGACGCACAATGGCTATACAACATTGATTGGCGCTCACACTGGGATTGGATCTGTCGGGATTGTGGAGCTGGGGACGGAAGAACAAAAGCAAAAGTATCTGCCTAAAATGGCAACCGGAGAATGGATTGGTGCTTTTGCTTTAACCGAACCGAGCGCTGGCTCAAATGCGGCAGCATTGAAAACCACTGCTGTCAGAAAGGGTGATAAATTCATCCTGAATGGCTCCAAGCATTATATTACGAACGCAGTCGATGGGCACGTTTTTACTGTAATGGCTGTAACAGATCGTGCTAAGGGAGCAAAGGGGATTACCTCCTTTATCGTAGAAAAAGATTTCCCTGGCTTTGTTCTTGGAAATGTTGAACAAAAAATGGGGTTAAGAGGTTCCCATTCTGCTGAACTTTTCTTTGAAAATATGGAGGTCCCTGCAGAAAACGTCCTTGGAACGGAAGGACAGGGATATATCAATGCTTTAAAAATCCTTGCCAATGGCCGTGCTGGTCTGGCTGCAAGAAATCTTGGCTCTTGTGTAAAGCTTCTGGAGCATTGCTTGCAATATGCACAGGAACGCGAGCAATTCGGCAAGCCAATCATCGAGGTGCAGGCCGTTCAGCATATGCTTGCAGAAATCAGCATGCAAATAGAGGTTCTTAGATCGATGACTTATCGTGTTGCCTGGATGACCGATCAAAAAATGCGAGTGGTTAAAGAGGCTGCCATAGCAAAGTTGTTTGCGTCAGAAGTATATAACAAGGTGGCTGATTTAGCTGTACAGATTCATGGCGGCATCGGATATATGAGAGATTATCCAATCGAACGTTACTTCCGTGATGCGAGAATTACGAAAATATATGAAGGCACCTCGGAAATACAGCGTAATATTATTGCCAATGAACTAAAACGCGAAGCCTCATATGTGGGGGTGTAAGGAGTGAATCAGCCATATATTGTTGAATCAGTCCGAACAGCTATTGGAAGAATGGGCGGAACGATAAAAGATGTGCCGGTAGACCATCTGGCAGAGAAAGTGATTCGTGAAGTGCTAAACCGTTCCCATTCTGAAGTTGAAGTTGATGAAGTGATTCTTGGCCAGGCAAAGCAAAGTGCGGATACCTCCAATCTTGCACGTCTTGCGGCCTTGAGGGCTGAGCTCCCTATTGAGGTTACAGGTTATACCGTGCACAGGCAATGTGGATCCGGGCTTCAAGCCATCAATAATGCCGATATGCAGATTAAGCTTGGCTACTCTGATGTAGTAATAGCAGGCGGAGCTGAAAGCATGAGCACAGCCCCTTACTATATCCGCAATGCCCGTTATGGCTTCCAAGCCGGAAATGCGCAAATACTGGATCCGAATACAGAAAGCCAGCCTTGTTCCCAGCCTATCGAAAAATACGGCCATCTGACAATGGGACTGACTGCGGAAAACCTTGCAGAAAAATATAATATTTCCAGAACAGAACAGGATGAGTTTGCGCTTCGCAGCCAGGAGCTTGCGCAGGCAGCAATCGAATCAGGCCGTTTTGAAAAGGAGATTGTCCCGGTTGAATATAAGCAAAAAAGGGAAACTCGGCTATTTACTGTTGACGAACATCCGCGCAGCACCACAATCGAGAAGCTCTCAAAGCTGAAGGCAGTTTTTAAGGAAAATGGCACAGTAACAGCAGGCAATGCAAGCGGGCGAAATGATGGAGCTTCAGCAATCTTAATGATGAATGAGGCGAAATTAAATGAGTATGGTGTAAAACCAAAAGCCAAAATCATAGCCCAGGCAGTGAGCGGGGTGTCTCCAGAAATTATGGGGATTGGTCCTGTAACTTCCACATTTAAAGCTTTAAAGCAATGCGGACTATCCATCAATGATATCGGGCTGATCGAGCTGAATGAAGCCTTTGCTGCCCAGGCGCTTTCAGTCATTCGTGAATCCGGCATGGATATCAACAAGGTGAATGTAAACGGCGGAGCCATTGCATTAGGACATCCAATTGGGGCTACAGGAGCAATCCTGATGACAAAGCTGCTTCACGAGATGGAACGAAGAGGCGAAAAGTATGGTTTAGTCACTCTTTGTATCGGCGGCGGCCAGGGAATATCGACTATTATCGAGAACCTTCATGCCTAAATGGGTATGTCCAAGAAGGAAGTGTTGAAATGAGCAAGCCTCATATTGTTCAGATTCTCCCCATGTACCATCCTGATGGGGAGGATCTTCTTAACAAACATGCTAAAGTGAAGAAATTTGCTGAATTTACTGAACCGGAGATATGCGATTATCTCCAGCATCATCGTGTCGATGGAATCATCCTTCGGGCCCCAGCCAGGATCACGCCTGCCATTTTGGACAGCTGCCAGCAAGTAAAAGCGATTTCCGGAGCAGGAGTGGGACTTGATAATATTGATGTGGGCTATGCCACGAAAAAGGGGATTCCAATTTTGCATGCACCAAAGCTGAATAGTACGGCAACCGCAGAACATGCGGTGAGCCTGCTTTTGGCGGTCATGAAAAAAACGGTCTATTTTAACAGGGAAACAAGAAGCGGAAACTTTCAGGCAAGGGATGGAGCCTATTCCTATGAACTGGAAGGAAAACAGCTGGGGCTAATAGGCTTTGGCAGTATTGCACAAAAAGCTGCTAAAATTCTAGTCCATGGTTTTGGAATGAAGGCTATGGTATATGTCAGAAATATTAATGAAGAAAAAATGCAGGCTGCTAATCATATCGGGGTGGAATTAACCACTTCTCTGGAAAAAGTCTTTTCGGAAAGTGATGCAGTAAGCTTACATATCCCATTAACCAGAGAAACAGAAAAGCTTGTGGATTATAAATTGCTGGCTCTTATGAAGGAATCGGCTGTTCTAATAAACACAGCCCGTGGGGGCATTATCAATGAACCTGATTTAGTGAAAGTACTGAGCCAGAGACGAATTCTTGGCGCCGGGATTGACGTGTTTTCAGATGAGCCGCCGCCTGCTGATCACCCCTTGTTTCAGCTGAAGCAAGTAACCACGAGCCCCCATATTGGCGGAATAAGCCTTGAGGCAGCAAGAAAAACCTCCGTGCTGATTGCTGAGAATCTTATAAGCGCAATTTATGGTAAAAAGCTTTCTGTCATTGCCAATCAAGCTGAACTGGCTAAAGCGGGAAAGGGGTTATTCTCATGACAGCTGAACATTTACAGAACGTAAAAACAGATTTTGAAAACAGCCCATTCTGGAATTTTGTTGGATTGGAATTAAGAGAGTTAAGAGACGGGTATGTCTTATTGGCCCTGCCAATCCAGAGAGAGTTTATTAATGTGAGAAATACAGTTCATGGAGGCATGTATGCATCAGTACTGGATACAGCTATGGGAATGGCAGGAAGGTCATTGGGGTTTGATGAAGTGGCCACACTGCATTTAAACATCCAGTATGTAAAATCTGTTATGGAAGGAATCGTAACAGCAGAAGCGGAGATTATTCACCAAAACCGAAACACGGTATTCATTGAAGGAAGGCTTAGGAATGAAGACGGTGAACTGCTTGGCCATTGTACAGGAACTTTTAAGCTTTTTAAAGGTGAACAAGTATGATGAATACAGCTATATCCAAAATGTTTAATATCCAATATCCCATCATCCAAGGGGGCCTGCAAGGGCTTGGAACGTCTCCGCTTGTTTCAGCAGTATCAAATGCGGGCGGGCTTGGGCTTATAACAGCAGGCAGCTTTGCTTCCAAGGAAGAGATGATGAAGGATATTGAGGCAGCGAGAAGGCTTACATCAAAGCCTTTTGGCGTAAATATTGCAATTGGATTCCGCAAGCCGATGGATGAGTTTGTTGAGGGAGCCATAGAAGCTCGTGTTCCGGTTGTTTTTACCTCGGGTAACAACCCGGAGAAATATATGGATCGCTTAAAAGAAAACGGGATTAAAGTGGTCCATGTGGTCCCGTCTGTGAGGTTTGCCAAAAAGGCTGAAGCGATCGGATGTGATGCAGTTGTTGTGGTCGGATATGAGTGCGGCGGCCACCCCGGGAGAGACGACGTAACAAGCCTTACCTTGATCCAAAAGGCGGTAGATGAGCTTTCGATACCTGTCATTGCAGCAGGAGGATTTTCGACAGGGAAATCTGCTCTTGCTGCTTTTGCTTTAGGGGCCCAAGGTATCCAGATGGGTACAAGATTTTTAGCTTCCAAGGAAGCTGCCCTGCATTCATCTATTAAAGATAAATTAATAGATTTACAGGAAACGGATACTATTCTGGTGAAAAAATCAATTGGAAAAGCGATGAGGGTTATGAAATCGGAACGTGCCATCGATCTGGCAGAAAAGGAAGAAGCAGGAGCTTCACTGGAGGAGATTTTTCCTTATATCAGCGGTGAATCCTACCTGGAATTAATAAATACCGGAAATGAAAACGCAGGTGTTATTTCATTGGGGCAGACAATCGGCTTGATTAAGGAAATTAAAAGTGCAAAAGAGATTATTCAGGATATCGTGAAGGAATATGAGCATCGACTCCAGCTATTGTACAGGAATTTGAAATAGATATTACATTTGAGAATTCATTGAAACCAAAGTGAAGCAAATACCGGTCAATAGGGCTGGGAAGCCAGAAGATATCGCCTAGGCGGCAAGCTTTTTTGCAAGCCCGGCTTCTTCTTTTATTAGCGGCCAGGTCTTATATGCTGCCGGCGGTCCAAAAGCATAGGGGCCTTTTTTATTGAGGCAGAGGAATCGCCTTTAGACCAGCCCGGCTTGAAAAAGTTTTAGAGAATCTTTTCGGCTACTCGCCTGCCGGAAGATAATGTTTACCAAAAAACTAGTTTGATCATGATTTAAACTACAGAGAGAAGGGACAAAATGATACGTTTTTCTCTCGTATTGAGTATGTGTTTGTTATATATTGCTGAAGCATTTGTGCCAAATATATATATTGGTTTTATTTTTAACCTAGTGGCTGTCGCTGCTTTTTTTGTCATGCTTCCACTATTGGAGTGGAAAGGCAGGATTTTTACATTGGGTCTGTTTAGTACTGGAATGCTGATCCACTTTATAGTTGGGGACACGGGTATTCACCTGGTCGAGGGAATCACTCAGAATCTAGCGCTGCTTTCCATTCTGATTTTAGCGCCGCTCTTATCGGTTCCTTTAAGAAGAGAAGGGGTTATTGAAACAGTAATCATCTATTTAAATGAGCTGAAAACCAATCCCAGAAATACTTTTTATGGCATAAGTTCGTTTATGTTAACGTTGGCGCCTATCTTAAATATGGGCGCATTAAGGATTGTACACGGGTTTGTGGAGAGCATAAAATTCCCTTCAAAACTATTGTCAAGATCCTATTATGTAGGGTTTACCCCAGCTGTAATTTGGTCGCCATTTTTTGCGTCGGTAGGCATTGTTTTATTTTATTTAGATATCACATATATGTCTTATGTGGTGGTCGGTGTTTTGTTTGCCGTTATGCAAATGGCTGTGGGATTCTTATTGTTCCGTCCCGGTTCTGTTGAAGAAGATGCTGCTGTTGAAGCTGCTAAGGAAATTGCGTCTGAGGGAAGAGGAAGAAAACGGGATATTTATATGCTAATAGGATTTGTCCTGGGTCTCGTTCTGATTCTAATTGTTATGGAGCAAGTATTTCATAAGTCAATGCTTTTGTTAGTAAGCATTGTCTGCATAATAGTTCCGGCAGCTTGGGTCATTCTGCGGAATCGATATAAGGTAATTAAAGAAGAGCTTTCTCTTTATAAAAATAAAATGATTTCTCAAAAAATGGAGATTTGCCTTTTTTTGAGTGCCGGGCTATTTGGCAATGCTGTTTCACATACACCAGTAAAACAGCTGCTGGAGCGGTCCATGCAATGGTCTGCCACTCAATCCATTAGTATTTTATTTTTATTCATTATCCTGTTTGTTACCCTTATGGCCTTTTTGGGGGTACATCAAATTATTGTGATCCCGCTTGTCCTGACCTCTTTGAATTTTGCTGATATGCCTAATGTCGCAGTGGCCAGTGTGGCCTTTATGTGTATTTTTACCTGGATGCTTTCCTCCGCCATCTCTCCACTAAACGCCATGAATATCATCATTAGCCAATGTGTTCAAAGGAACGGAGTAACAGTTGCTTTCAGGTGGAATGGAATTTATTTTCTCTCCATAACGGTCATAGCCTTTGTGTATGTTTATATTTTGAATTGGGTTTAAGGATGGAGTTAATTTGAAAAATTGTGAACTTAGCGAATAAATTCCTGTTTTTAGCGAATAAATGGTGAATTTTAGCGAAGAAACTTAAAATTTGACGAACAAATTGATGAAATTAGCGAACAAAATAGTATAACTGGCGAACAAACCGGGCGGGCCGAAATCCAGAAGCATTTATAATACTCGAATGCTTCTTTTTTCAACAAAATTTGGCACACATATTATTCTAAAAATTCATAAAAAATTTACCGCATAAAAGCGCGAAAGGTGTTATAATTGCCTGTATATTCTAATAAATATAAAAATAGAAGGGGGATTTAGCTATGAGAAAGAGATTATTGTGGTTAGTGCCGATGCTGGTGCTGAGTCTGATTTTGTCGGCTTGCGGAGGCGGCGGTTCCAGTTCGGCTGGCGGTGATGCTGAATCAGGGGAAAAGGATAGCGGCAAGACATTTAGTTTAAAGGCAGGCCACTCCTTAACAGAGGACCATCCTTATCATATTGGTTTACAAGAGCTTGCCAAGAATGTGGAGGAGCGCACTGACGGCAAGGTGAAGATAGAAGTATTCCCGTTAAGCCAGCTTGGAGCGGAAAGGGAATTGACTGAGGCCCTTACGCTTGGAACGGCAGATATGTCGATTTCATCTACTGCGCCAATCGCTAACTTCTATCCGGAAATTGGGATTGTGGACATGCCTTTTTTATTTGAATCAAGAGAACACGCTTACAAGGTTCTGGACGGCGAAATTGGCCAGGAGCTGCTAAAAGGCATGGAGAATGTAGGAATTGTCGGCCTTGCCTGGGGTGAAAATGGTTTCCGCCATATCACAAATGCCAAGAAGCCAATTAATAAGCCGGAAGATTTGAAAGGCTTAAAGATCCGTACGCAGGAAAACCCGATCCATCTTGATGCCTTTAATGCTTTAGGTGCAAAGCCAACGCCAATGGCCTGGACAGAAGCATTGACAGCCCTTCAGCAGGGAGTAGTGGATGCCCAGGAGAACCCAATTGTTGTTGCAGATACGTACAAGCTTTATGAAGCAAACCAAAAGCACATGTCATTAACAGGCCACCTGTATTCACCGGCTGTCATCATGTTCAGTAAAACGGTGTGGGATACGCTTCCTGCAGAGTACCAGGATATCCTGAAAGAAGAATCGAAAAAGGCCGGCGACCAGATCCGCGACCTGATCACAAAGTCTGATGAAGAATCCTTAGAGGTACTGAAAGAGCAGGGAATGGAAATCGTGGAGGAAGTGGATGTAGCTCCTTTCCGTGAAGCGATCCAGCCTGTCTATGAAAAATATGAATCTGAATTCGGCAAGGAAAAATTGGACGCCATTTTAAATACGAAATAAAAAAAGGAAAACTTGGCGAGTGCCGGATAAGAGATGCCGGCACAGACCAAGTTTTTTACTCATAAGGGGAAGTCTATGGTGGTTAAAAAAATAGTAGATTCATTGAATGCGTTTATTAAATGGATACTGATCCTTCTCTTTTTCATTATGGTTATCGTGGTTTTCCTGCAGGTGCTTTTCCGGTTTGTGCTTGACCAGCCGCTTGCCTGGACGGAGGAATTATCCCGATACCTGCTCGTATGGATGACTTTCTTAGGGGCGGGCTATGCGGTCAGTGTAAAAGCACATCCGAGCATCGAGCTGCTTTTTGAAAAAGCCAATAAGGCAGTGAGAAGAATTATGCTGGTTCTTTCTGCCTTGTTAATCGTTTTCTTCTTCTATCAGGTTATCGTCAATTCCTTCGTATTTATTGAACGGAGCATGATGCAAACCTCCCCGGCCCTGCAGCTCCCGATGGGACTGGTTTATATGGTTATCCCGATCGCCAGCATCTTATTTGTGATCAATCTGCTTTATATCACTGTATCGGAGTGGGGAAAGGAGGCGAGCAGCTGATGGCATGGCTATTATTCGGATTGCTATTAGTGCTTTTTCTCATTAATGTCCCGGTTGCGGTGGCACTTGGGCTCGCTTCCATGATTGTGTTAATGGTTCAGGACAATGTTCCATTAATGGTGATTGTCCAAAAAATGTTTACGTCAACCGATTCTTTTACGCTTATGGCAGTGCCGTTTTTCATCCTGGCCGGCAAGCTGATGGAATCAGGCGGAATATCCAGGCGTCTAATCAGCTTTTCCAGTACGCTTGTCGGAAGCCTTCACGGCGGATTGGCAATGGTATCAATCGTTACGTGTATGTTTTTCGCGGCTATTTCAGGGTCGGCAGCCGCTACAACGGCTGCAGTCGGAAGCATCCTGATTCCGGCAATGGTGAAGCGCGGCTATGATAAAAGCTTTTCAACTGCCATTCAGGCGGCCGGCGGCACGATTGGGGTCATGATTCCGCCAAGTGTACCGCTGATCTTATTCGGCGTCATTGCAGGGGCATCAATCGGAGACCTGTTTATTGCCGGAATCATCCCAGGGGTTTTTGTTGGAATATCGCTTATTTTAGTCGCGTATTTTATCTCCCGTAAAAAGGGCTACGGCAAGGAACAGAAGAGTTCGTTCAAGGAAGTGGCTGCTGCGTTCAGAAGCGCCATTTTAGCCATTTTAATGCCAGTCATTATTCTTGGCGGCATCTACGGCGGAATTTTTACACCTACAGAAGGTTCTGTTGTGGCAGTTGTATATGGCCTGATTGTAGGTCTATTAATCTACAGGGAAATTAAGTGGAAGGATCTGCCGGAAATTTTCATTTCCTCGGCTATTACTTCTTCCGTCATATTATTCATCATTTCCTGTGCATCCATCTTCGGTTTCCTTCTAACAAGGGAACAGATTCCTGCACAGATTTCAGATGGCATGCTGGGGATTACGTCAAATGCCATTATGATTCTGATCATTATTAATGTGATTTTGCTGATTGTCGGGACATTCCTGGAGACATCTGCAGCGATCGTCATCATGGCGCCCATTCTTGTCCCAATTGCTTCTGCAGCAGGTATGGATCTTGTCCATTTTGGGGTCATCATGGTGGTCAACCTGGCCATCGGAATGATTACACCGCCTGTCGGCATCAACCTTTTCGTGGCGTCCAATATCGCCAAGATCAGGCTGGAGCACATCGTCCGGGCGATTATGCCATTTATTATTGTTTTAATTATTGACGTATTAATTCTAAGTTTTATGCCGTCAATCAGCTTGTTTTTACTAGATAAATAGAGGTGAAGGAAAAATGTATCAAGATTTGCTGGAGATTATAAAAGACCCTGAACGTGTCAGTGTGAATGAAACGGTGCTTGAGCATCATGCAGGCGGCATGGATTACCACGAAAGGAAAAAGCCTGATGTAGTTGTCTTCCCGAAAACCGAAGAAGAAGTTGCCGCCATTGTTAAATACGCAGCTGCCAACAAGATTGCTGTCGTTCCTTTTGGGGCAGGAAGCAGCCTGGAAGGCCATCTCCTCCCCCTTAATGGCGGAATCAGCATGGATTTTACATTAATGAACGAAGTGGTTGCCGTTTATCCGGAGGACTTTCTTGTAAAAGTCCAGCCGGGTGTGACGAGGATGCAGCTGAATAAGCATTTGAAAAAGTATGGGCTGTTCTTTCCGATTGATCCTGGTGCAGATGCCACGATTGGCGGAATGGCTGCAACGAATGCAAGCGGAACGAATGCCGTTAAATACGGAACAATGAAGCATAATGTCCTTGGTCTTCAAGCGGTCCTGGCAGATGGAAGTGTTGTTGCGGCCGGCGGACAGACGGTTAAATCATCGGCTGGCTATAACCTGACCGAGCTGCTGATCGGGTCGGAAGGAACACTTGGCATTTTTACAGAACTGACACTGAAGCTTGCCGGAATCCCGGAAGCTACCGTCGTAGCAAAAGCAGCCTTCGACAGCGTCGAGGAAGCCGGAAAGGCGGCTGAGCTTGTCCTCCAGTCTGGCGTGGATATTGGAAAAATGGAGCTTGTGGACGCTGCGACGATTCAGGCAGTGAATGAATTCAAAGGGACAGATTTTGAAGAAGTGCCAACCCTTTTCTTGGAATACAGCGGGACGGCAGAAGCGGCCGTTCAGGGAATTGCAGTTATAAAAGAGCTGATGGAAGATGCCGGAGCAGTGAAGTTTGAGTTTGAGCAGGATTCCCTGAAACGGGCGCAGCTTTGGGAAGCCCGCCATCAGGCAGCGCTCGCAATTCTCGGCAAAAAGCCCGGATGCAAGCTGGTTGCGACAGATGTGTGCCTGCCGATTTCACAACTGGCTGTAACGATTGCCCATACCCGCAAGCTGCTCGATGAGTACAAGCTTGATGGGGCAATTCTTGGACATGTCGGCGACGGGAATTTCCATGTGGCGTTCGGATTGGACACAGATAATCGAGACGAGATGGAACGCTTCCATGCGTTTAATGAAAAAATGGTGAGGTTCGCAATTGACCATCGCGGCACATGTACAGGTGAGCATGGCGTCGGCATTGGAAAAATGAAATTTTTAAAAGAAGAGCGGAGCACAGCTTTGCCGGTTATGAGAATGATCAAAAAAGCATTGGATCCGCTAAACATTCTGAACCCTGGAAAAATCGTAGAAATGGAAGAGGTGCATAATTAATGGCAAGCCATCGTATCGCCGTTTTGCCTGGTGACGGCATCGGCCCTGAGGTAGTAAATGAAGCAGTTAAGGTATTGGAGCTCTTAAAAAAGCTGGACCCAACTTTGGATCTGGAGTTTGAAACGTTTGACTGGAGCAGTGAGTACTATCTCCAGCATGGAAAAATGATGCCGGATCATGCACTTGAAACACTGAAAAAATATGATGCTATTTTATTCGGCGCCATTGGCGACAAAAGGGTTCCTGACGATGTAACGGTTTGGGAGCTGATCATGCCGATCAGGAAGCAATTCCGCCAGTACATTAATTTAAGGCCTGTCAAAATGCTGAAAGGCGTTCCTTCCCGTTTTGAGGGAGAAGATATTGATTTCGTCATCGTCCGTGAAAATGCAGAAGGAGAATACTCGAACAGCGGCGGCCGGCTATATCCTGGCCTTGAAGAGGAAGTGGCTGTCCAAAATACGATTATTACGCGAATTGGCACAGCGAAAGCCGCAAAGTTTGCATTTGACTATGCACAAAAGCATGGCAAAAAATCCGTTGCGAGTGCAACAAAATCCAATGCCATCATCCATTCAATGAAACTATGGGATGATGTGGTACGCACAGTGGCAGAACAGTATCCGTCTATTAAACTGGATAGCTATTATATTGATGCACTTGCCGCTTATTTCGTAGCAAGGCCTGCTGATTTTGATGTGGTTGTCGCGTCCAATTTATTTGGCGATATTTTAAGCGATCTGGGATCTGCAGTGGTGGGCGGCCTTGGCCTGTCTCCTTCTGCCAACCTGAATCCGGAAGGGGATTTCCCATCGATGTTTGAGCCTGTCCATGGCTCCGCACCTGATATTGCAGGGAAAGGAATTGCCAATCCAATTGCCCAAATCTGGTCAGCTGCACTTATGCTTGAGCACTTGGGCAGAGCGGATTTAAGTGCCGTTATTATAGATGCCATTGAACACGTGCTGGTTAAAGGCATTGTACGTACACCTGATTTAGGCGGAACTTCTAAAACAAGTGAAATGGGAGCTGCCATCAGCGAGGCTTTACAGCAAAAACTTCTAGTGAAGGAAGGTTTGTAAAATGAGATTGCAGGATGAAGTATTTGTTGTTACCGGTGCCCAGGGCGGCATGGGAAAAGAAACGGTTAAGCGCTTTTTGGAAGAAGGCGCCTATGTGGCAGCGGTTGATTTGAATGTGGATGAGGCCGAAAAGACAGACCGCCTTCTGCCCATTGCCGGCGATTTAACAAAGGAAGAAGATGTGGCGAGAATTTTTTCTGAAGCAAGCGAGAACTTTGGAAAAATCAGCGGCCTGGTCAATATTGCCGGCATTGCCCAGCCAGCAACCCCAATTGAAGAAGTGAGTCTGGCAGATTGGGAGAAAATTATGGCTGTCAACGCAACATCCCTTTTTCTAACATGCCGTGAAGCGGTTCCTTATATGAAAAAGCAGGGAGAAGGGGTTATCGTTAATATCGCTTCGATTTCGATGGTGCGTCCGCGTCCTGGTTTGAATGCCTATATCGCCTCCAAAGGGGCTGCCGTTTCTTTTTCACAGGCCCTGGCCATTGAGCTTGCTGAATACGGTATTCGCGTAAATGTCGTGAATCCGGGGCCAGCAGACACAGGCATGCTCGGCCAGTTCACAGCAAGGGATGCAGACATCGAAGCAACAAAGGATACGATTTTCAAGAAGAGCGTGCCATTAGGAAGGCTTATTCAGCCAATTGATATTGCGAATTCATTAGTCTATTTATGTTCAAAAGAATCTGCTATTGTTACAGGTTCTGTCCTGAACGTGGATGGCGGAAGGGGGATCTAATTGATGAAAGCAACAGATGTAAAAATTCAAGGATGCTATATTGATGGAGAGTGGACCGTTCCGGATGAAAGCAGATTAATAGAAGTGAAAAATCCTGCTGACGCCTCCGTTCTGGCGTTAGTGCCCCGCGGAGATCAGGAAGAAGTGGACAAAGCGGTCAAGGCAGCTAAAAAGGCATTCCGTTCAGAGGAGTGGAAGTCTTTGCAGGCCCATAACCGGGGAAGACTGCTGTTTAAAACTGCCGATCTTATCCGCGGCAACAAAGAAGGATTAGCCAGATTGGAAACGTTAAATGTCGGAAAGCCGCTTGTCCAGGCTGAAACGGATGTGGAAATTGCTGCCCGCTATTTTGAGTTTTACGCAGGCGTGGCCGATAAAATCATGGGCGAAACGATTCCGGTGGAACGCGGCATCATAGATTACACGGTCCGAGAGCCGCTTGGGGTTGTCGGGCATATCATCCCTTGGAATTATCCGCTGCAAATTGCGGCACGAAGCATCGCTGTATCGATCGCAACCGGAAACGCAGCCGTGCTGAAGCCTGCAGAAGATACTCCTTTATCGACCTTGAAGCTTGTTGAACTTATGGAGAGCCTTGGACTGCCAAAGGGAATCCTTAATGTGGTAACCGGCTATGGTCATGAGGCTGGAGCGGCATTATCCGCTCATCCTGGCGTCAGCCATGTAACCTTTACCGGTTCGGTCGAAACAGGGAAAAGAGTCATGGAAACAGCGGCAAAGAACGTCATACCAGTTACTCTGGAACTTGGAGGCAAATCGCCGAACATTGTGTTTGCTGACTGCGATGAAGAGAAAGCCTTAGAGTGGGTGCTGAAGTCAATCGTCCAGAATGCCGGCCAAACCTGTTCTGCAGGCTCAAGGCTTGTCATTGAAAAATCAATTAAGGATCCATTTGTGGAAAAGCTCGCTGCAGCCATGGAAAAGCTCACCATTGGACCGGGAATAAACAATCCGGATCTTGGGCCGGTTTTAAACCAAAAGCAATTTGAACGGATTCAGGGCTTCCTGCAGCTAGCTGAGGACGACGGAATCCGGATAGCAACAGGCGGAAAACGCCAGCCGGTAGAAGGCTGCGAATCAGGCTATTATCTGCAGCCGACCATTTTTGATCATGTACCGGCAAACCATCATCTCGCCCAGGAGGAAATCTTCGGACCGGTTCTTGCCGTCACCACCTTTGAAACAGAAGAAGAAGCGATTGAAATCGCAAACGGCACATCATACGGCCTTGTTGCAGGGGTATGGACTGAAAACGCCGGACGCGCCCATCGCGTAGCCAACGCACTGGAATGCGGCCAGGTCTTCATCAACCATTACGGAGCAGGCGGCGGCATTACCCAGCCGTTTGGCGGCTATAAGCATAGCGGCTTTGGCCGGGAAAAAGGGCTGGAAGCATTGCGGAATTATACGCAGGTGAAGAATGTGGCTTTGAAATATTAATCTACTTTTACAAAAGGATGCAGATACTTTGCTGCATCCTTTTTTTGCGGGCTCAAAATGCTGGAAAATTGCACGCTGACTGGATAAATGTAACTCTGTTATTTAAGAGGAAACCTGCAAAAACAACTCATTAAGTAAATAAAACAAAAATGCCAGCATATAAATTACATAAACAGGAGCTGAATACACCACGTTATAACATGAAATATTTGGAATATAAATAGTCGAAATAGATTATTATTAGTGGAATTATCGAAAAATGTTGAAAAATATAAGTCTAAAGTTTTATTATAATAGTAACAGAATTGTATATTTGGCAAACCTATTGAAAGATTGGGACGCAAAGCCACGAGTCTAAGGTCATGGACTAGGATAGTCGGGTTGCAGAAGAAATGGAGGTTTATTTATCTCGCATTTTTTGTAACTGGAAAACAGGTCTGCCCTTATGGTGGGCCTCTTTGCTGTTTTATGGGTTTGTTTGTTTTAGATAAGGGAACGGATTAATGACTGAAAAATAAAAAAATAGGAGGAGAATCTATTGGGCGTACTGTTTGGAACGGTGGAGTACTTTGAAAAGGAGATCACAACGTATCTTTCTGATAACCGTTTAAAGGCATCAAAGCTGGAAAAATTTAAAACCATTACTTCTAAATTGGAAAATGAGCTTTTATACGATTTTCACTGTCACGAGAGACTTAGGAAAGAGTGTCTTGAAAATTTATCTAAAGCATGCGGAAAAATCAGCAAAGGGAAATTGGCAGCCGTTTAGACCTGATTTCCGCAAGTCCTTTATATTAGTGGAATATTTGTTTATGAAAGGCTTCAAAAACTTCAGTTTAATCTTTATGTAAACCTCGACAGGTTCACTTCTCCCTGAATGTTTTCACTTAAAAAATGAATTAAAAAACAGTGCAACTCTTCTCAGAATGGCACTGTTTTTTGCTGTTTAGCAGGAATTTGGCTATATTTCCAGGTGTTCTTTAAGTTCAGTTTGCACTCTTTGTTTTTCTTCATCTGGCACAATGAGATACCATACATTCCCAATGTATTGGCCATCCCCTTCAATGGTCAGCTGGCTTATATTATGCCTGGTATCCTTATAATTCTTTTGAATGTCAATCATCTCATTAAACGTAATGTCTGTTTTCACATTTTTGCCTAAGGCCTCGAAAATGTCATCAAAACGCGTTAATGAACTAAAGCTGGCACCCTTATTAATCACTCCCTGGATGACCTGGCATAAGAATCGAAAAAGGTTCTCTTCGGGTGGAAACAGGCGGAAAGCGTCATCCGGTAGAAGGCTGCGAATCAGGCTATTATCTGCAGCCGACGATTTTTAGCAAACCATCATCTCGCTCAGGAGGAAATCTTCGGACCGGTTCTTACAGTTACTACTTTTGAATCAGAAGAAAAGCCATTGAAATTGCAAACGGCACATCATACGGCCTTGTTGCAGTGGGATGGACTGAAAATGCCGGCCGTGTCCATCGCGTAGCCAATGCCCTTGAATGCGGCCAGGTCTTTATCAACCATTATGGAGCTGATGGAGGCATTACCCAGCCGTTTGGCGGCTATAAGCATAGCGGAATTATACGCAGGTGAAGAATGTGGCGTTGAAATACTGAGGTGCCATTACAGGTGTCACTTATCCCTGATAGAGGCACTTGTATTTATTCTTCTCATCAGGCAATTCAAGATTTATATGAGAAAGTTGTAGTTTGGCAGGGGGGAAAGACTAAATTATAAAGGGCCGAGGGAAGGAGTAAATAAGGAGCTATACCTATTGGAATTTGTGTACCCTATTTAATAGAGGACAGAATTTTAGTCTGGCTTTAGGCGAGGAACTTGAGGAATAAAAACCTTATTTAATATGAATAGGCACCTTTCCTTTTCGTGTAAGGCAAAGGTGCCTATTTTTTTAATTGAAGGTTATAGTAGATATACAAATTCCGCATTTAATTTTAATGCCTCTTTTTCGTTCTGGATTGAAAAAAGCTGACAGCCTCTAATATAAATAACTTCTCTTGTATGCTCAGCATTCTCCAATTACCTGCTTTAATTTTCATATTAACCCCTCCTCATTATTATTTATATGGGACAAGGACATAGTTGTAAAATTTTTACTTATCTATACCGCCATTCTATCAGATTAAAACAACAAAAGTTTTTGCAAATTCCGACAGCGCTGCATGGTGAAATTCCGTATAAAATATAGAAAAAGTACAGTTGTCCCAGATGTTCGACAAAATTTTTGGGGTACCAGATGACAATTCTCCACAATTCTGCCTATTTCCCAAAATTTTGATTTTGGGGTAAGATAGGAGAATAGTAGATTATTTGGTTGGGGGATTATTTATGGGTTATCGGGTGCCGCTCTTGAGAGGGTTGAAGGAGCCTTATTTGGTATCACATCAGTTAAGGAAAGAGGAAAGGCTTGCTGGTCTATGGAAGCAAATGCTGCTTTTGATTGCCCTAAGTGCGTTTGTTTATGGACTTAGTGCTTTCTTTGGTATAGGCAGTGAGCAGGTTACAAGGAATATCACGGATTTTTCCGAGAGCGAGTATAATCTGTACAAGTTATTCTTTGGAGCTGGACAGGTCGTCTGGGGCATTTTCTATGCGATCATTATCATTTTTGTACCTTCGCTGTTCTTTTGGACGCTTGTAGAGGTTGAATACCGTAAGTTAATTGCTATTCAGCTGTTGGTTCTGCTTATTTTATTAACAGAAAAAGCGATTAATATACCACTCTTTATCTTGCTGGGACTCAACACTGATTCTTCCATTTTTTCATTCGGAATCATTGCTCAAGCAGCAATATCCATCAAGACGCTAGTCTATCTGTTCTCTGCCATCACACTTTTTAAAATATGGACATTTGTCCTGCAATATAAGTACTTGAAAATTATTTCCGAGAAGAGTCCGCGGTTCCTTTTCCTATTGGTGCTCGGAATAAATTTGTTTTTCATTATTGTCTCAGCGCTGCTTTCATCCATCCAATTGGAAAAGCTAATTTAAGTGAGGGATTCATCTATGATGTGGAAAACCAGATTACTTATAATCGGTGTGCTTCTATTCCTAGCTTGCAATTTTACCCTGCTTTTCATGAAAAGTGAAAAAATAAGCAGAACCTACTATATTGATGAGTGGACTGCAGTAAAAAAGCAGGATCTGCTTGAAATGATGCCAGCAAAAGGAGTACTGGCTCCAAAGGAAGAACAATATTTATATTACGAAAGCAATATGGGGAATTTTAACGGATTTCTCGTAGAAAAAGGAGATGAGGTCGAAGCAGGAACAGCATTGTTTGAATACTCTCCTGAAGATATCACGCAAGCGAAAGAAAAATTCAAAATAGAAAAAGAAAAGCTTGAACGCGAACAAATAAGCTTAGAAAACCACATACAAGATCTTGAGGATATGCAGGATGATCTCAGGATTACTACATTGGATGATGAGCTCAATCAGAATGAATATATGATCCAAACGCTCGAACGGGATATTTATGAAAAAGAGCTGCAAATCAGCAGGATTAAGAATGAAATCGAAAAGTATGAGGATCTTATTGATGCAGCGGATGAGAGCCTGCTAAACCTTACTGCATTAAGTGAAATTTCGGGAACTGTGAAAAGCATTAAGCATGATCTTACAAATCCTATTGTGACGATCATTTCAAACATACAAAAAATTGAAGGCACATTATCTGAAAAGGAAATAAAGAAAGCAGCACAAGGAATGAAGGTTTTTATCACTCCTGAAGGCAGCAACAAAAAGATAGACGGAACGATAGAAAAAATCTATAATTATCCTGTTTCAGAGCCCCATGCAGATAAAGAGAGCCATTATGAATTCACGGTTGTGATGGATGAAGCTCCAGAACAGCAAAGTTTTCATGGTGAGCATGTGAACCTGAAAATCGTGACAAATGAAGTAAGCGATACGTTGACTGTTCCTGCCAAGGCGATTAAAAAAACAAAGAAAGGTAAGTATGCATATACCATCCTGCAAAACGGACAGCTAGATAAAAGGGAACTCCAAACAGGCCTGAATATCAGTCAAACCCAAGAAGTAAAAGAAGGATTGCAGAAAGGGGAACTGGTTCTCCTGGAGCGGCCGCTCTTTCTGAAAAGCGGCTCTCCATTCATTACGCCAATAGAGATTCCGAAACTGAAAAAGAAAGATCTAAGAGAGTTAGGAAAGAACGATATGCTAAAATACTCAGCCAGGGGCTTCCTCTCGAGATAGCAAAAAACCAGCAGCCGTGAACAGCTGCTGGTTTTTTGATTGTCTAATAATAAGAATCTTCTTTTTTAACGCGAAATCTAAAAAGGATACCGAAAAATAGGGAACAGGCAGTAATAAGCCACACAAACAGAAAGGCAGAGCCAAGATTAATGGTTTTGCTCCTAAATGGAAATCTTTGTTCCATATAGACTATGTAGACAAGGGGGAGTGCATTAAATAGGAAGAAAATAATAATCATCAATAATTTACCCAAGGTCTTATTATGAAACTTGGAATAGATTAATAGTAGACTCATGAATAATAAAGATAATGACAAAAATGTAATAATGCCCACGAAGTTCATTTTATCTCCTCCTTTAGACCCCGTTATCTTTATCATTCTTCAAAGCATTTGAATTTCCCTTCCAGAATATGAAAAAAGACACCTGTAAAAAGGTGCCTTAATAAAACCTCTTAAACCCATCAAAATGTTTCTTATAATACGAGTTATCCAGACTGGAGATTTCAACGCCAGATGAACCAGCGTGGATAAACGTATTATCCCCAATATAGAAACCCAGATGAGAAATGCCCGGTTTATATGTATTCTCAAAAAATACCAAATCGCCTGGCTGTGGCTTGTCTACATAATAAGAGCGGCTGTAATAGCCTTCAGAAGAGTAGCGTCCCATTTTGGAACCTGTTTGTTTCAGAACATAATAGATAAACCCGCTGCAATCAAATCCTGAAGGAGTGGAGCCGGCCCATTTATAAGGGACTCCTACATGTTTTTGAGCTTCTGCAAGAAGGGAAGATCCTTCTGGGTTATCTTTTTCTGCTTCCTTAGCAGGTTGTTCTTTAACTGCTGTTTCACCTGAACTCTGGGTTGCGCCCAATTTTAGATTCTGTCCAATCAGAATAAGATCCGTGTTAAGGTTGTTCCATGTTTTAATTTGTTGAACAGTGGTCTTATACTTGGTGGCAATGCCGCTCAATGTATCCCCTTTTTTAACAACATAAATGGCTAAACTGCTTTCTGGTTCTGGGGCAGTGGCTGACGTTGGAGAGCCTGCCTGCTCCTTATTATCACCTGATGTATTATCGGCAGATTTTGATACTTTTAAAACTTGCCCCGGGAAAATCAAATGCGTGTTTAGATTATTCCAACTCATTAAATCTTTTAAACTAATATTATGACTTAACGCAATTTTAGAAAGGGTATCGCCGCTCTTAACTGTATATGTGCTGGCTGAATTGCTGGCAGGAGATGCTGGTGTTTGCTGACTGGATTCAGGTTTTGCTGTTGCCCCAGGTATGTGAATCTTTTGATTGATTGAGAGAAAATCAGAATTTAAATCATTTAACTTTTTTAAATCTGTTACTGTGGTTTTGTATTTAATAGCTAGTTGATATAGGGTGTCCCCTTTTTTTACTATGTATGTATCAGCAGAAGCCTGTGAGGCAAAAGTAGAAGAGAGCATCGCAACGGCAGCAATTGAAACCATCTGTTTTTTCACTTTTCCAAATCACTCCTTGGACTTTTTTAATCATTTTATCACATATATCGTCCAAAAAGATCATTTATTTACATCATTATACAAAATATAGTTATTATTTTACAATAATTTAGGTCTGTATACTCATTTCGACGCGTCGATTAGTTAATATTGTAGATGTTTGTCGAAAATAACCATTTTTTTGTGTATAAAGTCACTGTATTGGTCGTTCTTCTGAAGGTGAAAAATGTCAAGGGCTTGCTGCATGAATTTTTTTGCCAAATGGAACTGGTTTCTAAGTTCGTAATTATATCCAATATGATAATGGAGCTCGCCTAATAGAAAAAGGAGATCCTTCCTAATACAGGTTTGGATGGCCTGCTCGCAAACATTGATAGATTGTTTATAGTTTTCTAACTTTGTGAACGCTTTAGCCATATTATAAAGTAGCCTGCTGCGAATGGTTTCGTCATTTAAATAAATAATGTCGTCTAAATGATCTTTTGCTGGCAAATAGATATCAAGAGCCTCTTCGTACCTTCCTTCTTCGTACAAAAAGATACCTTTGCTTATTATAATTTCAATCTCTCTTTCAGCCCAAACCTTCTCAAATGTTAAGGTAATGGCTTTATCGACTAGTGAGAGAGCTTTTTCAGCATGGTGATTAACATGGTATTCGTATATAGCTTTATGCCAGAGAAGAGTCTGATAATTCTTCTTGTTTGTTGTAAAAAGAGGATTCTTTTCTTCAATCTCCACTATTTCTTTTATAAGGGGATAATCAAGTTTGCGTCTAGCCAATTTAAGCTGGTTATTAACTTCCTGAACATAATCAAGTCTAGGTGTTGTGCCGAGATCAAAGAAATAGTTTATATCAACTCCTAAACGCTGTGAAATGAAGTACAAAGTGGATGCTAGTGGAAGTACATCTCCTTTTTCAATTTTACTTATTTGCGCTTGTGTACATATGTCTCTAGCCAGATCTCTTTGAGAAAAACCTACTGATTTCCGCAATTCTTTTATTTTTTTCCCTATCACAGAAAAATCCAATCTAATGCCCCCCTAAAAATATTCTTATAGTTATTTTTACTATTGAAATTCGTCATAAACAAGTGATTTAGGATTGAAATCCTCTAATTTTGAGATTTAATCATTGATACAAAAATATTATAAAAATGTTTTAATGGTTAAGAACCAATTATGTTAAGGGTAAATCCCTAAACAAAAGTATGTTGTTACTAAAGTTTTAATCCTTTTAAATCTCCACTTTTGGCCACTTCCTTACTCAGGGGTGGTTCTTTTTAATAATATTTGGAAAAATATTGTCAAATGATCGGGAAAGGAATAGAATAGTGTCTATAAGATTAGAAAAAAAGGAGGGGGTTAAGTTGTTAGGAAAAGAAGATTCTGATGCTATATATAAGCTTTTTATGGACATGCTTACGAGAGCATATGAAAAGGGCATTTGGGATAAAGATATAAGTGTAAACCAGCTGCTTATGGAAATTGAAAATGACTTGAGAAAGATAATGGCAAATTAATTATCTATTATTATATAGTTTAAATATTTCTGCAAAAAATCGATCCCCTTTTTAAAAGAAAGGGGTTTTATTTTGAGGCGGTACTACAAAAGTACGGAGTTGTTTAATATTTATTTCCTCTACCCTTTAAATGAATCATTGCTTACTAGGTTATAAGGGTAAGAGCTAAAAACAAAATACTCTTCCAAGTATAAATACCTACATAAAAACATTTCTATTTTCTTATTTTCCCTATATTTATGCAATTTTTACAATATCTAATTGTACTGTAAAAAGCGCTGGAAAAGCATGTTCAGCCTTCTGAGTATTTTTACCTTGATACTAAGTCTTTTTACTCCATATACTTCTGCTGATGCAGAATAATTTATATCTGCTGTATATGCCATTGCGAATAAACAGCAACGGTTGAAGGATATATTGTGGTAACAACATCAACAACTAATTATAAACATGAGTATCCATTTCGGTTGCAACGAATATCGCAATTACAGACTATAGCAGTTGAAACTGATCCTGGTAAAATTATGCCTGTTCAACTGCTAAGCGCCTCTATAGAACCGATTAAACCGGGCAAGCAGATTTAAACAAAGAAAAAAAGCCTGTTAAACACCAATATGTTTAACAGGCTTTTTTAAATTGGAGATTAATTATAATACATAGGTTTCAAAAAGAAATTCTTTTTCACCAATTTATATATAATTTTAATAAAATTGAAAGGATATATGTTTGATTTATCGAATATAAATTATTATTAAAGAGGGCTTTAAATGATAATTGGGTTTTCTTTCAGCACCAGAAGAATTTTTATTTTTTACCCCTTATTAATGAAGTAATATTCTTGGGCGTATTTTTCTGTCTGACTTCTTAAAGCTAAAGGAACTTTTAATAAATTCCTTCATATCTTATTAAAATTTCAGGTATAAGCTTATTCTCTATTAAACCATAATATTTGTACTACGATAATACTACTAAACATGCTAAGTGAGGGAAAGATGATGAATTTAAGTGAGTATTTAATTGGTGACAGCCTAAAGTCTTTTCGTCAGTATAAAAATTTGAGTGTTAAGGAGTTGGCAGAAGGAATTTGTTCTGAGGAAGAACTTATTTCTTATGAAAAAGAGAGAGTATACCCAAGCTTAGAAACGTTAAACCAATTAGCAAATAAATTAAACATTGATCTTACTTACTTTTTTAATATTGCCTCTAAGGCCACTATAAATTATTCTACTGCTGTGATGCAAATTATTAATAAGCTTAAACGCAATTGGAATTATCAAGCAATTAATGAGATTATTCAAAAAGAATTGGATAACCCAATATTCCAGCCTGTTATGTTAAAACAATTTCTAATCTGGCATCAGGGGATCTGTGTTTTTTATCTAGAGGATAATTTTGAAAAGGCAATAAATTTACTGCACGAAGCGTTAGATCTCACAAATTCTAAAAGAGAAAACCTTACAGAACGAGAAGTTGAAATACTGGCAAGTATTGCAATATTGTATAAAGATACTCACCAATATGAGGATGCCATTGAAATATTTAAAAAAGCTCTAAATGATCTGGAAAAACTCCCTCACATACTAGAATCCAGAGGAAAGGTTAGGATTTTGTTTGGCTTATCGCAGGCATTAACTGAAATAGGTGAATTTGAAGAATCCCTGGTATATTGCCAAAAAGGAATAGACATTTGTATACATGAAGAAATCCTATATTTATTTGCCAATTTACATTATCAATGTGGTGAGAATTATATTAAATTAGGCAATGAAGAAATTGGAAAAGAACATCTTCAAAAATCTATCTATATTCTTCAGCTGCAGCGAAATGAAAAGTTTATTAAAATCGTAAAATCAGAAATGGAAAAATTGCTCAATAAATGATGATATATGTAATAATTAAATGCATAATAAATTAATAAAAAATGAGAGGAGTAGGGTATATGAAAAAATTGATTTTAGCCGGTGCCTTAGCTTTGAGTGTAATAGGAGCAGCTTCATCTTTCGCAGGCAATTTAGAGGCAGGAATTCCATCCGAGCATAGTCCAGTAAAAAGCATGGAATTAGCTGGAATTCCTTCAGAACACAGCCCAGCGTATTCAACATTTGGAATCCCTTCTGAACATTAAAAATAAAATTGAGTCTATCAAAAGCGGGGAATATCCCGTTTTTTTTTTATTGGGTTCGCTTTCTTGGTACCAACCTCTATAAAAATTGCTTCTTTCTCGTATTAACCTAATTCATAAAAGGAAAACTAGAGTTTATAAAAATAAATTTTCCGGTCGATCATTAAAAATTGATAGGGTTATCTATAGATAGAGTTTTTGCCTTAAAAGGTGTTTTAAAAAATGATAGCAAAGGTAGAATTTATCCCTTCGGCGTGGCTGCAGCCCAATGATCGGCTATTCTCGGTTCCATTACGGAAGATGAACTATTTGAAATGATGGTTTATACCTCTATGCAGGAGCTGTCCACCAAGGTGTATTATTATAAAGTAGAGGAAGTGACAGTTTCGAATGATAGTAATTTGTCCAACCTGCTCCGCCGCTTGGCGAAGGACGAGACTTTGCATTATGCCTCTTACCGGGATGTCAGGAGTTGAGTATCAGGTAACAGTTGATCTCTGTCGATAACCTGTCTTTTGCTGTAAAATCTGCATGAATTAAAAATTTTTCCTGGGAAATTGAAAAGAAATTGTCGAATTAGAGATTGGTATTATTATATACTTATATACATTTATTACATAAAATTCTACCGAGAAAGAATCGTCTGCTGGAAAAATCCACTAATATTATTATAAAATGAAAGTGTATATATTTGCCTGACAACAATGACGTGTGTAAGGCTAACATTAAAAAACCGAGCGGCCTTTTAGGATGCTCGGTTTTTGATATTACTGAAGATTTGATTTAACTTTCAATCGCAGACTTGAAAGTTGTATTGATATTATGCTTCTTATTACTGGGTATGGTTAATATATATTGATTAAACGGCATTAATTTAATTAATTTAACAATCGCAATCGATCCCAGAAGGATAATGGCGAAAACAACTGGGAAAAGAGAGGTTTTCCAAATGTAGTCCGGAGCAATTTGAACGAAAGTATATAGAACAAATGGATGAACTAAATAAATAGCCATTGATAGAGTCCCAATTTTGATAAAAAAGCTGTTTAGCCATTTCACTTTTTGTAAGTGGCTGCCAATCCCTATTACGAATAGAGTAATAACAGGAATATTAAGCATATTGCTTACTCTATTTGATGGTGCAGATCCGGCTGTTTTGTATTCCCATACAGCGGCAGCGGTAATGAATAATACTGCAAGGCCTAAAAGGATTTTATATCTTTTGGCAAAAACATTTAAAGGTTCCCAAAAGTAAGCCAGGAATCCCCCAAAAATAAAATAAAACAGCCAGCTGGGAAGAAATGCACGCTGACTTAGAATGCTGTTGAGTATCCCGTCAAATTGTCCAGGGTTAAAGGATTTTACAAAATAGAAGTTGATAAAAATTGATATTACGAGTAAGACAGGCCATTGCCATTTAGATTTAAATAATTGCAATAGCGGAAACAGCAAATAAAATTGAAAGACGATCGACATGAAGTATAAATGATAAAATGCATTACCGAAAACAAAGTCCACCAAGAATAACTTTTCCCCTGATGCGAGCGGGTTTGCGCCTAAAACAAAGTACGTAAATAGCAGATAAAAACTACTCCAAAAGAGGAAGGGCAGGCCGATTTTAGTAAAACGGCTAGTGGTAAATTTCTTAAAGTTAAATCCTCTATTGCGCGTTTGATAAAAAAGCAGAAAACCGCTTATAAGTGCAAACATAGGTGTCCCAAAGCGGCTGATTTGATTTATAAATAATGTCCATTCATTATATTGTTGACCGTGAGCATAGTAAAAGGAACCAGAAACATGGACAGCAACCACGAAGAGGCAGCCGATTGCCCTTAATATGTGAATTTCAGATATATGTCCGCGAGCACTGCTCATTGTTCTCACATCCTTGCTAATATAATTGGAAATGAATCTATCTCGTTTCACATCATAAACGAAAGATGGACATTTATCCCTATTGTAAAATAACTTTAATAAAAAATTAGCTTGCACTTAATAAAAAATCCGAAAACTGGTTATTTAAGTTTAAATTTCCATTAGGTTAATTCCTATTTGAAGAGTGGAATTTTGCTTGAATAAATAAAATAGAAAATTATTGAATCTAATAGTGAAATGGTATTAGGTTATAAGTATTGTTTTATTTATTTAACATTAAGCAGCAGCTGATTAATCTTATTGGTTCGTCCATTAAACAATAGGGAAACAGTTAATTAGGAAACATATTAACTTGGAGGAGATCAAATTGGGTGCATTCTTCGGAAAAGTTGAATATTTTGAACAAAAAATAGGAAAATACTTAGAAAAAAAAGAATTAAACATCCAAAAATGGAACACATTTCTTCTATTGCTTCAATGCTCTAAACAGAAATACGTCATAATTTCACATGCCATGAGAGAATTAAAAAAAAGTGTTTGGAAAATCTTGCTGATGTTTGCAATAAAGTAACGGCTGGACAGTAACAGGAACTATGTTCCACACTTTTTTTTTTAAGACTAAGGATTCCGTTAAATTGTATACTTCAAATCTTTTGCTGAAGGCTCGGCTAGTTATCGCAATTATGGAGCTATAGATCTCTATAATTAAAGAGCGGACTTGCTTAAAAAGCTTAAGTCCGCTAAAGATAATGCTATTTATTTTTTATAATCCCAAATCACTTTCCATTCTTCTTTTTCCTTCCCTACAAAGATATCCTGCTCAATGTTAAAATTCCATATTTTCCTTTGAACGTCTGAATTACTGGTATTTTATAGACATCCTGTATAGCGGTATCCTCCTTTGACTTCTTCCAGGATTTAAGCTTTTCCGGCTTCCTAAGTGTATATGTAAAAGTATCTACACCAAAGTGGTTCATAAAGACGTTGGCTCGATCTTGGATATAGTGCCCATTTGTAAACTTCTTTTTCATGCTGGAGTGGAAGAGTACCCAGGAGGATGAAAATTCACCATCTTGTTCATAGGAATAGAATTCCTCGACGATATCTTTGGCTTGCTTTTCAGGTGATGATAGTAATGATTTGAAAGCAAAAGGATCACCGCCGTCGCAATCAATACTGACAGTAGCATAAAGATATTATTCTGCTCCCTTTTGAATCCCAACATGGTAACGCTCCTTTTACGCTAAGGGTTGTATTCTTCTTACCCTATTCGTAATTAAATGGATAAATGAATAAAAGGTGCTGGGGCAATTTTGAAGAGCTTGAACAAACAAGAGGAGATGTGTTTTTTGCTGTCCTAATAAGTTAACAAAGAAAGAAGGCTGGTAATTAGGATGAATATAGCAGGATAAATTTTACTTACATTAAATATGAGAACATATAAAGAAAAATTATTTCTCTGTACAAAGAATAGTAGGAATTGAAAAAAGACACCTTCTAGAACTGCTTATGAATTGAACATAATAATGCGGAGATAATAACAAGGCACATGGATTAACCGGGGGGAAATAGGGAGTGTATTTGGCTTGCACCAAAGTCTTTTTCATGGCTTTCCCGTCACATAATGAGAAATATTAAACTATTAGAGGCACATCCAGTAACTAGGAGTTTAAATTCCCTAAATAACAACAAAAACAGCACTCAAATTAAATGGTTTATTAATTGGGTGCTGTTTTTATTCTGCAGTAATTATTAATTTTCCATCTAGCGTATTAAATTGTACAATTGATTTTCAGTATTCGGAGAAATAGAACCAACATCTCCAATTAAGTACATATGCTCCAACTGACTGCGGTTATTTGTTAGGAAGGTATTAACTTTTTCTTCAACTCTATCTGTTCTGGTCAATAAGATAGGGGCATAGAAGAAGTTTGCTAAAGGTGCCCCGGATAATGCGTCAGGGAATAGATCTCCCCTAGCAAAAGCAATTGTACTTAAGTTCATTCCGAAATTTTCCATTGCATATTTTGCAACATTAATTGAAACCTCGTAACGGTCTTTTCCGCCAATCCTATCAATGCTTGCACCCCTGCGCAGCTCTTTTAGTTTTAATGTAACAGAGTCTTTAACAGTTGCTGGGCCGCCCACAATAATAAAGTTAGTAATTTCAGGATGGTTTTTAATAAATGTTTGAATGGAGCTTGGGATCTCCTGGGATTTCACCAGCAGAATAGGCATTCCAGCTATTCCTGCTATTGTAGAAGCAGAAAGTGCATCTGGAAAAACCTCTCCGCTTGCAATGATTGCGGTATCAGATTCCATGTAAGATGAAATTTGCTCGGCAACACTGGAAGATACTACATACCGATCCTTTCCGCCAATTCGTTCAATGTCGTATACTCCAAGGGATTTTAGTTGTGATTCTATTTCTGTTGAAACAGAACCCGTGCCACCCAGGATTATTGCCCTATTAGCATCATAGTCTAAGATTTTTTCTTTAATTTTGTCCGGAAGTTTATTTGTCTGGGTCAGCATGATAGGGGCTGCTTCAAGACTTGCAAGCGGTCCGCCAGATAAAGCATCTGGGTATAGGTCTCCTCGTGTAATAATGATTGTTCCGCTGTTGTATCCCCAGTAATCCAGTGTACTGCTTACATTCCCTGATACATAATAACGGTCTTTTCCATAAATTCGGCTAACACCGGGAAGGGTTATATTATAAAAAGACGTGATTGAATTTCCTCCAGAATTTACAGCATAAACGGAAACCGTATTAAACCCTTTGCCCAATTCAATCTCTTCTTTAAATGGCCCAGGATAAACCTCATATTCTCTAAGATTGCTATAAATTCCTACAAACTCTGAATTTTTCGTTTCTCCTGAGACTGTTAGCATAGGAGAGGAACCTTTACTTAGACGAAATTCATGACCCGCCGGATTATGAATAATTAAATCCGGCAAGGTATTATCAGGTGTACCTGAAAATACTCCCTCAAGGAAAAAGTCATATTCAACAGGATGTTCACTAAGACCCATGACGACTATAGCATAATCACCTGCTGGAAGTTTAAATGCAGAGTACTCTTCAGGATCGATTAGTTCCTCATTGTCATATCCATAAATAAATATATCAACATCTTCTTGCGGTACAAGATCCCATGAGAAGTTTCCGCCAGCAGTTGAAAAAGAGTATTCATGTATTTCATACGCATCAATATAGTCATTGTACTGGATCTCTGTTGCAGTTTGCTCTTGTAATGAAGAAGTTTTAACTGATTTAGTTTCAATGTTTCGCTGTTCCAGCTGATTAATAATTTGAAGTCTTTTTTGTTCTCTCTCAAGAGGAAGATTTGATTCTGCAAATACTGAATGGCCGGCAATGCTTGAACTTAGAAGAGCAGCAATGGTGAAACTAGAAATGAATTTTGAAAGTTTCATTTGGTTATCTCCCTTTAATTTAATACTCCTATTTTAATTTCAAATTAATGGGCTGTAAATAAAAATTTGTAAAATATTTGAAGTTGTGCACATAAATTTTCCGACAAAATTTTGGAGAATTGTATTCGAATACAATAGTCTTGTAATAAAAGCAACATGAACCAATTTGATATTTTTATTTGGCCCCTGCTCCTGATTGCCCGTAGGAAGATTTCCATTTACTTTTAAAGTGTAGTTGTAAAATAATATTAAGATACATGCTAGAAGGCTTTATAGCTAGTTTTGGAATATCGCCAGTGAGATTAATAGGGCATTTAAGTTGGAGAGTGTATTTTTAACAAGAATTAAAATAAAGTTGAAAGGTAAATAATGTTACGGGAGGCCCAAAAGTTTTGGGTTTTTTTACTCCATAGAGATAATAAAAGTTAAAGCATCTAATCTTTCATAATATAATAGTTTCAACTATTAAGAGAGATAAGAGGGAGTTGAGTAAAATTAAATCTATTATAGCTGCTCTGATTTTTGTGTCATTCTTTATTGGGCCAATATGCAATCATAAAGTAAATGGTGAATCAGAAAGAATTGAGTTAATTGTTCTCTTCCATGAAAAAGTAGAGAAAGAGATAATATTGAGTGCTGGAGGTACTATTCTAGCAGAGTTTGACAATATACCAGCCTTAAAGGTTTCCTTTGATAAGACTGGACTAAATGAATTAAAGCAAAATTCAGCTATAAAAAGTGCTGAAAAGGAATTGGAAGCAAAAGTAGGTGGCCAGGTACTAGGCTGGGGAGTTAAATCAATCAAATCACCAAGTGCCTGGGACCTAAATTTCAGCGGAAAAGGGGTTAAAGTCGCTGTTCTTGATACAGGGATCTCTCCACATGCGGATTTATCTATTGCAGGCGGCACATCGTTTTCTGGCTATACAAGCTCATACCATGATGATAACGGACATGGAACGCATGTAGCGGGAATAATAGGTGCAGGCAATAATGAAATAGGAATTGTTGGAGTTGCTCCGGGTTCACAGTTGTATGCTGTTAAGGTTCTGGACAAAACAGGCACCGGGTCTTTATCAAATATTATTAAGGGTATTGACTGGGCCATAAAAAACAAAATGGATATTATAAATCTTAGCCTTGTAATAAATGGGCATTCTGAGGCCTTAAAGTATGCAGTTGATAAAGCTGAAGCTTCAGGCATTCTTGTTGTAGGAGCAGGAGGGAATAATGGGAAAATGGATGGAGAGGGCGATACGATATCTTATCCCGCAAAGTATCAATCGGTTATTGGGGTGGCAGCAGTCGATAAATCAAATGCCAGGGGAGTTTTTTCAGCTACAGGGGATGGAATAGAATTTTCTGCGCCTGGAGTAAGTATAGAGAGCACTGTACTCAATAACCAATACGCATATTATGACGGAACTTCAATGGCTGCAGCCTTCGTTTCCGGTAAATTGGCATTGTTGAAGGAAATGTTTCCAGCTGCCTCAAGCTCATGGATCAGGAGTAAGATGAGAGAAAGTGCCAAGGATCTAGGTGCCCAAGGGAAGGATCCCTTATATGGGTTTGGGCTGGTCCAACCTATCGTCAATGCCAAAAGAATTGGAGGGAAAGACCGTTTTGAGGTAGCTGCAAATACTTCAAGGGAAAGATGGGAAACCTCCAATACTGTTTTTATAGTTAATAATCAGGCATTTGCGGATGCTTTAGCAGCTTCTCCGTTAGCGTACAAATACAATGCTCCAATTCTTTTAACTACTTCAAATAAGCTTCATTTTATAACCATGGAGGAAATTAAAAGATTGAAGCCAAAGGAAGCTGTGTTAATTGGCGGAACAGGAAGCATTTCTGAAAATATTCGATTAGAGCTGAAAAAATTGGGAATTAAAACAAGCAGAATTGATGGAAAAAATCGTTTTGTAGTGGCTGAAAATATTGCTGAGATGATGGGCACGTATCAAAAAGTAATTATAGCCAATGGATTGAACTTTCCGGATGCCCTTGCAATTGCTCCCTATGCTGCCGAAAAAGGATATCCCATTCTTCTCACACGGCCAGATAAACTGCCCGAAAACATAAAAGCTCTTCTAGTAAAGCATCCTGTCGAGGAGACAATTGTTGTTGGCGGAGAAGCAAGCGTCAAACCGGTTGTTTATAATCAGTTATCTTCTCCTATGAGGATTGGCGGCAAAGACCGTTATGAAGTAGCAGCCAATATTAAAAGCCTGTACTTTCCTGCAGCAGAGCATTTATATATTGCAACAGGAACAACTTTCTCAGACGCGTTAACAGGATCTGTCCTGATGGCATTCGACAAAACAACCATTCTTTTAACAAAGAGAGACGAACTCCCTACATCCGCCCAAAAAATAATAGAGATAGGAAATTCGAAAAGCTATACGATTTTGGGAGGAGAAGGTTCAGTGGGGAAAGGTGTTTTTCCTTACTTGGTAAAATAAGATAGATCAAACTGGATATTCTGTGAAGCAATCACTATATTTTGTTAAAAAACCCCAAATATAAATACTATGTAAACTTGCACCAGAGAAAGGATTCTGTGGAAATTCTTTCTCTGGAAAGGCATAAAGTGAAACGGGGTTACTAATGCTATAAAAGAATTATTTTTCATTTCAACTAAATTATTTATTCTATCTAATAATAAAATTTTTGGTTTCATATTAAAAAGTTTAATTAATATTAGTGAAATCGTCCTAAGTATTTACACAAACTGTTTTTTTATGTAGAATTTTGTAATATAATTGTAAAGTGAAAATACATAGTCTGATTGACTTTTTAAGTGAATCTCGATAATTGTAATTAAAAAGTCATAAATGTAATAATAAAATGATGTAGAATTATGTTAAAAAATAGGGAATTTTGGTCTGTATTTTAATGGGTTCTACACAATTAGGAGGATAGAGGGTGAAAAAGAAGGTCCTAATTATCTCACAGCATTTCTATCCCGAAATTGGTAGTGCAGGAAATAGAATTAAGAATATCTATCAATTATTATCAAAAAAAGGATACGAAGTATCAGTTATCACAAGCGATCCAGCTTACCCTAATATGAAAATATATGAGCAAAGTAACTTTTGGGATGATCCATCTATTGAGGATAACACTTCGAAAATAAGCCGAATTCAGGTGACTAATAGAAAATATTCTAGAAGCATATTGAATAGGCTGTTTTTTTATGTAGAAGTAGCAATAAAGCTATATATAAGAATTCTGAAAGATAAGGGAAATTACGACATTGTGTTTGCTACGTCCCCGCCCATCTTCATCGCAATAGTAGGATTTCTTGCTAAAGTCAAATTCAGATGCCATTTTCTGTTAGATATTAGGGATTTATGGCCCGAGTCATTAAAAGGTGTTGGTATTTTTAATAACACTTTTATTATAAAAATATTTAGCGAGGTTGAAAAGTTTTTATACAAGAAAGCAGACCATATAATCGTTAATAGTATGGGCTTCATGGATTATATACATGATAAGGCATCCATTCCTTTTGGGAAAATCAGCTATATCCCCAATGCTGCAAAGGAGACTGAGATTAACAGAAACCCTAGTTCAACCGGGAAGGCAAAAGTAATTTATACTGGGAATATTGGACTTGCGCAAAATATTGAATTCTTTAAACAACTAGCTAAAAAGTTAAGTCAGAAAAATATAGAACTTACTATTATTGGATATGGGATAAAGAGTAAGGAATTAATAGAGTACATCCAGCAGGAGGAACTTAAGAATGTCACATTGCATTCACCGCTAACAAGAAAAGAATGTCTGGATACCATATCCCGCCATCATGTAGGAATTGTAAGCCTTAATAACAAGGAAGTATTTGATACAGTTTTACCTGGAAAAGTTGTTGACTACATGACATGTAAAATTCCAATCGTTGCCTCAGTTTCTGGATATTCGAAAAAGGTGATAGAACAAAATAAAGTTGGTTTAGTATCAGAAACCAGGGATGTTGATGAAATTTTAAAGCATATAGAGTATTTGCTTAAAGATCCCCAGCTTAGTAGCGAAATGTCCAACAATTGTGAGAAGTCAATTCGTGAAAGCTTTCTTTGGGAGAAAAATATAATTAAATTAGAAGAAATTATTGAAAGTCATTCTAACTAAATAATAGAGGTTTAAGAATAATGAATAAAAAAGTTTGCATGTTTGTCTGGAATCATTTTACCAATGATGCCAGAGTACTAAGGGAGTGCACAGCACTTTCTGAAAATGGTTATGATGTTGATCTTGTATGTATACATGACCCGAAAGACAAGGAAATGCCTTATATCGAAGAAAGAAGTGAAAACTTTCACATATATAGAGTGAGGAGATATCCGGTAACTCTAATAGCACTTCAAAGATTATATCGGGCCTTTTTTAAATATAAGGCTATAGGAGCTCTATCTTTAATTTTATGGCTCTTGTTGTGTTTGTATCTGCCTGTTATTTTTATGCCAGCTACAATACTTATTTTACTAATTCTAAAAACGAAATTAAAAGGAATTATTATCAAGGGAAATGTTATTTTAAGGATGATACTTCGAGGATTCTCAAAAAAATATAGTATCTACCATTCAAATGACCTAAATACGCTTCCGCAAGGTTACATCTGTGCGAAGTGGCGAATTAATAGAAAAAAACTTATATATGATTCACATGAGGTACAAACAAGCCGAACAGGATATGATGGCCCGATTTATGGGCGTTTAGAGGGATTTCTTGTAAAAAGAATTGATTCTATGATTGTTGAGAATCATACCAGAGCTAAATATAACGAAGATTTATATGGCTTTTATCCAAACGTAGTTCATAATTACCCATTTAAGCAGATTTCAAATTCAAGTGAAAAAGTAAGTATACACGAGATGCTTAATCTGCCAGCAAATGAAAAGATTTTGCTATATCAGGGTGGCATTCAAATAGGAAGAGGGTTAGATAAATTAATTCAGGCAGCACCGAAGTTCAAAGAAGGAACGCTTGTTTTAATTGGGGACGGCAAGATTAAGCCACAACTGATAAAAATGGTTAATGAGATGGGGCTGCAAGAAAAAGTCAGATTTATACCAAAAGTACATTTAAGTGAACTTCCTAAGTATACAAGGAATGCATATTTAGGGTTTCAAGTGTTGAACAATGTTTGTTTCAATCATTATTCTGCATCGTCTAATAAATTATTTGAATACATGATGTCTGGAGTACCAGTTGTAGCTTGTGATTTTCCGGAAATTAAGAGAGTGGTAGAGGATGAGAGAACTGGAATATGCGTAGACTCACATGATTATAAATCTATCGCTCGGGCTGTAAACTATTTACTTGAAAATCCTGACGTAAGAAATGAAATTAGTAAAAATTGCTCTATTGCAAGAAATAAATATAACTGGGAAACTGAGAAGCAAGAATTACTAAATATTTACAGGGATGTTTATTAAAAGCAAAATGATTAAATGATTGTTTTAAAATTTTTATGCTTGAGGGTGATGTACATGAACACCGATATTAAAAGGCCTTTGGATAGAATAACAGAAGCCTATAAAGGAAATATGGGAGAGGATTTCAGTAAAAAAACCAGGGAGAGAATTAACTGGATTGTAAACAATGTTAAGGGAAGCAAGGTTTTAGATGTTGGATGTTCCCAAGGAATAGTACCTATAATTTTAGGCCGGGAAGGTAAACAGGTCGATGCAATAGATATTGCTAGGGAGTCAATTGAATATGCTAATTTAGACTTGCGAAATGAACATACAACAGTGCAGGAAAATGTCACTTTCAAGATATCCAATTTTATGACTGATCAGGAGCTAGATGTTTCATATGAGACAATTTTGTTAACTGAAGTTTTGGAACATATTTCAGACCCCTACAGCTTTTTATGTAAGATAAAAAAACACCTAATTGAAGATGGGCGTTTGGTTGTGACAGTTCCTTTTGGTATAAATGACTACTTTGATCATAAACGAACATATTATTTTTTAGATTTGTTTGAACAATTATCAACGCACTTCTCAATAGAGGAAATTGAATATCTTGGTAAATGGGTAGGTGTTATTTGTAAGAAGAATAAAGAAAAAGAATCCTTTTCAAAAGGTAATTCTTTTAGCCAGGAAACAATTAAAAGGTTAGAAAAGGCGTTTTATATTGTTGAAAGAGAGTTACTGAACAGAATTGAGAACTTTCAACAAAATATTCGTGACAAAAATGATTATATAAACAGGTTACAAAATCAACATAGAGAGTATATTGGGAATTTAAAGAATCAAGTCTCACAACGTGATGACCAAATAAAGACCTTAAATTACAAAATTAATGAACTTAATGATTTAAACCATTTAAGAGTTGAAGAAATTAATGAAGAAAAAGCAACAAACAGAAAGTTATTAGAACAAATTAAAGAACAAAACATAGAGTTGAAATATTTAACCACAAATATTGATAATCAACACCGTCGTTATCTTGAAACCTTTGAAAAACAATTTTTAGAAAAAGAAAAAGATATCCTAAACCTTAAACAACAGTTAAGGACTCTCCAATCTAATATCAATACAATAACTGATGAAATAGTCAGTAAAAGCAAACAAGTTGAAGATTTAAAAATGCAAAATGAAGAGTTGAATGTGATAAAACAACTTCATAGTAGTATTAATGAATTGAAATCAAAAATAACAAATAAACAAGAAATCGATCAAGTTAATAACGAAAAGACTGAGGGTTTATTACTAAAAATTAAAGAAAAAGATAACATGATTTTACAGTTAACAAAGCAGGTAGATACCTTAAAAAACGAGTTACTTTCTAGTTTAGAAAGTGAAGAAAACGTGCTTCAAAATAGCCTAAAGGAAAAAGAAAAATTAAGTAATTATGAAATTTCTATTAAAAAGTTAGAAAATAAAATAAGTACTTTAGAAAGAAGATACTTGGCTTTGAAGAATTCGAAACTTGGTTCTTTTACCTTAAAATACTGGCAGCTTAGACGAAAATACTCTAAATGAGTTTTAAAGGAGTAATATTGAATGAAGAAGGAAGAAATTTTAGCAAGAATAAAAGAGATTTCAGAGTTAAAGAAGCAAATTCAAAATACAATTATTCCTTCGTTATCCAAAAGTGACGTTCCAAATAATAAATCTGTTTTTAAAGTAGGAGTTAGTATTGTTATACCCACATATAGGGGAGAGAAAGTAATACTTAAATGTCTGAATTCCTTGTATAGACAAACTCTAGAAAATGATTTGTTTGATATTATTATAGTTATTAATGGTGAAAAAGATTCTACCCAATCCATAGTGAATGACTTTATAAACAAAACTGGGATGAATAATATTATCCTATTGTATTCATCTAAAGCAAGTGCTTCATCAGCCAGGAATGTCGGGATACAATACGCATTAAGAGAATATACTTTATTTTTAGATGACGATGATTATCTTTCAGATAACTATTTAGAAGCAATGTATAATTATGCGAGTTCTGATGCTGTAGTTGTCTCACAAATTGTTGATGTGGACGAGAAGGGACAAATAGAAAATAATAATCCTATTAATAAACAAATAATCAATGTAGAGAAAAATGAGAATAATGATTATGCCTCATTAAATATGGTCGCTACTATAAATGCTTGCAAATTGATACCAACAAAATGCTTGAAGAATTTAAAATATGATCCTACTTTAAGAAGTGGTGAAGATATCGTATTTTTTGTTGAACTTATTGTGAATAATGATTTGAAATTTAAGGTAATACCTATTGATAAGAAGGTTATCTATTATAGAGTATTACGTAGTAATTCTGTATCTAGACAATCTATGACATTTGAGTTTTATGTAAATCAAAGGCTAGATGTAATTAAAAGGTTAGATAGTTTTCTAAGTAACACTTCTGATATTAAAAAACAAACGTTTATTAAGCAGAAAATAAATGCACAGACAACATTTATTAATAGATATATTAAAGAGAATTTAAATGAAAAGGAATTAGTTATCAAGGAGATAAAAAAACGGTGTTTTTCTTATTTCCCATTCTTAATAATGAACAGGGGATTAGGCTCAAAATTAATTATCTCTTATTGCTTCCCACCGTATGTAGATACAAGTGGAAATGTAATGGCGAAAAGACTCCGTAATATGAACTCCACCGTGGATGTGGTTTACAATAAAATGGATAAGGTAAGGGAGAAAGACCTAGAACTAAACACTATGGTTGATGACCTTATTGATGAAAGGATAGAAGTACCATCTTATCCTAGTTTTTCAAATTGGGAGGCAATTGAAGATTTCTGTAAATTAGGGATTAATAAAATTAATAAATCAAAAAATTATAAAGAAATCTATAGCAGGGCAATGTGGCCAGGTTCTCATTTTCTTGCTTACCATTATAAATTACTTAATCCGAGGGTAAGATGGGTAGCGGAGTTCTCAGATCCAATACTACTTGATATTCATGGCAAAAAGAGAGAGGCCAATATTGAAGATAGATCATTTGTTAAGAAGGCTAACAAGTTGATTAGAAAGAATTATAAACTACCGTATGTTAGTGATTCCAATTTGTTTCTTTGGTGTGAATATTTGCCCTATATTTTTGCCGAGGAACTTATCTTTACCAATGAAAATCAATTAAAATATATGATTGATAATTTTCCTATTAAGGAAGTTAGAAGTATTATAAAAGATAAAGCAGTTATTTCTCCTCATCCAACTTTGGAATTGGATTATTACAAAATTAATAAGAGCAAATATGTTTTAGATTCAAGTAAAGTTAATATTGCATATTTTGGTAATTTTTATAAAACCAGAAATTTAAAGGATTTATTTAGAGGGCTGGAAAATTTGAATGAGGAGCACAGAAATAATACAAGGCTCCATATTTTCACTGCTAACCCAACTGATCTTCAGAAGGAGTTAAAAGGAAGTATAATTGAAAAATATATAAATGTTAATCCATATGTTAACTATAATGAGTTTCTTAATTTAACAACTAAATTTGATTGTTTAGTAGTTAATGATGCAAATACCAAAAAGTATAAGTCAATAAACCCTTATCTCCCTTCTAAACTAAGTGATTATCTTGGAAGTGGAACAAAAATTTGGGGAATATACGAGAAAAACAGTATTCTAAGTGGATATCCGCTTAATTACAAATCAGAGTTAGGTAATGTTAAAGAAGCTACAAATATATTCCGGAAAATAGTAATTGATAAATTAGCTCACTCGATAAATAGTAAATAAAATAGTCAAATTATTAGGAGGAACTAAATTGAAAATTTGCACAGTAGGCTTAGGGTATATTGGCTTACCAACTTCCATCATGTTCGCAAAACACAATGTTGAAGTCGTCGGAGTAGATGTTAAACAGGAAGTAATTGATTCACTAAACAGCGGTAAGATTCATATTGAAGAACCAGGTTTACAGGAAGCTCTTGAGGAAGTAATTGAAATGGGCACTTTTAAAGCTTCTTTACAGCCAGAAATAGCTAATGCCTTTATAATCTCTGTTCCTACGCCAAATCATAATGATCAGTATAAATCTTGTGATCTTACATATGTAGTTAATGCAGTAAATTCAGTATTGCCTTATGTTGAAAAAGGAAATGTCATTATCGTCGAGTCAACGATTGGGCCACGAAGTATGGACGATGTTGTTAAACCTTTAGTGGAACAAGCGGGTTTTGTCGTAGGTAAGGACGTATTCCTTGTTCACTGTCCTGAAAGAGTACTTCCTGGTCAAATTATGCATGAGCTTATTTATAATAATCGTATTGTTGGGGGGATTACTCCGGAGTGTACTGAAGCTGGTGTATTAGTTTATAGTACCTTTGTTAAAGGTGAAATTATTAAAACAAATGCAAAAACAGCAGAAATGTCTAAACTGATGGAGAATACTTTTAGAGATGTTAATATTGCCTTAGCTAATGAGCTAGCTAAAGTTTGTAATAAGCTAGAAATTAATGCATTAGATGTTATTGATATGGCAAACAAGCATCCACGTGTTAACTTGCATACCCCGGGTCCAGGAGTGGGAGGACATTGTTTAGCAGTTGACCCATACTTTATTGTAGCCAAGGCTCCTGAAACAGCTCAGTTAATTAATCTTTCACGGTCTATTAATACATCGATGCCGCACTATGTGGTTGAAAATATTAATAAATTAATGGAGAATGTTGAGGGCAAAATAATTACTGTCTTTGGCTTAACTTATAAAGGTAATGTTGATGATATTCGTGAAAGTCCAGCAATAGAGATTTTAGAACTTCTTCAAGAGCAAAATAACTTTGAAGTTAGAGCGTTTGACCCACATGTTCAATTAGATTGGGTAATAAATGAAATGGAAAAAGCAGTAAATGGTTCTGACCTCATTGTTGTTCTTTCTGATCATAATGAATTTAAGAACTTAGAAGCAGCGAATTTAACGGGCATGAATAACATAAGAATTTTTGATACAAAGAATGTTGTCAAGAGTGTGGCAGATGGGGTTGACTACATTAACTATGGAAATCTTCATGAGTATCTAAAAAAGGAAGCAAGCCTTGTATGACTTTAATTTGGCAAGTCTTAAAGGAACAGCTTCTTAATCTAAACCTTATATTTAGGCTGGGTCTTTATGAAGAGAAAAGTAAATACAAAATGCATTATTTAGGTGCATTTTGGCAAATGCTAAATCCAATAATACAGATAACAATCTATTGGTTTGTATTTGGACTTGGAATAAGAGGGGGATCTCCTGTAGGAGAGACCCCATTTTTCCTGTGGCTGATAGTTGCACTAATTCCCTGGCTTTTTATAGCCCCTACTATCACACAGGCATCAAACAGCATTTATTCCAATATCAATTTAGTTTCAAAAATGAAGTTTCCTGTAAGTGTATTACCATCAATAAAAATTGTATCTAATTCATTCTCGTTTATATTCATGTTATTCATAGCAATGGTCATTTTAATGCTTTATGGATTCTTTCCAGGGATTTATTTGTTACAGTTGCCTTATTATTTATTTGCATTGTATTTTTTGTTATTTGGATTAACTATATTGCTATCAACACTTACAACTATTATTAGGGATATTCAATCTATGGTTCAATCAATCATGAGAATTATGTTGTATATGCTTCCTGTTCTTTGGAATGTTAATACATTGCCTGATGTATTTGTCAATATCCTTAAATTAAACCCTTTCTTCTATATAATTGAAGGGTTCCGAAACTCTTTGCTGGGTGGTAAATGGTTTTTTCATGATTTTCAATATAGTTTATATTTTTGGTTTATCAGCATATTGATATTATTTATTGGATCAACTATTCATTTGAAATTTCGCCATAAATTTGTTGATTACATTTAATTGGAGGCTTATCTTATGAGGCCGAAAATAGCTTTTTATAATGTTTCTAAAAGCTTTAACTTATATAAAAAACAGTCTGAAAAGTTAATGGAGATTATTTCTTTCAATAAAAGTAAAGATAATTTTTTTGCTCTTAATAACTTGTCTTTTGAAATTTATGAAGGTGAAGCAATAGGTATTGTAGGTCTTAATGGATCCGGCAAATCTACCTTATCAAATTTGCTCGCTCAGATTATCCCTCCTACATCTGGTACTATAAAAATAAATGGGGAAACCTCTTTGATAGCTATATCAGCCGGACTTAACAACCAATTGACAGGGTTAGAAAATATTGAATTAAAATGTTTAATGCATGGATTAAAAAAAGAAGAAATTAGCAGGTTAACTTCCGATATTATTGAATTTGCTGATATTGGTAAGTTTATTGGTCAGCCAGTAAAAAATTACTCAAGTGGGATGAAATCGCGGTTAGGTTTTGCTATTTCTATTCACACCAACCCTGATATCTTAATAATTGATGAAGCACTTTCAGTAGGTGACCAAACATTTTATGAAAAATGTCTTGTAAAAATTAATGAGTTTAAGAGTCAAGGCAAAACAATTATTTTTATTAGCCATTCACTTTCCCAAATTGAGTCATTTTGTGATCGGGTAATTTGGGTTCATTTTGGAAAAGTAGAGATGATTGCTCAAACAAGTCAAGTTATTAAAGAGTATAAGGAATTTATACAATGGTTTAATAAACTAAGTGAACAGGAGAAGAAAAAATATAGAAAAGAAATGTTAGGCAACCAATATAGAGAGGATAATGAAAATCTGTATAAGAGCGCCACTAGGAAAGTGACCAGAGATAAAAAGGTGAAAAAAGGGAGTGGTACCTTAGTATTTCAGTTTTTCTTACTTCTCCTTGGTGTTGCCCTTAGTGCTTCTCTAATGTTTGGTATAAAACCTGTACAAAGCATTGAAAATTATTTTAGTTCTAAAGAAATGGAACAAAATAAAGAAGAAGCAACTAATGAAAATAAAAAAATCGATGTTATTTTAAAAGATATAAAGAAAAAGGGAATTGTCTTTACAGGACATGCTGACATCTACTCAGACTTTAGCTTAACAGAAAAAATTAGTAAAGTATCTTTTGGTAATGAGGTTTATGTGGAAGAACAAATAAATAATGAAATATATAAAATCAGAGTAAATGATAGTTCGGGGTTTACACATAAATATAAAATAAAACTCATGGAAAATGACCTGCCAATTGTTAATGTTGGGATTGTTGATTTCTTGCCATTATTTCCCGAAAGTTTTTCCAATGCCTTTGAGTACTTTTTTACATTCCTTAATACAGAAACGGATGAAGTAAAGACTAAGGTAAGAGGACTTACAAATGAAGAAATCTCAAATAGCGGAGAAATCATTTTAAACTATAGTGGCTATAATACGCAATATAAAACTAATTTAAAGGGTATTACAAAATCAATTACTGTAAGTAATATTGACACTAAAAGGGATGAATGGTACAGACTTAGAGAGCATGCTACATTTATTTCTAGTGATAGCCAATATTATTTTTATAAAACGGAAGAATTTAATATAGTTGTTGATCTAGTAGAAGAAAAAACAACTTTTTCTATAACCACCCAATAAGGGGTACCTATTTAGAGGAGTGGACTTATTAGTGGATCGTAAAATAAAAGTAATGACAATATTCGGAACGAGACCTGAGGCTATTAAAATGGCTCCTTTAGTTTTAGAATTAGAGAAATATCCTGATCAAATCGATTCGATTGTAACTGTTACAGCACAACATAGGCAAATGCTAGACCAAGTATTAGATGTATTTAATGTAGAACCAAATTTTGATCTTAACATTATGAAGGAACGCCAAACATTAACAGGAGTCACGGTAAGAGCTTTGGAGGGGTTAGACCAAATAATGAAAGAAGTTGTACCTGATCTTGTTCTTGTTCATGGTGATACTTCTACAACATTTGTTGCTAGTTTAGCTGCTTTATATAATCAAGTTGCTGTAGGGCATGTTGAAGCTGGCTTACGTACTTATAATAAGTACTCACCTTTTCCTGAAGAAATGAACCGGCAGCTAACAGGTGTAATTGCTGATTTGCACTTTGCACCGACAATTAAGTCCCGGCAAAACTTATTAAGTGAAAATAAAAGACCCGAAACTATATTTGTTACAGGTAATACAGCAATAGACGCTTTAAATACAACAGTTTCAAAGAATTACAGTCATCCAATATTAGAAAAGCTAGGTAATGACAAAATGATTCTGCTTACTGCGCATCGTCGTGAAAACCTAGGGGAACCGATGAGAAATATGTTTAAGGCGATTAAACAATTGGTAAATGAACACAATGATGTCCAGGTCGTTTATCCAGTACACTTAAACCCTGCAGTCCGAGAAGTAGCGAATGAAATCCTAGGGGGAAATTCTAGAATCCACATGATTGATCCTTTAGGAGTAATTGATTTCCATAACTTAGCATCAAGGGCGTATGTTATATTAACCGATTCTGGTGGTGTACAAGAAGAAGCTCCTTCTTTAGGTGTCCCAGTACTAGTACTTAGAAATACCACTGAAAGGCCTGAAGGAATTGAAGCAGGTACATTAAAGCTTGCTGGTACAGAGGAAGAGAATATCTATAAGTTAGCAAAAGAATTATTGACTAATCGGGAGGAGTATGAAAAGATGGCTATGGCTTCTAACCCTTATGGAGATGGCAATGCCTCCAACAGAATAGTTAAAGCTATATTACACTATTACGGTAAGATAGATCAGGCACCAGAGGCGTTTGGGGCTAGCCAAAATTAAAAACAGTGGAGAGGTTTTCTCCACTGTTTATTTTTAATAATATAATTTGTGTACTTCCTTTTAATTCAATGAAGGGTTTCAATGATTAAAGTAAAAGTAATTTAAAGTTGTTTACTTTAAGAATTTAAATAATACTTTTAAAAATGGAACTAGTAATGGTTATTTAATTTATTTCTAAATGTGATTTTAACTCATTCTGTACACGTTGTTTTTCTTCATTAGAAACTATTAAATAATAAATTTTATCAATTTTTGTACCTGCCCCTTTAACGGACATTTGTTCTACAGATTTGGCAGCTGCCCTGTAGTTTTTCTGTATTTCTACCATTTCATTAAACTTTAGATTCGTTTTTATATTATTGCCAAGAGCGCGGAAAATCTCATCAAAGTTGGTTAATGAAGATAAGCTAGCACCTTCTTTAAGTACTCCTTGTATAACCTCGCGTTGCCTTAGCTGGCGGCCGAAATCTCCTCGTGGATCCTCATATCTCATCCGGGAAAACTTTAGAGCCTTTTCTCCATTTAACTTTAACTGCCCTTCCGTAAAATGCACTCCTTTATAGGTAAAGTCCAGGTCATTATTGACTGTAACACCGCCAACAGCATCAACGATGTCTTTAAATCCCTCCATATTGATTTGCATATAATAATCAATAGGAATGTCCAGGAAGTTTTCTACTGTATTCATTGACATTTCGATCCCGCCAAACGCATAAGCATGGTTGATCTTATCATCAAATCCTTTTCCAATAATTTCTGTTCTGGTATCTCTTGGAATACTCAGCATTTTTACAGAATTTTGGTTAGGATTGACTGTCAAAACAATCATTGAGTCAGACCGACCACGGTCTCCTTCACGTTCATCTACACCGAGGATTAAAACAGAGAACGGTTCTTTCTTTTCGAGCGTGACTTGTTCTGTACGCTTCTCGGATTTTTCCCTCTTTATTGGCTCATGCATGGTTTCTACTGCAGTAGTTAATGATTTGTATACTGTGTAGCCATATACTCCTGTACCGATTAAGATTAATAGGACCAAAATACCCATTACCCTAAGCCAGGTTCTTTTTTTCTTTTTATTTTCAGACCTCATTGCTGTTCCCTCCACATAAATTGACAAAAAGTTACATCATAAAATATAGAATAACAGAATTATATTCAAATGAATACCAAATTTTAAATAGAATAGTGATTAATTTAGGAGGTAAGTCTTACTCTATATAAATATAGACGATAAGCTTTTGTTTTTTGTTACAAAAGATCCATATAAATCAATAGTTCTATTTCTATATTTCATCTGCTGAATTTTCATAAATATGTTGGTTATTCTTTCAAGACTAATGTATAAAAATAATTAAAATGTAACCTGATAAAATATAATTTGTCATAATAAGCAGTTATAATTGAAACATAAAATATAAATTAGTGGTATTAATAAATTTTGACAGTTATCGCACTAATGGTATGCTGATATGTAACGAATCGTAGTAGAATTTAGAGTTCCCATTCTATATAATGAGTTTATTGAAAGAAAAAAGTAGGTGTAAAAATGGAGACAGTGTTAGTAACAGGTGGATGCGGCTTTATTGGTTCCCATATCGTTGATTTGCTGATCGACCAAGGATTTGAAGTCATCGTTGTGGACAATCTTAGGACCGGAAATATTAATAATATAGATATAAGTAAAGTGAAATTTTATGAAATGTCTATTTTAGATAAAAAGCTTACCGGGATATTTGCTAAGCATAAGCCTCAGTATGTCATCCATCAGGCAGCGCAGGTTAGTGTATCGGAATCAGTAGTGGATATAATGCAGGATGAAGAAATTAATATACGCGGCTCTTTAAATGTAATTGAAAATGCAGTGAAGCATAATGTCCGAAAATTAATTTTTGCTTCAAGTGCTGCTGTGTATGGAACTCCTAATTATCTGCCTGTTGATATCCATCATGAAGTAGAGCCTTTAGCACCGTATGGAGTGTCAAAATACGCTGTGGAGCGCTATTTGAGGATGTTTAAAAAGCTGCACGGCATGGACTACACCATTTTAAGGTATGCGAATGTCTATGGTCCTAGGCAGGACGCAAAAGGTGAAGGCGGAGTGGTAGCTATATTTGCTGATAAAATCTCCAGTCAGGAAGAACTGACAATCGACGGAGATGGAGAGCAAACTAGAGATTTTGTTTATGTAAAAGATGTTGCACAGGCAAATGTTAAGGCTTTAAAGAGTGGGGATAACAGAATACTTAATGTTTCCAGAGAAGAAAAAGTAAGTGTTAACGAGCTTTATAAAATTATGGCTGAGTTATCTTCTTATAGCAAAGAACCTATTTATGGCCCTGAAAGAAAGGGAGATATAAAGCACAGTATTTTGTCTAACGGAGAGACCATTAAAGAGCTAAACTGGAAACCAGAAGTGGATCTTCGTACTGGCCTCGAATATACATTAGAAAGTATAAAGAGAAGCTAAAAATGTGCTAAAAAAGCATTGAATCCTATATGTGGATTCAATGCTTTTTTTAGTATTTTTAAAATACCAAAAAGCAAGGTAAGATAATATGTTATAATTGGAAAATAAATAATGCAATAATACTATATAAAAATAACGGGGAGTGAAGCATGAAAAAGATTTTTGCTTTTATTAGTATGATATTTTTATTACTTATTAATACCTCCGATGTCTCAGCCGAAGTGAATTCAACTGTAAACGCTAGAATAAAGTTGACACTTTTTGCTCGATAAGATTTTACACTTTTGCTCAATCAACCTACTACTTTAGTAAAATAGATCGTGACGTTATTTTACTGGAGGTTAGGATTTTGGAGGAGAAGTTAGTGTTATATATAAAGATTCAGGAATTACATAAGAGAAAGTTTAAAGTAGCACAAATCGCTAAGGAGCTTAAGATCTCAAGACCGACTGTCTATAAGTATTTAGAAATGACATTCGATGAAGCAAGAGCCTATACTGAACAGCCTTTGGGAAAGA
>NZ_JAEL01000174.1 GCF_000518885.1 Bacillus sp. J33 | reverse complement strand
CCTTTGTCCTTTTTTTGCCATAAAAAATCACCCCTTAAGTCAATGTTGCCCAACTGTGGGTTTTTCAACATCTACTATAAGGGGTGCAGTCTAATGTGGACTGGTTCTCCTATTTTTAGTTAATGTTAAGTTCTCCCGCCTTTGTCAATCCATTCATATGATAGGCGTCTATCTTTTTTGGAGAGATGCTATATAGATAATCACCGATATAAATGATCCGTTCAATAGTATTTTCCCATTCCTCGTAGATTGCATTATCCGCCTGATGTGTAATCTTATTTTGGAGTTGGATACCGTCTTGAGCAGTTATCTTATATACATAAGCACCCTGGAATTCAAATTTTGATTCAAACTGGCTGCCTTCTGCATTTTGGTAAACCGTAATGGGAAAAGCAAAAAGGTTATTCATTTTGTGAACCAGAAGTGCTTTGTGATCATGATTTAAAGGAGAGTAGGTTCCTCTGCCGCTGATTATTTCTGTATCCTTTTCAATCGGGTTTTTCATATCACTTACATCAAAAAGTGATAATTTCACCCCGTTTACTGCAATTATCGGCTGGCTTCCTGCCCCCTTCCCAGCCATTACCTTAGTATCATGCCCAAAGCCTATTAAATGGTTTTCATCCAGCGGATGCAAGTAATTGCTGAAACCCGGTATTTTCAATTCACCCAGCACTGCAGGATTTTCCGGGTTGGAACCATCAATTACAAAGAGAGGGTCGGTTTCTTTAAAAGTAACCATATAAATTCGGTCATTCATAAACCGTGCAGAGTATATACGCTCACCTTTTGCAAGGTCCTCAAGCTTACCAATCCGTTTTAGGTTTTCATCCAGTATATAAAGGTTATTGGAGGATGGATTTCTGTCGTCCCATGCTTGGCCCTTAGTCGTGACCACTCTAAAGTTTCCTTTATATTCATCCATAGAAAATTGATTTAAGAGTGCCCCTTTTATTTTAGCTGAATTTTGAAATTCCACTTCCCTGCCGTTTATATTGAATTTATAGATGCTGGTATCAGGGCTGAATCCAACTCCTTCTGTTATGGCCCCAGTTTCATAAGTGGGTACGGCCAGATAGAGATTGTTCATGGACATATATAATTCATTTCCGCTGCCCAGGTAGGTAGTGAGAGCCAGTGGGGATGCTGGATCTTTCAATTCCATAACAGCTATGCTGGTATAGTGTGCATTTTTTGAATCTGGGAAATACTGAATTTCATTATAATCCATAACCTGCAGCTCTTCACTTTTAGCCGAATCAGCGTATCGTGGCCGCAGGTCCGCTTTTTTATTTCTTTCCAGAATCCAATAGTCGGGAAAATGGCTTGTAACAAGATATACCTTTCCATCCATTAATCTCGCAGCAAGCAAACTGCCTTCGATTTCAATCTCTCTTATTTGTTTTGGCTTCTGTTTATTTGTAATATCGTAAACGATTGCTTTTGTTGATTGAAAAGCAGGTGCAATCATTAAGTCCGCCGCAGCTTTGCCCTGTTTTTTAGACATCTCTTTAAAGCTATGGCCCATAACAACCAATTGATCACCTTCCAAAAATAACTGATTGGGAGAGAAGGCCTGATTGAACGAAAGCACAGAATCAATGCTCATTTTGTCAGCCGGGACTGCTTTAATAATTTCCACTTTTCCTTCGCTGATTTTATATATATGAGTGCTATCCGTTTTAACCTGGTCTGCTTCATCAATACCCTCTACTTGGACATTGGTCTCCGAGAATTCCCCTTCAGCCGAATCTGCGGCACTTTTCTCAATGCTGTTTTCTTCGTTTACAGCCATATCCCTGCCAGCAAAATACATCTGCTCATCCTTTAGCAATTTCAAAAAATAAGCATTTAACTTTTCCTTTGATCCGATGGCCGGCAGCGTTTCCTTTACTGTAAATTTTACTTCCAATGTATTTATTAAATTGCCGCCCGACTTCGCTTTAATTCCTTTTGTCAATATTAAAGAATAGCGAGGCGAATTTACTTTATAGCCATCATTCGGTGGATGAATCTGGACCGTTTTTTGATCATTGCCCAGTGACAAGCCAACCTCCTGCTTAATGCCCTCTTGATCCAGCACATAAATGGTTTGGCTATTAACACTTTCAGCCTCCAGCTCTTTTGAAAACTCAATTTCCCAAACTTTGTTCTTTAACACAATGAGATCCTCATTCATTCCTGCAAGGTCACCAACTATTTTCAGCCGGGTTCCATATGCGATTGAACCTAAAACAATGAACATGACCACCAGGCCGCCAATCCAAAGCCATTTACTTTTCATTTTAGACACCCCTTTTGACATAATTGACGGGAACAAACTTCCAATTGTTACAGATTCCTCCTGATAAAATTTCTGAAATTAATGTAAAATGGAAACTATATTATAGTTGGAAAGAGGTTTTATTTGTGAAGGCTGGAACAAACAATAAATATGGCTTTACTTTATTAATCCTTGCAAACATGATCTGGGGGGGGAATTTTGTAATTGGCAGAATTGGGGTTGAGTATTTCCCCCCTATACTTTTTTCATTCTTGAGATGGATGATAGCTTTTTTGCTGTTAACACCTTTTATGATAAAACCGCTTAAAAAGGATTGGAAAATATTGCGCCAGCATAAACCTGTACTTTTGCTGCTGGCAGTGACAGGTGTAGCAGGCTATAATACGATTATTTACTTTGCCCTCCAATACACCACCTCTATTAATGCTTCTGTTGTCAATAGTACAACTCCGCTATTTATTGCTATTTTTGCTGTGTTTATATTAAAGGAAAAGCTTTCATGGCATGGTGCAGCCGGAATTATTATGTCGGTGTTTGGAATTTCATTCATTATTTCTCGAGGATCAATCGATGCATTTATATCTTGGAGCATTAATGCAGGAGACCTATATGTATTGCTGGCAGTAGTCATGTGGGCATTGTACTCTGTTATTGGGAAAAAATTTTCAGGCATACTTCCCGGGCTTTCGGCTTTTTATGTAACTTCTTTTCTTGGCATCTTAATATTGGCCCCTTTAAGTGTAATTGAATACAAATTAACTGAAACAGTTCCATCCTTTTCGATTGCCTCAGGCGTTATCTTGCTGTATGTTGGCTTCTTTGCGTCCATTGTTGCCTTTTTATCATGGAATTATGGCGTCTCTATAATTGGGGCTTCAAAAGCAGGTGTTTTTCTTAATCTTCTGCCTGTTTTCGCCATCATTTTTGCTGTTTTATTCACAGCAGAATCCTTATATCTATATCAGGCAATCGGCGGAGGAATCGTTATTTTGGGAGTATTGCTCTCCTCTATGTCCTCGTATCCATTTAAGAAAGAGGATATAAAGCAGAACAGTATTTCCTACAAAAGCCATTAAAAAACTCCCCGCAGCTGTGAACTGCGGGGAGTTTTATTTATTTTACCAATCCTGGGTTCTTTCAAGTAAAATATCGATTTCAACTTGTCTGATTATATAGCCAAGATCTTCTTCTGCAATTTCCGATGTAGATTCCAAAATTTGATCAATATCCATTTGCACCAATCTCACAACCAGACCTCCTAATTCATATTCCTGCGAAATTTCATTAATTTATGTATTATTTTTCTTTCCTGCTATACTATTCGGAGTTTAATGGATCAGTATGGGGGTCGGCCCCAAATTTTTTTCATTATTAATTGATACTACGTCAAGAAAACGGACAAATTAAATTGGGCACTTTCTTACTTTCTTCCTACCGCGCTATCGCTTGGTAACCTGGACAAATGATGA
>NZ_JAEL01000173.1 GCF_000518885.1 Bacillus sp. J33 | reverse complement strand
TTAAATCGACAGTCTCCAGTAAATTATCGCCGCCAGCACCTTATAGCATAAGGAAATGGGTCCCCAAAAAGGAACACACAAAATATTTTAAGTGCACTACTTGATATGGAGCAACGCATGATACCTTATTGGGGAGCTAGTTGTGTTACAAACTTGGCTTTCTAGCGTGGAAATCATGCGTGACGAGGCTCNATGTCAAGTAAATAAAAAGAATGAAATAACTAAAATATCAAAAAAAGGGAGCCATTTCCATGAGGATACAGCTCCGGTTTTTTAATATCTATACTATATGGGGGCTTGACCACAGTAATGCCGGTTTTCTTTTTAAACTCATTAGTGCAAATATAGCCGATCGGAACAGCGCCGAAGCAGATGGGGACAGCGAGGAAAGAGTCTACATTGGATGTGGTTATGTATTTGATGTTTATTTGCTTGAGGTATTCAATCCCAGAACAATATTTGGCTTTTCTTTCATAGAGAGCAGAGTAGATAAGCGGAAGCGAACGGATATCGTCCCTGATATCCCGGATATGCAATAATCCAATCGATGTAATGGCAATGATTCCTTCACCAATGAATCCCAAAGGGGAAAATCTGAATAAATAGGCATTTTTCACGGGGAAGGTGCCCATATATAATTCAAGAATCTTATAAAGCTTTTCTTCATGACTGTCCACCTCTTCTAATATTTGGATATGATCTAAAAAGGTAGAATCCATTATCATTTTATCACCTTCTTTATAGGGATATTATACATAGAAAATTACGAATATTCAAATTATACAAAAAATATTAAGCTTTAAATAGAGCAAAACTCTTAAATTAAACAGGAAGGTGGGCTGGTTCGTGTAAAGTCCCGGGCGCATTTTTAATAAGAAAAAATGTAACCGTTTACAATGTGGTGCAGTAATCTGATTGTCCGAAAAGTTAGCTCTAAATAATAAGAAGGAGGGGTTAGAATGTCATCAGTTAAAAAATCGAACTCTCTCACAGATTTTGATGCTGTTGTCGTAGGGGCAGGTTTTTCAGGCTTATATATGCTTTACCGTCTGAGGGAGGCTGGTTTTTCCACTCGTGTTTTTGAGGCAGGCGATAATGTAGGCGGAACATGGTATTGGAATCGATATCCTGGTGCACGCTGTGATGTTGAAAGCATCTACTATAACTACACTTTTTCCGAGGAACTCTTGAAGGAATGGAGCTGGTCGGCCAAATACGCGGAACAGCCGGAGATTTTACGCTATATAAACTTTGTAGCAGATAAGTTTGATTTGCGCCGTGACGTGCAGTTCAATACAAGGGTACAAACAGCTCAATTTGAAGAAAAAAAGAATTGCTGGAATGTCCAGTTAAATAACGGTGAAACAGTTTCTGCTAAATATTTTATTACAGCCGTAGGATGCTTGTCAGCGTCTAATGTACCCAAATTTAAAGGGCTCGAAAACTATAAGGGTGAATGGCATCATACCGGCCACTGGCCGCATGAAAAAGTTCAATTCGAGGGCAAGCGTGTCGGAATAATTGGAACAGGCTCCAGCGGTATTCAGGCAATCCCGGTTATTGCAAAAGAAGCAAAACACCTTACTGTATTCCAGCGGACCCCGCAGTATAGCAGCCCAGCCAGAAATGTACCGAACGATCCTGAATATCTAAATGTTATTCGTAAAAATTACAGTGAAATCAGGGAAAAAATGCGCCACTCCCTAACTGGAATTCCGGAGGAGCCTAGAAATATCTCAGTGTTTGACGAATCTCCTGAACTACGGCAAAAAGTTTTTGAAGAAGCCTGGAAAAAAGGCGGGCTACTAAAACTTTCCTACACATATAATGACTTGTCCGTAACTCCAGAAGCAAATGAAATTGTGGCAGAATTTATTCGCTCAAAAATCCGGGAAACGGTCAAAAACCCGGAGGTGGCGGAAAAACTGCTGCCGAAATTCTATTACGGCACGAAACGTACGATTATTGATACAGATTATTTCGAGACCTACAACCGGGATAATGTAACACTTGTGGATGTAAAAAAAGCACCGATTCGGGAGATAACCGCTTCTGGTGTAAAGACCGAAGATTCTGAGTATGAGCTAGACATGATTGTATTTGCCACAGGCTTTGATGCTATGACAGGCCCATTATTCAAAATGGACATCCGCGGAAAAGAAGGTGTCTCCCTGAAAGAAAAATGGGCAGGCGGCTCACAGACCCGAACCTATCTGGGCCTTGGTACAGCAGGCTTCCCAAATATGTTCATGCTGACTGGTCCTGAAAGTCCATCTGTACTAAGCAATATGATGGTGTCCATTGAACAGCATGTGGAATGGGTATCAGACTGCATTAACTATATGCGCGACCATAACCAGGCTGTCATCGAGGTGAATGAAGAAGCGGAAAATACCTGGAGCAAGCATTGCCGTGAAATTGCTGACCAAACGTTATTTACAAAGACAGATTCCTGGTACATGGGTGCAAACATCGAAGGAAAAGCACGCGGTTTCCAAATCTATCTAGGCGGAGTCGGAACATACCGCAAAATCTGTGATGAAGTCGCTGAAAAAGGCTATGAAGGTTTTACACTGACAGCCTCTGAGAAAACGGCTGTGAACTAAGTGAACCATGATAGGGCAAGTCTGTAACTGCCCATATCTATTAATATATTTTAAGGAGGAAATGGAGTATGGCATTAGATCCGCAGGCAAAATTTTTATTGGAACAAATGGGGGCAATGGGAGCGCCGCCTATGAGCCAGCTATCACCGGAGGAAGCAAGGCAGACAACAGATTTTCGTGCATTGGCAGGAGAGCCTGAGGAAGTTGGAAAGGTTGAAAACAGTAAAATTCCAGGGCCAGGCGGAGAAATCCCTGTCCGTATTTATACGCCAAAAGGTGAAGGCCCTTTTCCCGCGCTCGTTTACTATCATGGCGGCGGCTGGGTCATCGGCGATCTGGAAACAGTAGACGTTCCGTGCCGGCTCTTAACAAATCTTGCTAATTGCGTGGTTGTTTCTGTGGACTACAGATTGGCTCCTGAGCATAAATTTCCGGCAGCTGCGGATGATTCTTATGCTGCTGCCAAGTGGGTGGCAGAAAATGCATCATCTATTAATGTAGATCTGAATCGGATTGCAGTGGGCGGCGACAGTGCCGGCGGAAACCTTGCAGCTGTCGTTTCCTTGATGGCAAAGGATAAAGGCGAAATTTCACTTGCCTATCAGATGCTGATCTATCCAGTAACCAATTATTCTTATGCAACAGAGTCTTACACTGAAAATGCAGACGGATATCTGCTAACGAAAGACAGTATGGAATGGTTTTGGAATCATTATTTACGGAATGAAGAGGATGGGAAGAATCCCTATGCTTCTCCGCTTCGAGCCAAAGATCTAAGCGGACTTCCGCCAGCATTGGTTCTCACTGGTGAATTTGATCCGCTCCGCGATGAGGGCGAAGCCTATGCAGAACGCCTAAAAGAAGCAGGGGTGCCAGTCGAAGCGAAACGATATGACGGCATGATCCATGGCTTCTTCTGGATGCCAGGTGCTCTGGAGCAGGGCAGAAAATCCATTGAGCAGGCTGCAGATGCTTTGAATCGGGTATTTCAGGGAAGTGTAACGTCTAAATAATAGAATAATTGGATGGAAGGGCACTTCGGTTATAGGGTGTCCTTTTATCTTTTTGGTTATGGATCTTTTTACGAGGACGAAAATAAAAGCTGAGTTGTAAAAAAGGTCTTCATGGAGCCATCATAACGCCCCAAACCGAGGTCATGACAGAAAAAAGGTCGTCATGGAACCGTCATGACGCCCCAAACCGAGGTCATGGCAGAAAAGAGGTCTTCATGGAGCCGTCATGACGCCCCAAACCGAGGTCATGACAGAAAAAAGGTCTTCATGGAGCCGTCATGACGCCCTAAACCAAGGTTATGGCAGAAAAAAGGTCTTCATGGAGCCATCATAACGCCCCAAACCGAGGTCATGACCGAAAAAAGGTCTTCATGGAGCCATCATNGAAAAAAGGTCTTCATGGAGCCATCATAACGCCCCAAACCGAGGTCATGACCGAAAAAAGGTCTTCATGGAGCCATCATGACGCCCCAAACCAAGGCAATGGCAGGAAAAACCTAACCATAAACCTCTTATTACCTCAACTCTCTCATTCCAAATTTGGGGTAAAAATCCTTCATTCTTATAAAGGTTAATCTCCTTTAATAAGTTATCAAGGTAATAACACCCTATTTTTAATATGAAAAGAGTATATTTATGTTTCAAATTAGGAGGAATGTCCCCGTTTCATTACCCCAATTTACTCCTGCAGGCGATTCCCTTTACTATGAATATAGCAAGTATTCTTACTTTTCTATCAAATGATGGTAGTGTCAAAAGATTTATGAAAACTACCTAAAGGGTTAGTTTCTCTCCTATTTACTGGATGGAGATGCGCCGCAATCGCTCTTGACAAAC
>NZ_JAEL01000172.1 GCF_000518885.1 Bacillus sp. J33 | reverse complement strand
CCCTATTCCAAAGCAAAGTAAAGAAACTTGGCTTAACCCAATCAATGTCCCGAAAGGGAAACTGTTGGGATAACGCACCCATGGAAAGTTTCTTTGGACACTTTAAAGATTTAGCAGAGTATAAATCCTTAGATAATTTAAGAGATGTAAAAATAGAAGTGGATCGAATAATCAAGGAATATAACCATCACAGGTATCAATGGGGCTTAAATAAAATGACCCCGGTACAATACCGGGGTCATCTACTAGCAGCATAGGTACTTTTTTAAAACTGTCCGTAAACTGGGGCACAGTTCATTTTGCGGAGACCTTTTTTATTATGCCCTCAGCCTTAGTTTCTTCATCACCCTATCAACTCTTGCCCCGAACAGAAGATAGATTAGCTTTGTTCTAAAGCTCAAGTAGAAATAGATTCCCGCTCCTGCGGCTGCGCAGATGGCTACAATGATGATGGCTTGGAAATCAGTTGCCGGCGATAAGAAAATGGTTAAGATTTTATAGACAACGCTTGTAACAATAAACATGCATAAAGTAAATAACACGATAAGCATGCCCCTTCTTAAGACAAGCTTAAACGGATATTTGGCATACATTTTGATCACAAATAAATTGATTAAAATTGCCACTGTATATCCTAGAGCCGTTGCAAAGACTGCCCCTTGTGTTTCAAACAGTTTTATAAGCGGAATATTCAATGTCAGTTTTACAAGCAAGCCCGTAAGCAAACTCAGGATCGTAAAGCGCTGTTCATTGATTCCCTGCAAAATAGCTGCCGTTACCGAGTAATAGGCAAACAGGATGGCAACTGGTGCATAGGTCCTTAAAACTTCAGTTCCAAGCTCCTTATGCTCGTAAAATAAAGTAAAGACCGGTTCAGCGAGCAATGACAAGCCGACAACAGCAGGCAGAGTCAGAAACAGAAGTACCTGAAACGTCTGATTGAGCTGTCGGTTTAGATCTGAACGATCTTCTTCCATAAAGGCCTTTGTCACACTTGGAACGAGTGTCAATGAAAAGGCCGTTGCCAATGATACAGGAATGATGACAAGCTTATGTGTTTCGAAGTTCAGTACAGAGAAAGCGGCTACTGCATTTCCTGCCTCTCCAATGGCTGCCATTGCTCTTGTAAATGTAATTTGATCAATAAATTGGAAAAGCGGATTTGCAAGACCCACGAATACAAAAGGAGCGGCATAAAGAATAATTTCTTTATATATTTCTTTCAAGGAAATGTCCACTGTTCCTTTATCTTCTTCGAGCAATTTATCCAAATGAGGTTTTCGCTTATACCAATACCAAAACAGGACCCCAAGGCTGCCGAGTCCGCCAATAAAGGCAGCAAAAGTAGCGACACTGATAGCAGTGGTAACTGCCCCTTTCATAATATTTAAAACGAAGTAGGCTCCAGCGAGAACAAAAAGGATCCGTACAATCTGCTCGACTACCTGGGAAACTGCTGTCGGTCCCATCGACTGATGCCCCTGAAAGAAACCTCTTATCAAACTCATGAAAGGTATAATAATCAAGGCAAACGAAACTGCTCGGATAACTGTTGTTACATCGTTAACACTTACTTCAACATCTTTCCCTGCAAGCGTCATTTCTGCAACAACCGGTGCCAGGAAGAATAAGAGCAGAAAGGAAATAATCCCGCTTGCCAGCATGACAATCAAACCTGATTTGAATAGTTTTCTGCCTACTGCATATTCCTCTATAGCATTATATTTTGAAATAAACTTTGAAACGGCAAGCGGAACCCCCGCTGTCGCAACACTAATGAAAATTGTGTAAGGTGTATATGAAAAAGAATAAAGGGCTGTCCCTTCCTTCCCGACTATGTGATAAAAAGGAATAACATAAAACAATCCGAGAACCTTTGAAATAATCGTTCCCAGCGTTAAAATAAAAGTTCCTTTTAAAAGCTTAGATGACATATAATCCCTTCCTTAAATACTGCAGCCTGTAATCTATGTAAAAAACGATGAACTGGCTGAAGCTGTTAGCGACATGATTTTATCATAAATAATCAAATAGTTCGCCATTTTTCTATCTTTTTAGACACTATTTGTAGTGTACTCTTCTTGACGAAGAAATGCCACTTACAATACCTGTATATTAAGGTTTATTTTTAGAAAAAGGATTATTGCATTATAATAGAGCTTATACTTAAAAAAGGTGAAACAAAATAAGTTGGTGAAAAAATGAAATATGACGTAATTGTAATTGGCGGAGGGCCGTCAGGATTAATGGCAGCAATCGGTGCCGCCGAACAGAAAGCAAAAGTGCTGCTGATCGATAAAGGAGACAAGCTTGGCAGGAAGCTCGCGATTTCCGGCGGAGGCCGGTGCAATGTTACAAACAGGCTCCCAGTGGATGAAATAATTAAACATATCCCCGGCAATGGACGCTTTTTGTACAGTGCTTTCTCCCTATTCAGCAATGAAGATATTATCAGGTTCTTTGAGAATTTGGGCATAAAGCTGAAAGAGGAAGATCATGGACGGATGTTTCCGGTGACTGACAAAGCGCAATCAGTCGTGGATGCCCTGATAACAAGACTTAAAGAGCTGAAGGTCGATATAAAAACCAATAGCCCAATCCATGATGTCCACTATGAAAAAGGCAGGGTCAAATCAGTAGAGCTGAAGACTGGTGATATTTATGAAGCAGACGCTGTGGTCATTGCAGTCGGAGGAAAGTCCGTTCCGCACACTGGTTCAACCGGGGATGGCTATGCTTGGGCGGAAAAAGCAGGACATACGATAACAGAGCTTTTTCCGACAGAAGTCCCTTTGACTTCTTCCGAAAGCTTTATCAAAGAAAAAGCGCTTCAGGGATTATCTCTGAGAAGTGTGGCCCTTAGTGTGCTGAATCCTAAAGGAAAAGCGCTTATCACCCATCGGATGGATATGATTTTTACCCATTTTGGCATTAGCGGACCGGCTGTTTTGCGCTGCAGCCAGTATGTTGTCAAAGCCATGAAAAAATGGAACCTGAAAGAGGTCACGATGAACTTGGATGCCATTCCGGATACAAAGGAAGAACCATTATTCCAGGAAGTTTCCAAAAAGATTAAGGATGAGCCAAAGAAGAGCATTAAGAATCTCTTAAAGGGGATGCTTCCTGAAAGATATCTGCTATTTCTTCTGGAGCACAATGGAATTGACCCATCAGCACAGGGTGCCAATATCTCCAACGAAAAAGTCAGAAGCTTTGTGAGAAGCTGTAAATCGTTTCAGTTTACAGTAAACGGCACATTACCGCTTGATAAAGCTTTTGTTACCGGCGGTGGTGTATCTGTTAAAGAAATTGAACCGCAAACAATGGCATCAAAATTGATGGAAGCTCTTTTCTTCTGCGGTGAAATCCTTGATATTCATGGGTATACTGGCGGGTACAATATTACATCCGCTCTTGTAACAGGCAGGCTGGCCGGATTAAATGCTGCAGGCTCGGCAAAAGCTGTTTAAAAAAATAAGAGCCTGGTGACCGAGGCGGCATCAGGCTCTATATATGACCATCGCAGAAAAACAGTAAATTTGCTCGTCCTCATCCTCCTGAACAGCCGCTACATTATATTTAATATCCAAAAGTTTTTTTCCTCAATTCTCTCCAAAAAATGGTTCATATCCTTTTCAAGATCCTTTTCATGTTCATGATCGAATAATTTCACCTTAATCATAGGAATCTCCCTTTCTGGTTTTTTTATCATTTTTGACAATTTTTCTAATTTTTAAAATTATATATACATAAAAAAACGAAGCCGAAACCGGCTCCGCTTTGTTTGGCACTATTCAGTTTTACCCTGCCAGTTCATCATGCCGCCCGCCATATTGCGAACTTTGTATCCTTGTTCCTGCAAATAATGGCAGACATTTCCGCTTCGGCTGCCAGAACGGCAAATGATGATGTACTCGGTATCTTTATCAAATTTATCAAGGTTTTCCGGAATTGTACCCATGCGGATATGCCGCGCTCCTGGAATCATGCCTGATGCAACCTCTTCATCTTCTCTCACATCAACAAGCTCAAGCTTCTCTCCAGCTTCCAGCTTCTTTTGCAATTCTTCTGTTGTAATCTCTTCAATACGATCCATTCCTAGCACCCTCTCTAATAAAACTTTTAAATATCAGGCATACAACATTCATTAATGCCGCCACTCCTATAATACCCTATATGGCACAAAAAATATAAAGTTCAGCTTTCTTGATGGAGTGCTTTTCTCCATCAAGATTAGCTGAACTTATCGGGCTTTTACGGGCAGTTGGGCC
>NZ_JAEL01000171.1 GCF_000518885.1 Bacillus sp. J33 | reverse complement strand
AACAATGGATAGTAGAACAAAGACAAGCCTAACTTTTTGTTTAGCTGAGCCCTTAAGCTAATTCAGCAATCGGCGGAGCGAACTCTTGACAAACCGAACTTGCCAATGGTTTAAAATGGAAACAACCAAGGGCTTATTTGGTATGCCTTCTTTTGTTCCCTTCGCCCTTGTTAAACAATCCTCAAACCATTGGCGTGTTTGTCAAGAGCGATTGCGGCGCATCTCCATCCAGTAAATAGGAGAGAAACTAACCCTTTAGGTAGTTTTCATAAATCTTTTGACACTACCTTTTGAATATTAATTATATTATATGCTAATTTTCATATGAAGGGCAAAAAATATTCAGAAAATATCTACAATTAAAGGTTGACAAAAAAGAGCCATAATAATGGCTCTCAATATGCGATCAACCTTATAGCGGCAAGTCTGCCTCTTCATGAACAGTTTTAGGTTCCGTTTTTTTCCCGTGAAGCAAATAGTAGACGAGCAGGCCGAACAATGCGACACCCGCAAGCATGAAATAAAGGGAGGAAAAACCTGTTTGGACAGCAAGTATTCCCAGTACATACGAACCTAAACCAATACCTGTATCAAATAGTGTAAAGAAGGTAGAAGTAGCAAGGCCTCGTTTCGCTGCATCGGCTTGTTTGATTGCAACTGTTTGCAGGCTGGGAACAATTGTACCGTAGCCTAGTCCGATTATAGCTCCGGAGAGCAGGAATAAAAAGGTGTTGCTTGCCTGGCTAAGCAACAATAAACCGGCGGCAAAAAAGGTTATAGCTGGATAAATGACTTTATTTTCTCCATAAGTGTCAAACCATCGGCCTGTGAATGGACGGGACATGATTATGAACGCCGCATATACCACAAAAAAGAAGCTTGCTGCTTCAAGCAGGCCGAGCTCTTTCGCATAGACGGAGATAAAGGAGAGAATACCTGAGTAAGCAAATGCCAATATGCCTGCTGCAATGGCAACAGGAATCGCATTTTTCTCAAACAAACTTGAAAGCGTAAATTTTGGGTGTTTAACGGAACTTTCTGCTTTTTGTGGAATTTTTACAAAAGCACCCAATACGATAGCGATAAAAGATAGGACTGTACATAAAGCAAATATCCATAGGAAGCTAGCGTATTGAATGATCGTCAATCCTGCAAAGGGGCCGATTACCATGGCTAAGTTCATGAACATCGCATAATAGCCAAGCCCTTCGCCTCGTCGTTTATTTGGCACAATATCAGCGACGATTGCTCCAGTAGCAGTAGTGGCCATGCCAAACCCAATTCCATGCAGAAACCGAAGTGCAAGCAGGGCTGGCATTGAGTCAGCCCAGAAATAAAGAAGGGATGATACCGCAAACACAAGCAAAGATGAAAGCAAAATCTTTCTGCGTCCAAGCTCATCAATCCACTTGCCTGTAAATGGCCTGCTGATCACTGCGGCAATCAGGAATACCGATATAACCAGGCCAACCTGTGTCTCATCACCCTTCAATTCATCCAAGATGTAAAGGGGAAGCGTAGTCAGTAAAACATAAAAACCCATAAATAGGAAAAAACTAGTAACAGAAATGCTCAAAAAATCCTTCGTCCACAATGGCTGTTTCTTCATGTTGACCTCCTAACAATTCGGTACCAGGCACCTATCCCACTTTGATTAACTGGTATAGGTGCCTGGTACCATATTTTCTCTCATTTTTGCCATGAGTCTGATCATGGTGCTGATTTCTTCTTCAGTGATGTTGTTTAAGACTTGGCTTTCGCTCTTACGAACAGATTGGAGCCAAGTGTCGTATTCATTTATGGCTGCGTCGGTAAGGGAAATCTTTTTTTCACGTTTGTCCTGACCTGATGTTCTTTTAATCCATCCGGCTTTCTCCAAACGCGCCAAGGTCCGGGTCATGGTTGGAGCTTCAACTCCCAAGTAAGATGAAAGTTCTTTTTGCGTACTTGGACCGCCTGTTTTGAGGCGATAAATAATAGACCATTGTGCAGCATACAAGCCAAGCGGCACAAGGCTTTCATTAAGTAATTTTGAAAAATGCCGCGTGAATTGGTTTATGGAATGAAAAAGTTCGCTTTGATTAGAATACATTGGGTCACCCTCTTAAAATAGTTACCTAGCTAACTATATATGATTGTTAAGAAAATGTCTACCTTTCCTAACGGAATCCGGGATTGGTAAAACCATAATATTGCATTCACATCAACTTAATGGCTGACTAAATGTTTAACTGGCAAAGCAAAGGGAATAGGACACATTTTGGCAGTTAGCTAATAAAACCTAAAACAAGCAAATAAATTACTTAATTTAGCGAACAAATCCTTTAATTTAGCAAACAAACCATGATAACTGGCGAATAAAAAGGTAGCGGCATAGATTAATAGACTTCTTAATAGAATTATTTGAAAAATAGCACTTGTTTTATTAATAAACAAAAGTTTATAATATAGACAAAAGTTTAAAAGACAGGGCTGATCAATTTTGAATGAAAAAGAGTTATTGATTTTGCAGCTGATCAAAGAGGATCCATTTATTGCCCAGAATGAGTTAGCTGAAAAGACGGGGCTGTCCAGGTCTGCTGTAGCTGGGTATATCTCCTCTCTTACGAAGCAGGGGAAAATTCTTGGCAGAGCTTATGTTCTTCCAGAGAGAAAAGACGTGCTTTGTGTTGGAGGCTCCAATATAGACAGGAAAATTCAAGTATCAGGTAACCTTCAGTATGGTACGTCAAATCCTGCTGAGAGCTCGCAATCCTGCGGAGGAGTGGCCCGCAATATAGCAGAAAACCTTGGCAGGCTGGGCTGTGATGTTGGACTGATGACGGTTGTTGGTGATGATCATGAAGGGGAGTGGCTCCTTGAATATACCAAAGCCTTTGCTGATATAACACCTTCACAATCCTTAGCAGGTCTAACGACTGGCACTTACACAGCTGTTCTTGATCACGATGGAGAAATGGCAGTAGCACTTGCAGATATGACCATTTATGAAAGCGTTGGCACTGAGTTTATCGAGAAGAAGTGGGGCTATCTTGCCTCATCGGAAATAGTTGTCCTTGATACCAATTTCCCTCCTCAAGTGTTGAAGCAGATCATTACTAGGTGTTATGAAGAAAACGTACCGCTCTGCATCACACCTGTATCTGCCCCCAAAATTAAAAATTTGCCAACTGACCTGAAGGGTGTTACCTGGCTGATTGCCAACAAAGATGAAGCCGAAGCCCTAACAGGAATGGAAATCAGCAATGAGGGGGATTTTTTCAAGGCAGCAGAAAAAATTATGAAAAAAGGCGCAGAGAAAGTTGTGATCAGCCGGGGAGATAAAGGGCTGATTTACTTTACGAACGAAGGAGAGGCTGGTGTGCTCCTCCCGCCAAAGGTGAAAATTGCTGATGTTACGGGTGCTGGCGACTCACTTGTTTCCGGAATTATTTTTGCGCATCTAAAAGGATTAGGCACTGAAGATGCCTGCAAGATCGGAATGTCCTGCTCAATGCTGGCATTGCAGTCTTTTGAAACAGTTAACCCGAATTTAAATAACACACGGTTGCAGGAAACATTCAAACAATATTTTGACTAAGGAGAAGTGACATCATGTTAAAAAAATGGCTAGAATACTCAGAAGAAGTCTTGGAAGCAAAAAAGGCAAATAAACCGGTCGTTGCTTTGGAATCAACGATTATTTCACATGGAATGCCATACCCGCAAAACGTCCAGACGGCAAAAGAGGTAGAAGGAATTATTCGCCAAAACGGTGCAGTGCCTGCAACGATTGCGATTTTAAATGGGAAAATCAAAATTGGCTTATCAGATGAGGAGCTGGAGTTTCTTGCCCAAAGCAAGGACGTTGAAAAGGCAAGCAGGCGTGACCTGCCCTATCTGGTGGCAAAGAAGAAGAATGGCGCTACAACAGTTGCGGCAACCATGATCTGTGCTGAGCTTGCCGGTATTGAAGTGTTCGTTACTGGCGGAATTGGCGGGGTGCACCGCGAAGCAGAAACGACCATGGACATTTCTGCAGACCTCCAGGAGCTCGCACAAACAAATGTAGCAGTTGTCTGTGCAGGTGCCAAATCAATCCTGGATATAGGATTAACACTCGAATATTTAGAAACGCATGGCGTACCGGTTGTTGGGTTCGAAACAGATGTATTGCCGGCCTTCTATACTCGTACTAGTCCTTTTAACGTAAACTACCGGGTAGACAGTGCTGAAGAAGCAGCAGAAATGATCCGCACAAAATGGGAACTGGGCCTAAAAGGCGGCTTAGTTATCGCCAACCCGATCCCGGAAAAAGATGCGATGGAAGAGGCATTTATCACAGGAGTTATCGAAACCGCTTTAAAAGAAGCGAAGGATAACAATATCGCTGGCAAAAAAGTAACGCCATTCCTTCTCGGAAAAGTAAAAGAATTAACAGAAGGCACCAGCCTTACTGCGAACATTGCATTGGTGAAGCATAATGCGGAAGTGGGATCAAGGATTGCTGTTAGTTTGAATAAGTAATGAGAAAAGCCAGGCTAAATTGATATGATCCCCCTATAGTAGACAGAAAAAAGAAAGCATACTAATCTGTCTACTATGGGGGGATTTTTGATGGGGAAAACAAGACAGACATATGATGTTAAATTTAAGAAAAGAGCCGTAGACCTTTACTTAAAAGAGGGGATGGGTTATGAAACAGTCGCTAAGGAGCTGGATATTAATTATTCAATGGTAAGACGCTGGGTTAAACATTTTAAGGCTGAAGGGATAAAGGGGCTGGAAGAAAAACGAGGGAAAGCAAAAGGACCAGGTCAAGGCAGACCCAGGACCTCTCCGGAAGATC